>DASVQX010000025.1:0-118907 GCA_036388915.1 Pyrinomonadaceae bacterium
CCCCCCCCCCCCCCCGCCCCACTTTGACTGTGGGAGGTGCAGCCACTAAACTTCGTACGTATGGCCGGGGCGCCTCACCGCGCAGACACGTGCCCACACGCCGGGCCTCGCCAGAAATAGATGGACAGCAAGCAGTGGCTAGAGTATTACGTCCGGTTCGTCATCGCGCTCGCGGTGGTCGCGCTCGTCCTCTGCCTGGCCACGATGTCCTTCGCGCAGGTTGACCTGCGGTTCTATTTGCTGGCGACGGTGACGGTCTTCCTCAGCGCACGCGTCGAGATTCAAATCCCGCACTCCGACGGCGGGCACATCACCGTCTCGGACACCTTCATCTTCCTGACGATGCTGCTCTACGGCGGCGGCCCGGCGACGCTCTTGTCGGCGGCCGAGAGCGCCTACTCCTCCCACCGCTTCGGCGACAAGCTCAAGACGGTCGCCTTCAACTGCGCGCAGATGACGACCTCGACCTTCATCACGGCGACCGTGATGGGTCGAATCTTCGGGCCGCCCGAGGAGCTGCCGAAGAACGAGAACCTGGGGGTCTTCCTCTCAGCCATCTGCGTGATGTCGGTCGTGCAGTACCTTACAAATTCGTGGCTCGCCTCGGCGCACACGGCGCTCAGGCGCGACATGAACGTCGCGCACACCTGGAGCCGCTACTACCTCTGGTCTTCGATCACGCAACTGGCGGGCGCGTCGGCCGCCGGCCTCATCTCGCGCGTCGTCGTCCGCTTCGGCTTCTACTACATCCTGCTGACGGCGCCGATCATCACCATCGTCTACCTGACCTACCGCAGCTACATCAGGAGCGTCGAGGCGTCGGCCGCCGCCGCCGAGCAGGCCGAGCGCGAGCGGATGCGCGAGCACTACGCGCAGATGGAGAAGCTCTCCGCGCTGGGCGAGCTGGCGTCGGGCGTGGCGCACAACTTTAACAACACGCTGACCGGGATACTGGCGCGCGCGCAGCTCATGATCGACGCCGTAGACATGAAGGACATCCGGCGCGGCCTCCGCATCATCATCCAGACGGCCGAGGACGGCGCCAAGACCGTCAAGCGCATTCAGGACTTCGCGCGCCAGCGGCGCGACCAGGACTTCGTGCGCATCGACGTTGACCAGTTGATGCTCGAAGTCGCCGAGATCACGCGCCCGCGCTGGAAGGACTACGCCGAGGCGGCCAACGTCCACATCAAGCTCGTCCGCCAGATCGGCTCGAACGCGGTCATCATGGGCGACGCCGGCGAGCTGCGCGAGGTGCTGGTCAACATGGTCTTCAACGCCGTGGACGCGATGCCGGAGGGCGGCACGCTCACGCTCTCGACGCACGAAGCGGGCGACGAGGTCGTGCTCACGGTCGCGGACACGGGGACGGGGATGCCCGAGGACGTGCGCTCGCGCATCTTCGACCCGTTCTTCACGACGAAGGGCAAGGCGGGGATGGGGCTCGGGCTTTCCGTCAGCTACGGCATCATCCGCCGCCACGAGGGGCGCGTCGATGTCGAGTCCGAGGTCGGGCGCGGCACGACCTTCCGCATGAACTTCCCCGTCGTCGGCGAGTCGGACACGCAGCGCATCAACGAGACGGGGCCGCTGCCGGCCGTGCGCGCCGACGGCACTCTGCGCATCCTCGTCGTGGACGACGAGGACTACGTCCGCGAGCTGCTGGCCGACATCCTCGAACGCGAGGGCTGCGAGGTCGTGCTCGCGGGCGAGGGGCGCGAGGCGCTGACGCTCTTCGACGGGCAGGGGTTCGACGCGGTCTTCACCGACGTGGGGCTGCCCGGCATGAGCGGCTGGGAGTTGGCGCGCGCCGTGCGCGAGCGCGACGACCGGCTCGCGCTCGCCGTCATCACCGGCTGGGGCGACACCGTCACCGCCGAGGAGCAGTCGGCCGCCCAAGCCGACTGGGTCATCCCGAAGCCCTTCACCGTCGAGCGCATCACCGGGCTCGTGGACGAAATCTCGCAGCGCAAGGCGGCCGCCGCCGCGCAGGCCGTCCACTGATCCGGAAGCCCGCCCCGGCCGATTTCACCCGCCGCTACTTGTCCCCGCCCGCCCGGCCGTACTAAGCTGGCCGCCAATCGCTTTTACAACTCGGAAGGAGAAAAGGGCATGGCAGACAACGTGCAGCCCGGCGCGGGCGAGCAGCGCGAGGAGTCCACTTCTGGCCTCTTACTCTCGGTCGATCCGTTGCAGGGCGCGGCGCAGCACAAGCTGAGCGGCGACGACTCGGACAGCGGCAAGGGCGGACTTCTCGGCGACGACACTTCGGACTCCGACGCGAGCGACGCGCTCGGCGGCGACGACTCCGACGCGGGCGACTCGGACGCCTCGGACGAAGGCGGCGACGACTCGGACGCCGACGGCACGGACGTGTCGGACGCGGACGGCAACGACACGGGGCTTGACGCCGACGGGATGGACCCGCTCGGCATCCAGCCCGAGAACGCGGACGGCTCCGACGCCGACGGCTCGGACGCGTCGGCCGCGGCGCGCCCCGTAGACGCCGTCGATAGCCGCGACTGATGAGCGTCGCGCGGACACGGCCGACCCCGGGCCTTGAGAGCCTGGCGCGGATGCTTGAGCCTTGCGCCCCGGAGGAGTTCCTCGACTCCTACTGGGGCGCGGGCTTCTTGCACGTCCGCGGGCGCGCGGGGCGCTTCGCGCGCATGATGCCGTGGGCGCGTCTGAGCGACATACTGCGCCGCCACCGTCTCGACTTCCCGCGCCTGCGGCTGGTGCGCGACGGCAAGCCCGTCCCCGTCTCGTCCTACCTGCGTCACACGAAGAACGCGCGCCAGAGTGCGTCCATCCCGAGGCTCAAAGGCCCCGAGTTGACGCGGCAACTGCGCGAGGGCGCGACGCTCGTCCTCGACGCGGTTGACGAGCTTTCCGCGCCGGTCGAGGAGCTGGCGCGCGACCTCGAACTCTTCTTCCGCGAGCGCGTGCAGGTCAACCTCTACGCCGGCTGGCAGACCTCGCGCGGCTTCGACCTCCACTGGGACGACCACGACGTTTTCATCCTCCAGGTCGCGGGGAGAAAGCGTTGGAGCGTCTACGGGCAGACGCGCCCCCACCCGCTCGTCAACGACATCGAGAAGGCGGAGAAGCCGGCGCGCGCGCCGCTGTGGGAGGGGACGCTCGAAGACGGCGACCTGCTCTACATTCCGCGCGGGTGGTGGCACGTCGCCGAGCCTCTGGCCGAGCCGACGCTCCACCTGACGGTCGGCGTCCACAACCGCACGGGGCTCGACCTCCTGCGCTGGCTCTCGGAGCGGATGCGCGCGAGCGAGACGTTCCGCCGCGACCTCCCGCGCTTCGCCTCTGCCGACTCGCGCGCCGCGCACGCCGCCCGGCTGCGCGAAGAGCTTCTGACGGCGTGGGACGACTCTCTCGTCGAGAAGTTTTACGAAGACCTCGACTCCCGCGCCGACTCGCGCGCGCGCGTCGAGCTGCCGTGGGTCGCGACGCCCGGAGCGACGCCGCCCGCGCCCGACGCATTCGTCCGCCTGCTCGCGCCGCGCCCGCTCAAGGTCGCGGCGTCGGGCGGCGTCGTCGAGTTCGACTGTCTCGGCCGACGCTGGCGCTTCGCCGAAGACGCCGCCCCCGTGTTGCGTCGGCTCGCGGAGCGGCGCGCCTGCACGGTCAACGAGCTGTGCGAGGCCGCGCGCGGCCGGCTCGCGCCGTCGAAGGTGCAAGCCTTCGTCGCGGAGCTGGCGCTGCACGGGCTGGTCGCGTTCGAGCGCGCCGAGAGCGGAGAGGGTGACGCGTGACGCCGGAGAAGGAAGTGGACGCGGCGCGCCCCGACGCCTCGCGCTTTTTCTGCTCGGAACTCTCGCGCCGCTCGGGCGAGAGCGGCGTCGGCACGGCCTCAACCGGCGCGGTCTGGCTGCTGCTCGAATACCCGCACGGCTGGTCGCGCCGCGCCTTCGAGGAGAGCGCGCTCCCGCCCGAGGTCAAACGATTCTTTAAAGACGCGACGGCGCGCATACGACACTCGCGCGTCCTCTTCGTCAAGACCGACCGCGGGCGCACCGACCCGCGCATGAACCTCTTCGTCGTGCGCTGCCGCGAGCGCGCGCCCTCCGTCGTGCGGCTGCGGGTCGAGCGGTACTACGACCTGCTCGCCTACGACCTTTCGGCGGTCGCCTCGGGCCGTGACACGCAGGGCGGCGAGACGTTGGACGAGCCGCTCTTCCTCGTCTGCACCCACGGCCGGCGCGACAAGTGCTGCGCGAAGTTCGGCGTCCCCGTCTACAACGCTTTGCGTGAGTCCGTCGGCGATGCGGTCTGGCAGTCGTCGCACGTCGGCGGCGACCGCTTCGCCGGCAACCTCGTCTGCTTCCCGCACGGCCTCTTCTACGCGCACACGACGCCCGAGTCCGGTGTGGCCATCGCCGAGGGGTACCGCGCGGGGCGCGTCGCGCCCGGCGAGTTCCGCGGCCGCGCCTGCTACTCGCACTTCATACAGGCGGCCGAGGCGTTCGTGCGCGGCGAGACGGGGCTTCTGGGCGTCGAAGACCTACACTTCCTCGCGGCCGAGCCGGCGCACGCCGACGCGTGGCGCGTGCGCTTCGCCGAGCGCGGCACGCGCCGCCTCCACGAGGCCACGGTCGCGCGCCGCATGTCCGACTTCAGCAACCCCATCACCTGCCACGCGGCCGAGCCGACCCCCGTCCCGCAGTTCGCGCTCGAAGACTACAGAGCCTCCACGGAACCTTTGAACGAATGAGTAAGAACGTGTCGGAGAACCTTGAACCCCGGCCCGGCCCGCCCGGCTTGATAGAGCCTTACGGCGGCGCCCTCGTCAACCTGCTCGCGTCCGAAGACGGCGGCGAGCTTCTGTCGCGCGCGGCGGCGCTGCCGCGCGTGCAGCTCACGGCGCGCGGCGTGTGCGACCTCGAACTGCTCGCGTGCGGCGGCTTCTCGCCGCTCACGCGCTTCATGGGTCAAGCGGACTACGCGGGCGTGCTCGAACGGATGCGGCTCGCCGACGGCACGCTCTACCCCATCCCCGTCACGCTCCCGCTCCCCCCGGACGCGGGCGTCCGGCTCGACTCGGAGGTCGCGCTCTCCGACCAGCACAACAACCTGCTGGCGGTCATGCGCGTCGAGGAGATTTACGAGCGCGACCGCGAGCGCGAGGCGCGCGCCGTCTGCGGAACCGTTGACGCGCGCCACCCGCTCGTCGCCGAGATGAACTCTTGGGGCGACCTGTACGCCTCGGGCGAGCTGCGCGTGCTCTCGCCGCCGCGACACTACGACTTCAAGAGCCTGCGGCTGACGCCGGCGCGGGTGCGCGAAAGGCTGTCGGCGCTCGGCCGCCCGAACGTCGTCGCCTTCCAGACGCGCAACCCGCTCCACCGCGCGCACGAGGAGCTGACCGCGCGCGCCGCGCGCCGCATCGACGGGACGCTCCTCTTACACCCGACCGTCGGGCTGACCAAGCCCGGCGACGTTGACTACTACACGCGCGTCCGCACCTACAAGATTCTCGCCGCCGACTACTACGACCCGCGCGCGACGGTGCTCGCGCTGCTCCCGCTGGCGATGCGCATGTGCGGGCCGCGCGAGGCGCTCTGGCACGCGCTCATCCGGCGCAACTTCGGCGCCAACCACTTCATCGTCGGCCGCGACCACGCCAGCCCCGGCAACGACTCGCAGGGGCGCCCCTTCTACGGCCCCTACGACGCGCAGGAGTTGGTCGCGCGCCACTCGGAAGAGATCGGCGTCCGCCCGCTCGCCTTCAGCGAGATGGTCTACCTGCCGGGGGAAGACCGCTACGAGGAGCAGACGGCCGTGGCCGAGGGCGCGCGGACGCTCTCCATCTCGGGCAGCGAGTTGAGGGAAGACTACCTCGAAGGCGGGCGCGAAATCCCCGCGTGGTTCATGCGGCCGGAGGTCGCGGCCGTGCTGCGGCAGGCGTACCCGCCGCGCCACGCGCAAGGGTTCTGCGTCTGGTTCACGGGCTTGAGCGGCGCGGGGAAGTCTACGACCGCCGACATCCTGACGGTGAAGCTTTTGGAGTACGGCCGGCGCGTCACCTCGCTCGACGGCGACGCGGTGCGCGCGCACCTCTCGAAGGGCCTGGGCTTTAGCAAAGAGGATCGCGACACCAACGTCCGGCGCATCGCCTACGTCGCCTCGGAGGTGGCGCGGCACGGCGGGGCGGCGGTCTGCGCGGCGGTCAGCCCCTACAGCGCGACGCGCAACGAGTGCCGCGCGATGGTCGGCCAGGAGCGCTTCGTCGAGGTCTTCGTCGATACGCCTCTGGAGGTCTGCGAGCGGCGCGACACGAAGGGGATGTACGCGCTCGCGCGGGCGGGAAAGATTAAATCCTTCACCGGCGTCGATGACGCCTACGAGCCGCCGTCCAGCCCCGAGCTGAGGATCGAGACCGAGACCCGCACCGCCGAAGAGAACGCCGACCTCATCATCGACCACCTCGCCCAACGCGGGTTCATCCGCCGCACCGAACGCCGAGACGAAAGTTAACCGGCTCTAAGAGGCGTGTGAACAGTGTCGGGGTTTTCAGCCGCGGTGATTGGCGATGAAGTCGGCCAGCTCGCGCAGGCGGCGTGCGGCCGGGCCGTCGCCGAACTCGCTCGCTAACACACGCTTGACCTCGCCCACCTGCGCCTCGATGCGTTCGCGCCCGAGTGCGTGGTCGGCGTCATGCGAAGACGCAGAAGTGGCCGAGTCCTCGTGCAGGTCGTGCAGGTCGTCTCTAATCTGGTAGGCGTTGCCGAGCAGTTCGGCCACGCGCGCGAGCGCCGCGAGCTGGCGCGCGTCCGCGCCGCAGAGGATGGCGCCGAGGCCGACGGCGAGCCGCATCAGCGACGAGGTCTTCAGGTTGCGCGCGGCGTCGAACTCGCCCGGCGCGGCGGCGGCCGTGCGCGCGCCGTCGCTCGCGAGGTCGATGGCCTGACCCGCGACCATGCCGCGCGGGCCGATGCACTCGACGATTTCGGCGTGCGCGGCGCGGGCGCGCTCAGGCGCGGACGGCGCGGCGTTCGCGACGATGCCGTAGGCGGCGTTGAGCAGGCCGAGCGCGACGAGGATGGCGACGCCGTCGCCGTAGAGCCGGTGCAGCGGCTCGCGGCCGCGCCGCGCGCGCGCGTCGTCCATGCACGGCAGGTCGTCGAAGACGAGCGAGCTGGTGTGGATGAACTCGACCGCGGCGGCGGCGTCAAACACTTCTTCGGCGCGCCCGCCGACCAACTCCGCGCCGAGCAGCGTCAGCACCGGGCGCAGCCGCTTCCCGCCGGGGAAGAGCGCGTACTCCAACGCCTCGTTGTAAGGGGTCTCGAACTGTGCGGAGGTTGAGGGGAGGTGACGGCGGAGCGCCTGCTCGATGGGCGGGCGCATCCGCGCGACGTAATCCGCCAAGCTCTCCTGTGTGGCGTGCGGTTGCAAGGGCGCGGTCATCTGTTCGTGTGATTTGTCCGCGTCGTGTCGCGGCGGCCCGACTATAACGTCTCCGGCCACCTTTTGCCAAAGCCGCGCCCGGAGACGCGGGCGGCCGCGCCGTGTAAAATGCCGGCCGTAAGGGAGGCCGCGGAAGAAAGTGCTGCGTGACAAACTAAGAAGGGCGGCGCTGGCGCTCGCGCTGCTGTTTCTTCAGCAGGCGGGCGCGCGGGCGCAGGGCACGCTCGTCGCCAACGCGGGCGGGCGCGCGTCCGTGAGCCTCGCGGGGCGCTGGCGGACGATCATCGACCCTTACGAGAACGGCTTCTACGACTACCGCTACCAGCCTAGCCCCAACGGCTACTTCCGCAACGCCAAGCCGCGCGACAAGAGCGACCTCGTCGAGTACGACTTCGACAAGTCCGACCAGCTCAACGTCCCCGGCGACTGGAACACGCAGGACGCGCGGCTGCTCTTCTACGAGGGCACGGTCTGGTACAAGAAGTCTTTCGGCTACACGCCGAAGCCCGGCACGCGCCTCTTCCTCCACTTCGGCGCCGCCAACTACGCGGCCGACGTTTACCTCAACGGCGAGAAGGCGGGCAGGCATGAGGGCGGCTTCACGCCGTTCGACTTCGAGGTCACAGGACTCGTCCGCGCGGGCGAGAACTTCGTCGTCGTCAAGGTGGACAACAAGCGCCGCCGCGAGGCCGTCCCGACCGTCAACACCGACTGGTGGAACTACGGCGGGCTGACCCGCGAGGTGACGCTCATCGAGCTGCCCGAGACCTTCGTCGAAGACTACTTCGTGCAGCTTCGTCGCGGCTCGACGCGCGAGGTCGCCGGCTGGGTCAGGCTCAACGGGAAGCGCGCGCGCCAGCGCGTCGCAATCAGAATCCCCGAGGCGAACGTCGGGCGCGTCGTCGAGACGGACGCGCGCGGCTACGCCGAGTTCAAGTTCGACGCCGGCCTCACGCTCTGGTCGCCCGAGAACCCGAGGCTCTACGAAGTGACGCTCGCGGCCGAGACCGACTCGGTGAGCGAGCGCGTCGGCTTCCGCAGCGTCGAGGTGCGCGGCGCCGACATCCTGCTCAACGGCAAACCCGTCTTCCTGCGCGGCGTCTCCATTCACGAAGAGGCGCCGCTCCGCGGCGGCCGGGCCTACGGCGCCGAAGACGCGCGCACGCTCCTCGGCTGGGCCAAAGAGATGGGCTGCAACTTCGTCCGGCTCGCCCACTACCCGCACAACGAGCAGATGGTGCGCGAGGCCGACCGGATGGGGTTGATGGTCTGGTCGGAGGTGCCGGTCTACTGGACGATCCTCTGGGAGAACCCCGAGACGTTCGAGGCCGCGCGCCGGCAACTCGAAGAGATGATCACGCGCGACCGCAACCGCGCGTCGGTCGTCCTCTGGTCGGTGGCGAACGAGACGCCGCCCGGCGACGCGCGTCTGCGCTTCCTCACTTCGCTGGTCGGGCGCGCGCGCGAGCTTGACCCGACGCGCCTCGTCACGGCGGCGCTCGAACGCCACTACGAGGGCGAGCGGACGCAGGTGATTGACGACCCCCTCGGCGAGCACCTCGACGTGCTCGGGTGCAACGAGTACCTCGGCTGGTACGACGGACTGCCCGCGAAGGCGGACGGGATGGCTTGGAAGACTTCTTACGGGAAGCCGCTCGTGATGAGCGAGTTCGGCGGCGACGCCTTGCAGGGCCACCACGGCGACGAGCTGACGCGCTGGACGGAGGAGTATCAGGAGAGCCTCTACCGCCATCAGGTCGCGATGCTCAAGCGGATACCGTTCCTGCGCGGCACCAGCCCCTGGATTCTGACCGACTTCCGCTCGCCGCGCCGCCCGCTGCCGGGCATCCAGGACTTCTACAACCGCAAGGGACTCATCTCCGACCGCGGCGTGAAGAAGAAGGCTTTCTACGTCATGCAGCAGTTCTACCGCGAGCTGCTCAGTGACTCCCGGCCTTGAAGTCGTCGGTGCGGAAGGGCGAGGCGGGAAGCCCCGCGCGGTTGTAGAGGTTGCAGACGGGGTTGTCGGCCCAGCCGTAGCGGACGGCCGACGGCCGCCTCACGCGCGGCGAACGGACGACGACCTCATCGCCTTCAATCGACGCCTCCGCCCAGGCGAAGCGGCCGTCCTCGCCCGCGACGGCGAAGCCGCTCAAGCCCCCTCCGCCTTTGGCGACCAGCCCACCCGCCGCGTGGTCGAAGGAGAGGCGCGCGCGGTCGCCCTCGATCTTCATGCGCCGGTAGACGGGGCCGGAATACTCGACCTTGCGGCCGTAGACCTTCGCCAGCGCGGCGAGCGCCAGCCGCTCGCCCACGTCGCGCTTGTTCTTCGGGTGGATGTCCTTGGCGTCGCCGATGTCGATGGCGACGGCGAGGCCGGAGTGCGGCACCGCTTGCGAGACGCGGAGTTGCGCCTCGCGCAGTCGCGCCCACTCGGAGTCGGCCGGCTCCTCCCGACGTTCGAGGTAGTTGGCGAGCTGGACGACGAGGAAGGGGAACTCGCCCGAACGAAAGCGCGCGCGCCAGTCGCGGATGAGCAGCGGGAGCAGGCGCTCGTACTGCGCGGCGCGGCCGACGTTGGTCTCGCCCTGATACCAGATGGCCCCGCGCACGGCGAAGGGCAGCAGCGGCGCGATCATGCCGTTGTAACGTATCGAGGGGACGCCGTAGTCGTTCCCGCCCTGCGGGGGCGGGGGCGCCGCCACGTCGCCGAGCGCGACGCTCGCGCGGTAGCTCCACTCGCCCGCGAGCGAGAGGGCGGCCGAGTCGCCCCCGGCGGGCGCGACGCTCAACTGCACCGGCTCGCCGAAGATGCCCCCGCCGACGCCGGTGTCGAGCACGCGGACGGCGACGGTGTTGACGCCCTCTTTAAGCAGACGCGCGGGGACGCGGTAGCTGCGCGGCGCGTCCCACTGGCTCAAGCCGCCGACCGGGAAGCCGTTGACGTAGGTCGTGTCGCGGTCGTCGATGGGGCCGAGGCTGAGCGTGAGGTCACGCCCCGCCCAGTCGCGCGGGAGCTCGAACGTCCGGCGGAACCAGACCACGCCGTCGAAACCGGGAAGCCCCGCCTCCTCCCACGCACGCGGCAGCCGCATCCTCTTCCAGCCCGACACGTCGAGCGCGGGGTCGGCCCAACCGTGCGCGGCGGCCGAGCCGGGGTCGTTCTTCTCCCACCACTCTTCCATCCGCCTGTCGAAATCGGCGGGCGTGACTTTCGTGTCCGCCCAAGTCTTCTCAAGGTCTGCGAGGGCGGGCCGGAACTCCGGCATCGACGCGAGCGCCTCGGGGCTGACCCAGCTCTCGGCGGCCGACCCGCTCCAAGACGCGTGGATGAGTCCGACGGGGACGTTCAACTCGGTGTGCAGGCGGCGCCCGAAGAAGTACGCGACCGCCGAGAAGCCGCCCCAGCCGCCGGCCGCGACGTTCGTCGGGTTGCAGACCAGCCAACGCGCGCCCACCGTCTCGCGCGGCCGCGCCGACGCGACCTTCGGGACGGCGAAGAGGCGAATCAGCGGGTGGTCGGCGCGCGCCACCTCTTCGGCAGCGTTTTCAACCTGCGTGATGCCCATCTCCATGTTCGACTGACCCGAGGCGAGCCACACGTCGCCGACCAAAACGTCCTTCAACGTCACGCTTCGAGGCCCTTCGACGGTGAGCGTGTGCGGGCCGCCCGCCTCGAAGGGGCCGAGCCGCGCCGTCCAGCGGCCGCGCGCGTCGGCCGTCGCCCACGCCTCGCGACCCCACATGCGGACGGAGACGCGCGCGCCCGGCGTCGTCCAGCCCCAGACGGGCACGCGCGCGCCGCGTTGCAGCACCATGTGGTCGGCGAAGAGTTGATGAAGGAAGGGCCGCACCCCTTCGTCACGAACGGGCGCGGGCTGTCGCGCGTCGGCGTGCGGGGCGAGCAGGCAGATGATGAGCAGCGGCAGGAGTCGTCTCATAAAGGTTCGACGCGAGGGCTTCTGGCGCGCCCCGACAAATAGTGCTTGAAAAAGGGAAGGGGATTGGATGAGAATGCGTGCGCCAAGCTCCAACAGTCTAAACTCCTTCAAACAGGCCGAACCGTGGTGAGAACATGAGCGCTTGCGCCGGCGATGATAATGTGTGGCCGAGGCTTTTGTCCACGATTGCAACAAAGGTCGGCCGCGCGTTGTGTCTGGCGCTCGCGCTCGTCTGCGCCTGCGCCTTCCGGCACGACGCGGCGCTCGCGCAGCAGCCCTTCGCGCTCGGCGACCCGCCGGACGTGAGCCAGGACTTTCAACGGATGGAGAACGTCTACTTCGTCGGTGCCCGCGTCAAAGAGTTCGACGCGACGACCGGGCGCGGGACGCTCCAGTGGGACAGGTACGCGCGCACGACCACGCTCTCCTTCAACAAGATCGACGTGGGTCTCGGCCGCGCCAAAGCCACCGAGTTCCCCGGCACAGAGTACGACGCCGACCCCGCGCTCCCGTTCCGCATCGACTTCGTCAGCCCGCGCGCCGTGCGCCTGCGCTTCAACACGCGCAACGCGCCCCTGACTGACGAGCATTCGCTGATGCTCGTCGGCGCCCCGCCCGTCGATAAATCGTGGAAGGTCGAGCAGACCGCCGAGGCCGTCACCTACACGAGCGCGCACGGCCGCGTGAGAATCGTGAAGGAGCCGTGGCGCGTCGAGTTCTACGACGCCGCGGGGCGGCTCCTGACGCGCACGCAAGGCTTGGGCGACCCGCACACGTACTTCACGCCCGTCCCCTTCTCGTTCGTCCGCCGCGCCTCCGACCTCGGCCGCCGCGTCGCCGCCACCTTCAAGCTTGCGCACGACGAGAAAATCTTCGGCTGCGGCGAGTCGTTCACGCGGCTCGACAAGCGCGGGCAGAAGGTCAACGCGTGGACGCGCGACGCGATGGGCGTCCAGAACGAGTGGATGTATAAGCCCGTCCCCTTCTTCCTGTCGAGCCGCGGCTACGGCGTCTTCGTCCACACCTCTGCGCCCGTCACCTTCGACTTCGGCAAGACCTACGACCGTCACAACGTCGTCTACACGGCCGACGAGACGCTCGACCTCTTCGTCTTCCTCGGCGACCCGAAGGACGTGCTCTCCGAGTACACACAGCTGACGGGTCGCAGCCCCGTCCCGCCGCTCTGGTCATTCGGCTTCTGGATGAGCCGCATCACTTATAAGTCGGAGGACGAGGTGCGCGACGTGGCCGCGAAGCTGCGCGCGCACCGCGTCCCCGCGGACGTGATACACCTCGACACCGGCTGGTTCGAGACCGAGTGGCGAAGCAACTTCCAGTTCTCCCGCACGCGCTTCCGCGACCCGGCGAAGATGATCGCGGATTTGAAAAGCCAGGGCTTCCGCGTGAGCCTCTGGCAGTACACCTACTTCACGCCGAAGAACGAGCTGTTCGGCGAGATAGTCTCGAAGGGGTACGCGGTGAGGGACGAGTCGGGCGGCGCGTCCCCGGAGGACGCGGTGCTCGACATGAGCAACCCCGACGCGGTGCGCTGGTATCAGTCGAAGCTCGCGGCGCTTTTGAAGATGGGCGTCGGCGCCATCAAGGTTGACTTCGGCGAGGGCGCGCCCGCCTCGGGGCTTTACGCGTCGGGGCGGACGGGGCTGTACGAGCACAACCTCTACCCGCTGCGCTACAACAAGGCGGTCGCCGACGTGACGCGCGAGACGACGGGCGAGAACGTCATCTGGGCGCGGAGCGCGTGGGCCGGGAGCCAGCGTTACCCTCTGCATTGGGGCGGCGACGCGGAGAACACAGATTCGGCGATGGCGGCGCAGCTTCGCGGCGGCCTCTCGTTCGGGCTGTCGGGCTTCACCTACTGGAGTCACGACGTTGGCGGCTTCGTAGACCGCGCGCCGCGCGACCTCTACCGGCGTTGGCTGGCGTGGGGCGCGCTCACCTCGCACACGCGCGCGCACGGTGCGCCGCCGCGCGAGCCTTGGGAGTACGACGAGGCGCTAACGGAAGACTTCCGCCGCGCGCTCGGGCTGCGCTACTCGCTGATGCCGTATATCGTCGCGCAGGCGAAGGAATCTTCGGCGCAAGGCTTCCCGATGCTGCGCGCGCTCTTCTTCGAGTACCCCGGCGACCCGACCTGCTGGACTGTGGACGACGAGTATCTCTTCGGCTCAGACCTGTTGGTCGCACCCCTGATGGAGCCGGGCGACGGCCGACGCGTTTATCTTCCGCCCGGCGAGTGGATCGACTACCAGACGGGCGAGCTGCACGCGGGCGAGCGCTGGCGGCGTATAAAGGCGGGGCCGATTCCGGTCGTGCTGCTGGTCAGAAATCACTCGGTCGTCCCGCACGTTCGTGTCGCGCAGAGCACGGCCAACATCGACTGGCGCAACGTCGAGCTGCGCGTCTTCAGCACCGACGACGCGCCGGCCTCGGGTCTCTTCGCGCTGCCCGACGGCGACGTGCGGGCGCTCAACCTGAAAGGCTCGGCCGGCGCCTACGCGCTGCAAAGCGACCCGCTCCGCGGCCGTGTCAGTTGGCGGGTCACACGCTTCCCGTCACGCTAAACCAGGAGGGACTGTTTCGATGAGGTTGACCACGACGCCTGTTCTTCGCCGACAGAGAAGGGCGCGCGCCCTCGCGCTGTTGTGCGCGGCGCTCGTCCTGTCTTTGACCGCGCCGCGCGGGGCGGGGACGCAGGGAAGGGCGCCCGACTACAAGAACCCGAAGCTACTCGTCGAGCGGCGCGTCGCGGACTTGCTCGGCCGGATGACGCTCGAAGAGAAGTTGGCGCAGCTCGTCTGCCTCTGGGAACAGAGGCCGCTCGTCGGGCCGCAGACCGGCAACTCCAAGGGCGGCGACTTCTCGCCGGAGAAGGCGCGCGCGACGTTGAAGGACGGCGTCGGCCAGATCGCGCGCCAGCGCGAGGGCAAAGAGCCGCGCGAGGCCGCGCAGTTCGCCAACGCCTTGCAGAAGTGGCTCGTCGAAGAGACGCGGCTCGGCGTCCCCGCCATCTTCCACGACGAGATTCTGCACGGACTGATGGCTCCGAAGGGGACGAGCTTCCCCACGCCCATCGCGCTCGCCAGCAGTTGGGACACAGACCTCGTCTCAAGGGTCTTCACCGCCGCCGCGCTTGAGACGCGCGCGCGCGGCAGCCACTTCGTCTTAGGCCCCAACCTCGACCTCGCGCGCGAGCCGCGCTGGGGACGCACCGAGGAGACTTACGGCGAAGACCCTTACCTCGTCTCGCGCATGGGCGTCGCCGCCATCAGGGCGATTCAGGGTGAGGGGCCGAACGTGGACGGCGAGCACGTCATCGCCACCGCCAAGCACTTCGCCGCGCACGGCCAGCCCGAGGGCGGGACGAACATCGCGCCCGTCAACGTCTCGGAGCGCGTGCTGCGCGAGTACTTTCTCCCGAGCTTCGAGGCGGCGGTCAAGGAGGCGCGCGTAATGAGCGTCATGGCCTCGTACAACGAGATCGACGGCGTCCCCTCGCACGCCAACCGCTGGCTGCTCCAAAAAATTCTCAGGGAGGAGTGGGGCTTCGACGGCCTCGTCGCCTCGGACTACTACGGCATCCCGCAGCTTGAGAGCCTGCACCACGTCGCGGCGGACAAAGTAGACGCCGCGCGGCTCGCGCTCGAAGCGGGCGTTGACGCCGAACTGCCCGACCCGGACTGCTACCCGGCGCTGCTGCGACTCGTCAAAGAAGGCAAGGTGCCGGTGGCTTTGATAGACAGGGCGGTCGCGCGAAACCTGCGCGCGAAGTTCCTGCTCGGCCTCTTCGAGAACCCCTACGTTGATCCCGAGCGCGCCGCGCGCGTCACCAACTCCGCGGCGCACCGCGCTCTCGCGGCCGAGGCCGCGCGCCGCTCGATCACGCTTTTGAAGAACGAGGGGAACCTCCTGCCGCTCGACCGCGCGCGCCTGAAGTCGGTCGCCGTCATCGGCCCGAACGCGGAGCGCGCACACCTCGGCGGCTACACCGACCCGAATCAGGGGCGCGGCGTCGGCGTCCTCGAAGGCGTGAGGGCGAAGCTGGGCGAAGGGGTGAAGGTCAACTACGCGAAGGGCGTCCACATCACGCGCGAGGGCGGCGACTGGTGGGCCGACACGTCGCACCTCGCGGAGGCGGCCGAGGACGAGAAGCTCATCGCCGAGGCGGTCGAAGTCGCGAAGAGTTCGGACGTGGCGCTGCTCGTCGTCGGCGGGAACGAAGACACGAACAAGGAGGCTTGGGCCGACAACCACCTCGGCGACCGCGACAGCCTCGACCTCGTCGGCCGTCAGGACGACTTGGTGCGCGCCGTGCTGGCGACGGGAAAGCCCGTGGTCGTCCTGCTCGTCAACAGCGGGCCGCTCTCGATAAATTACATCGCCGAGCACGTGCCGGCCGTCCTCGAAGGTTTCTATCTCGGGCAGGAGACGGGCACGGGCGTGGCCGACGTGCTCTTCGGCGACTACAACCCTTCGGGCAAACTCCCCGTCAGCTTTCCGCGCACGGTCGGCCAACTCCCCGTCTACTACAACCAGAAGCCGACGGCGCGGCGCGGCTATCTTTACGCGAGCAAGGAGCCGCTGTTCGCGTTCGGGCACGGCCTGAGCTACACCACGTTCGAGTACTCGAACCTGACGGTGTCACCCGCGCGCATCACGCCGGGCGGCCGCGCGCGCGTGAGCGTCACCGTCAGGAACACGGGACGCCGCGCGGGCGACGAGGTCGTCCAGCTCTACGTGCGCGACCTCGTCAGCTCGGTGACGCGACCCGTCAAAGAGTTGAAAGACTTCCGGCGCGTCTCGCTCGCGCCGGGCGCGAGCGAGACCGTCGCCTTCGACGTGACGCCCGACAAGCTTGCCTTCTTCAATCTGAACATGGAGCGCGTCGTCGAGCCGGGATGGTTCGACCTGTCGGTCGGCGCAAGCTCCGTCAAGTACCAGACCGCGAAGCTTGAGGTGACGGCGCGTTGAGGCGGGAGCAACAACGTAGGGGCTTTGCGCCGCGACTCGTCTTAACGTTCGCGGGCGTCCTTGTCGTCTTCGCCGGTTTCGTCTTGCCGGCGGCGGGTCAGACGCGGCGCGCTGCGGCCAGACTGTCGGGCGTGCCGGCGTCGAGGCTGGCGCGTCTGCGGCGCGGCATCAACCTGAGCCACTGGTTCGCGCAGTCGCGCGACTACTCCGAGAAGCACCTGCGCGAGCACACGACGCGGCGCGACATCGAACTCGTCAAGCGCCTCGGCTTCGACCACGTGCGTTTCACCGTCGAGCCGGCGCCACTCTTTGACGTGGCGCGCCCGGCCGAGCTCAAGCGCGAACACCTGCGACACATCGACGCCGCGCTCGACATGCTTCTGGCGTCGGGGCTGGCGGTCGTCTTCGACCTGCACCCGACGGACGAGTTCAAGATTCGCCTTCGGGCGGATGACCGCTTCGTCTCGGCGTTCGCGGACTTCTGGCGCGCGTTGGCCTCCCACCTCGCGCGGCGCGACCCCGAAAGGCTCTTCCTCGAAATCCTCAACGAGCCGATGGTCGAAGACCCTTACCGCTGGATGGGCGTTCAGGCGCGGCTCGCGGCGGCCGTCCGCGCGGGCGCGTCGCGCCACACCATCGTCGCCACCGGCGCGCGCTGGTCGGCCGTCGATCAACTGCTGTTGCTTGAGCCGCTCGCCGACCGCAACGTCGTCTACAACTTTCACTTCTACGAGCCGCACACCTTCACGCATCAGGGCGCGACGTGGGGCGCGGACTTCTGGCCTTACCTCAAAAACCTTCCGTACCCTTCCAGCCCCGAAGCGGTCGCGCCGCTTCTGAGCTTAGTCGAGCGCGAGCCGGCGCGCGCGGCTTTGCTGGACTACGGGCGCGGGCGTTGGGACGCGGCGCGCGTCGAGCGCGAGGTGGCGTCGGCCGCCGGTTGGGCGCGGCGCCACGGCGTCGCGCTGACGTGTAACGAGTTCGGCGTCTACCGCAAGTACGCGCCGCCGGACGCGCGCCTGCGCTGGATCGCGGACGCGCGCGCCGCGTTCGAGCGTCACGGGATAGGATGGACGATGTGGGACTACGCCGGCGACTTCGGCGTCGCCGTGCGGAAGGACGGGCGCGTCGAGCCAGACGCGTTGACGGCCGCCGCGCTCGGCCTGCGGCCACTTAAGTGAGACGGACATTCAATTAAAAAACTGGAGGGACCAGACCGTTGAGTAAAAAACTATCGAGACGGACTTTCGCGAAGGTCGCCGGCGCGGCGGCGCTCGCCGCCACGGCCGCGCCGTCGTCGCACGCTTCGGCGCCTTCGCCGCAACAGCGTGCCGGCGCGGCCTCGGCCTCGGCGGCGGGCGACGACGCGTTGCGCGCGTTCCCGCGCGGCTTCATCTGGGGCACGGCGACCGCTTCGTATCAGGTCGAGGGCGCGGTCAAGGAGGACGGGCGCGGCCCTTCGATCTGGGACACCTTCTCGCACACGCCCGGCCGGGTAGTGAACAACGCCAACGGCGACGTGGCCAACGACCACTACCACCTTTACAAGGGCGACGTGCAGTTGATGAAGGCGCTCGGCGTCAAGGCGTACCGCTTTTCGGTCGCGTGGCCGCGCGTCTTCCCCAAAGGCGACGGCGCGGCCAACCCGAAGGGGCTCGACTTCTACAACCGGCTCGTTGACGAACTGCTCGCCAACGACATCCAGCCTTTCGCGACGCTCTACCACTGGGACTTGCCGCAGTCCTTACAAGACCGCTTCGGCGGCTGGGAGGGGCGCGACACGTCGAAGGCTTTCGCCGACTACGCCGGGTACGTCGCGGCGCGTCTGACCGACCGCGTCAAGCACGTCTTCACCATCAACGAGTTCGGCGCCTTCGTCGAGGTCGGCTACCGCTGGGGCGTCCACGCGCCGGGCTTGAAGCTCACGGGCGCGCGCCTGAACCAGACGCGCCACCACGCCGTGCTCGGCCACGGCCTCGCGGTGCAGGCCATCCGCGCCAATGCCAAGCCGGGGACGAAGGTCGGCATCGCGGAGAACATCACGGTCGCCGCCCCGGTCTTCGAGACGCCGGCGCACGTCGCGGCGGCCGAGCGCGCGACGCGCGAGATGAACGCGCAGTACCTGACCGTCATCATGGAGGGGAAGTACACCGACTGGTACTTGAAGTCGGCGGGCGCGGACGCGCCGAAGTTCACGGACGCGGATTTGAAGGCGATCTCGTCGCCGCTCGACTTCGTCGGCATCAACATCTACACGCCGCAGTTCGTCCGCGCCGACGAGTCTTCGCCCGTCGGCTTCGCGCACGTCCCGCACCCGCCTTCGTTCCCGCACGCGCCGTCGCCGTGGCTCTTCGTCGGGCCGGAGGCGCTCTACTGGGGGCCGCGCCACGTCTCACGGCTCTGGGGCGCGAAGGAGATTTACATCACCGAGAACGGCTGCTCGTCGTCGGACGTTCCGGCGCAGGACGGCAAGGTCTACGACACAGACCGCGTCACCTACCTGCGCAGCTATCTCACGCAACTGCGGCGCGCGACCGCCGAGGGCGTCCCCGTCCGCGGCTACTTCCTGTGGAGCCTGATGGACAACTTCGAGTGGGCCGACGGCTACACCAACCGCTTCGGCCTCCACTACGTCGATTACGAGTCTCAGAAGCGCACGCCCAAGCTGAGTGGGGACTTCTACCGCGAGGTCATCGCCCGCAACGCCGTCGTGTGACGATCAGCGGGCAGAACAGCCGCGGCAAAATTAACAGGGATGGACTGGATGTGCAGGATAAGAACCTTTAAGCTCTTATCCTGCACATCCGAGACCGGCACTTATGGGATTAGGCGTGATCGTTTAACGGCCGCTCCGAGTTGCAACTCGGAGCGGCCGTTAAATCTGTTTTAGGAGAGGCTAACTTTTCCCTTAGAGACGGTAACTTTTTCTAAGAGACGCTAACTTTTCCTAAGAGACGCTAATTATTTTCTTTCCACAATCAAGTGACCGTCAGGTCAGTGGCCGCCGGCGGCCATCTTGCCGATGAGGGAGAAGAGGGGGAGGTACATGGCGATGACGATGCCGCCGATGGTGACGCCGAGGAAGCCGATCATGACCGGCTCGATGAGGGTCAGCAGGCTCGCGATGGCCGAGTCAACCTCCTGCTCGTAGAAGTCGGCGATCTTGCCGAGCATGGCGTCGAGCGCGCCCGTCTGCTCGCCGATGCCGATCATCTGCGAGACCATGTTGGGGAAGACGTCCGAGGCCCGCAGCGGCTCGACCACCGACTCGCCGCGCTCGACGCCCGCGCGCACCTTGCCGATGGCCTCCTCCAGAATCATGTTGCCGGCCGTGCGCGCCGTGATGTCGAGCGACTGGAGGATGGGCACGCCCGACGAGAGCAGCGTCGAGAGCGTGCGCGAGAAGCGCGCGACCGCGATCTTGCGCAGGATGCCGCCGACGATGGGCACCTTCAGCATCAGCCAGTCGATCCTCCAGTGCCCCTTCGGCGTCTTGTAGTAGAAGCGCACCGCCAGCACCGTCGCGACGATGGCGCCGAGGATGATCAGCCCGCCGAAGCCGGCGAGGAACTCGCTGATGCCGACGACGATGCGCGTCGGGAGCGGGAGCAGTTCGCCCGGCCCGAGCAGCCCCGTGAAGATGTTCTGGAACGAGGGGATGACGAAGATCATGATCACCGTGACGACCGCCGCCGCGATGACGATGACCGCCGACGGGTAGATCATCGCCGAGACCACGTCGCGCCGGAGCTTGACGATCTTCTCGATGTAGGTGGAGAGGCGCTGGAGGATGAGGTCGAGGATGCCGCCCGCCTCGCCCGCCTCGATCATGTTGACGAAGAGGTGGTCGAAGACCTTCGGGTGGCGCGCCATCGCCGCCGCGAGCGTCGAGCCTTCCTCCACGTCCTGGCGCGTCTGCGTCAGGACCATGGCGAAGTTCTTGTTGTCCTGCTGCTGCGCGAGGATTTCGAGGCACTGGACGAGCGGGAGCCCCGCGTCGATCATCACCGAGAACTGGCGCGTGAAGATGGAGAGGTCTTTGGCCTTGACCTTCTTGCTCCCGCGGCCGAGCTTCGGCACGGCGACCTCGCGCCCCTTCTCCTTGACCGAGGTGAGCATGACCTGCTCGCGCCGCAGGAGCTGGCGCAGCACGTCGCGGCTGTCGGCCATCCTCTCGCCGACGATCACCTCGCCGACGCGGTTCCGACCTTTGAAGACGTATGTGGGCATGAACTAACTCCTCGGGAACCGTGAGCCGTGAGCCGTGAGCCGTGACGAGAGTAAGCGGGTCTTAACTTGTCACGGCCCGCGGCTCGCGGCTCACTTCATTTCTTATCTAGCTCCGGGGCGGACGCCTACGGGGCGGGGCTGTGCGTAGGGCGAGGGGTGCGCGCGCTGCGCTTGCGCGCCGCCGGCGGGGCCGGCGCCGTTCGCGCCGGTGTTGACGCCCGCGCCGTGCTCGATCAGCTCGCGCAGCTCGTCGGCGTTTGACGAACGCTGCATCGCCACCTCGATGGAGATGAGGCGCTTGTGGTAGAGCGTCGCCAGCGCCTGGTTGAAGGTCTGCATCCCGTGCTTGCCCTGACCCGTCTGCATCATCGAGTAAATCTGGTGCACCTTGTCCTCGCGGATGAGGTTGCGGATGGCCGGGTTGGGGACGAGGATTTCGAGCGCCATCGCGCGGCCGCGCCCGTCAACGCGCTGGATGAGCGACTGGCAGAGGATGCCTTCCAGGACGAGCGAGAGCTGCGCGCGTATCTGCGCCTGCTGCGCCGAGGGGAAGACGTCGATGATGCGGTTGATGGTCGAGGCCGCCGAGTTGGTGTGCAGCGTCGCGAAGGTCAGGTGGCCCGTCTCCGCGATGCGGAGCGCCGACTCGATGGTCTCAAGGTCGCGCATTTCGCCGACGAGCACCACGTCGGGGTCTTGGCGGAGGGCGGTCCTGAGCGCCTCGGCGAAGCCGCGCGTGTCGGCGCCGACCTCGCGCTGGTTGACGATGCAGGACTTGTGGCCGTGGAGGAACTCGATGGGGTCCTCGATAGTGACGATGTGCTCGTGCCGCTCGCGGTTGACCTTGTCGATCATGGCGGCGAGCGTCGTTGACTTGCCCGACCCCGTGGGCCCGGTGACCAGGATGAGCCCGCGCGGGCGGTCGCAGAGCGTGGAGACGACGGGCGGCAGGCCGAGGTCGTCGAACGACTTGATCTCGTAGGGGATGGCGCGGAAGACCGCGCCGACCGCGCCGCGCTGGTTGAAGAGGTTGGCGCGGAAGCGCGACAGCCCCCGCACGCCGAACGAGAAGTCCAACTCCAGCGCCTCCTCGAAGCGGTGCTTCTGCGCGTCGGTCAGCACCGAGTAGGCGAGCGACTTGGTGTCGGCCGAGGTCAGGGGGCGCAGTCCCTCCACGGGGCGCAGGTGGCCGTCCACGCGCACCATCGGCGCCGTGTTGGTCGTCAGGTGGAGGTCGGAGCCGCCCATCTCGATGAGCTTCTTCAGGAGGTCTGAGAGCGAGAGCGGCTCCTGCGTCTGTTCTTGTCCCGTCATAGAGTTTCCCTGTCTGTTTGGGCGGCCGCGAGTCGGCCGCGGAGGGGCTGGCGAGGCGGGGAGGTTGACTCCTTACTCAACCTCCCGTCGGCCTCAACGTTGCGAGGCCGTGTTGCGGCTCGCGGAGGGTTGGAGCGAGGCCATGAACTGCTCGGAGCCCGCCGCCAAGGGCGCGGCGAACTCGACGGGGCCGGTCGTCGCAAGGCTGTAGACGCGGCCGTCGATCTCTGTGAAGTAGAAGGCCAGCGACTGAGCCGGCGCGCCCGGCGCGCCCGTCTGCGCGAGCACGACGAAGACGCGGCGGCCCTGCATCTCCTGCACGAAGTCGTTGGTCACCCAGCCGCCCTCGGCCACCATCCGGTCGATGACCGTGCGCCTGAGCGCGGCGACGGGGAAGCCGCCGACCGTCTTGGTCTTCGGGCTGGCGGGCGCGCCCGACAGCTCGGACGCCGCGAGCGACACCGGCGCCACGACCGCCGTCCCCGCGCCGCGCCCGTCGGGCGTCGTCACCGAGAAGACGGCCGAGCCGGCGCGGCCCCTGCGCGCCGCCGACCAGTTGTGCGGCGGCGTGAAGTTGAAGGGCAGAAGCCCCGAGGTGCGGACGAGCGTCGCGCGCGCGGGCGTCGAGGCGAGCGCCGCCGGGTTTAAAGCCGGGGCGGGGCCGACCGGCGCGCCGGCGTTCGCGTTGAAGGTGAGCAGAGAAGTGTTGACGCCGGGGGCGGCGCCCGCCGCGGCGCGGTTGGCGAGCGCGAGGAGGCGGCGCTGCTCGGCGCGCGCGCGCCTCGCGCGCACCACCGCGCGGCGGCGGCGCCACCACGCACGCGAGTGCTTGCGGTAGCGACGGCGCTGGCTCTCCGCCGAGCGGCGGCTCCACTTGGCGAGCGACTCCGTGATGGGTAGCGCGCCGGCCACCGTGACGAGGACGAGAAGCGCTAGGGTGATGACCCGCAGCCTGTTCATGTTTATGCCACCGTTTCGCGCACCACCTCTTCGAGCGTGGTGACGCCGTTCCTGATTTTGTAGAGACCGGACTCGCGGAGCGTGATCATGCCGTCCTCGATGGCGCGCTTGCGCAGCTCAAGCGCCGAGGCGCCGATCAGGATCAGCTCGCGGATGTCTTCGGTCACCTCCATCACTTCGTAGAGGCCGACCCGGCCCTTGTACCCCGTGTTGTTGCACTTCTGGCAGCCCGAGCCCTTGTAGGTCTTGAGCTGCGCGGCCTCTTCCTTCGTGAAGCCGATCTCGACCAGCGCCTCGGCGGGGACGTGGTGCTCGGCCTTGCAGTCCTTGCAGATGCGCCGGATGAGGCGCTGCGCCTGGATGAGGTTCACGGAGGTCGCGACGAGGAAGGGCTCGATGCCCATGTTCATCAGGCGGGAGATGGTGGAGGGCGCGTCGTTGGTGTGGAGGGTGGAGAGGACGAGGTGGCCCGTGAGCGCGGCCTTGATGGCGATCTCGGCCGTCTCGAAGTCGCGGATTTCGCCGACGAGGACGATGTTCGGGTCCTGGCGCAGGAACGAGCGGAGCGCGGCGGCGAAGTTCAGCCCGATCTGCTCCTTCATCTGCACCTGGTTGATGCCCGGCAGGTTGAACTCTACGGGGTCCTCGGCCGTCATGATGTTCGTCTCGGTCGTGTTCAAAGCCTGGAGCGCCGAGTAGAGCGTGTTCGTCTTGCCGGAGCCGGTGGGACCGGTGACGAGCACCATGCCGTAGGGCTTCGTGATGTTGCGCTGGAATTTGACGAGCGACTCGGGCTCGAAGCCGAGCTTCGTCATGTCGAGCATCAGCTTCTCCTTGTCGAGGAGGCGGAGCACGACCTTCTCGCCGAAGAGCGTCGGCAGCGTCGAGACGCGGAAGTCGAGCTCGCGCGAGCGGCCGTGCACCTTCAGCTTGATCTTGATGCGGCCGTCCTGCGGCAGGCGCTTCTCGGCGATGTCGAGCTTGGAGAGAATCTTGATGCGCGAGATGAGCGCGTCGCGCAGCCGGAGCGGCGGGTGCATCACGTCGTAGAGCACGCCGTCGATGCGGAAGCGGATGCGCATCTCCTTCTCGTACGGCTCGATGTGGATGTCGGAGGCGCCGCGCTGGAGCGAGTCGGCCAGGAGCACGTTGACGAGCCGGACGACGGGGGCGTCCTCGCTCATCCGCGTCAGGTTCGAGAGGTCGATCTCGTCGTTGTCTTCGATGACCTCCAGCCCCTCGGCGCCGTCGGCCTCGAAGTCGAGCGATTCGAGCGTGACGGAGGAGCCGGGCAGCTCGTCGGCGTGGCCGTTGCCGTTGTGGCTCTCCTCGAACTCGCGCGCCAGCTCGATCTCGCGCGACTGCGAGTAGTAGCGCGAGATGGCGTCCTGCACGCTCGCCTCGGAGACGACCACAGGCTCGATGTTAAGCCCCGTCATGAACTTGATGTCGTCCATGGCGAAGACGTTCGTCGGGTCAACCATCGCCAGCGTCAGCGTCGCCCCGACGCGCGAGAGCGGCAGCACCGAGTACTTGTCGGCCACGTCGCGCGGGATGAGTCGGATGACCGACTCGTCGATGTCGAACAGCTCCAGGTTGACCGAGGGCACGCCGTACTGGCGTGAGAGCACGGCCGTAATCATGTCGTCTGAAACCAGCCCCATCTTGACCAGATTGAAGCCGAGCCGACCCCCGTGCTCCCTTTGGAATTCGAGGGCCTCGCGCAACTGGTGCGGGGTCAGGAGATTTTCGCGGACGAGGATTTCGCCGAGTTTGGCAGACATTTTGGAGCGTTCCGTGTTTAGGGCCGAGAACAGGCGGGGCGTGCGCGGTATCTTCAGGAGACTTCGGCCGCCGACCGCACCGGCGACGCAGGCAAACGATACTTAACACCGTTTGCCTATTGCATGTTACTGTTTAACTAAATGGCTGTCAAGATGAATCTGGAAGTGGTCAGGATGAATTCAAAAAGCCGCGCCCGGCAGGTGAGCCGGGCGCGGCTAAATTGTGGGGAATTAGTAACTTAAGTCTGCTTACGGGCGGCGGCGCGCGGGACGCGAGGGCGCCTTCTCGGGCTTGACGTTCTCGGCCGTCTTCAAATAATCGAGCGATTCCTTGGCCGACTGCTTCAAGGGGTCGGTGTCCGGCGCCTTGTCCACGTAGTGCTGGAGGTAGTTGGCGGCCTCTTGGAATTTCGCCTTGTCGCCCGAGGCGAAGAGCGAGAGTCCGAGGATGCGATTGGCGTCAACGTTCTCGGGGTCTTCGGCCAGAAAGGCGCGCGCCTGTGTGGTGGCGAGGTCTGTCGCGCCGGCGTCGAAGAGCGTCTGGAGCGCCTCGCCCCTAAACTTGGCCTTTTTCGCCGCGTCGGTCTCGACGGCGATGTACTCCTGATAGGCGTCCCAAGCGGCCTGCGCCTGCGACTGGTCAACCTTGGTCGCGACGAGCCTCATGGCGAGGGCGCGCGTCGAGAGCGCCACGATCTTGTTCTGGGCGTAGATGGCCGCCTGCTGCGGGTCGCCGCCCCCGGTGTTGATGGTCTGGAGCGCCTTCTGGGAAGCGTCGGCCGCCTCCTTCCAGTCCTTCTTGGCCTCCTCCATCCCGCGCAGCTTCGCGTCGGCGTCCGAGTTCTTCAGCGCCTCGTTGAAGCGGTTGACGCCGCGGCGGCGCAGCGCCTCGGAGAGGTTGGTCAGGAGCGCGGGCTCGTCGGCGCGCGAGGCGAGTCCCTCCTGATAGTACGTGATGGCCTCGTCGAGGCGGTTGGCCTGGAGCGCGTCGTTGCCCGCCTTGAAGGTGCGGTTGATGACCGCGTTGCCCTCCTCGATCTTCTTGTTCTTCTCCTCGACCTCCTTGACCTTGCGCTCCATCTCCTCGCGCTTGGCCTTGTCCTCCTTGCTCTCGGAGGCGGGCAGGGCGTTCTTGTCGTAGGGGTCGGCCGGGGCCGCGCCCCTGCTGGTGTCGAGCTTGCTCACCTCTTCGAGCGTCAGCTTCGCGCCGTCGCCGGGCTGGAGGAGGAAGTTTTTCTCCTGCGTGGCGTTAAAGCGCAGCTTGGTGGCGAAGGACGGGCGCGCGCCGGGCGCGCTGACGATGATCGTGTAGGTGCCGATGAAGGGAAGGCCGGCGTGGATGTAGCTGCCCTTCTTGTCGGTCTTGGTGTGGTACTCGCCCTTGATGTCGGTGCGGTAGATGTCGATCTGCGCGCCGACGACGGGGACTTCGGTGCCGTCGGCCTGCTTGAGCTTGACCGTGCCGTTGACCTGCGTCGTCTGCGCCGAGGCGGCGACGGCGAAGGCGGCCAGGAGAAGCGCGGCGAAGAGCGTGCGAACGAAAGGCTTGGAACGCATGGTCGGTGGTCTCCTGCTGACTGAATAATTGCTGACGCTTCCGGGGGGATGCGGAGGCCGCGCATATGATGCGGACGCGCCGCCGCCGGTTGTCAGTTGCTGTCCGTGGTTCGGTTTTTCAGGGTGCCATTTTAGCAGCAAAACGCCACGTTTTGCGAGCGTTTAGGCGTAAGGTATCGGGTCTTCAAGCCCGGCCTCGCGGAAGGCGCGCAGCCGCAGCGCGCACGAGTCGCAGCCGCCGCACGCGCGCTCCCCGGCGCGGTAGCACGACCACGTCAGCCCGAGCGGCGCGCCCAACTCGACGCCGCGCCGGATGATCTCGGCCTTGCGCAAGTGGATGACGGGCGTCCTGATTCGGACGCGCGTCTCGGGGCGCGTCCCCGTGTCGATGACGCGCTGGAAAGCCTCGTAGAACTCGGGGCGGCAGTCGGGGTAGCCGGAGGAGTCCTCGGCGACGGCGCCGATGTAGACGCCCGACGCTTTGATAACTTCGGCCCAGCTCGTCGCGGCGGCGAGCAGGTGCGCGTTGCGGAAGGGGACGTAGCTCGTCGGGATGCCGGGCGCGTCGAGGTCGGCCTCGGCGACGGGCATCGAGGGGTCGGTCAGCGACGAGCCGCCGATGCGCGCGAGGTGTTCGAGCGAGACGACGAGCCGGCGCGAGACGCCGTAGAAGTCCGCCAGCTCCTCGAAGGCGCGGCGCTCGCGCGCCTCTGTGAGCTGGCCGTAGGAGACGTGGAGGAAGGCCAGCTCCGTGTTCTCCTCGCGCGCGACGGCGGCCGTCACGCACGAATCCATCCCGCCCGAGACGAGGCAGACGGCGAGCGCCCCCGCGCCCGCGCCTTCGTCCCCGTACGCGGCCTCTTCAGGCTCTTCGTCTCGGACAAAATCCCTGTCGTTCGGCGAGCCGCCCATCAGACGCCGTGCACCTCCGGCCCCCAGATGTATTTGTGAAGCTGCAACTGCATGCGCGCGTTCTTCAGCCCGCTCGCCGAGACGAGGTCGGCCAACTCCTTCAGGTCGGTCTCGCCCCAGACGGGCGAGACGAGGAGGGCCAGCGCGCGGCTCTCAAGCTGATATTCTTCGACGACCTTGCGCGCGAACTCCCAGTCGGCACGATCTTTCACGACGAACTTGACCTCGTCGCGGTCGGCGCGCAGGCGCCCGAGGTTCGGCCAGTGGTTGCGCTCGGCCTCGCCCGAGGCGGGGCACTTCACGTCGAGAATCACCTTCGCGCGCTCGTCCAGGCCCTCGGTCGAGACGAACCCGCCGGTCTCGATGAGGACTTCGTAGCCCTCGTCGCAGAGGCGTCGGATCAGCTCGAAAGCGTTCTTCTGCGCGAGCGGCTCGCCGCCCGTCACCTCGACGAGTTGGCAACCGTAGGCGCGCACCTGCCGCATCACATCGTCGAACGAGACGCGCTCGCCGCCCGTGAACGTGTATTCGCTGTCGCACCACACGCAGCGCATCGGGCAGCCCGTCAGGCGCACGAACGTGCAGGGGCGGCCGGCGTGTGTTGACTCGCCCTGAACCGAGCGGAAGATTTCCGTGACGCGGAGCATAAAAAGTAGACAGTGGACGGAAGTCGGTAGGCTCTGCTTATTGAGCGATGACGCTGATCGGCACCGACTGTCCTTTAAAGAGAAGTTTTACTACTGACTACTGACTACTGTCTACTGACTACTTGATTCGTGATAGCATACGCGGGCCAGCCGGACGGGGCATCTTGGCTTCGGGACTCGGGGATGCCGACAGACCTTGAACAACTCGTGCGTGAGGGGGCGCGGCGACTGCTGGCGCGCGCGGGCGAGGTGCGTGCGCTCGACGAGGCGGCGGTCGCGCCGCGCGTCCGCGCGACGGTCGAGAAGTACCTGCTGCGCCACGCGCCGCAGTCGGGCGCGAAGGAGATCGGCGGGTTCATCGACGCGCTCCACGCCGCCGAGTTGCTGCTGGTCGTGGCGTGCGAGCGCGGCGACGCCTCGGCGTGGGACGACCTCGTCGGCCAGTACCGCTCGACGGTGCTCTCGGCGGCGCGCTCGGCGAGCGCGGGCGAATCGGAGGCGGAGGAACTGGCCGGCTCGGTCTGGGCCGAGCTGTACGGCCTGCGCGAGCGCGCCGACGGGCGCCCCGCCGGCAAGCTCGCCTACTACTCGGGCTGCGGGAGCCTCGGCGGCTGGCTGCGCGCGGTCGTCGGACAGTTGGGCGTAGACCGCCACCGCCGCACGTCGCGTCTGGTGCAGACCGAGGAGCCTTCGGAGTTCGACCGCGCGGCCGCCGAGTCGCACGAGCAGGACGGCTGGCGACCCGCGCCGTCGCTCGACCCCGAGAGCGCGCTCGTCGAGTCGGACGCGTCGCGCACGGTCGAGGAGGCGCTCGCGGGCGCGCTCGGCGGGCTTGACGCGGAAGACCGCCTGCTCGTCCGGCTCTACTACTTCGACGGGTTGAAATTGAAGGAGGCGGGCGCGGTCTTAGGCGTCCACGAGGCGACGGCGAGCCGGCGTCTGACGCGCATCCACGCCGAGGTGCGCCGCCGGGTCGAGGCCACGCTCGCGGGCGAGCGCCGCTGGACGCGCGAGGAGGTCGCGCGCACGCTCTCGGAGGTGGCGCACGCGCACACCGACGCCGACCTGCGCTCGATGCTCGCGCCCGAAGCCGCAGCCGCCGTCGAAAAGCGCGAAGAACTCTACGAGTGAGCCAACGAGTCGTCGGAGTCGCGGGGCGCAAGTTTTGCGCGCACGCGCGTTCAAACTTCGGGCGCCGAGCGGCGCCACTCGTCGGATTAGAAAGTTCATGATGAAAGAGGGCTTCGACAAAGAGATCGACTCGCTGCTCCGGCGCCGCGCGCGCTCGGCGGCGGGGTCGTTCGCGGACGGCGACGGCAACGGAGCCGCGACGCACGCGCCGGCGCACCTTGACGCAGACGAGTTGGGCGCTTTCGCCGAGGGCGCCCTGCCTTCGGGCGCGCGCCTCGCGGCGGCCTCGCACCTCGCGGACTGCGACCGTTGCCGTGGAGTCGTCGTCGCGCTCTCGCGCGCGCTCGGCGGGGCCGAGTCGAAGCAACTCGCGGCCGCAGTCCCGGCCTCGACCGAGACGCCGAGGCCCGCGCCTTGGCGCGTGTGGGCGGCGACGCTCTTCTCGCCGCGCGCTCTGCGCTACGCGGCGCCGGTGCTGGCGCTGTCGGTCGTCGCGGTCGTCTCTTTCGTCGCGCTGCGCACGCGCAACGCGCCCGCGTTGCGGAACGAGCAGAGCGCGCGGCCTCGGTCTGAGGTCGCGCAGCAGCGACCGGACGCGGGCGGGGCGGCGTCGGGCGCGACGGCCGAGGTTAACCAGCCGGGTCTGGTCGAACCGACGTTAGAGAATGGGGCGGGCAACGTCGCACCCCCAAGCGCGGCGACGACGACGGCGCCGTCCGCCGGGCGCGGGCCTAACGCGGGCGAGCCGCAGCCCGCGTCCCCCGTCGCGTCCTCGGAGGACGCCCCGCCGCCGCCTCCTCCCGCCCCTTCGACGGCTGGCACCGAGGCTCCGGCCGAGTTGGCGAAGTCCGCGCCGAAGCCAGTCACCGTCGCCGAGACGGCGCAGCCGCCCGCGAAGTCCGACGGCGGCGAGAACAAGGAGAAGGGCGCGCGCGGGGCCGAGCCGGTGGACGAGTTGGCGGCCAACGACGCGGCCGCGCAGCAGCAGCGCCGAGCCGCCTCGCGCGCCGCTAACGAAGTGCAGATGCCCGACGGCGGTGCCCGCGGCCAGAGGCGCGGGGCGGACAACAACGCGTCGAACATCTACGGCGGGAACACCGCTTCATCGGCGCCTTCTTCGCGGGAGTCGGAGCGCGACGACCGCCGCGCGGGTGGCGCGACCGCCGCGCGGCGCGGCCGCTCGACCACGCGCGCCGAGCAGAGGGCGGACGACGAGGCGGTGCAAATCGACGGGGCGTCGCGCGTTGAGACGCGCACGGCGGCCGGCCACCGCTTCCGGCGCGAAGGCTCCGCGTGGGTTGACGTTAACTACAAGCCCTCCATGCGCTCGACCGGCGTGCGGCGCGGCACCGAAGCCTTCCGCGCGCTCGTCGCCGACGTGCCCGTCGTCGGCCGCGTCGCCGAGCAGATCGGCGGCGAGGTCGTCGTCGTCGTCGGCGGCCAAGCCTACCGCATCCGTTAGTTTTCAGTAGACAGTAGACAGTAGGAAAGACAGGCGTCGTGTCTCGACTCCGGCCCAAGGCACGCCTCACAACGCCGGATTGAATCTGTCCCGCGCCCGCCGGCCGTAATACTTCCCGGCGGCCCCTTTGTAATAAAACTTCGCGCCGCGTCCGACCTTCAAGCTTGAGCGAGGAGACTTTGATGATCTTCCGCAGCCCGTTCCCCGAAGTCGAAATCCCCGAGGTCACGCTCACCGAGTTCATCTTCGCCCGCGCGTCGGAGTACGCCGACAAGCCCGCGCTCATCGACGGCGTGAGCGGGCGCGTGTTGACCTACGCGCAGCTTCGGGGCGCGGTGCGCGCGGCGGCGGCGGGGCTGGCGCGGCGCGGCTTCGTGAAGGGCGACGTGCTGGCGCTCTACAGCCCGAACCTGCCGGAGTACGTCGTCGCCTTTCACGCGGTGGCCAGCTTGGGCGGCGTCGTCACGCCGGTCAACCCGCTCTACACGGTCGAGGAGTTGCGGAAGCAGCTCGAAGACTCGCGCGCGAAGTACCTCGTCACCGTCCCGCCGCTGATCGAACGCGCGCGCGAGGCGGCCGAGGGGCGGGACTTGCGCGAGACGTTCGTCTTCGGCGAGGCCGAGGGCGCGACGCCGTTCGCCGCGCTGCTCGAAGCGGACGGCGAGCCGCCCGCGGTCGAGATCGACCCGCGCGAAGACCTCGTCGCGCTCCCGTATTCGAGCGGGACGACGGGTGTCTGCAAGGGCGTGATGCTCACGCACCGCAACCTCGTCGCCAACCTCGCGCAGGACAGGGGCGCGGGGCACGACTGGGGCGGCGAGACGCTCATCTGCGTGCTGCCGCTCTTCCACATCTACGGGATGTCGGCGCTGATGAGCCACGGGCTGGCCTGCGGCGCGACCGTCGTCACGCTGCCGCGCTTCGACTTCGAGCAGGTCTTACAGGTGATGCAGGAGCACCGCGTGACGCTGGGGCACTTCGTCCCGCCGATTGTGCTCGCGCTCTCGAAGAGTCCGCTGGTGGACGCCTACGACCTCTCAAGTCTCCACACGGTCTTCTCGGGCGCGGCGCCGCTCGGCCCGGAGCTGGCGCGCGCGTGCTCCGAGCGGCTCGGGTGCGCCGTCATCCAAGGCTACGGGATGACGGAGACGAGTCCGGTCACGCACCTCTCGTTGCCCGAGCGGAACAAGCCGGGGTCGGTCGGCTTGTGCGTGCCGAACACGGAATGCCGTCTCGTCTCGGTCGAGACGGGCGAGGACGTTGGCGTCGGCGAGCGCGGCGAGGTGCTGGTGCGCGGGCCGCAGGTGATGAAGGGCTACCTGGGACGCCCCGAGGCGACCGCCGAGACCGTTGACGCCGAAGGGTGGCTGCACACGGGCGACGTGGCGCTCGTGGACGAGGAAGGCTTCTTCTTCATCGTCGATAGGGCGAAGGAGCTGATTAAGTACAAGGCGTTTCAGGTGGCGCCGGCCGAGCTGGAGGCGGTGCTCTTGACGCACCCGTCGGTGGCGGACGCGGCCGTCATCCCCAGCCCGGACGAGGAGGCGGGCGAGGTGCCGAAGGCTTTCGTCGTCGTCAAGGAAGGGCACGGGATGAGCGAGGCCGAAGTCCTCGGCTACGTCGCCTCACACGTCGCGCCATATAAGAAGGTGCGCCGCGTCGAGTTCGTCACGCAGATACCGAAGTCGCCCTCCGGCAAAATCCTCCGCCGCCTCCTCGTCGCGCGCGAGCGGGAGCGCGAGGCGCAGTAGACTCAACTTCAAACCTTTCCTCACCTCCGCAGAAATTTTCCGACCGGCGGGCGCCGGCGTGCGTCTTACAGCCGTCGGTATTCATCAAAGTTGGGGGCCGGCGGCGGCCGTTTAAGGTCAGTTTTAAAAGGAATCGGAGCCTTTATGAGATTCACCATGTCAGCACGGCGGCGTGCGCCGCGGGCCTTCGCGCTCGCGGCCGCGTTCGTGCTCCTGTCGAACAGCGTCCCGGTCGCGCCCGCGCAGACCGCCGCCGCGAAGGCGGGCGCGCAAAAGATGACGGAGGAGCAGCGCGCCGTCCACGTGCTCAACCGCCTCGCCTTCGGCGCGCGCCCCGGCGACGTGGAGCGCGTGCGGAAAATGGGCGTCGAGGCGTACATCGAGCAGCAGCTCAACCCCTCGAAGCTCGACGACGCGGCGGCCGAGGCGAGGCTGCGCGGCTTCCCGACGCTCGGGATGTCGAACTCGGAACTGCTCGCGAAGTACCCGCAGCCGGGTCAACTCCTGCGCCGACTTGAGCGCGCGGGCGAGGTGCCGCCCGAGTTGGCGGGCCTCGTCCGCCAGCGCCAGCAGGGTCAGCCGCAACAGCAGCCGCAGGCCGGCGCGGGGCAGATGAACGCGCCCGAGCCGAACCCCGAGGCCGAGCGCGTCATCGCCGAGGCGATGCGGCCGCCCGCGATGCCGGGACAGCAGGGCGCGATGCAGCAGGAGGAGGCCGACCCGCCGCGCCGCGCGTACCGGCAGGCGATTACGAAGTACATGCGCGAGCAGGGGCTTGAAAGCCCGCAGCGCATCATGTACGAGCTGAACTCCTCGCGCATCCTGCGCGCCGTCTACAGCGAGCGGCAGTTGCAGGAGGTGATGGTCGATTTCTGGACGAACCACTTCAACGTCTTCGCGCAGAAGGGAGCCGACCGCTGGTTCCTCACCTCCTACGACCGCGACGTGATTCGCCCGAACGCGCTCGGCAACTTCCGCGACCTGCTCGAAGCGACCGCGAAAAGCCCGGCGATGCTCTTCTACCTCGACAACTTTCAGAGCGTCAGCCCGAACGCGCAGGGCGCGCGCCGGCAGTTGCGCCGCCAGCAGACGGACGCGGGCGGCGCCGGCTCGATGCAGCCCGGCGGGCGCTTCGGCGGCCGCCGCATGCGGCAGGGCGAGGCGCGGCAGCGCCGCATGGAGCGCGAGCAGCAACAGCAGCCGCAACAGCAACAGCAGGCCGACGGGCAGATGTCCGCGCAGCAGCCGCAGCGCCCGCAGCCGCAGCGCATGAGGCGCGGCATCAACGAGAACTACGCGCGCGAGTTGATGGAGCTGCACACGCTCGGCGTCGAGGGCGGCTACACGCAGAAGGACGTGCAGGAGGTGGCGCGCGCCTTCACCGGCTGGACGATCTACGCGCCGCGCGGAGGCGGCATCTACGGCGACGCGGGCGCTGACGGCCGCGCCGGCACCTTCTTCTTCGCGCCGCGCGCGCACGACCCCGGCGAGAAGACCGTGCTCGGCGTGAAGATTCCGGCGGGCGGCGGGCAGGAGGACGGCCGCAAGGTTCTAGACGTTCTGGTCGCGCACCCTTCGACCGCGAAGTTCATCGCGACCAAGCTCGTCCGCAAGTTCGTCTCCGACACGCCCGACGCGGCGCTCGTCCGCCGCGTCGCCGACGCGTTCCACAAGTCGAACGGCGACATCAAGACGACGCTGCGTGCCGTCTTCACTTCGCCCGAGTTCAACTCGGCCGAGGCGCGGCGCGCGAAGATCAAGACGCCGTTCGAGCTGGCGGCGAGCGCGCTCAGGACTCTGGACGCGGAGGTCGAGGTGAGGCCGGCGCTCATCCAGTGGGTCGCGCGGATGGGCGAGCCGCTCTACGGCTATCAGGCGCCGACCGGCTACCCGGACGAGGCGAGCTACTGGGTCAACACGGGCGCGCTGCTCGAACGTCTCAACTTCTCGCTCGCGCTCGTCTCGAACCGCATCCCCGGCGCGCGCGTAGACCTCGCGCGCTTCGTCGGCGAAGAGGCCACTAGCAGCCGCGCCGTAGACCAGAAGGCGGTCGTCGAACGCTTCCTCGCGCTGGCGCTTCAGGGCGACGTTTCGCCCCGCAGCCGCGAGGTCTTGATGAAGCAGTTGACCGCGCAGGCGGACGCGCCCATCACGGCCGCACCCGACGACGTGGAGGCGCGCGAGAAGAACGTCCGCGAGGCTCGCCGCGAGCGGCGTCAGGCGGGCGCCACGGTCGGCAATCCCGAGGTCGCGCGCATCGCCGCGCTCGTCATCGGCTCGCCGGAGTTTCAGAGGCAGTAGGTAAAGCGATGAATCAGAATCGTAGATTCTTCTTAAAGAATGGCGGGCTGGCGCTGGCGAGCGTCGGGCTTGTCGGTGGTGGCGCGCCGTCGTTTTTAAGGCGTGTGGTGGAAGCGCAAGGGCTGTCGGCCGCGCCGAACGGCAGGCGCAAGACGCTCATCGCCATCTTCCAGCGCGGCGCGGTTGACGGGCTGAACATGGTCGTGCCGCACGGCGAGCGTTCGTACTACGAGCTGCGCCCGCAGATCGCCATCGCGCAGCCCGGCCGCGGCGCGGAGTCGGCCGTTGACCTCGACGGCTTCTTCGGCCTTCACCCGGCGATGCGCGCGCTCAAGCCCTTCTGGGACGAGAAGCGTCTGGCGATAGTCCACGCCGTCGGCTCGCCCGACAACACGCGCTCGCACTTCGACGCGCAGGACTACATGGAGTCGGCGACGCCCGGCGTGAAGTCAACGCAGGACGGCTGGCTCAACCGCTACATGCAGGCGCGCACCGACCCGAAGGCCACTCCGTTCCGCGCCATCTCGATGACGCAGAACCTCCCGCGCTCGATGCAGGGGCGCGCGCCGGCGGTCGCCATGCAGAACCTCGCCGACTTCCAACTCCGCGCGGGCGCGGGCGCGCGCGGCGTCCAGGGCGGCTTCGAGGACATCTACGAGCAGGGCGTTAACGACGTGCTGCGCGGGACGGGCAAGGAGACGTTCGAGGCGGTCAACTTCCTCAAGCGCGTCAACCCGGCGCAGTACAAGCCCGAGAACGGCGCGCAGTACCCGCCCAACCAGTACGGGCGCGCGCTGATGCAGGTCGCGCAGCTCGTCAAGGCGGGCGTCGGTTTGGAAGTCGCCTTCACGGACGTGGGCGGCTGGGACACGCACCGCGGGCAGGGCGGCGCGCGCGGACAGCTCGCGAACCTGCTGGGGCAGTTCGCGCAGGGGCTGGCCGCGCTCGTCACAGACCTCGGCCCCGCGAGGATGCAGGACGTAGTTGTGCTGTCGATGAGCGAGTTCGGGCGCACCGTCCGCCAGAACGGGACGGGCGGGACGGATCACGGCCACGCCAACGCGATGATGGTGCTCGGCGGCGCGGTGCGCGGCGGCAAGGTCTACGGCCAGTGGCCGGGGCTGAAAGAGGAGCAGCTCCACGAGGGGCGCGACCTCGCACTGACGACCGACTTCCGCGACGTGTTCGGCGAGGTCGCGTCGAAGCACCTCGGCGCGGCAGACCTGCGCAAAGTCTTCCCCGGCCACGACTCGGTCCCCGCGAAGTTCCGCGGCGTCCTCGGCTAGGGCTTTAAAGCCGGGAGCGCGGGCATCCTGCCCGCCTTGAGCGCGCAGCGCGAATAAGAGAGGCGCCTTAACTCAAGATAGAGTTAAGGCGCTTCGACGTTAAGCGCGCTGTCGCACGCTTTGGCGGGCAGGATGCCCACGCTCCCGGCCGCGGCAGCCGATTGGAGGGGGCGGCGGGCGCGTGCTAATATCGGCGGCATCGATTCCCCCGAAAGAATGTTTGACGAAAGGCGCGGACGTGCGTCGTCGCCGTGTGTCCGGCCCGCGCCGCTTTAGAATCATTTTTGAGCCGAGGGAGACAAAAAGAATGGCACAGAGTGGTGCAGCCGAGGGCAATACTTTAGAGCAGATCATCGACAACCTGGCGGCGTTCGAGCCGGTGGGGTTGCCGGTCGTGAGCCTCTACCTGAACGCGCAGGCCAACGAGAACGGGCGGCAGGACTTCGAGCGCTTCCTCCGCAAGGAGTTCTCGGAGCGCGCGCGCACCTTCAAGGCGCACAGCCCCGAGCGCGAGAGCTTCGAGCGCGACGTGGAGCGCATCAACGAGTACCTGCGCGACGAGCTGCGACCCGAGACGAACGGCGTCGCCGTCTTCGCCTGCGCGGGGGCGGACGACTTCTTCCAGGCCGTCCAGACCGCCGCGCCGATTGAGAGCCACCGGCTCTACATCTACAACCAGCCGCACCTCTACCCGCTGGCGCGCCTGATGGATCAGTTCCCGCGCTACGCCGTGCTCGTCGCCGACACGAACCGCGCGCGCCTCTTCGTCTTCGGGCGCGGCAAGGCGCTCTCGTCGGACGAGATTCAGAACGTCAAGACGCGCGGCGCGAAGGTCGGCGGGTGGTCGCAGATGCGCTACCAGCGCCACCTCGAACAGTACCACCTCCAGCACGCCAAGGAGGTCGCCGACCAGTTGGAGCGCGTCGTGCGCGAGGACAACATCGAGCACATCATCCTCGCGGGCGACGAGGTCATCATCCCCAAGCTCAAGGAGCAGTTCCCGAAGGCCGTCGCCGACAAAATCGTGGACGTGCTCAGCCTCGACATCAACGCGCCCGAGCACGAAGTCCTCGCCGAGTCGATGGAGGCGATGCGCGAGCACGACGCCGAATCGGACGTCGAGCGGGTCGAGCGCCTGCTCAACGACTACCGCGCGGGCGGGCTGGCGGTCGTCGGCTCGACCGACACGCTCGAAGCGCTCGCGATGGGGCAGGTGGAAGAGTTGGTCATCGTCGCGCAGCAGCAGAACGTCGAGGGCGACCGCGAGGACGTGGCGATTCTCTCCGACGCCGAGGTGGCCGAGCCGGTCGTCGCCGGGGAGGACGGCGGCACCGTCGCCAACATCGAGGCGGACTCGGTCATCGTCGCCGCCGACCTCGTCGCGCGCGCGCGCCAGACCTCGGCGCGCATCACCTTCATCGAAGACCCCGCGCTGCTCGAAGAGGTCGGCGGCTGCGGCGCCTTCCTGCGCTACCGCATCCAGCCCCAGACGACCGACAGCGCGCCGCAGCCGCAGCACGCCTGAGGCCGTAAGACAGGTCAGAACCGCCTGCGGTAACGGGCGGGTGCGTGTGACTCGAAGAGGCTTTAACGAGTAAGCCCGACCCACCCGCTACCACAGGCGGTTCTGACAAGAGTTATACACAGATGTTCTGTCCGCGCTGCGGCCAGCAGGCCGCCGAAGAGCTTCGCTTCTGCTCGCGCTGCGGGCTGCCGCTCGGCGCGGCGGCCGAGATCGTCGCGACGGGCGGCCGCGCCGGCTTGCACGACGACGAGGGCGAGGCGGCGGGCGGCGTGCTCACGCCGCGCCAGAGGGGCACGCGCAAGGGCTTGATGATCCTGGGCGGCGGGGCGCTCTTCCTCGTCGTCGCCGCGCTCCTGACCGCGTTCAGGGACGAACTCTTCCCGTTCCTCATCCTCGCCGGGGTCATCCTGACCGTCGGCTTCATGCGCCTGCTCTACGGCCTGCTCCTCGAAGACCACAGGCCGGCGCAGAAGACCCCGAAGCGCGCGGCCGTCACCTCGGCCGAAGACTCCGGCGCGCGACTCCCGCGCGGCGCCTCCGGCGGGGAACTCCCGCCCGCGCACTCCGTCCCCGCCTCGCTCTTCACCAGAGCGCCCGCCGACACCGCCGACATGGCCGCCGCCCCGCGCAGCGTCACCGAGAGCACGACCAAGCTGCTCGACGGCGAACAGTCTCGGTAGGAATCCGTATTGCCCGACGCCGTGAGCATGTGAGCGCGTCCCGGTTCCGTGTCCACACGTTCCGGTTCCGTGTTCGCGCGTCCGGCGACACATTCCCGTCTCCCGTTGACGTATTCGTGCGTTCCGACTCCATATTGATGCGTTCCGCACACGTATTCGTGCGTCACGACACCGTGCGCGAGCGGAAAAGTCCGTGCGGGCGCGGAAAAGTCCGTGCGGGCGTGTCCCGGTGCCGCGCGGGCGCGTTCGGTTCGCGTGTGGGCGCGACACGTTATAGAATCCTCCGCGCCGACAGCAAAATGTGCCCGCGAATGACCCCGACCATCCTGCGCTTCGAGTTGCTGCCCTCGACCAACACCGAGGCGGCGCGGCAGGCCGCACGCGGCGCGCCCGAGGGGCTGTGCGTCGTGGCGCGCGAGCAGACGGCCGGGCGCGGGCGGCGCGAACGCTCTTGGGTCTCGCCGAAGGACGCGGGGCTTTACGCCAGCGTCGTGTTGCGCCCGCGCCTTGAGCCGCGCGCGTGGCCGCTCATCACGCTGGCGGCGGCGTTGGCCGCGCGCGACGCGCTCTCGGAAGTCTGCGGGCTGGAAGCAGACATCAAGTGGCCGAACGACCTTCTGGCCGGCGGGCGCAAGCTCTGCGGCATCCTCGCCGAGACGGCCGAGGGCGCGCGCGGCCGCGCCGTCGTCCTCGGCGTCGGCGTCAACCTCAACGAACGCGCCTTCCCCGAAGAACTGCGCGGCACGGCCACCTCGGTCGAAGGGCAGACCGGCCGCGCGCCCGAAGCGGAACGACTACTCGCCGCACTCCTCGCCGCGCTCGCCACGCGCTACGACGCGCTGCACGCGCCCGAAGGCGCCGACCAAACCCTGCGCGACTGGGAGGCGCACTCGTCTTACGCGCAAGGCCGCCGCGTCCGCGTCGCGCTCGCCGCCGAGACGTTTGAAGGCACCACACGCGGCCTCGCCCCCGACGGCGCCCTCCGCGTCGAGACCGACGACGGCACCGTCAGAACCGTCACGGCCGGCGACGTGACGGCTTTAAGGCGGGTGATAAGTGACGAGTGATGGGTGATGAGAGAAAACAAAGCGACCCCCTCATCACCCAACACTCAACACTTATCACTCGTCACTTATCACTATGAAGAAAATCGTCATCTCGACCATCGGGTCTTTCGGCGACGTGCACCCGTACGTGGCCATCGCGCTTGAGCTGAAGCGGCGCGGCCACCGGCCGGTCATCGCCACCTCGGAGATTTACCGCGAGAAGACCGACGCGGCGGGGCTTGAGCTGCACGCGGTGCCGCCCGACCTGCCCGGCTACGAACAGCCCGAGGAGGTCGCGCGGATGGTCGCGGAACTAGTGGACGCGAAGAAGGGGTCTGAGCGCGTCTTCGAGCGTTTCATCAACCCGCACCTGCGCGGGATGTACGACGCGCTCGCCGACGCCACGCGCGACGCAGACCTGCTGGTGACGCACGTCCTGTCGCTCGCCGGCCCGCCGCTCGTCGAGAAGACCGGCATCAAGTGGGTCTCCACGGTGCTCGCGCCCATCTCGATGTTCTCCAACTACGACCCGCCGGTCTTCCCGCAGATGCCTTGGACGTACCACGTGCTCAAACTTCATCCGGCGGTGTCGCGCGCGGCGATGCGCGTCGGGCGCTGGAAGCTCGACCAACTGGCCGCGCCGCTCTACAAACTGCGCGCCGAGCTTGGGCTCAAGCGCGGCGGAAACCCGATGCTCGAAGGTCAGCACTCGCCGCTGCTGGTGCTCGCGCTCTTCTCGTCGGTCATCGCGCCGCGCCAGCCTGACTGGCCGCCGCAGACGCGCGTCACCGGCTTCCCCTTCTACGACCGGCGCGACCGCGCGGGCGACGCGGCCGAGGCGCTCGACCCCGCGCTCGTAAAATTCCTCGACGCGGGCGAGCCGCCGGTCGTCTTCACGCTCGGCTCGTCGGCCGTCTACGTGGCCGGCGACTTCTACCGCGAGTCAATCGAGGCGGCGCGCGCGGTCGGCGCCCGCGCCCTGCTGCTCGTCGGCGAAGAGACGAATCGCCCGGCCGACTTGCCCGAGTTCGCCGCCGCCTTCGACTACGCGCCCTACAGCGCGCTTCTGCCGCGCGCGCGGGCGGTCGTCCATCAGGGCGGCATCGGCACGACCGCGCAGGGCCTTCGCGCGGGGATACCCGCCGTCGTCGTCCCCTTCAGCCACGACCAGTTCGACAACGGCTCGCGCGTCGAGCGCACAGGCGTCGGCCGCGTGCTCCCGCGCTCGCGTTACAACGCCGCCACCGCCGCGCGAGAATTACGCGCGCTCCTGACGGATGAGAGTTACACTACGCGCGCCGCGGAAGTGGGCAGGCAGGTGCGCGCGGAGGACGGCGCTGCGGCGGCGGCCGACGCGATTGAAGAAGTGCTGCGAGGGTGAACGGCATGTTGCTGGTGATGGACGTGGGGAACACGAACACCTCGCTCGGCGTGTTCGAGGGCGAGCTGCTGGCGTGGCACTGGCGGCTGACGACCGAGCGCGCGCGGACGGTGGACGAGTACGGCGTCCACGCGCGCAACCTCTTCCAACTCGCCGGGCTGGACTTCAAGGCCATCACGGCGGTCGCCATCGCCTCGGTCGTGCCGCAGCTCAACTACACCTTGAAGCGTCTGGCGGAGGTCTACTTCCACCGCACGCCGCTCTTCGTGGACGAGGCGGCCGAGACGGGCTTGACCATCCTCTACGACCCGCCCTCGGACGTGGGCGCCGACCGCATCTGCGACGCCGTCGCCGCCATGCACAAGTACGGCGCGCCGTGCATCGTCGTGGACTTCGGCACGGCGACCAACTTCGAGGTCATCGAGGAGGGCGGGCGCTACCTCGGCGGCGTCATCACGCCCGGCATCTCGATCTCGACCGACGCGCTGTTCGCGCGCGCCGCGCGCCTGCCCCGCGTCGGCATCGAGCGCCCGCACACGGTCATCGGCACCTCGACCGTCGCCGCCATCCAATCCGGGCTTTACTACGGCTACGCGGGACTGGTGGACGGCATCCTGCGGCGTATGATTGAAGAGTTGGGGCGGCGCCCCCGCGTCGTCGCCACGGGCGGACTCGCCCCGCTCATCGCCACCGCGTCGGAGTTCATCGACGAGGTTGACCAGACGCTCACGCTCGACGGCCTGCGGCTCGTCTACGAGATGAACCGCGGCCGCGCGCCGGAGGGTTGAGACGTGCCGCCCCGAACAATCGAAGAGGTCATCGCGCGCCTCGAAGAGATCATCGACGACGCGCTGCGCCGCGAGCACCGCATCGGCTACTTCGGGGCGCTCTACGAGCGCGTGACGACCAACGTGCGGCGCGCGCTCGTCGCGGGCGACGTTTTTCAGGACAACCCGCGCATGGAGCGGCTTGACGTGGTCTTCGCCGCCCGCGTCGCCGCCTGGCTCCACACCTCCGAGTGCAAAGACATCCGCACGAATATCCAAATCATCGCGGAATGAAGACAGACCCTTGACTAATTCCCGCGCGCTGTTCATTCTGGCGGCGTGAGTTCGCGAGGCTTTCATCCGGCCTAATCCTGCTGAAGAAATTTCCGGTCGCCGACAAGTGATGGACAGAGCCGAGGCGGCGCGCGCCGCCGCCGTAGACTTGGGGGCCGCGCCCCTGAACTACTTCAACTACTTCACCGAGATCGAAGAGGCGTTCATCCGCCGGCGCGGCAAGCACCTGCTTGTGAGCCCGCTCGACTGGTCTTTGATGGAGAGCTGGAAGGCGATGGGCATCCCGCTCCACGTCGTGCTGCGCGGCGTCGAGAAGTCCTTCGACTCCTACGAGGCGCGCCCGCGCAACCGCAGCGTCAAGTCGCTCTTCTACTGCCAGGAGGAGGTCGAGGCGCAGTTCGCCGAGTGGCTGGAATCGCAGACCGGCGCGCACCGCGACGCGGCGGGTGAGACGGCCGCGCCCCCCGCCGAAGGCGGCGCACCGGCCGAAGCCGCCGGGGCCGAAGGCGGCGCGGCCGACGAAACGCGCGGGCTGCCTTTCCCGCGCGCGGTCATCGCGGCGCACCTCGCCGACTGCCGCGCGGAACTCGCGCGCGCTTTAGAGAAGAGAAGGGAGCGCGGCGAAGACGACGCCGTCTGCGAGGCGCTCGCGCGTGCGGGCGCGCGGCTCGAAGAGTTGGCCGCGGACTTCGGGCGCGCGGCCCGGCCGGACGCCGAGCTGCTCGAAGCCTCGCTCACAGACCTCGAAGGTCTGCTCGACCGCGCGCTCCGGGCGACGATTCCAGAGGGCGCGCTCGAAGAGGCGCGCGACGCGGCGGCCGCGCAGTTGAAGCCCTACCGCGCGCGCATGGAGCGCGCCACCTACGAGCAGACGCTCGACAACCTTCTGGCGAAGTCCCTGCGCGAGGCGGCCGGCGTCCCGCGCCTCAGCCTGTTCTACCTCTGAAACCCCCTGCGAAAAGGAGCAACAGCCAATGGCTAAAATGGTCATCAAGCGTTTCGGAATCTTCTCGGCGGCGAAAATCTACGCCGTCGTCATGGCGGGCCTCGGCCTCGTGATCGGCGTCCCGCTCGGCCTCATCATGATCGTCTTCGGCGCGGCCATCGCGTCGGCGGGAGGCAACTCGGCCGCCGGCGGCGGCTTCGGCATCGGCCTCGGGCTCTTCTACATGATCGGGCTGCCGATCATCTACGGCGTCATGGGCTTTGTCTTCGGCGCCATCGGCGCGGCGATCTACAACGCGACCGCCCGCACCATCGGCGGGCTGGAGATGGAGTTGGAGAACGCCGAGCAGACCTACACCGCGCCGCCCGCGCCGGGCTGGGGTGAACAGCCGCCCTTCCAGCCCGGCCAGCAGCAGCAGTACCCGTACTGAGGGAGGGAGTAGACAGTAGTCAGTAGCGCTCCGCGTTACGGCCGCCGACATTGGAACGCGGACGATTCGGCTGCGGTAGTTTTCCTACTGGCTACTGTCTACTGTCTACTGATTTTCCATGAACAGCCGGAGACAAACGCCGCGGCGCGGGGCGCCGGAGCGGGGCGGTGGCCTGCGCGCGGGGGCGCTCTACGACGTGAGGGTCGAGCGCATCTTGCCGGGCGGCGTCGGCCTCGCCTACGCCGAGGGGCAGACGGTGTTCGTCAGCCTCGCCGCGCCGGGCGACCTCGCGCGCGTGCGCGTCGAGTCGGTGAAGGGGCGCGTCGCCTTCGCCTCCATCGCCGAGGTGCTTGAACCCTCGCCCGCGCGCGTGGAGCCGCCGTGCCCCTACTTCGGCCGCTGCGGCGGCTGCGACTTCCAGCAACTGAGCTACGAGGCGCAGCTCGAAGCCAAGTCCGAGATCATCCGCGACTCCCTCCGCCGCGTGGCGCGCACCGAGCCGCCCGCCGAGATCGTCGTCGAGCCGTCGCCCGAAATCTGGCGCTACCGCTCGCGCGCGCGCTGGCAGCACGACGCCGTGCGGCGCCACCTCGGCTACTACGAGCGCGGCTCGCACCGCGTCTGCGACGTGGCGGACTGCCCCGTCGCGGCGCCGCCCGTGAACGAGCGCCTGCTCCGCCTGCGCTCGCTGATGAACGAGGGGAGTTTGCCGCAGGCCGCGGAGTTCGAGGCGGTCGCGGGCGACGAAGGCGTCGCGCTCGACCCGGTGGTCGAGCAAGGCGACGACGGCGAGCAGGTGCGCCGCATCAACGGTGAGACCTACCGCTTCGACGCCGGCTGCTTCTTCCAGATCAACCACGCGCTGCTCGCGTCGCTCGTCGCCGAGGGCCTGCGCGGCACCGAAGCCGTAGATGAGGGCGCCGGGGATTCGGGCGGGACGGCGCTCGACCTCTACAGCGGCGTCGGCCTCTTCACGCTCCCGCTCGCGCGCCGATTCCGCGGCGTCGTCGCCGTCGAGGGCAACCCGGCTTCGGCCGCCTACGCGCGCCGCAACCTCGCCGACGCCTCGCTCACGAACGCGCGCGTCGAGACCTCGGCGGTCGGCGACTGGCTCTCGCGCCACGCCGAAGAACTCGGACGCGCAGACTTCGTCCTCCTCGACCCGCCGCGAGCCGGCGCCGAGCCAGAGGCCGTCCGCGGCATCCTCGCACTCCAACCCCGTCACATCTCCTACGTCTCCTGCGACCCCGCCACGCTCGCGCGCGACCTCCGCCTGCTCCTCGACGCCGGCTACCGCATCGACACCGTCCGCGCCTTCGACATGTTCCCACAGACGCACCACGTCGAGACGGTCGTCCACCTCTACGGCTCTTAATCCGAAATACAGAACAAACGCCCGGCCGGGGGGCGTACAGTTCGGATATGCACACCGCAGAGACCGACGCGCAAGCCGACGCACAGACTAACAATCCAACTTCTCAAAAGCCGCTCCGGCTGTGGCCCGGCGTCGTTCTCGCCGTGCTGCTGTTGCTGAGCATGTTTGTCGTCCCCGCCGTCAGGCCCGAGGCGATGATCTACGGCATGTTGGGCGGGGTCGCCTGCGCGTTGGGCGTTCTCGCGTGGTGGGTCTTCTTCAGCCGTGTGCGTTGGGTCGAGCGTCTGGGCGTCGTCGCGCTGGCGGCCGTCGCGATTTTCGCCACGCGGTACGTCCTCCATAAATCGGTGGCGGGGGCGGGGATGGGTTTTTTGTTCCCCGTCTACGGCGTCGTCTCCGTGAGCGTCGCGCTCGTCGTCGGGGCGGCGGTCAGTCGCCGTCTCTCCGACCGGGCGCGGCGCGCCGTCCTGGCCGCGTCCGTCCTGCTCGCGTGCGGGGCGTGGGCGCTGGCCCGAACCGGCGGCATCACCGGCGACGCCGATTTGGACCTGGCGTGGCGCTGGTCGCAGACCCCCGAGGAGCGACTACTGGCTCAGGCCGTTGAAGAGCCGTCTGCTCCCGCGCCGGCCCCGGCGGCGGCGGAGAACGGGGCCGACTGGCCCGGCTTCCGGGGGCCTGAGCGCGACGGCGTCGTGCGCGGCGCGCGCATCGCGACCGACTGGCAGGCACGGCCCCCGATCGAGCTGTGGCGGCGCCCGGTCGGGCCGGGCTGGTCGTCCTTCGCGGTTCACGGCGGCCGGCTCTACACGCAGGAGCAGCGCGGCGAGGTCGAGCTGGTCACCTGCTACGACGCGGCCACCGGCAAGCCGGTCTGGACGCACCGCGACGCGGCGCGGTTCTACGAGTCGAACGGCGGCGCCGGCCCGCGCGCGACGCCGACGCTCGGCGACGAACGTGTCTACACGTTGGGCGCGACCGGCATCCTCAACGCGCTCAAGGCCGACGACGGCTCGGTCGTCTGGTCGCGCGACGCGTCGGCGGACACGAAGACGAAGACGCCGGGCTGGGGCTACTCCGGCTCGCCGCTGTTGTGGGGCGACTTCGTCGTCGTCGCCGCCGGCGGCACGCTCGCGGCCTACGACCGCGCCACCGGCGAGCCGCGCTGGTTCGGCCCGAAGGCCGACTGCTGCTACAGCTCGCCGCACCTCTTGACGCTCGGCGGGGTGACGCAGATCGTGTTGATGAACGGGCCCGGCGTGGTCGGCGTCGCGCCGGCCGACGGCCGTGTGCTCTGGCAGCATCCGCTTCCGACGGGCGGCCGCATCATCCAGCCGGCCGTGACCGCGGACGGCGACCTGCTGCTTGCGCAAGGCGAGGGCGCCGACCTGTACCGCGTCGCGGTCGCGCAAGGGCCGGGCGGGTGGACGGTCGAAGAGCGTTGGACGACGGACGGGCTGAAGCCGTACTTCAGCGACTTCGTCGTGCACAAAGGTCACGCCTACGGGTTGGACAACGGCGAGGTCGCCTGCATCGACCTCAAGGACGGCGGGCACAAGTGGGACGGCGGGAGCTACGGCTCCGGCCAGCTCGTCCTGCTCCCCGAACAGGACGTGCTGCTGGTCGTGTCGGAGGAGGGTGAGCTGGCGCTGGTCGGGGCGTCCCCCGAACGCTTCGCCGAGCTGGCGCGGTTCCCGGCCATCAAGGGCAAGACTTGGAACCACCCGGTGCTGGCCGGCGACCTGCTGCTGGTTCGCAACGGCGAGGAGATGGCCGCGTTCCGTCTGTCACAGCGTTGAACCGGGCGGGCGCAGGTCACTGCGCGATGATGAAGGCGCCGCCCCCGAGGCCGTAGCCGGGCGTGGGCGGGCCGGCGTCGCCGAGCCGGTCGGAGAGGACGCTACGCGCGACGACGACGCGCGCCATCAGTCGCACCTCGTCGCGGTTGAAGCGGTCGGCCGCCGCCTTCGTCCGCTCGAAGTCAACGCGCGAAAGCTCCGCCAGCGCCTTCACGTAGCGCGCGTACACCCCGCCCATCTCGCTCAGGCCGAGCGCGATGACCATCTCGCCCTTGCGGAAGACGCCGCCGCCCTGCCCGAACTTCTCAAGCAGCGCCGCCGCCGTGAGCAGGTCGTTGGCGTGGTCGATGAGCGGGTCGATCATCTCGAACGTCTTGGCCGGCTCGACCAGAGCGTAGCCGCGCGCCACCTCAAGCAGCGCCTCGATCTCGCGCTCGTTGTCGGGCTGACGGTCTACGAGCCCGCGCGCCTCCTCCAACAACTGCGTCGCGGCCTTCTTGTCGCCCTTCAGCGCGAAGGCCACCGCCACCTCGGCCAGAGCGCGCGCACGCCGCTCCTTCGACTTGATGCGCGCGACGACCGCCTTCGACTCGTCCGTGTTGCCGCGCTCGACGGCGCGCGCGACCTCGGCGTGTTCGATGTGGGCGAGCGCCTGTTCGCGCTGCTCGCCGCGCATGTTCTCGGCGGCGACCTGTCGCGCCCGCTCGACCTCGCCCGCCTGTAAGAGCTTCATCGCCGCCGCCGTGTAGAGCTCGCCGCGCACCTCGGCCGGCGCCTTCGCGGCCTCTTCGAGGATGGCTTCGGCCGGCTTGCCCAGCACGGAGTCGAACTGCATCCAGACTTTCGCGCGCGGGTCGAGCGCCCTGTCGATCTCGGCCATCTTCGCGCGGAGCTGCGCGCCGCGCGCCGGCACGCGCTTCTCAATCTCGGGCAGCAGCGGGCGCAAAGCAAAGAGCAGCCCGTAAGCGCCCATCGACGAAGAGTCCTTGAGCGCCGCGGCCGACACGAGGTCGGCCAGCTCGCGCGCGTCCGAGTCCTCCAACACGAGCGGCTTCGGCTTCTCCGCCGGGCCGGTTGTCGTCGTCGCCGCGCCGTAGAAGGAAGTTGCCGTCGTCTGCGGGAGCAGCACGGCGTGGAGTAGCGAGACGGCGACCGAGAACCCCTCGCGCCCTTCGGTGATGCTCTGACCGCGCAGCTTCTCGACGACCTTGCGGGCCAGCTTCGTCGCCGACTCCGCGTCCTTCCGCCGCAGCTTGTCGAGGACGCCGAGGACGCCGAAGGTGACGCCCTTGTCCAGACTCTCCTCGGCCAGACGCAGCATGGCCTTCGGGTCGGACTCCGCCGCCTGCGCCAGAATCGACTGTTCGAGCCTCAGCTCAAGCCCCGGATCGTCCTCCTCCTCCTCCGCCGCGCCCTCTTCCGCCGCCGCCGGCGGGCGCGACTCTCGCAGGAGTTCGAGCGCGAGCTGCGCGTCGCGCGAGGCGGCCGTGTTGAGCAACTGCCCGCGCAACTGCATCAGCATCCACGCGGAGCGGTCGCGCCCCGTGCCGTTGCCGCGCGCCGCGGCGATGTCGGCCGCCGCGTCGCGGAAGAGCGAGCGAGCGCGCTTCTCGTCGCGCGGCCAGAGGAGGTACGCGGCCTGCACGCGGATGGCGGCGCGGTTCTCCGCCAGCTTGAGCACCTGCGCGCCCTGTATCGTCTCTTCGAGCAGCGCCAGCGCCTTGCGCTCAAGCTCCTTCCGCGCCTTCGCCTTCTCCTCCTCAGACTCCTGTTTGGCCGGCGGGAGCTGCGCGACGATGGCGGCCGTGTTTGAGATTAAGAGCAGGGCGAGCGTGAGCGACCTGAGTGTCAGCCGGGGCGTCATCTTTTAACTCCTTCGGACGAACCTGCCGGAACGTTTGAGGACGGGAGACTTTTGCGCCGTGGTACGGCGCGATTGTACACGAGTCGACGGGAGGCGAGAACACCCGTGACGGCGGCCGTCCGCCCTTTTTCCGGCCTGAAAACTTGACTCACCAGCGCGATTCACGTATGTTGCCGTCCCGAACAAAGGTGGGCTGGCCGACAGAATTTGCGTACGCCCGCAATCATCCTCCCCAGCCTTTTAAAAGTCGAACGAATTTTCCGCGAAAGCATTGTCCCCGGCCGCCGCGCGGGTGTGTCCGCGGGCCGGCCCGCGAAGGAGTCTGTCATGTCGTTCCCCAAACCCACGCGTCTCGCGGCCTGCGCCGCGGCGCTCGGGCTGGCCGCCGCCGCCGCCCTCCTGCTTAACTACGGCTTCCCGACCGCCTCGGCGTCGCACACGTCGAACCCTTCGAGCGTCACGATCGCCGGAAGTCTACAGTCTGAGCTGGGCTGCCCCGGCGACTGGCAGCCCGAGTGCGGCAACACGCATTTGACCTTCGACGCGAACGACGGCGTCTGGCAGGGCACGTTCGGCGTCCCGGCCGGCGGCTGGCTCTACAAGGCGCCCGTCAACGACAACTGGGGCGAGAACTACGGCCGCTTCGCGCAGCAGAACGGCCCCGACATCCCGCTCAACCTCGGCGCGCCCACGCCGGTCAAGTTCTACTACGACCACGAGTCGCACTGGGTGACGAGCAACAAGAACTCCGTCATCGCGACCGTGCCGGGCAGCTTCCAGTCCGAACTCGGCTGCTCGGGCGACTGGGACCCGTCCTGTCTGCGCTCCTGGCTGCAAGACCCCGACGAGGACGGCGTCTACACCTTCGAGACGACCGCGCTCCCGCCGGGCGGCTACTTCGCGAAGGCCGCGATTAACGAAAGCTGGGACGAGAACTACGGGCAGGGCGGCGCGCAGAACGGCGCCGACATCCCCTTCAACGTCTCCGCGCCCAACCAGAAGGTGACCTTCAGCTACGACGCCCCGACGCACGTCCTGACCATCGCGACCGGCACGCCCCAAGGCGACATCAACTGGGACGGCCTGCGCCACGACACGTTCGACCCCTACTACCGCTCGCCCTTCGGCGCCGTCCCGGCCGGCTCGCCGGTCACGCTCCGCTTCCGCACCGCGCACTTCGACGCGGACGGCGTTTCGTTGCGCGTCTACACCTACGACGCCGCGACGGGCGCGACCACGGGGCCCGTCGATCACCCGATGTCGTTTTTTGAGAACCGCGTCGAGAACGGCACCGAGTACGACATCTGGTCGGTCGCGCTCCCGACGCCCGCCAGCGCGTCGGTGCTCTACTACAAGTTCCGCGTCACCGACCAGGGCGACGAAGACTTCTACAGCGACTCTTACCTGAACGATCACGACAACCTGAATCAGGGCGGCGAGGGCGCGGCCTTCGACGGCGAGCCTTTCCCGGCCTTCCAGATCACGGCCTACGCGCAGACGTTCCAGACGCCCGAGTGGCTGCGCGGCGCCAACGTCTACCAGATTTTCCCCGACCGCTTCCGCAACGGCGACACGTCGAACGACTACTGCCGGCCGGGCTCGACCTCGGGCTGTCCCACGTTCTACGGCGACCAGACGCCGCTCCCGCGCGACCCATGGAACGCGCAGATTGGCGACCCTCGCCAGCCCGGCCCCTACAGCGGGCAGTACGGCACGCAGTTCTTCGGCGGCGACCTCAAGGGCATCGAGCAGAAGCTCGACTATCTACAGGCGCTCGGCATCGACACCGTCTATCTCAACCCGATCTTCAAGGCGCGCTCGAACCACCGCTACGACACAGACGACTTCATGGAGGTTGATCCGGCCCTCGGCGGCGACGCTGCGCTGGCCTCGCTCACGTCGGAGATGGAGCGGCGCGGGATGCGGCTCATCCTCGACGGCGTCTTCAACCACTCGTCGTCCGACAGCCTCTACTTCGACCGCTACCACCGCTACGGCACGGACGGCGGCTGCGAGTCGCTCGCGTCGCCCTACCGCGGCTGGTACAACTTTTTCAACTCGAACACGCCCTGCACCGGCGCTGACTACGAGAGCTGGTTCGGCTTCGACAGCCTCGCCGTCTTCAACGAGGGCCCGGCGGTGCGCGACTTCTTCTACCGCGCGGCGGCCGACAACGTGACGAAGCACTGGTACGAGCGCGGCGCCGCCGGGTGGCGCTTCGACGTGGCGACCGACTTCAGTCACAACTGGTGGCACGAGTACCGTCCCTACGCGAAGTCTTACAAGGCGGACGGCCCCCTGGTCGGCGAAATCTGGGAGGACGCGAGCCAGTTCCTCGCGGGCGACCAGTTGGACTCGGTGATGAACTACCGCTTCCGCAAGAACGTGCTCGGCTTCGCGCGCGGCGCGAACTGGAACGACAACGACAACTTCGGCGGCAACCAGATCGTCGGCCTCTCGCCCAGCCAGTTCGACCGCGCGCTGCGCTCGGTGCGCGAGGACTACCCGCCGCAGGCGACGGCCGCGATGCTCAACCTGCTCGACTCGCACGACACGAACCGCTCGCTCTACGTCCTGACGCTCCTCGGCGACGGCGGACTCGACGAGGCGAAGCAGCGGCTCAAGCTCTCGGCGCTCTTCCAGTTCACCTACCCCGGCGCGCCGATGGTCTACTACGGCGACGAGACGGCGATTGACGCGCCCTCGTTAGCCTCCGGCCCGAACGGCCCCGAGGACGACCCGTACAACCGCGCACCCTTCCCCTGGGAGGACGAGGCCGGCGACCAGAACGCCTACGGCCCGGCCGACGCCTCCGTCCGCGACTTCTACACGCGGCTCGCGCACATGCGTAAGCAGTTCGTCAGCTTACGCGAGGGCTCGTTCGAGACGCTGCTCACGGGCGACACCACGCCGTCCGCGTCGGACGACAACACCTACGCCTTCGCGCGCGTGAGCGGAGCGGACGTGGCGGTCGTCGCGCTCAACAACGGCGCGGGCGCCGACGCCGCGAGCGTCCCCGTCGCGGCGCACTTCGCCGACGGCACCGCGCTCGTGGACGTGCTGACCGGCGCGGCCTACAACGTCTCCGGCGGTCACGTCGCAATCACGCTCGCGCCGCGCACGGGCGTCGTGCTCCTGCCCGCGCCAGCGACCCTGGACACGACCGCGCCGGTGGCGGACATCACAGTCGCGCCCGCGGCGAACGCTAACGGCTGGCACAACGCGACGCCCGTCACCGTCAACCTGAGCGCGACCGACGCGGGCAGCGGCGTCAGGGAACTGCGCTACTGGGTCGGCGGCGGCGCGCCGACGGTGGTGAGCGGCTCGGCCGCGAGCTTCCAGATAACCCAGCAGGGCGTGCACACGGTCTACCTGCGCGCCATCGACAACGCGGGGAACGCGAGCGCGCTCAGCAGCCTCGTCGTCCGGATAGACACGACGGCGCCGACGATCTCGGCCGTGACGGCGAGTCCGTCGGTTATCAACGCGTCGAACCATAAGTTGACGGATGTCTTCGTCAGCTACACCGCCTCGGACAATCTGAGCGGCGCGACCTGCGCGCTCGGCGTCGCGAGCAACGAGCCTGTGAACGGGACGGGCGACGGCGACACCGCGCCCGACTGGCTCGTCCTCGACGCGCACCGTCTGCAACTGCGCGCCGAGCGCGCAGCCACAGGCTCGGGGCGCGTCTACACCGTCAACGTCAACTGCGCCGACGCCGCCGGCAACACGTCCACGACCTCCACGACCGTCATCGTTAAAAAAGGTCGTTAGCGGCCCGCGACGCAACACAGGTCGGAACCGCCCGCGGTAGCGGGTGGGTCTTTGTTACCCGGCGATACCGCCTAGCAAAGACCCACCCGCTACCGCGGGCGGTTCCGACCTGTATTTCCTTGCCCCGCCGCGCGCGCTGTAATAAAGTCACCACGCCGCAGTTCAGTCAACCCAACCAAAATTCTTTCGGAGGTCTTCATGCGACTTCTTCGTCCGCGCCCCCTCGCCGCACTCCTCCTGCTCTGCGCGCTCGTCACGGCGCAGGCGGCGCCGCCCGCCGAGGAGAAGGCTTTGACCGGCTTCACGCCCGAGGGCGCGACGCGCCAGCGTGCGCTCGAAGCGCGCTTCGACTCGCTGTTGAAGAAGGAGAACCTGCGCGAGTGGATGAAGCGTCTGTCGTCGCGCCCGCACCACGTCGGCTCGCCGCACGACCGCGACAACGCGGAGTTCATGGCCGGCCTCTTCCGCTCGTGGGGCTACGACACGCAGATCGAGACCTTCGACGTGCTCTTCCCGACGCCGAAGACGCGCGTGCTTGAGATGACCGCCCCCGAGCGTTACGCGGCGCGCCTCGCGGAGCCGGCGCTCAGGGAGGACGCGACCTCGGCGCAGGCGTCCGAGCAGCTGCCCGTCTACAACGCCTACTCGATTGACGGCGACGTGACGGGGCAGCTCGTCTACGTCAACTACGGCGTGCCGCGCGACTACGAGGAGCTTGAGCGGCGCGGCATCGACGTGAAAGGGAAGGTCGTGCTCGCGCGTTACGGCGGCTCTTGGCGCGGCATCAAGCCGAAGGTCGCGGCCGAGCGCGGCGCGGTCGGCTGTCTCATCTACTCCGACCCGCGCGACGACGGCTACTTTCAGGGCGACGTTTATCCGAAAGGCTCCTACCGCAACGAGTGGGGCGCGCAGCGCGGCTCGGTCGCCGACATGCCGGTCTTCCCCGGCGACCCTCTGACGCCCGGCGTCGGCTCCACCAAGGGTGCGAAGCGGCTCGCCCTCAAGGACGCGCCGACGCTCACCAAGATTCCCGTCATGCCCATCTCCTACGGCGACGCGCTGCCGCTGCTGCGCGCGCTCGGCGGTCCCGTCGCGCCCGCATCGTGGCGCGGCGCGCTCCCCGTCACGTATCACCTCGGCCCCGGCCCGACGGCCGTCCGCCTCAAGCTCGAATTCAACTGGGACACGAAGCCGGTCTACAACGTCATCGCGCGGCTGAAGGGCGCCGAGCGACCCGACCAGTGGGTCGTGCGCGGCAACCACCACGACGCTTGGGTCAACGGCGCCGACGACCCCGTGAGCGGCATGGTCGCGCTGCTCGAAGAGGCGCGCGCCGTCGGCGAGTTGGCGAAGACGGGTTGGAAGCCGAAGCGCACCATCGTCTACTGCGCGTGGGACGCGGAGGAGCCGGGGCTGATCGGCTCGACCGAGTGGGCCGAGACGCACGCCGACGAGCTGCGGCGCAAGGCCGTCCTCTACCTCAACTCCGACTCGAACGGGCGCGGCTTCCTCGGCGTCGGCGGCTCGCACACGCTTGAGAAGTTCGTCGGCGAGGTGGCGCGCGACGTGACCGACCCGCAGAAGAAGATTTCCGTCTGGGAGCGCGAGCGCGCGTCGAGGATTCTCGACGGGAGCGCCGAAGAGCGGCGCGAGGCGCGCGAGCGCGAAGACCTCCGCATCAGCGCGCTCGGCTCGGGGTCTGACTACACGCCGTTCCTCCAGCACCTCGGCGTCGCCTCGCTCAACGTCGGCTTCGGCGGCGAGGACGGCGGCGGCTCCTACCATTCGATCTACGACTCGTTCGACCACTACACGCGCTTCGGCGACCCCGGCTTCGACTACGGCGTCGCGCTCGCGCAGGTGGCCGGCCGCGTCACGCTCCGCTTCGCCGACGCCGACACGCTGCCCTTCACGTTCTCGAACTTCGCCGACACGGTCGCGCGCTACGTGAAAGAGGTGACGAAGCTCGCCGACGACACGCGCGACGAGATAGCCGAAAAGAATCGACGCATCGAGGAGGGAACCTTCGCGGCCGTCTTCGACCCGACCCAGACCTACGTGATGCCGCGCCCCGAGCAGCCCGCGGCCGCGCTCGACTTCGCCCCGCTCCAGACGGCGCTCGCGCGGCTTCAGGAGAGCGCGAAGAATTATCACGCGGCGGCGGACGCGCCGGCCGCCCGAGCCGGCCTGCGCTCGGCGGAGACGCAGGCGCGCCTCGACGAGTTGCTGATGAGCGCCGAGCGCTCGATGACGCGCGACGCGGGGCTGCCGCGCCGGCCTTGGTTCAAGCACCAGATTTACGCGCCGGGCTTCTACACCGGCTACGGCGTCAAGACGCTGCCCGGCGTGCGCGAGGCCGTCGAGCAGCACAACTGGAAGGAGGCCGCCGAGCAGATCGCGCTCGCCGCCCAGACCCTCCAACAGATCGCCTCGCACATCGACCGCGCGACCGCGCTGCTGCAAGGCGGCAGGTAAGTACGGCACTTTAAAAGAGCGCGGGCGCTTGGGACCCGCTGAACGAAGCGCCGCGAGGCGCGAAACGAGAGGGCCGCCACCCTCAGCTTTGAGGTGGCGTGTCTTCCGGTTCGCGCCTCGCGGCGCTTCTGACGATGGATGCGGCTTCCACACGGACGGACTTCAACGCGTACCCGCTCGCGGCGCTCGCCGCCGCCTTCGCCGCGGGCGTGCTGCTCGCGCGACTCTCCGGCGCGACGCCCGCGCCCTGCGTCGCGCTCGCCGCCGCCGTCACGCTCGCGGCGCTCCTCGCGGCGCGGAAGAGGAGGGACGGCGCCGCCACACTTCTCGTCCTGTCGTCCTTCGTCTGCGCGGGGGCGACGCTGTCGTCACTCGAAGCGAAGGCCGCGCACGCGGGGACGCGTCTGCGCAGCCTCTACGAGCGCGGCGTGATCGCGCCGGGCGAGCCGGTCGAGTTGACGGGCGTCGTCGAGCGCACGCCCGAGTCCGCGCCCGGCGGGCTGCTGTTCGCGCTGCGCGTCGAGGCCGTGCGGCACAAGTCGGTCGAGAACACTTGCGCGGGGCGCGTCGAGTTGTTCGCGCCCGCGCGCGACGCGGGCGCCGAGGCCGCGTACGAATCGCTTGAGCTGAGGCGCGGCGCGCGCGTCCGCGTGATGGCGGCGCTCACGCGCGAGGAGCGGTACCGCAACCCCGGCGTCGAACGCTTGGGCGACTTCCTCGACGCGCGCGACGCCGACGCGCGCGGCACTCTCAAGAGCGCGCTGCTCGTCGAGCGCCTCGACGACGAGCCGGTCTTCCTCCCGCTCGCGCTGCTCGACGAGTGGCGCGCGCGGCTCGTCCGCCTCTCGGACGCGACCTTCTCGACGGACGCCTCGGGCGTCTTCAAGGCCGCCGTCCTCGGCAACCGCCACGGCCTCTCGCGCGGCGCGGCCGAGCGCTTCCGCGAGGCGGGCACGTTCCACGTCCTCGTCATCAGCGGTCTCCACATCGCCTTCGTCGGCGGACTCATCTGGGCCATCGCGGGCCGCTTTACGCGCAGGGCGGTCGTGCGCTGGGGCGTGTCGGTGGCGTTCGTGTGGCTCTACTCTCTGGGTGTCGGCGCCGAGGCGTCGGTCGTGCGCGCGGCGCTGACCTTCACGCTGGCCGCGCTCGCGCCCGCGCTCGGCCGGCGTTCGTCGCCGCTCAACGCGACGGGCGGCGCCGCGCTCGCGCTGCTCGTCTGGCGACCCGCGAACCTCTCCGACCCTTCGTTCCAACTGACGTTCCTCTCCGTGCTCGCCATCGTCGCCGTGGCGTTGCCGCTCTTGGCGACCTTGAAGGCGGTCGGCGAGTGGCGGCCGGCGCGCGCGACGCCGTACCCGCCCGCGTGTCCCCTCTGGTTCCGCGCGCTCGCCGAGACGCTCTACTGGCGCGAGCGCGCGTGGCGCCGCGAGACGGAGCGCGCCGCGCACAGCTACCGCCTCTTCAAGTCGCCGTGGGCGGCGCGGCTCGAACGCTGGCGGCTTCAGCCCCTGCTGCGATACGCCTTCGCGGCGCTGCTCGTCTCGGCGGTCGTGCAGGTCGTGCTCCTGCCGCCGCTGGCCGTCTACTTCCACAGGCTCACGCCCGCCGCGCCGCTGCTCAACCTTTTCGTCGGCGCGCTGATGGTCGTCCACGCCTTCGCCGCGCTCGCCGCGCTCGCCGCCGCGCAGTTGAGTTCACAACTCGCCGCGCCGCTCGTCTCGCTGACCGAGCTTGCGGCGACGCTCCTCGTCCACGGCGTTGACCCCTTCGCGCGCGCCGGCGTCGCCAGCATCAGGCTCCCCGACTACACGGGCGCCGCGTCGGCGGTCTACGTTCTTCACTACGCGCCGCTGGCCGTGCTGGCGTCCGCGCTCCTGCGCTGGCGCCCGCTCGACTCGCCGCCGCGCGCGAACAGGTTTGACGAAAGACGCGCGGGCGGCGCCCACTCACGCCGGTCGAGTGTTGACGAAGATGCTGCCGTCAGAAAGAGGACTGCGGCGCGCCGCGCCCGACTGCTCAAGGCGGCGGCCGTCGCTTCGTTCACGACCACTCTCGTCATCGTCGCGCACCCCTCCGGCGCGCGGCGCGCGGACGGACGCCTGCGGGTAGACTTTCTCGACGTGGGGCAGGGCGACGCGGCGCTCTTAACGATGCCCGACGGCTCGACGCTGCTCGTGGACGGCGGCGGCCGCGCCAACTTCCTCACGCCGCGCGGCGCGGACAACGGCGCCGAGGCGTTCGAGCCGGACACGCGCGGCGTCGGCGACGCGGTCGTCTCTGAATACCTCTGGTGGCGCGGCCTCTCGCGCGTGGACTACGTGCTGGCGACGCACGCCGACGCCGACCACGTCGAGGGGCTGAACGACGTTTTGAAAAACTTCCGCGTCGCGGCCGCCCTCGTCGGCCGCGCGCCCGACGTTGACGAGGAGTTCGCGCGCTTCGCGCGGACGGCGCGCGGCGCGGGCGTTCCAGTCCTGCTCGTCGGGCGCGGCGACCGCCTGCGCTTCGGCGCGGTCACAATCGAAGTCCTCTGGCCGCGTGCGGGCGCGGGCGCGGGCGCGACTTCCGGCAACGACGATTCGGTGGTGCTGCGCGTCGTCTACGGCCGGCGCGCCTTCCTGCTCACGGGAGACGTGGAGGCGCGCGCCGAAGGCGCACTCGTCGCCGCCGGCGACCCGCTCGCCTGCGACGCGCTCAAGGTCGCGCACCACGGCTCGCGCACCTCCTCGACCGCAGGGTTCGTCGGCGCCGCGCGCCCCGCGCTCGCCGTCTTCTCGGTCGGCCGCGACTCGCCCTACGGCCACCCGCACGCGGAAGTCCTCGCCCGCTGGCGCGAAGCCGGCGCGCAGGTCTTCACCACCGGCGGGCGCGGCATGGTCACCGTCAGCACCGACGGGGAGGACCTAAGGGTGGAAACGTTCGCCGGGCAGTAGCGTCGCCAAGTCTGATGAACGCTTATTGCTCGCCTCCCAAAAGTGATAAGCAGCCAGGAGCAAGAGAATGTTGACGGCCGACACGAGAGGCGGTAAAGCTACCCCGCCCTGAGCTCACTCACTTCGAATCTCAGTCAACCTTCCCAACCCTTTGAATCTCAGTAGGAGGAACCCATGAAGAAGATACGGTCACTCATCGCACCACCGGCTCCTGACGAGTATCTTGGCCCTCGCAATCTCGTTGGGTGCGCTGTACTTCTCGCCTGAAGCCGGCGCTCAGACCGGCGAAAGAATATGCTCAACCGGCTGCATTGATTGGAATGAGCGACAAGGGTGCGTGGTGATGCAGACTTGTTGTGCGTGGAGTGGCGACGGCGTCTATTCGTGCTGCGAGACGAACGCCGTGCAGTAAATTCGCGGCGCGTGATAGCGGTACCGCAAGACAGAGAAGGGTACGTCCTATGATCCGCCCCTTCGTGGCATCCCTTTTTTCGTTGGTGTTCGCCCTCCCGACCTGCGCCCAACCCGGCGCGCGGCAGCAAAGCCAAACGAAAAAAGTTGAGTCGGGCAGGAGCGCCGACGCTGATTTAACGAAGGCTCAGCAGCGCGCCGTCATGATCGCGGCTGTAGTCTCGCTCGCCGACGAAGCCCGCGGATACCGCGACCTGGCTGTTCGTGCCCGTGTTCTAGCGCGCGCCGCCGACGTGCTGTGGGATGCCGACAGCATCACGGCGCGCGCCATCTTCCGTAGCGCGTGGGAGGCCGCCGAGAAGGGGGACGCCGAAGAAGGGACCGCGCCGAACACCACGGGCAACCCTCCGGCGATGGTGGTCGCGTTGCGGCGCGTGAGCGGTCATGACCTTCGCTCCGAAGTGCTGCCGCTGGCGGCGCGGCGGGACGGCGCGCTCGGCGAGGAGTTTCTCGCGAAACTGAGGGGCGACGAAAAACAGGAGACGGAAGACGCGAAGGCCGATTTGAGTCGTGACAACTGGTCGAACTCGGAGGCGGCCTCCAAGCGGCTTCAACTCGCCAGAAAGCTACTCGACGACGGCGAAGTCCAGAGGGCACTGGAGATTGCCGCGCCCGCGCTCGCTCGCGTGAGCGCGGGCTCAATCCTATTCCTTTCCGCCCTGCGGAAGAAGAACCCGGCGGCGGCCGACGAGAGGTATTCCATGCTGCTGAGCGCCCCCGGACTCGACCCGTCCGCCGACGCGAACACGGTGTCGGGTCTGTCTTCCTACGTCCTCACCCCCAGCGTTTATATCATCTTCACTCCCGACGGCGGCTCCAGGTGGAGTGAAGACGCACCTGCCCCGCCTCCCGCTCTGCCCGCCGGCCTGCGCGCCAAATTCTTCGAGGTCGCGGCCGGCATTCTGTTGCGACCCCTGTCGCCGCCGGAACAGGATGCCACTTCCGCGGGGCGGGCCGGAAAATACATGGTGATCAAGCGGCTGCTCCCGTTCTTCGAGCGGTTCGCGCCTCAGAGTGTCGTCCCGCTTAACGCGCAGCTAAGTATCCTGTCGGCCGGGCCGACCAGAGGGATGCAAAACGACAACAGTTCGGTGGTGGCTCAAGGGCTTCAGCCGGAGGAGGCTGCCGGCAGCGCGCTGGAGAAGATGCAGGGGCAGCTCGACTTTGCCAGGGGCACGCGCGAGCGTGATCTGATATATGCGGACGTGGCGGTCGCGCTCGCGAATGAAGGCGACGCCCGGTCGCAGGACTTGGCGGACAAGATCGATGAGACGGGTCGCAGGAACCAGGTGCGCCAGTGCGTAGACCTCAAACTCATCCAGTTCGCGCTTCGTAAGAAGAACGCCTCCGAAGCGGTGCGGCTCGCCCAGAAAGGTCAACTGTCTCATTCGCAACGCGCCTGGGCTTACCTCCAGGCGGCGAAACTGTCTATGGAGACGCGACGGCCGGGAGCCCTCGAGCTTCTGGACGGGGCCGCCGACGAGGCCCGGCGGATAGAAAGCGACGACGAGCGCGCAATGTTGCTGGCCGGGGTGGCGAAGCAACTCGTCCTCGCGGAACCTGCCCGCGCCTGGGTGATGGCCGGCGAGGTCGCGAAAGCCGCGAACGCGGCGGAAGCCTTCACGGGCGAGCGCGTGCAGCTTAACTTTCCGTTGATGACGAAAAACGGTCTGCAATTCGTCACCATCGGCGGTGCCGACCTGAGCCTCCCCGGCCTGCTTCAGTCGCTCGCCAAAGACGACTTCTATCGCTCAATCGACTTCGCCAACAGCCTCAAGAACGAGGCGCTCCGCGCGGGCGCCATCTTAGCAATCGCCAAAACCGCCCTCGGCGACCGGAAGGGCTGAAAAGCACCGGGCGTGCCGGCAGCAGGGCAGAGCAGAGCTTCACCATGCCGAACAACCTCAAGGGCAACATAGAAGTGGGCGCGCAGGTCGCCATCGCCATCGCCATGCTTCTCATCGCCGGCGTCGTCGTCAAACGAAACTTTTTCCCCACGCCGGCCGCGACTTCGAATCACCCGCAGATCGAGTCGCTGAACGTTCCCGGCGTCGATTGGCAACAGAATCATAAGACGCTCGTCTTCTTCCTGATGAAGGACTGCGTTTATTGCAAGTCGAGCGCGCCGCTCTACCGCGAGTTGATCGAAGAAGCGTCGAAACGGGGCGTAAAGCTCCTGGCCATCCTCCCGAACCGACTCGAACAGGCACGCGCATACGTCCGTTCTCTCGACCTCCCCATTGAAGACGTGCGCAGCGGCCCTCTGTCTGATTATCAGGTATCAGGAACTCCGACGGTCTTATTCGTGGACGCCCAGGGAAAGGTAAGGAGCGCCTGGTTCGGGGCGGCTCCGGGGAGAGACCAGCAGATGCGGGACGAACTCGTCGCACTGTTTGACTCGAACGTCGCCGGCGTAACCACTCTTAAATAGACCGTCGGACGGAATTCAACACCTGCCCCCGCCGTGCAGCCGCTCAAGCACCTTCAGGCTTCAAGGTATTTCCCGCCACACAGCCCAGCCCGAGGCCCCACCCAAGGGTTTGGAAGGGCGACCAATTTAGTTAACAGTCCGTACTCCGCCCGGATAATCAACGCCGTCCTCACCGGCGGTTCTTATAAGCGGCCGAACACTTGCCCCGCCTTCCGGTTTCGGGCGTGACGCATATCACAGACTTGCTCCATTTCAAGGCCGGATAATTCCCGGAAGTCCTCGCCCGCTGGCGTGACGCGGGCGCACAACTTTTGACCACCGGCGAGCGCGGCACGATTACGGTCAGCACCGACGGCGAAGACTTGCGTGTGGAAACTTTCGCGGAGCCTTGAGCGGGAGAGAGTCCGGCTCAGCCGGCCAAGAGGATGCGCACGTCGCGGACGTTCGTCCCCGTCGGCCCCGTGACGACCGCGTCGCCGAGCCGGTCGAAGAGGGTGTGGGCGTCACTCTCTTCGAGAAACTTTCGCGCTTCGAGGCCGAGGGCGCGTGCGCGTTCGAGCGTCGTCCCGTCGGCGAGCGCGCCGGCGGCGGGGCTGTTGCCGTCGATGCCGTCGGTGCCGGCGCACAGCGCGACCACGTTAACGCTCGCTCCGCCTGCGCTCTTAAGTTCGCTCTCGACTCGCCCGAACTCGAACGCGACGCGCAAGGCGGTCTCCGCGCTCCGGCCGCCCGCGCCGCCCCCGCGCACGGGGCAAGAGAACTCGCCGCCCGAGATCAGGCACACGCCGCGCACGCCCTCTGCGCGCCCGCGCGCGTACAACTCCCCCAGCCGCGAGACGAGCGCCGCCGCGCCCTCTTCGACGGGCTGCTCGACGAGGTCGCGCGCGTACTCGACGGCGAAGCCGCGCGCGCGGGCGGCCCCGGCGGCGGCCTCGCACGCGCGCTCGTTGTCGAGGAGAACGTCGAAAGACCTGCGCGCCCCGTGTGGAGTGTGCAGCGTTCGGGGCGACTGCCGCGCGCCCGACTCTCGGAGCGCGCGCACGACCGCCGCCGGCAGACTCGCGGCGAGGCCGTAACGTTCGACGATCTCTTTGACTGATTGAGAATCTTCCGGCGGCTCAAGCGTCGGGCCGGAGGCAACGTCAAAGGCGCGGCCCGGCGCAACGTCTGAGACGACGAGCGTGGCCTGTGACGCGCGCGGCGCACGCGTGGCCAGCCCGCCGCCCTTGACCGCCGAGAGAGCGCGCCGCACGGCGTTGACCTCCGCTATCGACGCGCCGCAAGAGACGAGGACGCGGTTGGCCCCGCGCAGGTCTTCGAGCGTGAGGCGCGGGTCGCGCGGGAGTTCGAGCATGGCGGAGCCGCCGCCCGAGACGAGGAAGACGACGACCGCCGAAGGGTCGTCGGCCGTCTTGAGCAGACCGAACGCGGCGCGCGCCGCCTCGAAACTCGCCTCGTTCGGCAGCGGGTGTCCGCCCTCGAAGACTCGCCAGCGTCGTGACAGGGTGTGGCGCGACGGCGGCGCGGAGAGCACGCCGCCCGCGAGCCGTTCGCCCAGACGCTCGTCGAGCGCCGACGCCATCGACGCGGCGGCCTTGCCCAGCGCGACCGAGAATATTTTCGGCTCGACGACGCCCGACCCGAACCACTCGCCGCCGACGCGCAGCCGCCCGCCGTCGAACTCGACCGCGCCGAGCACCGCCCGGCGCGCGTCCGCCGCCGCGAGCACTTCGTCGAAGACCTCGCGCGCCGTGCCCCGGAGCTTCTGAAGGTCAGGCAAGTCAACTCACCTAAATTTGAACGGGGAGGTTTTCACTCCGGCTTGAGGTACGGGCGGAGTTGCCGGAAGCGGCGCTCGCTGATGCCGCGCACCATCAGCAGGTGCTCCGCGCGGCGGAAGCGCCCGTAGCGCTCGCGGTGCTCGACGACGCGCGCGGCGAGCGCCGGCCCGATGCCCGGCAGACGCTCAAGCTCTTCGCGCGAGGCTTCGTTGATGTCGAGGGGCGGCGTCGCTTCCGCGGGTCGTGTCGTTAGCGCGGCCGTGAAGCGTCGCGAGGCGGCGCGGCGGGGCAATTTGACGCAAGCCGCACCGGCCGCCAACGCGACGCAGCACAGGATGATACACGCAAAGGACCTCTCGGAGATGATCGGCAACACTGTGAAAGCCCTCGCCTGTAGAGGCTTTGAAAAAGTCTGCCGCCGTTTTGTGCAAAATGCTAGAAGTCTAAGTTTGTCAGGAACTTGTAACTTAAAAATGCGGGTTTTTCACAGGGTTTTCCACAGAAACTGTGGAAAAGTTGTCGAAAGCTTGTCGTGAAAAACAATCGGCGAGGTCGGAGTAAAAGTTAACAAAAACTGACGAGAAGGTCGGGGCGTCGCCGTCCGTAGCGACGCCCCGCGCTCGGGTTTAGAAGGCGTCGTCGGCGCTGTTGTCTTGCAAGTCGTCCCAGTGGTTGACGGTCTCGAAGGCGCGCGCGAGGACGGGGCGCGGGCGCGCGCCGTCGGCTTGGCCGATGAAGCCCTCGCGCTCCATCCCGTCGAGGATGGCGGCGGCGCGGCCGTAGCCGATGCGCAGGCGGCGCTGCAAGACGGAGGTCGAGGCGCGCTTCATCTCGCAGCAGATGCGGAGCGCCTGGTCGAACAGCTCGTCGCGCTCGCCCGAGCCGCCCTCGCCACCCCCCGACTCTTCGTCGGACTGCGTGATGGTCTCGTCGTAGACGGGCGCGCCGCCCTGCTCCTTGATGTGCTTGACGATCTTGGCGACCTCGTTCTCGTCGAGGAAGGCGCCGTGGACGCGGAGCAGGCGGGAGGTGCCCGGCGGGAGGAAGAGCATGTCGCCGCGACCCAGGAGTTGCTCGGCGCCGTTGGCGTCGATGATGGTGCGCGAGTCAACCTTCTGCGAGACGCGGAAGGCGATGCGCGAGGGGAAGTTGGCCTTGATGAGTCCGGTGATGACATCGACGCTCGGGCGCTGCGTGGCGAGGACGAGGTGGATGCCGACGGCGCGCGCCATCTGCGCGAGGCGCGTGATGGCCTCTTCCACGTCGGCGCCGCAGGTCATCATCAGGTCAGCCAGCTCGTCGATGATGATGACGATGTAGGGGAGCGTCTTCCAGGGTTGACCCTCCTCGTCGAAGTCGAGCACGTTGTTGCGGCGCTCGACCTCGGCGTTGTAGCCGTCGATGTTGCGGACGCCCCACTGCGCGAGCTGCTTGTAGCGCTGCTCCATCTGCCCGACGGCCCACTTCAGGGCGTTGGCCGCCTTCTTCGGCTCGGTGATGATCGGCGTTGCGAGGTGCGGGATGTCGGCGTAGAGGCCCAGCTCCAAACGCTTCGGGTCGATCATGATGAACTTCACCTCGTCGGGCCTCGCCTTATAAAGAATCGAGACGACGAGCGAGTTCAGACAGACCGACTTGCCGGTGCCGGTGGCGCCCGCGATGAGCAGGTGCGGCATCCGCGTGAGGTCGGCCGTGTAGTTGATGCCGTCGATGGTCTTGCCGAGCGCGAGCGTGAGCTTCGACTCCGACTCGCGGAACTGGCGCGACTCCAAGACCTCGCGCATGAAGATGGTCTCGCGCTCGGGGTTGGGCACCTCGATGCCGACGTGCGGCTTGCCGGGCAGTCGGTCGATGCGGATCGACTCGGCTTCGAGCGCGATGCAGAGGTCGTCAACGAGGCCCGTCACGCGCGAGTACTTGACGCCGGGGTCGGGCTTGAACTCGTAAGTGGTGACGACGGGGCCGGGGCAGATGTGCTTGATCTGTCCCGTGACGTTGAACTCCTTGCACTTCTCGGCGACGCGCTGCGCGATCTGTAGAAGCTCCTCGTCGGCCTGCTCGCGGCGCGGCGGCGCGGGGTTGAGGTACTCCATCGTGGGGAAGTCGTAGTCGAGCAGCGGCGCGGCGGCCGGCTTCGCGCGGCGCGGGGCGGCCGCCGCGACCACGTCGGCGGTCGGCGGCGCGTTGCGCTCGAAGGGGAGGTCGGCGTCCTCCTTCGGCTCGGTGCGGACGACCGCCGCCGTGGACATCATCTCTGACACGTCGGGGACGACGTTGCGCGCGGGTCTGCGCGGGGCGGCTGCGTCCTCCTCTTCGGCGGCGGCCGAGACGCGGCGCGAGACCGGCGCGTCTGCTTCGTCTCTCTCCGTCCGGCGGGTCGGGGCGGCGGGCGGTGGCTCTGCATTGGCGGGCTGGATGATGATCGAAGCGAGGTCGGCCTCGGCCTGCGCGAGTTGCGCGCGAATCTCGTCTTCGCGCGTGCGCTTCTCGGCGGCGGGCGCGGCGGTGGCGTTGCGCTTGATGGCGGCGGCCGGTCCTGTCTCGGACTTCGCGCCGCGCTTGACGGGGATGCTGGTCGTCGCGCCCAAGTCGGCGGCGGCGGACGAGTCGGCGAGTGCGGCCGCGGCGGCCGACTGCTCTTCGGCCTCGCGCGCGGCGCGGGCCTCGCGGCGCGCCTCGGCGCGGGCAAGCGCCTGCTGGCGGCGGGCGGCGCGCCAAGCCTGGAAGCGCTCGAAGTTCTGGCGGAAGGCGCCCGAGGGGTTCGCGAGCGCGGCCGCCGTGCGGTCGTAGGCCGAGACGAAGGAGAAGTTGGTGGCGAGCAGCAGCCCGACGGCGGCGGCCGCCGCGAGCATGACGGTCGCGCCCACGGTGTTGAGCACGCCCTTCAGACTCTCGGCGACGAGCACGCCGACGAAGCCACCCGCGTTAAAGCTGCGGTCGAACAGCGGCTCGGCGACGTAGAGCGCGAGCAGCGACGAGGCCGCGAGCGTGAGCGTCGCCAGCCCGATGACGCGCGAGAGCGGCGCGTGAATCCGCCGCGTGCGAAAACGCCGCCACGCGGCGGCAACCAGGAGCAGCGGTAGGAGCGCGGCGGCCAGCCCGAACGACTGGAAGAGCGCAGCGGCGACGTTGGCCCCGACGCTCCCCGTCCAGTTGCGCGCTCCCGTCGCGCCGGCCGCGACCCACGAAGGGTCGTTCGGGTTGTACGAGACGAGGCAGAACGCCAGGAGCGCGCTCAGCGCGAACAGCGCGATGGCGACGATCTCGTTGCGCCGCGTGTTGCGCGGCTGCGCGCCGCCCGGCGCCTTCAAGCGCGCGTCAATCTGTGCAGTTGCCATAGTCGCTCCGAATAAGTGTCAGTCGCCGCACCGGCTTAAACTATCAGTCGCAACACCGGACGAAGACGGTGCAGTGCCGCCGCCCGTCCTCGCGGAACTCGAAGGCTACGTTCCGGCCGAAGGCCGTTAGCCCGCGCGGCGCGCGAGCAGGTAAGCCTTGATGAAGTCGTCGATGTCGCCGCCGAGTACGGCGTCAACGTCGCCGCGCTCGACCTTCGTGCGCGCGTCCTTGACCATCCGGTAGGGCGCGAGCACGTAGTTGCGTATCTGCGAGCCGAACGAGATGTCCGCCTTCTCGCCGCCGATGGCGGCCGTCTCGGCCCTCCGCCGCTCAAGCTCAAGCTCGTAGAGCCTTGAGCGCAAGACCTGCATCGCCACCGCGCGGTTCTGGTGCTGCGAGCGCTGGTTCTGGCAGGCGACGACGATGTTCGTCGGGATGTGCGTGATGCGCACGGCCGAGTCGGTCGTGTTGATGTGCTGGCCGCCCGCGCCGGTCGAGCGGTAGGTGTCCACGCGCAAGTCTTTCTCGTTGATCTCGACTTCGATGTTCTCGTCGATCTCGGGCGAGACGAAGAGCGAGGCGAACGAGGTCTCGCGCGTGCCCGTGCCGAAGGGCGAGATGCGGACGAGGCGGTGGACGCCGGCCTCGGCCGAGAGCAGCCCGTAGGCGTACTCGCCCTCGACGCGGAACGTGGCGCCCTTGATGCCGGCCTCCTGGCCGGGCTGCATGTCGAGCACCTCGGCCTTGAAGCCGCGCTGCTCGGCCCACTTCAAATACATCCTGAGCAGCATCTCGGCCCAGTCCTGCGCGTCCGTGCCGCCCGCGCCCGACTGGACGGAGCAGATGGCGTTGGCCGCGTCGTGCGTGCCCGAGAGCAGCATCTCGGTCTCGGCCCCGGCGACCTCCTCTTCGAGCCGCGCGACGAGCTCGCGCAACTCCTTCGCGCTCGACTCGTCCTCGGCCGCGAATTCAAAGAGCACCTCGGCGTCGGCGACCGACGACTCGAATCCCTCCTGCCGCTTGACGACGCGCTCGATGCGGCTGCGCTGCTGGAGGACTTTCTGCGCCTCCTCCTGATCGTTCCAGAACTCCGGCTCGGACGCCCGCGCTTCGAGCTTTAAAAGCTCCTCGCGCTTCGACGCTACATCAAAGAAACCTCCCGAGCTGTTCGACGCGCGTGTGCAAATCGTCGGCGCGCAGGCGCAGGTCGCGGTCTTCACTGTCGCTCAACTGCAAAGCTCTCGACATTCAACCTCCAAAACCGTCACGGTCTAAAACTGAACCCTCTGTTTCCTGCGCCACGTCGCCGCCAGTGCCGCGAGGCTCAGGAGCGCGCAGGCGGCGGCGAAGGCGTCGCCGTGCTCGGCGTAAAAAGTCATGCGGCCGTCGGAGCGCGAGACCCGCCACGTCCGCGTGGCCTCGACGAAGCGCCCCGTCTCGTCGGACAGACGCCCGCGCCCGTCGATGCGCGCGCTGACGCCGGTGTTGGTGACGCGCAGGAGCGGGCGGCCCGTCTCGACCGCGCGGAAGACCGCGTTCGAGAGGTGTTGGCGGAGTACCGAGGTGTCACCCTGATACGCGTCGTTCGTCATTTCAATCAGAACGTCGGCGCCCTCGCGCGTGAGCCGCCGCGTGATGTAGGGGTACGCCGACTCAAGGCAGATGAAGGTGCCGGCGCGCGGCGCCCCTTCGCCGCCGAGCGGGATCAGCGTGTAGCGCTCGCCCGGCGTGAAGTCGCCGACGACGCCGCCCAACATCCCCGCGCCGGGCACCCAGCGCGGAAGCGGCACGTACTCGCCGAACGGCATCAGGCGAATCTTATCATACTGCGCGACGAGCAAACCTTTTTCGTTGACGAGCACCGCCGCGTTGTAGCCGCCGCCGTCCGCCGCCGGCTCAAGCGAGTTGAAGAGCAGCGAGACGCGACGTTCGCCGACGAAGCGCGCGACCTCCTCGCGGAACCGACGGTCGCGCCCGAGCGAGAAGTTCATCGGCGACTCGGGCCACACCACCACGCGCGGCGTCGCGGCGGGGCTGACGTTTCCGCCGGCGCCGCCTTCGTCAAAACTTTTGAGCGCCGCGTCGCTCAGCTCGAAGTGGCGGCGGCGAAGCGCCTGATACTCATCCTCGCTGCGGCCGAAGTCGGGGATGATGTTGGGCTGGACGGCGACGACGAGCGCGGAGGTCTCGCCCTCGACGCCGGGCGCGGGGCTTCGGTCTGCGGCGAAGAGCGAGAGCGCGACGAGCGCCACGACCGAGAGCGAGACGAGGGCGCCGCGCGCGCTCCGCTTCAGCAGCGCGTAGGCGAGCGCGGCGTTGAACGCCACGACGAGAAAGCTCACCGCGTAGACGCCGCCGAAGCGCGCGGCCTGGATGAGCGCGGGTCGGAACGCCTGCGAGTAGCCGACCGCGTTCCAGAGTTGACCGATGGCGCCGAGCCTCGCCCACTCGCACGCGGCCCAGACGAACGGCGCGAGCAGGAGCGCGGCCGCGCCGAGCCTCGCGCACAGCCGCGCCAGCCCGACCGCGAAGAGCCCGACGAAGAGGCCGCCCGTCGCCGCCACGGGCAGTAGAAGAACGTAAGCCGCGGGCGCGGGGATGCCCGCGTAGTGAATCATCGGGTAGGTCAGCCAGTGGCAGGACGCGTAGAAGAAGACCGTCCCGGCCAGCCACCCGGAGACGAACGAGGGGGCCGCACGGGGACGAAGCGCGACGCGGTAGAGCACGGGGACGAGCGCGACCCATGCCAGCGGCCAGAGGTCGAAGTCGGGGAAGGCGAGCAGGAGGAGGAGCGCGGAGGCGGCGGCGCAAAATGCCTCGGCGAGAGTCGGCACGGCCGCGCGCGCACGCGCTCGTGTAAGCCCGAGTCGCCGGCGCGCGCCGACGGACGCGTCGGCTGAGACAGTCTCCCGCACACGCGGAGTTTAACAGAGCCGCCGCCGGGGCGTCATCGCTCGCGCGGGCGCGTGAGCGCGGCGGAAAAGGGGTGCGAAAAATTTCTTGATGGGCGAGAGGGACGCGTCAAAACGTCGGCGCGGGGAAGTCAAAACGACGGAAAACGTCACCCATCCGGTGACAAAATTTGTCGAATTGACACTTCCGCGCAAGCGTCCTGTGGCCGCGGAGTGACAACGCAGGCGCGGCGAGTTGACAGGCTGTCGCCGCCGGTTTACAGCGCGAAAAGGTGGGAAAAGACTGGAAGATGGCGGAAAAGGGAAAACGTCCCCCAAAAGCAGGAGAACCCGGCCGGGAGGCCAGGTTCCTGATAGGTAGGAGATTTGTAGGGACGCTCGGCGGGCGGCTGGCGTAGCGGCAGGCCACGCTCAGAGAAGTGATGGCGGCGGGGTCACGGTTTAACTTCCTCCGTGCTTGCCGACATTCTCTAAAGCAGTTCGCGTGCCACGGCGGAGCGCGGTCAGGTCGGTTTCAGGAAAGCGGACGTGACGTTTCAGGAAGGAGTCGGCGCGGGGCAGGATTCAGCCGAGCGGTTCGACCTCGACGACGCAGCCGCGCGCGCCGACCACGCGGACGTTCGAGCCGCCGCGCGCGAGACGGCCGCCGCCGCGCAGACGCGCGCGCCACAGCTCGCCGCCGACGAGGACGAAGCCCTCCGGGTCGAGCGCCGTCTCAACTGACGCGACGCTGCCGACGAGCCGCAAGGGACGGCGCGAGGACTTCTTCTGTCTCGACGCGTGGACGACGTACGCGAGGGCGGCGGCGGCGGGCGCCGAGAGTATGAGCAGCGAGAGCGCGAGCGTGTACATCGCCGACCTGTCCTGACGTGAAGGGCGTCCGCCAAAGCCGAAGGGCGACGGATGACAGCAGCGTTGTCATCCGTCGCCCCGAATCACGAATCAAGAATCTTCGACCGAGGACTCACTTGATGCCGGCCTGAAGCTCGCGCTGGAGGGCGACGGCCTCCGGGTTGTTCGGGTCGAGTTGGAGCGCGCTCTGCGCGTAGGCGGTGGCCTGCGCGCGGTCGCCGCGTTCGAGGAAGATGCGGCCGAGCAGGATGTGCGGGTCGATGAACTTGTGCTCGGTGTCCCAGAAGATCGAGGTCTTGAGCTGGTTGATGGCGGGCGCCAGCTCGCCGCGCCGCATGTAGATGCGCCCCGTCAGGAGGTACGCCTCGGCGTTCATCGGCTCGACGCGCAGGGCGTTGCGCAACTCCATCAGCGCCTCGTCGTCGCGCCCGGCCGTGTACAGCTCGCGCGCCTTGCCGAGGAAGTCCTCGGCGCTCGTCCCCGGCACGGGCCCCGTGGCCGGCTCGTCCGAGACGCGGACGAACTCGGCGCGGTTGAAGTCGCCGCGCAGGTGGACGGGGAGGAGCGAGACCGTCTTGGTCTGCTCCCACTCGATCTGCGCCTTGCCGTAGGCGGGGAAGAGCTTGCGCGCCTCGTTGTCGTTGGCGGCGGCGGCCTCGGACTGACCCGTCTTCTCAAGCATCTTGGCGAAGAGGAAGAGCGCGGCGGCGTCGCGCGGGTTCTCCTTGACGACCGCGCGCAACTGCTCGGCCGCCTCCTGATGTTTGCCCGAGAGCGAGAGCGCGTAGGCGTAGTTGAAGCGCACCATCGCGCCGTCGTCCGAGTCTTCGGGCGCGCTCTCGACCGCGCGGCCGAGGAAGTTCGTCGCCTGCTTCAAGAGCGCCTCGCGCTTCGCCGGGTTCTTCTCCTTGATGGCGGCCTGCGTGGAGATGGCGCCCGCGTTGTTGTAGATGCTGGTGAGCGGCACCTCGGTCGTGAGCGGCAGCAGGGTGTCCAAAGCCGACTGCAACTCGCCGGCGCGCCAGTAGGCGAGCGCGGCGTAGAAGGCGGCCTCGGCGTAGTGCGCGTCGCGGCGCTGGAGCAGCGTGAAGCTCTCGGCGGCCTTCTTGTAGTCGCGCCGCGAGTAGAAGAGCTGGCCCAGCTCGAAGGCGGCCTGCTTGTAGACCGAGCCGGGGTTGGCGCGCTCGTACTCGCGCATCGCGTTCTGGAGGAAGTTGGGCTTGTCCGCGTGGTCGTTCGGGAGCATCGCCCCCTTGACGTAAGCCTCGAACGCCTTGGCCGGCACCTTCGTCGCCTGATCGACGATGACCTTCTGCGAGATGGGCAGCTTGTCGTCCTGCTCGTAGAGGATCTGGTAGGCGAGCTTGCCCTGCACGGTCTGGAGGTTGACGAGCGCGTCGCCGAAGACGAACTTGTGCGACTCGTAGCCCTCGCGCGTCTCCCGGCCGGCGATGCGCCCCTCGTTGACGCGGACGACGCGGACGGAGCCGCGCACCTCGGCGACGGTCTTCTCGTCCTTCGGCGTGATCTCGTAGTTGCCGAGCACGACCATCGTCGCGCCGGCCTCCTTCGCCAGTTTGATGGCCGTGGCGCGCGACGGGATGACGGTGAGCGGGAGGCGCAGCCGCTGGTAGGTCAGCTCGCGCGCGTCCGAGGAGACGACCCGCAGCCCGCGCGCGCCGAGCATGCCGTTAGTGCTGATGAGTTCGGCGAGCTGGTCGGCGAAACTCTCGCCGACCCAGTTGGCCTCGCGGTTGCCCGTGGTGTTCTCGAAGGGGAGGATGAGCACGACGTCGCTCACGGACTGCGCGCGCGCGGGCGCCGGCGCGAGCGCGGCGAGGGCCGCGAGGAGTGCGAAGAGCGCGGCGGCGTAACGTCTGGCCATCGGAGTCACCTTCATTACTGAAAAAAAGCAGAGAGGCCGTCGGCGCTCTCTGGAAAACCCACGGCGTCGGCGGCCTCTCGTTGCTGCTCACCCGAAGGAGCGTCGCTCAAAAAAACGCCCGTGCTCAACCGTCGGGTTCTCGTCGGAGCATGGCGTCCCGTACGGGACTCGAACCCGTGTTACCGCCGTGAAAGTCCGTGTTAGCCCTATTGTACGAGTTAGTATCCGCTCGCACAAGTTAGCATATCCTCTGCCTTTTCAAGCAGATAAGCATAGATGCCCTTAATATCGGTTAGGATGCTTTAGCAGCCATTTGTAGGGTATTTTGTTACCGTAGCGTTACCCAGAATTGCTCTCTTTCACATGCTCTTTCAGTGTTCTAATTTGAGTTTGCGCCATAGTTCTCTAATGACACGCTCCTGTAACTGCTCGTCCGCCGTGTAAACGGCGGCGAAGCTCTGAAAAATCCCATTCGTCTCTTCGATGTAATCTTGGTGTTCCTGTAGCGCGTTAGCGCAATACTCAGGTTGTACAGGAATGGAAACGCTGCCATTAATCCCTATTCTGAATAGCTCCTTAAGGAACTCACAACGCTTAAGGTCGCCGAGTTCAATATTAGTGCTGCCAATCTGCACACTGTCACCATAAAACATATTGCCGGGTACAATAATAGCGCGTCCTTCAGATGGTAAATCAACAGTTTCGATGCGGACACGCGGCAGTACAAAGTCTAGCGGAGTGCGGTATGCGGGGCGCGTGTCGAGGCTTTCCCAAATCTCTGCGGCGATTGATTGCGCAGTGGCGCGGCCTTGTCGGGCAGTTGCCGAGCGATGGCGTTGCATTTCACGCTCAGCAGCGCGTATTTGCCGGTATAGCGTTGTAACTTCTTCGTAGAGTTCAACGCGCAGTTGCTCACGCTCTTGTTTATTCGATACGCCGAGCAATTCAAGCACAGCATCGTCGAGCTTTTGACGATCATCGAAGGCTAACTCGCCAGTCCACTCTGTTGCAGTCGAGTCAACATCAACTAGCGGGGATGTATCACGTGAGCGTAATTCATCAAGTGCTGACTCTAGCTTTCGCTGCAAACGGGTAGAGGCACAGCGCGGGTCAGGGATAAGCATCATCTTGGCATCGAATATCTCTGTTACTTGATTGCCTTCTCTGCCCATCTGGCTACCAAACAGAAACTTCATTAGAGCTACTACTGTGCTGTTAAGAACAGCACAGAGGTGTTGAGAATTAACATCCTCATCAACGAAAACATCATATAGATTACAATTGCAAATTAAGCCCTCTGGATTGTAGGCAACGACATGACGGTATTGCTGTAACTTTGACCAAATTACTTCGCCCCGATGACGACCCGTTAAATCAAACCAGTCACGGTCTTCGGTGACTCTGCCTTGGCAAGTACTCCCTTCATCGAATCTCTCTTTTTCTCCCCACTCAATGTATTTGCGTGCATACCTATCCTTTTTGGAAAAGCCTGTAGGTATCAATATCACTGAACGATCTAGCCGATCACTGGACAAACCTACAGACCTAATATCCATCAATCCATGAATCTCTGGCTCAAGGTACTTTGCCTCTAAAAGATGTATAGAGCCGTCACCTGCGCGAATAATTCGCACGTTCTTCGTCTCGCTTCGCCTGATTCCATAACGCTCCATAAATTCGCGCTCGGAAATGTCTTGGGATATGGCTTCAGCAGTAACATCGAATGGGAAGAAGAACTTGTCGCATCCACTTTTCAGGCCAAACTTCACATTGGCTATCTGTCCGAGCGGCACTAATCTTTCACTGCCACGCCTGAGCAGCTTAAAGAAGACTTCAGGAGCGCGTAAGAAGATACCCCACTTGTAACCAGTGTACTCGTCTGTTTCACCTGTTGATGACCCATACTCTTCACCTCTTAGTATGCGCCTCGCTCTTTCTGCGTCTGTTTCTTCTGCCTCTTCTTCGTCGTCATGTTCTTCCACTTCATCGACAGCAATCGGCATACAGCCTACTTCATAAAGCTCACTTTGATTGACGACGCGGACGCGCCACACGTCCGTTTCTTCTTCTTTAGTCAGGCGCAAGATGCGGTCGCGTAGATTCTCGAACAGCAAGCGGCGGTCGTGCTCATCCTGCACATAGGGTAGAAATTGTTCCCACTTCTGTTTGAGCCACACAAACTTGACGCTGTTCGCGTTGCGCCGCGTGGCGTCGGCCTGTTTACGCAGGATCGTCGCAACGGTCGTGACACGCGCACCCGTAAACCACGGCTCGCGGTTCGATTCGAGAATGGCAACGATCTCGTAGTTATCAAGCAGATACTTTTGGAGGCGGAAGCCGTAAGCGGTATCTAGCCAGGTCGAGCTTGTCAGCAAGCCCATATAGCCGCCGTCGTTAAGAAATGCGCCGCTATGCGTGAAGAAGTAGCAAAGAATGTCTGAGCGTCCCGAAAGGTCAGCGCCAGGCGCGTCGCGCTCCGCCTCTCGCTGTAAGAACGTCTTATAACTCTTACCGTAGTATTCGTTGATCTTTTCCTGACGCACATACGGCGGATTACCGACGACGGCATCAACAAACGGCATCTCCACAAGGTCTGATTCGCCGTCTTCAGCTTCACCGTTAGTTACTGGCACGCGGAAGACTTCATCGCCGGGATTGACCTTAAGAAAGTCTTGGCGCGCGACGAGTGGATAATTCGCCTGCTCAATAAGGTCGCGCGTAGCGAGATTGATAGTTGTCAGATGTGTTGGATAAGCAGAGATGTCAAAGCCATAGAGACTACTGATGAGCGATTGATGAGATAGTCTGTTTTTAGCTAAATCCTTCTTGCGCTGATAGGCCCGCACAAGGAACGTGCCGCCGCCGCACGATGGGTCGAGCACGCTGGCGTTAGCGTCGCGGATACAAAAGGCGTTAATGAGGTCAACGACCTCGCTACGCGTGTAATGCATCCCAAACTTATGACGCTCTGCGGGACTGAATATGCGCTCGAAGATTTGACCGATAACTTCATACGGAATCTGCGTAAAATCGAAAGCATCCGTCTGCTCACTCAACTCGCGCCAGCCATCAACTGCAACGTTGCTCAGGAAAGGCAACTCATCGCCGAAGTCTCCCCGGAACACAGTTTCATAGTCGTTGCTCGCATCCATCGCGTCCGCGAAGTATTGATCGAGCGTTTTCTTGAGGGCAGCGCCGGTCTTGACCGATTTCTTGATGGTCAAGCCGTCCATGTCAGAGAAGCGCAGCCGCAATGCCTTTGAAAAGATGATCTTGTTAGCAAGAACATAACAACTCAGCTTCGCGGCGCGTTCGAGGTTGTCACGCAAGATTTCTTCGTCAGTATCCGACAAGTTCCAACCTTGCTCATCACGCATCCATTTGTTGAGCCGCGCCTTAAAAGCTTTGTCCTTTTCGTAGCCGTGGTTGATGGCGTGCAGTGTGTTTGTGACGAGCGGCAGTAAACCAGCTTCCCACACGCGGACGAATTTATCGTCAACAGGGAACAACCGCAGCGGTTGAGCGCCAGTGACTAGGGCTGCGCACCGTTCGAGCAATCTTGTGATAAAACGGTTGAGCTGATCCTTGACGCGCGGGTGTTCCAGTTCAGCGGACGTGCGTATCGGACTGGTGAAGGCGTCTAGTTCTTCTTCGTAACGCTCCGTGATAGGTACGCCCTTCTTAAATGTCCCCCACAACACACACTTGTTGATGTTCCAAGTAAAGAAGTGCTCGACGCCGGCACGGTTGGCCTTATCGTGAGCGTCCATCACCAAACCCTCTTGGTACGGTGAGCGCCCATCTGGATTCTCCGGCCTTTTAACTTCGCCTGTAAGAATTACCCTGTCATTGCGGTCATAGATTTTCAGGTCGTGACGCTTACGGCTTCCCCTAACCGGTTCTTCAACTCTGGCAAGCGAAAAGGGTAAGTCAGGACGGTTTTGCAGGATAACGTTTATCTGTGAGGCGATGTCAGAGGTAAACGTCCATTCATTTGTCTTTGTAGCCATAATGAGCAGACCTGAATTGATGAAAATTTACCGCACAATTAGCACTTGGCATTATGTCGGAGAAAAGGCGCCTTAGTTGCCACTCTTAAGCGACTTGTCTTTCGTGGTTCGCCGCCAACCTTCTGACGAATACTCTTAACTACACAGGGCAGCTAATGATTAAACTTCTTCACCGGGGAGCATGAACTTGCGCTTAGGCTGCTCGAAAAGGCCGGGTTGACTTGTTTGCTGTTTGGGGATTAACTGAAACACTTTTATTACGCTGTACTGTGTACTGACAACATCTCTATCGAATCCATATCTAACTTCTGTTAAAACCTCCGCGCGAATTGCGTCGCCGGGTTTGATTGTAATGCCCCCAGCCTGAAAATCAGCCAACCATTGTTCATCAAGAATCTTCGCAGGAATGGTTCTATTATCATGCCTAAATTCCCACTGAGATGTTCCTAAGAAGTCAGGCTTTTTTACCTTCAAAATCATCTCGGATACAGACTGAATCATTTCGGCCGTTATTAAATCATCAATAGTCTCGGGCGCAATATGCAGGGACAGATTGAAATTGGCTTGCTCCCCTTCGTTCGTGACGATCTTCGCCCTATCATTATCGTTAAGGGGAGCTAAGGCCGTGTTGATCTTATCTATACTCCTGACGAGCCTTTCGCGGGATATTGGCTCATACGCAGGGAATTGCTTCACGTCCGTCGCTTCCGCTAATTGATGAACCTCTTTTTCGAGTTCCGCAATCTCCTGAGCGTCTTTGATGTCGGTCTTTTTATCAAGAAATCTAACCATTAAATACTTGGCTCTTAGTAGGTAGTTACCTACCACTATCTTCCAATCGCCCTTTTTTAGCCCTTCATCATCAATAGACTCAACCGCCTGTTTAAGCCACGCGCGTACAGACCCGGTTTCAACATTCTCAAGAAGCAAAACAGGTTGTAGCTTTGCGTCAATACTCGTGATGAGATTCTTATCTGTCTCCTGTAATGCGTCTATCAAATCAGACATGGCACGGAACACCCGTGAGGGACTACCCGTACCTTTTTGGAAATCAATCTCGATATAGAAGTCAGCGCCCACACGCGCGGCTTCGGCCTCATCTGCGGTGTCTTCAGAGCGATTTAACCGAGGAAGAGAATAGCCATGTCGAAAAACTTTTTCGTCCTCGCTCATGGAAGTAGCCTCACAAAAAAATGGTGAAAGTTCGCCGGGAGTGTACTATGAAGGGAGTGTAGCGCCAGAAGTTTTTTCAGTCAAAACACGCCATAATTAGAGACCATCCAAATTACAGCCTTTCCTATCCACGGCTGTTACCGAACTCGCATACCGTTACGAATTTCAAAGGTAATTTCCCATCCCCGCGCATTGCGTAGCCACTTGAAACTGCGGGGCGACATTTCGTTTTCGGCTAACCCGCCGCCGAGGTCGCCGATCATTCGGCCGAAATCTCGGCGCAGCCGTTTGATGAATTTTAGGTCACGGCTCACCGTAGACTCGTGAACGCCTAAGTGCGCAGCCAACTCACGGCCTGTTATATCTGCGCGCCATACCTGCGCCGCAATCATTGCGGAAATGCGATGCGCTCGCGCAAGACGCCGCCTTTTGTTGTAAGCTCTGCGCCCCGAAGCACGGCGGCAAATTTCGTCAAAACTTGCACACTTATACGGCATAATCATTCTGAAAAAACTAGGGTTTTCTTAACTCGCAGCATAGCGAGTGGTGTCCTTTAGTCTAGCGTCGGCGAAAACTCGACATCAAGCTCTTTTCTTCCAGCTTTATCCACAGTCACATGCGAGCGTAACCGCGCCGCCCCGTCCTTGGCCCCTTCCTTTTGTGACGTTGTGACGTTACGTGACCGATGTGACGTTATGACAGCGTCCTCTCATGTTGTTAGCCCAAGCGCACGCGCGAACCGGGCAATCTCGCGCTGGCTAACCTTCCATCCCTTCTTATGCGTGCCGCCTTCGTTACCTTTGTCGAAACGTAGCTTGCCCAAGATGCGCCCGATATGACGCGCGTCTAATCGCTCCACGTCAATATCTAGCTCGTCGGTCTCGACTATCCCCTTCGCTGCCGCCTCTATATCGGCTGTGCGAATAAATATCTTTTCGCCCGGCACTTCCTCTAAAGGAACGTCACAAGGGTCACACGATGTCACAACGTCACAGCCCAGGCATTTGCCCAGAGCGCGGATTATTAGCGCCGTCGTGTCGCCACTCTCAAGTTGCTGGCGCTCCTGTTGATAGCCGGTCGAAAGCCTCTCCATGCGGCTGTAAAGCCTGGTAACGCCTGCATCCTCAAGCCACAGGGCGACGGCTAGCAGCGCGCGCCACGGCTCAAGGTTCCGCCCGGTTAACGTGGCCACCTCGTTGATGCGCGATTCGTATTTGGAAAGTTCCGCGAGGTGCAGGAGCGCGAGCGCCCATAGACTATCAATCAAGGCGCGACGGTCGTGAGGCCAGAGCGAATATTCGAGTGGGTCAGCGTTGGCCCGATAGCGGTCGGGCGTGCGGATTAGCGGCACGGTGATCGTGCGGCTCGCTAATACCGGATCGGGCTGACGGATTGCGGAGAAGGCGCGGGCGCAGAAAGTGTTGACGTAGCGCGTGCGCCAAGCGCCGCCCGGCACAGGTTCCTTGACGGGCACCGTGTTGCCCTTCCGGTTCCCGGCCAGCAAAAGCGTGCGCTTGTCAGGGTCTGTGCGTTTAGGGTCTGAAATGTTTTCGGCGTCGTCAAAGCAAAGCGTTGCGCCGTAGTCTGCCATATCACGCAGGGATGCGTAGCTGCCGCCTGCTAGTATCAACTGCCCCAGATAGCCTAGTTCGGCAATGATTGTCAGAAGTTGAGTCTTGCCGCTGCCTTTCTCGCCGTTCGGCCAGATGAAGCCGATAACTTTGAAGGCGTCCAAAAACCATGTCGCCATGATGTAACTGGCGACCATTTCGGCCATCGTGCGCTGGTCGGCGAGGCTGCGATCAAAGTCAATAAAGCGATCAACCACGTCCGCAATCTGGGCGAATACGACGCCGGGCGCTGGCTTCTGGCCGCGCGCAAATGCTTTCACGCCGGGCGAAGACCAAAGCTTTTCGTCAGGGGGGATTTCTGTTAATTGAACATCAAGCTCAAGCTCTGCAATATCCCTTATGCCGCTGCCGAAAATCGCGCCGTCTCCGCGCAGGACGCACAGCCGTCTTTCATTCGTCACTAGCGGCGGGTCGTGTCTGACAATGTTCCCGTCCTTGTCAACGCTTTCGGTCTTCGTCTGTTTGACGTGTGGCCAGATGGCCGCATAAGACTCGCCGCCAACGAGCGCGAGCGGGCGACGTAAGACGGGCGGCGCATAGTCGAGCAGTTCCACGACGGGCGGCGCGGGTTGCGCTTTCGGCCTCGGCGCGTCTACAAGCGCCTCTAACTCTTCGACGGAATGAGTCAGAAGGAAGTCATCAACCCCAACTTTGCTTCCGCGTCCACCGGGAAGGTAGGCAGGGGCGACGTGCGCCCCCTTGCGTTGCAGATGCTCAGTCAGCCGTTGGAGGGCTTTGCTCACCTCTGGCTTCTGCATTACGTCAGAATCGAAAACAATCCGCACATCACGGCCCTTGAGCGCCACATAATCCCAATCGGCAAGCCATGTGACGCCACCGAACTCATTTTTACCTTTGAAACCAAAGACACCGTAAAGGGAGATGGCACACAGCCCCCGACTGGCAAGCGCGTCCGCCTTCTTAACGCCCTCAGTTATCCAGAGCGGGGTATTAGGGTCTTTAATGTGTGCAAGACAGACAGGCGGGCAATCTAAGCGCAGACTTGAACCGGCTGGCGTCTCATACTTGATGACACGCTGCTTATAACTCCCGTCCGGCTCTCGCTTCCGTCTGTTCTCTATAACGCGAGCTGAGTCTGGGCGGAAGGTATAGAAGCTGTTGCCCCCGTCCGTCCCATAGCCGGGTATGAGCAAGCCCGGCGTGCGCCGTTGCGCTGTGGAGAATCCAAAGGGGATGAGTTCCTTTTCATCCGTTACGGTGCGGTAGCCACGAGCAGAGATTATTTCTTCGGTGAGGCCGGACTCCTCGCGGAGCATTTTCAGGTGTCTTTCTGATAGCGACCCAGCCATCACAGCCAGCCCTCCCACAGTTCAACCTAACTAACGTACCGCACAAGTTATGCGGCATCCTTAGCGCCCCTCCGCTGGACAATCGCCTCCGCGAGTAGGCGATTGATCTCGCTTTCTGGAATCAACCGCCGCGCCCCTAATTTTGCTGAACTGATTTTGCCTTGCGTCACCCAAGCACGAATCGTCCAGGGTGAAATGGCTAGAATCTCAGCCGCATCCTTAATGCTTACTAATCTGTCTTCAACCATCCTAACGCCTCCTAAAGAATATGCTTGCCCCGAAACCGGAACGAATGTATATTAAGCTGTGCCTTGCTAGAGCACAAACAAATATTACTTCTAGCAACAAGACTTACATGAAAAAGCAGACTCAAACTCTAGCAAAGTTTTCTTCACGGCAGTTGGAGCGGTTCCTTGTAGAACTGGCTAACCTTCAGGTTGACATAAACGCAGCGCGGAGGTTTAGAGAACGCTTTGCCGCTTTTATCCCTCCTCATGAGGAGGGATGGTTAGCCGGTTTGCTCGCAAGAGATGACGAAGTCGCGGAGCAAGTTTTCAATCTACCGAAGTTCGTGAGCATTGAAGACTTAGGGGAGGGTGCTTGGGTAGCTACACTAAGAAACATTCTGAATGATCTGTGGACTGAACCGGATGCAAGGCAGAAGGAGTGGGGAGTTTTTGCTTTCCGGTATGCACTCTATAAGTGGGGGGATGACACCTTAGAGGGTGATAACCTCTTCAAAATATTATATCAGCCAGAAAAGCGTTTCCGCGTCCCGCCCCCCACGCCTTTCGAGCAAGCATTGTCGCATCTCGTCAAAGCCGGAGATAGAGCACGTTATTGCGCCAATCCTGAATGTCCTGCCCCCTACTTCTTTGTGACGCGCAAAAACCAAAGATATTGCTCGGAGATTTGCGCCGCGCCAGCTCAGAGGGAATTGAAACGTAAGTGGTGGGCTGAACATGGTGAAGAGTGGCGCAAGGCGCGGACGGTGAAAAAGGCAGGCAAGGGGAAAACTACTAAGAAGAGAAAAACAAACTCCAAAAAAGGGGATTGAGCGATGCCTAGAAAAGCTAAGGACAAGCGAGACGGCATTTATACGCGCGAAGACCGCGCCGGTTTTTGGATTAGCTGGACTGACGCGCAAGGCCGCCGCCGCTACCGCAAGACAGACGCGCAGAACATAACGCAGGCGAAGCAGATCAGAGCCGCAGAACTGTTGCGCGTCGAGCAAGCCCGAATCCTCGGCTTTTCTCCGCCGGGAGAGGAGACCTTTGCCGAAGTGGCAGCGCGTTACCTGCAATATCAAAAAGCGCGGCTGACGCCGAAAGCCTTTGAGCGCGAAGAGAGCATCATGTCTAAGCACCTGATACCCTTCTTCAATTGCCCCTTAACCGGCATTCGTCGCCAAGACGCGCAACGCTACGTTACGCAACGGAGCGGCAAGGCTTCGCCCTATTCGATTCAAAAAGAACTTAACGTCTTGAAGCACCTTTTGCGCTTGGCCGTCGAATGGGAGTTGATTCCGTTCAACACGTCGCAAGGCGTCAAGTCACCTCGCGTCCCAGCCGGGCGTGTGCGATACCTACAACCGAAAGAGCTTTATATGCTCGTCGAGGGTTGCCCGAATTGGCTGCGCCCGGTGGTAGCCCTTGCTGCTATGACGGGAATGAGGCGCGGCGAAATTCTAAGCCTGCGTTGGCTCGACGTTGACTTATCACAGTCGCGCCTGTTCCTGCCGCAGACTAAGAACGGCGAAGGCCGTATGGTTTATTTGAACGAAGGCGCGCAGGCTGTATTGTCTTCCGTACTACGCGAGCCGGAACTTAGTATCACTAATAAGATTTTTGGCGACCTAACGCCGGAGCAGGTCAGCGTTGCTTTCGTAAGAGTGTGCCGAAGCCTGAAGATTGCTGATTTCAGGTTTCACGACCTGAGACACACGGCGGCCTCATGGTTGCGCATGAGTGGGGCGGACATTCACACGGTGGCGCAGCTTCTAGGGCACAAAGACCTTCGGATGGCGGCACGCTATCAACATCTCAGCCCTGCCTTTTTAGCGAATGCTGTAAATAAGTTGGACGCCGTATTTTGTGGCATCGCGAGTGTGGGGGATAACCAGGCACATAAGGCTCTTGCCGCTGCGCCAAATTAAATCCGGTCAAGTTCCGGTAATAACGTGCTCGACAGCTCAGATAATAAATCTGTTGCATTCTATATGGTACGGGGCTAATCTTTAGCCCCGTGGGCGTCGCCTCTACGTTCAGACTCTCACGACTAAACAGGCACACGAATATTTGGCCGCCAGTAGGCAGCTTGCCCCGCCTATGATGGCGCGTGATTTAGAGCAGAGACGGTAGAACCGCGAGCAGGTCTAGCGCGATCTGCGTCAGGCTGTCGGGCGCGTCGTTCCCCATGATGCCGGCTTGCTCCACGTCCATCGGCTCTTGGACGGCGCTCTCCGGTTGCGGCGGAGGCGGGGGCGGCGGCGTGGGCGAACCGTTTTGCATGATGCCCGCGCTGGCCGAGCCGGTCAGGAGTAGGGCCAAGAGGCAGACTCCTAGAGTTTTACGCATCGCTTTTCCTCTCAGTATTGATGGAAGCTAATCAACTTTGCCGCCGTATCTCGTTGAGGTACGGCGGCTTTGCCGCGCATGACACTTTTCTGTCATGCGAGAGAAGGGTTGGCCTCACATGAATGTAGCAGACGACCGCTTGAAGGAACTAGATAACCCTTCACTAGCCGAGGCCGAGCGCGTCCTGTTGCGCTGCCGCGTGGCTTCCGACTTCATCCACAAAGGCCAGTACGAAGGGGCGCGCGAGTCTCTAGGCGAGTTATGGCTAGGTGTGGGGCAGAGGCCGGCTGTTAGACCGCTGCCGCCCGCCGTAGAAGCCGAAGTGTTGCTCCAATGCGGCACACTCACGGGCTGGCTAGGCAGCGTCAGGAACGTCTCAGGGGCGCAGGAACAGGCTAAAGATATGCTCTCCGAGGCGGCGCGTGGGTTCCGCTCTCAGGGAATACTGTCGAAGGTGTCAGAGGTGCAGTATGAGTTGGGCATCTGCTACTGGCGTCTCGGCTCGTTTGAGGAGGCCCGCTTGATTCTTGGCGAGGCGCTGAAGCCCCTGAAGGAATCGGACGTAGAGCTGAAGGCTAAAATCCACATTAGACGCACGCTAGTTGAGATCAGCGAGAACAGATACAACGAAGCCCTGAACATTCTGAAGGAGGCCGAGCCTGTCTTTGAATCAGCTAACGACGCGCTCAAAGGCAAGTGGCACGGCCAGCGGGCTATCATCCTTCTAAAACTCGCCGCCACGGAACGCCGCCCCGACTACGCCGACAGAGCGATCATAGAATTTACGGCGGCCATCTATCACTACGAGCAGGCTAAGCATGAAAGATATTGCGCGCTGAATCTTAATAACCTCGCTTTCCTACTCTACAAGCTAGGCCGCTACCGTGACGCTCACGAACACTTAGACCGCGCGCAACTGATATTCACGAAGCTAAGAGACACGGGCAACGTCGCGCAGGTGGATGAGACTCGGGCGCGCGTGCTCGTCGCGGAGAAGCGATACCGTGAAGCCGACCGCATCATGCCAGGAGTCATTAAGACTTTAGAGCAGAGCGGGGAGTCGGCCTTGCTCGCGGACGCTCTCACGGTTCAAGGCGTCGTGTGGGCGCGGCTCGGCGGCTCAGATGCTTCTATTGACATTCTCAGGCGGGCAATGAATCTGGCGCAGGACTCAGGCGCGACCGCCAGTTCGGGGCACGCAGCGTTGACGCTCATAGAGGAACACGGGGCAACTTGGCGGCTGCCCGAGTCGGAACTGGTGAAGATATACCGCCGCGCCCACGGCTTACTGAAAAGCTCGCAGGACGCCGAGGATAAAGAGCGCCTTCTGGCGTGCGCGCAGATAGTGATAAAGAGACTTTCGGGGATACAGATACACGACAGGAACTTTAGTTTTTACGGGGCGGTGCATGAGTTAGAGGCGAGGCTGATAGAGCAGGCGTTAGAGTTGGAAGGCGGCAGCATCACGCGCGCCGCCGAGCGGCTGGGGTTAAAGCGTCAGGCGCTCTCGAACATGCTTCAAACTAGGGTAATAATATAGTTGACGCACCAAGAAATCAAGAGTAATATCGCCTTCTAAATCCGAATACTTGGTATCGGGAGATGTAGGTGACCTACTCAGCATCCGAACTTGAAGGACTCCTAACGGCGCGCGAGGATGAGCATCTTGAGTTCAAAGAGGCTAAGAATAATTACGACTATGACAAGCTCGCCAAGTACTGCGCCGCGATAGCCAACGAAGGTGGCGGGAAAATTGTTTTAGGCATCACGGATAAGATACCCCGCCAAGTTGTTGGTTCGCAGGCTTTCTTAAACCCTCATAAAATCAAGACTGCCCTAACGGACGTATTGCACATCCGTATTGATGTGGATGAGATTAACCATCCCGACGGACGCGTGTTGATTTTTACCGTTCCCTCGCGGCCGTATGGCGTTGCCGTCCAGTATAAAGCCAGTTATTGGATGAGGTCGGATGAAGACGTTATTCCGATGACGTGGGATGTGCTGAGCAAGATTCGAGATGAAATCCGTCTCGATTTTTCCTCAGATGTTCAGCCTCTAGCGACCATCGGAGATATAGACCCTTTAGCCATTACCGAATTAAGGGTCAGGTGGCATCGCAAGTCGGAGAATGACAGGCTGTTGGAATGCTCCGATGAGCAACTCTTGTCAGATGCGGAATTAGTAGTGGACGGGACAGTTACTAATGCCGCGCTAATACTTCTAGGCACTCACGGTGCCCTTAACAAATATCTGCCGCAGGTGGAGACGGTATTTGAATACCGCTCAAGCGAAGCCTCCGGCCCCGCTCAGCAGCGCGTCGGTTATCGCAAAGGTTTTCTGTTATTTCAGGAAGAACTCTGGGCGCTCATAAACTCACGCAACGAACTGCAATATTTTCAGTCTGGGTTTTACAAAGTTCCGATACGAACTTTCAACGAGACGGTCATACGTGAGGCCATTCTGAATGCCATAAGCCACCGCGACTACAACGAGCCGAGTTCCATCTTTATCCGACAACGGCCAAGAGAGATGGAAGTCTCAAGTCCGGGCGGCTTCCCGCCCGGAGTCACCCCGGAAAATATCCTATCAAGGCACCGCCCCCGTAATCGCAGGCTGGCCGAGGTGTTGGAAAAATGCGGCCTAGTGGAGCGGTCTGGACAAGGCGTTGATTTGATGTTTGAGGAAAGCATCAAGGAAAGCAAGCCACTCCCGGATTACACCCGGTCAGATGAATACCTCGTTGACTTAGTTATAAGCGGTGAAGTTCAAGACCCCAAATTCCTTCAATTCTTGGAGCGAATAGGGAAGGAAAAACTTGCAACGTTCCAGACCCGCGATCTGATTATCATAGACAGGATTAACCGGGAACAGCCTGTCCCCGAGGAGTACAAGCCCCGCCTCCCGTACCTTGTCGATCAAGGTGTGTTAGAGAAGATTAGGGGTAAGGATTACATTCTCTCCGGCACGTTTCATAAGTCCATCGGGCGGAGGGGCACGCACACCCGAAAGGTCGGCCTAGACCGTGAAACCAATAAGATGCTGCTGTTGACGCATATTGAGAAATACAGCGCCGATGGTTGCCAACTGAAAGAATTAATGGACGTGATTCCCTCAAAAACTCGCGCTCAGGTTCAATATCTGCTTTCTCTTTTGAGGCTGGAAGGAAAAGCCCATTACACGGGTTATGGCACGGCTTCAACATGGTTTCCGGGGCCAGACCCGAATAGCGACCTATCTGAAGTCAGCAGCGTCTCGCACCGCATACCAGTAAGGTTTGTAGGAGACGGAACGCCGAACGCCGAAGGCCGAACGCCGAACGCCGAACAAAAGAACCTGTATTCTGACGATAGCGAGGAGTCAGCCTAATGCCGAAGATGGAAAAGCCTGCAAAGTCAGATGAATTTAAGCGGTTTGAGGAATTAACGCGCAAACTACTGGCCGTGCCGAAAAGTGAAATAGACAAGGAAAAAGCGAAGTACGAACGTCAGCGCGAGCAAGAAGGCAAAAGGAAAAGGCCAGCCGGATGACTAGCCTTTGCCCTTACGCTTGCCGCGCCCTTGTCGCCGCTCTTTAGTTGCCTGTTTTCTTGCCGGTAAGTTCATCGAAGGTCAGCCGCTTGCCCGTGATCTGCCCCACAGTCTTAATGAACCTGTCGGCGTCTTTACCCTTTCGCTCGTTGAACCTGAAAGTCTGCTCATCTAAGTAGCGGAACAAGTGGAAGGGTTCGACGCTCACATACGTTCCCTTAATCCCGCGCTTCAAGAGACTCCAAAAGTTCTCAATCCCGTTGGTGTGAATCTGGCCGTCAACGTACTTCTCCGCGTGGTCAATAACTTGGTGGACGTACTCTTGGTGAAGGCCGCTGTAACCCTTCCAACCGTCCGTGAACAGTTCCGCGCCCGGCTCGACGTTGCTTCTGACTTCGGCGTGTAGAGTAAGAGAGGTCGCGTCACGAATCACCTTCGCCCGCACCTTGCCGTCGCGCTCTAGCAAGCCCATCACCGCGATCTTACCCTTGCCGCCAGTACCCGTAATCTTTCGGCTGTGCTCGCTTCTGTGCATGTTGCGCGCGAGGCCGCCGATGTAGGTCTCGTCGGCTTCCACCCGACCGGACATCTTCTCAAAGGTTCCAGTCTGCATGGCGAGGCGAATGCGGTGCATCAGAAACCACGCGCTTTTCTGAGTGATACCAAGAGCGCGCATGACCTCATAAGAACTGATGCCGTTCTTAGCGTTCGTGATGAGCCACACGGCCGCGAGCCACTTATCGAGGCCGATGGGCGAGTCTTCCATCACGGTGCCGACCTTGACGCTGAACTGCTTATGGCAAACCTTGTTCATACACTTCCACTTGTAGCGGGTGGAAAGGTAAGACACGGCCTTGCCAGCGCAGTAGGGGCAAGTGACGCCTTCCGGCCAACGAATCTGCGCCATGAAGGTCGTGCAAGTCTCAAGGTCTGAGAAGAACTTGATTGCCTCTTGCAGCGTCTTGGGGAAGTTGGCCTGCTTTTCCATGAACGTAGTATCTCACGAAAAGCGTGGTGCGTCAACTATATTATTACCCAAACTAGACACAAGAAACTATCCGACAAGAGGACGCCGCCCGTCCCGCGCCGCAAGAGCATCATCAAAGGCCGCTCTAAAGAATAATCGGGTGCCGCAGCTCGAAAGTCGCGGCCCCGATCTCACGCCGCGCCACGGGCCGCACGGCCTCGGGCGCGAGGGCGTACAGCATACGTCAAACCACCCCGTCGGGCAAAGCTCCGCGCCGCCGTAGTATAGATCACCTTTTTAGTTGGGGTATTTCGTTATCAAGACGTTACTATGTCGAAGGGCAGAGGCTCTAGCGTGGCTGTAAGTAGGTAATAAGATTTGGCATTCTATATAGGGAACGAACTCAAGAGTGAGCTAGTATTTGCTCGCTGATTTTTTGGGTTTTGCATCGACAAAAACAACCTCCGGCACTCTTAACCCTGCCGCCTTGCTATCTGCAATTCGTTTTTTTAATGCTTTTACCTGTGTGGCTCTTCCTTCAGCAACATCAATCACAAGATAAACACTAAATCGAGTTTTCTCGGCCTTTTTATATTCTTCAATTTGAACTTCAAACCCATGCAAAAGTTGGGGGTTGGTGGTGAGTTTTGCTTCAACAACGACTCGGCCTTTATAGCCTTTGCTAATCTTAAAATCTACTGGCCCTCTACCAGCATTAGCCTCTCGTGACAAATCCAAATTGTTTGCTGAACAATAGGAATCAGCTATGCCATAAAACACTTTTTGAGCGGCTTCTTCCTTCTTATGCTTCCCAGAGGAGTCATATAGAAGAGAGTAGAGACCGTTGTTTTCTACTAGGTCTTTGAATTTGTCACAAATAGTGAGGACGATTTGAAGAAGGTCTTCGGGAGAAGGGCTATCAGGCAGAGTTATGCTTAACGGAAACTCTTTAACATACTTGCGTGAAGCTGCAAGCCAAATAACTTGGCCGGCAGGATCGCTTTCAAAATCATACTTGTCTGCGGGCTTATTCCTATAGGACTCAATAAGATCATGCAGAACTTCAGGCTCCCTAATAAGTACCGTGCGAAGGATTGATTTCTTTACCTTTGTTGCTTTTTTCCAGGTATCGCCTATTAGTTCATTTAACTTTTGCCGCAATTCTCGGTTATGGGCGCATACGATATCAATCTCCGACCATGATTCTGCTATTGGTAAATCTCGCAGAACGTCTTGGGGTAATAGAATAAGTGGATACCGACTGAAAGGGTTAATAACTGATTCGTAGGGACTGTTCTTGATAGGTGTAGTTTCAACCTTTAGTTCAGAGAAAATTCGTTGGGTATATGCACGAAGATCATCAACGATAATTCTGCCAACCATGTCACTGATTCGATCAGGGCCTATGTTTTCTTCAAACAGCCCAATTAATTCGAAAATTACTGGGTCTTGAATTCCCGCGTCAACAATCTGTTTCGCTGTTCTAAGTATGTTCGTTCTTAAACCTTCCCCCATACCGCTTCCCAAAGTGCTTTTAGATGAATAGCCAATGCAAAGACCACGAAGCTCTGGAAAATCAAATCTTCTAACAGCCTCTCGCCAAAACACATCATTCTCTTGTTTGGAAGTAGTGAGTATATGAAGAATTTCTTCAAACCGCTTGGTTATTTTCTGATAGGAATTTGCTAATTCAGGTGTGGTAGTTGCTTGGAGAAGATGAGGGTCAATAAACAATTTTGAGTCAATATCAAGAATTGCATCAAAGGCCCCGGTTTGAGCGAAAACCTCTGGGACTATTCCAACATGTTCACTTATAGAGACTGGCAAAGCTCAAAACCTCTCTAGGCAAATGAAGTTAACGCTTAGACCTGTCACTTTCTTCATCGCCCTCGATTTTTACAAGCGAGCCTCTACTAAAGTATCCAAAGTTTAATTTGCTTCCAGCAAACCACTGACAATGGACATTGTCGTTAACAGCCATAGGGTCTTTGACCGTCATCTTGGGGCCCCCGGATTTAAGCTGGACGATATCGCCAACCTTGAATGGTTTGTTTTCACCCATTACATGCTCCTTTACCTATGGCCCAGACTTGTATTCGCATTATTAAGGATAGTGAACATGTTGAGACGTGCGTCCGCAGTAAATAATTATTTGAGCCAACTAATACAACAACTATGTACTAACTATTGAGGTGACGACGTGCTATGCACATCGCACAATCTGCTCTAAATTGGGGATTATCGTTACCAAGACGTTACCGCTCCGCAGACTTTAGTCCTCAGCGAAGCCGTAAGTAATTGAAAGGCAAGAACGTCCCGTACGGGACTCGAACCCGTGTTACCGCCGTGAAAGGGCGGTGTCCTAGGCCACTAGACGAACGGGACTTAAAATTTCACCGGGATTAACGGCGCCGTTTAAGTTACCGTACCGTCCGGGGCGTGTCAAACCATGCGGGCCGGGCGCGGGAGGCCGTCGCCGCGCCCGTGTTTGATGACCGGCGGGCGGCCAAAGGTGCGCCGGGACTCGCGGCCGCGCGCGGCGAAAATCGAGGCGCGCCCGCGCATCCTTCGCGCCGCCGAGAGGCATCGCAGTGGAAAGCAAGACCGGGACAAAGTCCGCGTTCAGAAGACGCGCCAAGTCCGCAAGACACGCCCGAGAGAGAACCCACGCGCGGAGGCTCGAATGAAGAAAAAGCTGCTGCTCGTCGTCCTGCTGCCGGCCCTTCTGCTCAACACGTCAACGCCCGCCGCACGCGCACAGGCGCCACAGGCGACGCCGCCGGCGCCCAAGGGCGACGCCGAGCGGGAGGCGGCGCGCGCCGGGCTTGAGCGCAAGGCGCTCGGGCTGCTCAGGGTGGCGCTGGAGGCTTCGCGCGAGTTGAGGCTGGCGGAGAACCGCGTCCGCGCGCAGGTCGCGGGGGCGCGGCTGCTCTGGCCGCGCGACCCCGAAGCGGCGCGCGCGGCCTTCAAGGAGGCGGCCGACGGCGTCGCCGAGCTGAACGCGGCCGTGAACCCGGAAGACCAGCAGTTCTACGTCGCGGCGCAGGGCGTCATGCAGTTGCGCGGCGAGATGGTGCAGATCGCCGCGCAGCACGACGCGAAGCTGGCGCTCGAATTCCTGCGCGCGACGCGGCCGCCCTACGCCGAGACGCTCGCCGCCGCGGGCTACGGCCAGCAGGAGCAGTTGATCGAGCTGACGCTGGCGGCGCGCATCGCGGCGCAGGAGCCGAAGCGCGCGCTGGAGATGGCCGAGGAGAGTTTGAGCCGCGGCGTGACCTCGGGGCTGGTGAACGTGCTCAACGAGCTGAGGGCGAAAGACCCGGCGGCGGCCGCGAAGCTCGCCGCCGCCATCGTCAAAAGGCTGCGCGCCGACGACCTGCCGAACAACTACGAGACGAGCGGGGTCGCGCACCAACTCTTGTACATGACCCGCCCGTCGGGGAACACGACGGCGGGCGCGGCCGCGCCGCCCGCGCCGCCCGTCGTGACGGGGCGCGGGGTCGTCGTCTCGTCGGGGCCCGCGAACGCGATCACCGTGGACGGCGTCGCGACGCCGGCGCTGCTGGACGAGCCGACGCGCAGGGAGTTGGTCGAGAAGGTTCTGTCGGCGCTCTCGAACACGACGCCGAATCAGGTCGGGGCCTTCAACCTGTTTCACGCGTTCCAGACCTTGCTGCCCGAGATCGAGCGTTACGCGCCGGGGCGCGCGGCGGCGCTGCGGCGCAGGGCTGACGAGTTGGAGCGCGGCTTCAACCCGCAGGGGCGGCTGCTGCGTCCTTACGAGGAGTTGATGCAGACGGGGACGGCCGAGGCGCTGCTCGAAGCCGCGTCGAAGGCGCCGGCGGAGGTGCGCGACCAGCTCTACACGAACGCGGCGTGGAAGGCTTTCAACGAGGGCAAAGACCCGGAGCGCGCGCGGCGGATTCTGGAGAACGTCTCGAACCCGCAGCAGCGCGCGCAGCTGCGCCGCGACATGGAGCAGCAGGCGCGTTTGAATACGGCGCAGCAGGGCGGCTACGCCGAGGCGCGGCAGGCGGCGGCGCGTCTGGCGTCGGCCGACGACAGGATGACGGCGCTCATGCAGATCGCGGCGGCGGCGGCCGCGGCGAACGACGCGCAGACGGCGCGGCAGGTGCTCGAAGACGCGCGCGCCGTCGTCGAGGGTCAGACGCGCGGCCAGCACCAGTTTCAATATCGCTTGCAGCTCGCCGACTCGTACGCGCGTTTCGACGCGGGCGCGGCCTTCGAGCAGGTCGAGTTGTCGATCGGCCGGCTCGACGAGCTGATGGAAGCGGCCGTCGTGTTGGACGGCTTCGGGCAGGAGGCTTTCACGGACGGCGAGCTGAAGCCGCAGACGCAGGGCGGCCACGTCTGGCACGACCTGATTAACCGTTGCGCGCAGTCGCTGGCGGCGCTGGCCGTCTCGGACTTCGAGCGCGCGGGCGCCGCCGTCGGGAGGTTCCGTCGCGCCGACGCGCGTGTGGCCGCGCAGCTCTCGCTCGCGGCCGCCGTCCTCAACGTGCACGCGCGCGTGCAGCGGCGACGGCAAAACGAACTCCGGGCGCTCGGCGGCGACGGCGGGCGATGATGATTAAGACTCTAGTGGAAAAGTTTTAGCCGACGTTGATGAGGCGCGCGCCGCGCTCGACGACGCGGCCGATGACGGCGGCGTCCGCGTAGCGCTCGCGCAGCGCCGCGAGCAGCGAGTCGGCGCGCGCGCTCGCGACGGAGATGAGGAGGCCGCCGGCCGTCTGCGGGTCGAAGAGGAGCGCGGACATCTCCCTGCTGACCGAGTCGGAGAGCGAAACGTCCTCGCCCACGTAGCGGCGGTTCGACTTGTCGCCGCTCGTCAGCATCCCCGCCGCGGCCAGCTCAAGCGCGCCCGGAATCGTGGGCACGCTCGCCGCGTCTATCTCAAGCGTGACATTGCTCGCGCGCGCCAACTCCCACGCGTGGCCGAGCAGCGCGAACCCCGTCACGTCGGTCGCGCCGGAAGCCCCGGCCTCCGTCATCAGCCTCGCCGCCTCGCGCCCCGAGAGCAGCATCGTCTCCAGAGACGCGCGCGTCACCTCCTCGCCCGCCTTGCCGAACTTGATGCCGGTCGAGACGACGCCCGTGCCGACGGGCTTGGTTAGTAGCAGCGCGTCGCCGGCGCGCGCGCCGCGGTTGGTGACGACTCGGCGCGGGTCGATCGTCCCCGTCACGGCGTAGCCGAACATGATCTGCGCGTTGTCAACGCTGTGGCCGCCGACGAGCGCGACGCCGTTCTCGGTGAGAACCTGCAACCCGCCGCGCATGATCTCGCCGAGTATCTGGAAGTCAACGCCCTTCTTCGGAAAGCAGGTGACGGCGAGCGCGGTGATGGGGGTGCCTCCCATGGCCCACACGTCGTTGATGGAGTTGAGCGCGGCGATGCGGCCGTAGTCGAACGGGTCGTCAACGATCGGCGTGAAGAAGTCCACGGTCTGGACGAGCGCGAGGCCGTCGGAGAGACGGTAAACCCCCGCGTCGTCGGCCGTCTCGATGCCGACAATCAGGTTGGGGTCACTCGGAATGTCGAGTCCGCTCAAAACTTGAGCGAGTTCGCTCGGCGCGAGCTTAGACGCTCAACCGGCGCACGAGACCATCTCCGTCAGACGCATCTCCCGTCCTCCTCAAGGAATAGTTAACCGTGAGGTCATCGTATCACGAAGCGCGTCGGGGCGACGACGGCGTGCGCCTCGGGGTTGTAGTAGTCGTAGAGCTGCGACGGCGCGGTCAGCGCGTTGAGCCGGTAGCGCGGGCGGAACTTAAAGCGGACGCGCGCGGCGCCCGACTGCGGCCAGAGGTAGACGACGACGCGGTCGGGCAGCACGTCGTAGCGGCTGAAGACGCCGCCCGACTCCGCCATCGCGCGTTCGAGCGAGGCGCGTTCAACTTCGGCGCCCGGCGGCAGCCCGACCTCGCCCAGCAGCATCCCGTAGCCGCGACCGCCGACGCGCGCGGCCTCGACGCTGCACGTCACCTCGTCGCCCACCCCGGCGGCGGGGCGGTCGTAAGCGACCGAGAGGCGGAGCGCGTCGGTCGCAGCCTTCCGTTCCGCCCACGGCACGTAGAAGGTCGTGACCACTTGCGCCTGCGCCGGCCGCGTCGCGCCCGCGCGCCGTATCTCGACGCGGTTGTCGCCCGCGCCGAGGTGCGCCGAGAGGTCGAGCATGAGCGGCGCCGTCGCTCGGGCCGAGGCGGGCAGCGTGAGCCGGCCCGCGCGCTGTCCGTTGACGAAGACCTCGGCCACGTCCGCGCCGACGGCGTCGCCGCCGCTTGCGGCCGAGTCGGAGAGCAGCGCGTCGAAGACGTTGATGGTCGCCTGCGTCGAATGCCAGACGCCGTAGCGATCCTTGCTGCGCAGCAGGAAGGCGAGGGCGCGGCCCTCAAGGTTCCCCGACCGGCAATCCGCGCCCACCAGCCCGCACACCCTGTTGAGCGCATGCAAGGCGAGCGCGGTCGTCTCGATGCGGCCGGCGAGACCCCAGCCGTGGAAGGGCGTCTCGGAGGTCACCTCCCAGAAGCTGCCCGCGCCGTCCTCGCGCGCGAGTGCGCGCAGACGCGACGCCGCCCGCGACGCCGCCTGGCCGTCGCCCGACTCCGCGGCGGCCAGCGCGTACGAGGCGACGAGGTAAGGCTCGTCCGACCCTTCGACGAGCGGCGCGAGGTATCTGAGCGCGCGCTCAAGCGGCGCCGGCTGTGCAGTCCGTGCTGGCTGTGGCGGCTGTGGAGTCTGTGGGCGGGCCGCCTGAGCAGGCGTCGCGGTTGGCGGCTTGGCCGTGCCTTCAGGCTCCCGCGCGGTGACGGCGAGGACGCGCGCGACGAAGGCGGTGGTGAGTGCCGTCCGGCGTTTGTCCTCGACGCCGGCGTAACGCCGCGACGCCGGCCAGCTCCCGTCCTCGCGCTGCTGAAGTAACAGCCACGCGCGCGTCTGTTCGACGACGCCGGGGTCAACCTCGATGACGCGGCTCGCGTCGCTCAGGAAGCGCAGCGCGTAGGCCGTCAGCGTGATGTCCGGCTCATCGCCGCGCCCCCAGTAGGTGAAGCCGCCGCCCGCCGCGCGGTAGCCGAGCAGCCGCTCGTAGCCCTGCCGCGCGTAGCGCCGCGCGAGCGCGACGACCGAAGGGTCTTCGCGCCCCGCCGCCTTCGAGTAGTGGCCGAGCACGAGGACGCTCGGGTAGGTCGAAGAGATGGTCTGCTCGCCGCACCCGTACGGCCGCGCCATGATGGCCTCGACGCCCTCGACGACGTGCGCCGCGAGGTTGGGATAGAGCTTCAGCTCGCCGCGCACCGAGCCGCGTATCGCGTCCGCGGGGACGCCGACGCCGAGCGCGCCCGCTTCGCGGAAGACGGCGCCGTCGGTGAGCGAGCGCTCCTCGCCGTCGGGGTGGACGGTGACGGGCTTCTCGACCGCGTCGCTCGCCTCCGCGCCGGAGGCGGTCACGCGCTGACGGCCGTCCCTGACCGAGGCGACGGCGCGGAAGTCGAAGGCGGGGCGCGCGGCCTCGCCCGCCGGCACCTCCTCGCGCAGACGCGCGGGGCCGCCGAGCGTGAACCAGTCCTCCGGCTTCATCTCCACGTCCACGGCCGCCGCGCGCGCGAGGTAGTTGCGCAGCACGACGGGGAGCGAAATCTCGTCGCCCTCGGTGAGCACGCGCGGCGGGTCGTGCTCGACGAAGAAGGGCTGGAAGGCGAGGAACTCCTGCTCGAAGGTGCCGAGCCGCCCGTCCTCGGTCGAGGCCAGCACCGACATCTTCCACGTCGTGATGTTGTCGGCCAGTTTGAACTTGAGCCGCGCCGTGCCGTCGCGCGCCGTCTCAAGCTCGGGGCTCCAGACCAGCGTCTCGGGGAAGAACTCGCGCAGGCGCGGCGTCGAGAGCGGCGCGCGCCCGACGACCGGCTCACCCTTTTTTGACGACGACATCTGCGACATCGTAGTGTCTATCACCGCCGCCTCGCCCGTCACCGTCACCGCCTCGCTCGTCGCGCCGACGCGGAGCGTCACGTCCAGCTTCGTCAGGTTCGACGAGAAGACGCTGACCTGCTCGATGAAAGTCGGGGTGAAGCCCGGCGCCTCGAACGCGACCGTGTAGACGCCGGAGGGGAGGCCGCGCAGGAGGTAGACGCCCTCGTCGTTCGTCCGCGCGCTGTATTCGAGCGAGGCGAAGTTGTGCTTGGCCTTGACCACGGCGCCGGCGACGACCGCCTCGTTCGGGTCGAAGACGGTGCCGCTGATGGCGCCCGTCCCGCCCGAGAAGGGGGCGGCCGCGGCCGCCGGGATGACCGGCGTCGCGACGACCGTCGCGGCCTGTTCGGCGGCGCTCTCGGTGTACTGTGCGAGCGTGAAGTCGTCGGGCGTGTCGGCGCGCCCGTCCGGCCCGTCGCTGCGGAGCGTGACGACGCGGACGGCGCGCGCGAACGGTTTCGGCTCGCGGTGCGAGCCGCCCGCCGCGTCGAAGCGCCGTCGGTCTTCGGCCCACGCGGCGCGGTCGAAGGTCTCGAACGTCGAGAAGGTCGCGCGGACGGGGCGGCCCCAGCCGTCGCGCAGCTCGTCGAATCTGATCGAAGACTTCGCGAGCGCGGCGGCGAGCGCGTCGCGCGTGGCGGGGAAGCCGCCCGTCGCGCTCAGGTTCGAGGCGAGCGCCTTTCCCACGGCCCAGCGCGTCGCCTCGAAATAGTCGGCGAGCACGACCCACACGGCAAAGTCGTCGGAGGCGTAAGCGGCGCCGGGGCCGAAGACGCCGTCGGCGCCCGCGCTCTCGACCGTGACGGAGTAGTCCGCCCCGCTCACGCCGAACGAGAAGCGGTAGGGGCGCCCCCAGCGGTCGCGCAGCCCTCCGAGTTCGAGGCCGACGCCGCCGAGCGCTTCGCCGAGCGCCTCGCGGTCGCGGACGAAGCGGCCGGTGCGCGCGTGGTAGTCGGAGGCGGCGCGGTTCAGCGCCTCGCCCGTCTTGCGGAAGTAGGGCCAGGAGAAGTTGGCGACTTTGAAGTCGTCGTCGGTGTCGGGTCGCTTGTCGGCGCCGCTGCTGTAGATGTCGAGCTTCTGCTGGTCGCGCTCGAAGGAGAAGCGAGGGAGGAAGGGGCGGCCCCAAGGGTCGCTGAGCGCCGCGAACTCGACGCCGCCCTCCGCCAGCACGCGCGCCAGCGCGGCCTCGTCCTCGGGGTACTCGGCCGCGCGCTCGTAGCGCGCGGCGAGCGCCTTCTTCAGCGTCACGAGCCGCGCGCCGACGAGGCCGGAGAAGAGGCCCGGCAGGTCGCGCGCGAACTCCGTCCCCGTGGCGACGCTGCGTTCGCCGTAGTGGCGCTCGCCGTTGTAGAGCATCTCGGCGACCGCCTCGAAACCTTCGGGCACGCGGCGCGAGGGGGCGAGCCGCTCGACTTCGCGGCGCGTGACGCCGCCCAACTCCGCGCCCTCGTACCAGAAGTCTTCGAGCGAGCCGCCGAAGCCGAAGCCGCGCCCAGAATCGCCGTCGGTGCGAGCGCGCTCCTCGACCGCCTTGTCGAAGACGACGACGCCGAGCGCGCCGGCGGCCCGCCGCCCGTCGGCCGCGCGCAGCGAGAACTCGGCGCCCGCCTCTTCGCCCGGCCGGAAGGTCTTCTGCGAGAGCCGCGCGTCGAGCTTCAGCTCGCGGTCGCGCGGGAAGACGACGGTGCGCGCCCCCGAGGCGTAGTCGTCGTCGTCTTCGCCCGCGGGCGCGGCGCTGTTCGCCGCGACTTCGACCGGGCCGCCGAACTCCGCGTCCGTGGGGATGACGAGCGACGCGCGCCCGCCCGAGAGGCGCACCGTCTTCGACGCGAGGACGCGACCCTGCGAGACGGCGTCCACGACCACCGTCATGTTCCGCGCGTCGGAGCTAAGCTCTACCGCGACGGGCTCGCCCGCGCGGTAGATGGTCTTGTCGGTCTCGACGCGAATCTCGGGCACGCCGTCGCGGGAGGTCTTGAGCCAGAAGTCTTCGCCGTGGCTTCCCACGCGGCCGCGTGCGTCGCGCGCGACGAAGCGCACGGGGATGTGGTCGCGCCGCTCGTCGGGCGCGATTGGCGGCGCGAGCACCTTCGCCACGCCGTAGCGGTTGGTGCGCGCCTTGAAGAGCGCGCGGCCGGGTTCGCTCACCTCGTGGCGCGAGCCGTCGGGCGCGCTGCTGACCGCCGTCGCGCCCCCGCCGTAGACGGTCACGTCGCACTCGGCCGGCGTGCCGTCGGCGTAGAAGGTCGCGAGGTAGAAGGCCAGCGGGAGCCCCTTCGCCTGACCGTAGCGCCCCTCGCTGACGTAGACGTGGACGGCTTCTTTAGTCAGGCGGAGCGAGAAGCGGCGCTGCTCGGTGCGGCTCGTCGTCGGGTCGGTGACGTAGGCGACGAAGGCGAGGTCGCGGAAGCGCTCGTAGCCCGAATTGGTCAGCCCCGCGTGCTCGTCCCGTAGGTCGAGCCGCGCGCGGAAGCGGCCGCGCTCGTCGGCCTCGCCCTCGACGGCCGGGCGCTCCTCGGTCTCGTACTTCTGCGCCTTGTAGTTCCAGCGCCGCTCGGTCTGGCGCATGACGCGCACGCGGCCGCGCTTGACCGGCTGGCCGAAGAGATAGTCGGCACCGACCTCGACCGCGGGCTGCTCGCCCGTAAGGTAGAAGGGGCGGTCGGGCTTCGCCTCGACCGAGAAGTTGGGCAGCTCGTAGCGGCCGACTTTGAAATCGGCGCGCGCGCCGAAGTCGATGTCGTAGCGCTCGTCTTCGAGTTCGAGCTTGAGCGTGTAGGTGCCGAGCCGCGCGCCGTCGGGGACGCGCCAGTCGGCCGAGGCGACGCCGAAGCGCGAGGTCTTGAACGTCTCGCTGAAGACCGTCTCCTCCGCCTCGTCCTCGACGCGGAAGGTGGCCTCCTCGCCCGCGAGGGCGTGCTCCGAGGGGTCGAAGACGAGCGCGCGCATGTGCGCGGTCTGCCCCGGCTGGTAGAGCGGCTTGTCGGTGGTGAGCAGCACGCGCGGCTCCTGCGCGACCGAGATGTCCTCCTCGGCCTCCTGCACGAACGAGCCGCGCCGCGCCGTGACCTTAAGCTCGGCGTCGCCGTCGTCTTCGACCGCGCGCGGCAGCGCGAAGTCGAGCGAGACCAGCCCCTCGCCGTCGGTCACGCCCGAAGCCTTGACGACGTTCTTGGTGTCGCCGTCGTTAAAGGTGAGCGCGGCCTCGACGGCGACGCCCTTCGCGGGGCGCTCGGTGGAGGGGTTGGCGGTGCGGACGCGCGCCGTCAGCCCCGAGCCGGCGCGCGCGCGGCGCGGCGTGACGACGCGCAGCTCGAAGAGGTCGGCCGTGACTTCGGAGACCGAGACGACGCCTTCGGCCGTCTCCGACGCGTCCGCGCCCGCGAGGCGGTAGCGCAGGCGGAACCAGGGGAACTCGTTGCGCTCTGATGCGGGCAGCTCGGAGTAGCGCAGGCCGAGCGCCGTCGCAAGCGAGTTGGTCCCGCGCCGCACGCGCACGTCCGCGTCGGCCGAGGCGCGCACCACGTCCCGCGGGTCGAGCAGCTCGACGCGGAGGCGCGCCGGGAACTCGCGCCCGGTGCCGTTAGCGACCTGGAGCCGGACGCGCGTCACCTCGGCGTCGAGAAAGATTCCGATGCGTGTTTCGTCGAGCGCGAGCGAACCGGACGCGCTCGCGAGGTGTGCGGCGAAAAGACACACGAAGAGGCCCAGAAGGGCGGGGGCTGACCTCCGTAACACTTGCGTTCCCTCCTCAAGTTGTGCGGGTGTGATGCGGACTTGAGGCCGGTCGGTTGGAGAGGGTCGGCGGAAAATTTTCCGGGCGGCCTACTCAGGAAGGCCGGGCCGCCTTCTGGAGCGCGTCCCGGTGTTCGAGGACGTATTCGATGAAGGCGCGCGTGGTCGAGGGCTGGAAGCGTCCGAGCGCGATGACGGCGACGGCGCGCGTCAGGCGGTGGCCGGCGACGCGCAGCCACGCGAGCCGCCCGGCCTCGACCTCCTCGCGCACAGCCCACGAAGGCATCAGCGAGACGCCGACGCCGTGCTCGACCATCAGCTTGATGAAGTAGGTGTCGTTTGATTCGAGCGCGAGGTCGGGACTCAAATCGACGCGCTTGAAGAAGGCGTCGGTGGCGCGGCGGATCGACGCGCCCTGCTCGAAGAGGATGAAGCGCGCGCCGCGCATGTCGGCCACGTCAACCTCGACCGACCCGGCGAGCTTGTGCCGCGGGGCGACGACCAGACCCAGCTCGTCCTCGAACAGCTCGGTCACTTGCAGCGCGGGCGAGTAGACGGGAAGGCTGGCGAAGCCCACGTCGGCCGCGCCGTTGAGGATGTCGGCGACGGTCTGCTCGGTGCTGACGGTGGTGCGGAACGAGAGCTCGACGCGCTCGTGGTCGCGCATGAAGGACTCGAAGAGGCGCGCGAAGAGGTGGACGAACGCCTGCGTGGCGGCGGCCGCTCGGACGCGGCCGCGGGGCTCGTGGTCGTCGCCGCGCATCCGCTCGCGCAGCGCGTCGGCCTCGCCGATGATGCGCTCGGCGTAGGAGAGCGCGAGCTGGCCGGCGTCGGAGAGGCGCACGCCGCGCTTGGCGCGGATAAAAAGTGGCTCGCCCAGCTCGCGCTCCAGAGCCTTGATTTGGTGGCTGACGGCCGACTGCGTCATGTTAAGTTTCTGTGCCGCGCGCGTGAACGAGAGCGCCTCGGCGACCTCGCGGAAAGTCCTTAACTGCGACAGCTCCATGCCTTAAGCCTTTCTCGAAAATGTGGATGAATATAGTTAATCCGCCGGATGAACACAATGCGTTGGACGCCTTGGCAGAGCCGCGCCGGAGAGCCGGAAAAGCAGGGGAATAATTAACATGGATGGACAGGATGTTCAGGATAAGAGCTTCAGGTTTCAGATTTGAAATTTAAAATCCTTAATCCTGTGAATCCTGTCCATCCATGTTAATTCTTAGTCAACTCATAATCGCGGCCTCGGTTCGGATTGAGCCTCCTGACGTGGTCGCGATAACTCTCGACCTCAAGCGCCGCGCGCGCGTCGTCCCAGCCGAGGAACTGTCGGGCGACGCGCGCGGCGCGCTCCAACGCGTCAAGCCCGACGCTGCCGTTCAGCCCCACCATCGTCCGACGCAGCAGGCAGTCCGCCAGCGTCTCGGCCATCTCCTCGCGGAAGGCGTAGACGACCTCCGCGCCGACCGAGCCGGTCTCTTCGCTGATGACTTGAGACAGTTCCGCGTCGCCCTGCGCGAGGCGCAGGACTTCCGCCGCACGCGCCCCGTAGACTTTCAGGAGCCTCACCGTGCTTGCAGGCGGGAGCGTGCTCCGCGCGTTGAAGTCGCGCCGGAACGTGCCGAAGTCTTCGACGGCCGCGCCGGGCAGCGGGGCCTGCGCGGTCTCGCAGGGCGGGGCCGTTTTGCCGAGCACGCGGAAGATTAAATCGACCGCGCCCTCCGCGAGCGAGCGGTAGGTGGTGAGCTTGCCGCCGACGACGGAGTAGAGGCCGCGCACGCGCGACTGACGGACGAAGTGTCGCCGCGTGATGCCGCTCTCCGCGCCGTCGGCGACGCGCGGCAGAGGGCGCACGCCCGCGTAGGTGTAGAGCACGTCGGCGCGAGTGAGCCGCGCCGTGGGGAGCAGGCGGTTCGTCTCGCGCAGAAGGTATTCGATCTCGCTCACGCCCGCCTCGACCGCGTCGAGGTCTCCCGCGAAACGTTCGTCGGTCGTCCCGACGAGGAGCTTGCCGTCCCACGGCACGACGAAGAAGGGGCGGCCGTCTTCGGACGCCTCGGCGTAGACGGCCGCGCGCGGCGCGCCGTCGAAGGCGCGGACGACGACGTGGCTCCCCTTCGTCCCGCCTATCAGTTTCTCTTCCTCCGCGCCCGCGCCTTCGAGCACTTCGTCAACCCACGGGCCGGCGGCGTTGAGGACGAAGGACGCGCGCACCTTGTACGTCGTGCCGCCGAGCAGGTCGCGGAAGACGACGCCGCGCGCCGCGCCGCCTTCAACGAGCAGGCGCTCGACGCGCGCGTACGTCAGGACGGTCGCGCCGTGCGCGCGCGCGTCGAGCGCGTTCTCGACGGCGAGGCGTTCGGCGAACTCGACCTGCGCGTCGTAGAAGAGCGCGGCGCCGCGCAGGGCCTCGGGGTTGAGTCCGGGCGCGTGTTCGAGCGCCTCGGCCGCGTTGAGCATCCGGTGGCGCGGGAGCGACTTGGACGACGAGAGCAGGTCGTAGGCGAGCATCCCCGCGCGGACGGTGAGCAGGCCGCGCCGCCGCCCCTTGTAGACGGGGAAGAGCATGGGGAGCGGGCGGACGAGGTGCGGCGCGACCTTACCGAGCAGCGTCTCGCGCTCGCGCAGCGACTCGCGGACGAGACCGACTTCGCCGTGTTCGAGGTAGCGCAGCCCGCCGTGAATCAAACGCGTCGAGGCGGCCGTCGTCCCCGCCGACAGATCGCCCTTGTCGAGCAGCAGCACGCGCAAGCCGCGCCGCGCCGCGTCGCGCGCCACCCCGCACCCGTTCACGCCGGCGCCGACGACGACGGCGTCGAAGGCCGCGCCGGAAATGTCCCGCAGTGCTCGCTCTCTCATCGGTGCCGCTTGAGAAACCACCGCCGAGTCTTTATCCTCGGCCGGCGCGCGCCGTCGCGCCGTCTTCAGTTTACTAGAAACAGACCGGAGTCTTTATCTTGCACAGTTCGCGGCTCGGAGCTTTCATCAAACCGTGGGCGGCGCTCGCCGCCGTCTGCCTCCTGCTCGTCGTCGCGGCCGCGCCGTCGCGCGCGAACATGGCCGCGCGCCAGCCGGAGTCGCGTGCGGGCGACGCCCCGACCGAGCCGGGGGGCGCGCTGAAGTCCGTGCGCATACTCCGCGAGACGCTGGTCATCGACCTGCGCCCGCTGGCCGGCAGGCGTCCGGCGGTGGTCGAGGCGACGTACGCCGTGTACAACGACGCGGGCGAACATGGACTCGACCTCGTCTTCGTCGCCGCGTCGATGCGGCCGGGCGCGGCGTGGGTCTGGAACGGCTACGAGTGGAAGCCGGGCCCGGAGCGCGCGGGGTCGGAGGGCGGCGTGTGGCTCGACGGACGGGCGGTGGAGGCGCGCGCCGAGGAAGACGCGCGGGGGCTCCCGGCGGCCTGGGCCCCTCCCGCGACGACGCCGGGGCTGAGGCCGGGGCAGAAGCCGCTCCCGCTCAAGTCCGACGGGAAGGGAACGCTCTCGTTCCGCGTCACGCTCTCGTCCGGCCCGCACGAGCTGCGCGTGCGCTACGAGGCGCGGCCGGGAGCGTACGCCGACGCGATGTCGGACGCCGTCTACTGGCAACTCGGCTACGTGCTCGCGCCCGCGCGCCAGTGGGCGGGCTTCGGCGGGTTGGACGCGAAGGTTCTGCTGCCCGAGGGCTGGCGCGCGGCGTCGCTCCCGGAGATGCGGCGCGAGGGCGACGCGCTCGTCGCGAGCTGGGACGCGCTCCCGGCCGACACGCTCGCCGTCACCGTTCAGACGAACGAGAGCACGGTTCACGACCCCGGCGTCTTCTGGAAGGCGCTGCTCGTCTTAGGGCTTCTGTTGACGGCGGCGGCCACGTTCGCGGGGTGGAGGCTCGGCCGCTGGCTCGGCCGCCGCGGGCGCACGAGCGCCTGGGGCTTGCTCGCGTCGCCCCTCGTCGCCGTGCTGCTCTTCGCGCTCTCCTACCCGATAGCCTCGGCGATAAGCGCGCCGCGCGCGCCGGGGCAGGCGGCCTTCAACCAGATCGGCAACTACGACGGCATCGTCACCTTCCTGCTCTTCGTCGTCATCACCTTCTGGCACTTCCTCGTCGCGCAGGTCGCAACCTACGTCGCGCGCCGCCGCACGACCCCGCGCCTGAGTTGACCGGGACGGCGTTAACTCTCCCCCTCGTCGTCGTGCTCCCAGTCGCGCGCGCGCTCGACGGCGCGGAGCCAGCGGCGGTGGAGGCGTTCGCGCTCCGCCTCGGGCATCCGCGGCTCGTAGCGGCGCGCGATGCCGAGGCGCGCGCCGATCTCGCGGCGGTCTTCCCAGAACCCGACGGCGAGGCCGGCGAGGTAGGCGGCGCCCGCGGCGGTCGTCTCGGTGACTTCGGGCACCTCTACGCGGACGCCGAGGATGTCCGACTGGAACTGCATCAGGAACGAGTTGCCGACCGCGCCGCCGTCCACGCGCAGGTCTCTGAGACGCACGCCCGAGTCGCGCTCCATCGCCGACGCCACGTCGCGCGTCTGGTAGCACATCGCCTCCAGCGCGGCGCGCGCGAGGTGCGCGCGGGTCGTGCCGCGCGTTAAGCCGACGACGGCGCCGCGCGCGTAGGCGTCCCAGTGCGGAGCGCCGAGGCCCGCGAGCGCCGGCACGAAGTAGACGCCCTCGTTCGAGTCGAGCGAGCGCGCCAGCGCCTCGGTCTCGTCCGCGCTATTGATAATGCCCAGCCCGTCGCGGAGCCACTGGACGGCCGCGCCCGTGACGAAGATCGAGCCTTCGAGCGCGTACTCCGCCGGCTCTCCGCCCAACTGCCACGCGACCGTCGTCACAAGCCCCGAGCGGCTGGCGACCGGCTCGGCTCCCGTGTTCATCAGGAGGAAAGAGCCTGTGCCGTACGTGTTCTTCGCCGCGCCCGGCTCGAAGCAGCCCTGCCCGAAGAGCGCCGACTGCTGGTCGCCGGCGAGTCCCGCGACGGGCACGCGCGCGCCGAAGAAGGCCGACGGGTCGGTCTGCCCGTAGACGAAAGACGAGGGCAGGACTTCGGGGAGCGCCGCGCGCGGCACGCCGAAGAGCGCGAGCAGTTCGTCGTCCCACGCGAGCCGGTTGATGTCGTAGAGCATCGTGCGCGAGGCGTTCGACACGTCCGTCGCGTGCGCGCGCCCGCCCGTCAGTTTCCAGACGAGCCACGAATCGACGGTGCCGAAGGCGACTTCGCCGCTCGCGGCGCGCCCGCGCAAGCCCTCGTTGTTTTCGAGCAGCCAGCGCAGCTTCGTCCCCGAAAAGTACGGGTCGAGCACCAGCCCCGTCTTCGCGCGGATGAAGTCTTCCAGCCCGCGCGCCTTCAACTCGTCGCACGCGGCGGCCGTGCGCCTGTCCTGCCAGACGACGGCGCGCGCCACCGGCTCGGAGGTCGCGCGCTCCCACGCGACGACCGTCTCGCGCTGGTTCGTGATGCCGACGGCGCGCAGGCTCCGCGCCCCGACGCCGGCCTGCTCAAGCGCGTCGGCCGCCGCCCGAAGGCTCACGCGCCAGATTTCTTCTGGGTCGTGCTCGACCCAGCCGGGACGCGGGTAGTGCTGCGTAAACTCCGAGTAGCCGCGCCCGCGGACGCGGCAGTCACGGTCGAAGACGAGGACGGTCGTCCCCGTCGTCCCCTGGTCAATCGAGAGCACAAAGCCGTCCATCCTTCCCCTCCGCCCCGAACTTTGTCCGCCGTCCGCGAGAGTGTAATATACACGCACCTCGGACAAGGGCTATTCAATGACCTCATCCGGCACGGTAAACAAGACGGGGAAGTGGGATTTAAAAATGAAAGACTACAACGACTTTTTTGACGAGATGATCGACGTTGACGACGAGGCCGAGGTCGAGGGCGAAGAGCTTCTCGACGAGGACGGCGAGTACGACGGCGACGACGAAGACGACGAGGAGGAGGACGACCTCTCGACGGTCGTCCGCACGGCGGTGCTCAGGAAGAACGACATGCTGGCGCTGCTCTCTTTGAAGGCGACGCCCGAGGGCGGCCAGATCGTGCGCTTCGACCCGCGCCAGCGGCTCCCCTCGATGCAGCGCTACGAGACCGAGGAGGAGGCGCTCAGGTGGTTCGCGCGCAGCCTCGCCACCAGCCGCAAGAACGGCTGGGCGGTCGTCTACGACGGCACGCCGCTCGTCGGCTAGAAGTTAGAAGCCAGAGGCCAGAGGCTAGTGGGAAGCGGTCTGCTCTCACTAGCCTCTTATCTTTTTGGCGTTCGGGCGAGCCTTCAAGAGAGGTTGAGGGATTGACGATGAAGGCGATTCGGGTTCAAGAGTTCGGCGGGCCGGAGGTGCTGCGGCTTGAGGACGTGCCGGAGCCGCGGCCCGGCGAGGGGCAGGTCGTCGTGCGCGTGCGCGCGGTCGGGGTCAACCCCGTGGACACGTACATCAGGAGCGGCGCGCACGCCGTCCGCCCCGCGCTGCCTTACACGCCGGGTCTCGACGCGGCGGGCGAGGTCGAGGCCGTGGGTGAGGGCGTCGCGCGGCTCACGCCGGGGCAGAGGGTCTACACGGCCGGGAGCCTTTCGGGCACCTACGCCGAGCTGGCGCTCTGCGAAGAGTCGCAGTGCCATCAGCTTCCCGAGCGCGTCTCGTTCGCCGAAGGGGCGGGCGTCTTCACGCCTTACGCGACCGCCTACCGCGCGCTCTTCAACAGGGCGCAGGCGCGGCCGGGTGAGACGGTGCTCGTCCACGGCGCGAGCGGCGGCGTGGGGACGGCGGCCGTGCAGTTGGCGCGCGCGGCGGGTTTGCGCGTCATCGGCACGGGCGGGACGGAGGAGGGGCGCCGCCTCGTCTCGGAACAGGGCGCGCACCACGTCCTCGACCACCGCGCGCCCGACTACCTCGAACAACTGGGCGGGCTGACCGGCGGGCGCGGCCCCGACGTGATTCTGGAGATGCTCGCCAACGTCAACCTCAACCGCGACCTCGAAGTGCTGGCGCGCGGCGGGCGCGTCGTCGTCATCGGGTCGCGCGGCACGGTCGAAATCAACCCGCGGCTCGCGATGGCGCGCGACGCGTCGATCCACGGCATGACGCTTTTCAACGCCACGCCGCAGGAGATGGCGGGCGTCCACGCGGCGCTCGGCGCGGGGCTGGAAGCGGGGACGCTCCGGCCGGTCGTCGGCCGCGAACTGCCGCTCTCGGACGCCGCGCGCGCGCACGAAGAGGTCCTGAAGCCGGGCGCGTACGGGAAGATAGTTCTGATTCCGTAGGTAACTTAACTACGCGGACACGCAGACGCGGCTAAGAGCTTAATGCTCTTAGCCGCGTCTGCGTGTCCGCGTCGGTTTTTACTTTTCTAGGCGACGAAGACGCGCTTGCCGTTGGGCTGCGAGTTGGCGGCGCGCGCGGGCGAGGTGAGCGCGCCGTACGTCTCGGCGATGATCTTCTCGGCGCCGTCCGAGTTGACCGGCTTGGAGAAGAAGTAGCCTTGCCCGTTCTCGCACCCGAGCTTTTGCAGGATGACGAGCTGCTCGTTGGTCTCGACGCCCTCGGCCACCACGTCCATGCCGAGGTTCTGCGCGAGGACGACGATGGTGCGGACGATCTCGACGTTCTCGTTGTTCTCCGACATCCGCGTCACGAACGAGCGGTCGATCTTGAGCGTGTCGATGGGGAAGCGGTGGAGGTACGAAAGCGACGAGTAGCCGGTGCCGAAGTCGTCGATGGCGAGCTTGACGCCGAGGCTTCGGAGCTGCCTGAGCATCTCGGTGGCCGTGTCCACGTTCTCCATGACGACCGACTCGGTGATTTCGAGCTTGACCGACTGCGGCTTGACGCCGGTCTCCTGAAGGATCATGGAGAAGGTGCTGATGAGCGTCGCCTGACTGAACTGCTTGGATGAGAGGTTGACCGTGATGAAGAGCGGCTGGTTGAGCGGGAACATTTTCTGCCAGCCGTTCATCTGCTGGCACGCCTCGCGCATGACCCACTCGCCGAGCGGGACGATCATCCCCGTCTCCTCGGCCACCGGGATAAAGTCCATCGGCGAGATGAACCCGCGCTCCGGGTGCTGCCAGCGCACCAAAGCCTCGAACCCGCGCAGGCGGAAGTTGTCGAGCGCGACGATGGGCTGGTAGTGGAGGATGAACTCGTCGCGCTCCAGCGCGCGCCGCATGTCGGTCTCCATCTGAAGCAGGTTGATGGCGCGCGCGTGCATCGCCTTGTCGAATATCTCGTAGCGCGCCTTGCCCGCCGACTTGGCGCGGTACATCGCGGTGTCGGCGTCGCGCAGGATGTCCTCGGCGCGCTCGTACCCGGTGGCCGAGGGCGCGATGCCCATGCTGACCGTGGTGAAGACCTCGCGCCCGCTCAGCGCGAAGGGGACTGACAGCTCCTTCTGGATGCGCTCGGCGACCTGGACGGACTCGGTCTCGTCGGTGATGTCCTCGATGAGCACGGTGAACTCGTCGCCGCCGAGGCGCGCGACCGTGTCGCCCGGCCGCAGGTTGTTCTTCAGGCGGTCGGCGATGCCGACGAGGAGCTGGTCGCCGATGGTGTGACCCAGAGAGTCGTTGATGACCTTGAAGCGGTCGAGGTCGAGGTAGAGCACCGCGAACTTCGTCGTGTTGTTGCGGCGCGAGCGCGCGATGGCGAGCTTGAGGTGATCCATGAAGAGCGCGCGGTTCGGCAGCCCCGTCAGCGCGTCGTGGAAGGCGTCGTGGTGTAACTGCTGCTCGGCCAGCTTGCGGTCGGTGATGTCCTGAATCTGGAAGATGAGGTGGACGCTCTTCGAGTACTGGTCGCGCACGAGCGAGACGCTCCAGTGCACCCAGACTTCGTGCCCCGACTTGTGGATGTAGCGCTTCTCCATCTGCGACGCCTGCACCTTGCCCTTGAGCAACTGGCCGATGTTCGAGAGCGCGGTCGGCAAATCGTCCGGGTGCGTGACCGAGAGGAAGTCCGTCAGCAGCAGCTCCGGCTCGGTGTAGCCGAGAATCTGGCACAAGGAGCGGTTGACCTGAAGCCAGCGCCCCTCGGTCGAGACCAGCGCCATGCCGATGGCCGCGTAGTCGAAGGCCGAGCGGAAGCGGTCGCCCTCGCTCGCGGTCAGGCGCGACTCGGCTTCGGCGCCGGCCGCGTCGGAGTTCGAGTCCCCCGCGAGCTTCGCGCGCAGCGCCGTGCCGACGATGCACGCCACCGCGGCCGCCGAGACCGAGACGCCGACGCCCGCCCAGCCTACGCCGTAGGCGGCGGCCAGCGCGGCGGCGACGGCCGCGGCGTTCCCGACGATCTGCCAGAAGAAGAGTCGCGCGCCGTCGCGCCAAGCCGAAAGGTTGATGCGGTACGAGCCGCCGAAGGCCGCGACCGACGCGTTGACGAACGAGACGACCAACACCGCCGCGCAGACCGCGTTGAGCGTGGAGGCGGTGGGCCAGCCCGCCGTCAACTCTCCGAGCGGGCCGACGGTCAGGCGGAGCGTCCACGCGACGAGCGTGGCGGCCGTCGCGGCGACGCCCGCGCGGAAGGCGACCGCCAGCCAGCCGCGCGCGCCGGGCAGTGCCACGCAGACCGCGACCGCCGCGGCCAGCAGCACGCCGACCTCCCCGTCGAAGAGCAGCATCGAGAGGAAGACGAACCCCTCCGCGAAAGGGAAGTGCCAGCCGTCGGCGGGGCGCGCGTCGAAGCGCGCCGAGACTTGGACGGCGAGCACCGCGAGCAGGAGCGCGGGGAAGCCGAGCTGTCCGAGCGGCAGGCCGTAGACGGCCATGAGCACCGCCGCCGCGCCCACGGCGACCACCGCGTTGACGAACTGCTGTGGGAAACGCTGGCCTTCGTTGATCTCTATGGTCATGTTGTTACGAGGGGAATTCCCGTCTGTTCTTGAGAGGGCGTTTGGGGCGTCTTCTCGTTCGGCCGCCCTGGGGGTTGGGACGGCTTCAGCGATGGGGGAAGTCAAATCGGGTGCCAGAAGCGGCTTCGCGGCTTCGGCCTTCAAACGGCGGGCGAAAAGCGGTTTAGGCCGGCGTGCGGCGTGCGTCGGGCGCGCGGCCCCGGTCAGTCTGACGGACAGGTATCGGGCAATCTGACGGCGTGACTTCTGCTCCGGTCGGTGACGCGGCTCTCTTCAGTCTGCTTTACGGGGCGTGAGTTTTGGCTAGGTCGCGAAGCCACTGGGCTGACCGGCGCGAAGCGAGCTGACGAGCGGGGCGACGTTCGTGGCCGAACACCCGCATTTCATCCTAGCACACGGGTTCGGAGTTTGAGGAGAAGTTTTTTTTGGACGGAAACAGACAGAAGGATCAGAGGCCGCCGGCCGTCCGCCACGCGTAGTAAAGCCCGAAGACGACGCTCGCCGCTCCCGCGAGCAGCCGCGCGGGCGTGTCCACGCGCCGGAAATGCCCGGCCGTCAGCGCGAAGGGCAGCCCGATCAGCGCGCTCATCAGGAGCATCCCGCCCACCGAGCCTAGGCCGAAGACGAGCAGATACGCGACCCCGAGCAGACGCGACCCGCCGCGCATCACCTCCGCCAGCACGACCAGCGTCAGCGCCGCCGACCCCGCCAGCCCGTGCACGACTCCGACCGCGAACGGCCGCCAGCCCCAAAGCCCCCGGTGACGCGCGTGCGACGTGGCGTGCGGCTCGGCGGCCGGGTGCGCGTCGGCGCGTTCGTGGAAGTGGAGGTGCGTGTGCGTGCGCCCGCCGTCGTGCGCGTGGGCGTGGACGTGTACGTCGCGCCGCCGGCGCAGGACGAGGTAGAGGATGCGCGTCCCGAGCAGCACGATCATCAGCGCGACCGCGAGTTCGAGCGCGACGCGGACGCCGTCGGGGATCGTGACGCGCAGGACGATGAGCAGGCCGCCCGCCGCGAAGAGCGCCGCCGTGTGCCCCAAGCCCCACAAGCCCCCGACCGCCGCCGCGCGCCAGACCGAGCGGTGCTCGCTGACGACCGTCGTGACCGCGACCAGATGGTCAGCCTCGGTCGCGTGCTTCAGCCCGAGCGCGAAGCCGAGCGCCAGCAGGGGGAGGGCGGATTCCATGAGCGCCATCTTATACCCTGACGCGTGCGGGCAGAAGCCGGACCGTGAGGGAGGGCGCGGAGAAGCAGAAAAGTAAAAGTAAAAAGGCGGGAACGATGACGGGGGGCATACCCTTCGTCTTCGCTCCCGCCTCTCTTTTCCCTACGGCCGTCAGGCGCGGCGCACGCGTCCGGCACGGAGCCGTGCGCGCACGCCGCACCCTCCCGCGGGTCAGGCGGTCGGCTCGGGGGAACTCGCGCCGACGACGGCGGCGACCTTCGCGGCGCCGCCGGCGACGGGCGTAACCTGCGCGGGCTGCGTCTGCGCGGACCTTGCGGCGGGCTGTTTGGGCGGCGCGGCGGCGGCGGCCGGTCGCGTCTCTTCAGACTTCGCGGCGCGTGCCGGCTCGGGCTTGGCCTGTCTCATGCGGCAGCCGCCCTCGAAGACGGCGCCGTCGTCGATGACGAGCGAGGGCGTCTGGATGTTGCCGCGCACGTGCGCCGAGCGGCCGAACTCGATGCGCTCGGTGGCCGTGATGTCGCCGTTGACCGTGCCGTTGATCTTGGCGGAGGCGACCTCGATGTTCGCGTCAACGACGCCGCCCGCGCTCACGATGAGCGCGCCCTTCTCGGAGCGGACGCGCCCCGTGAAGTGGCCGTCGATGCGCAGCATGCCTTTGAACTCGGCGTCGCCGGAAACGACCGTGCTGCCGCCGATGAAGCCGCTGACGACGCCGTCGCGCAGGTCGCGCGCCAGCGCCTCGGACTCCGTGACGGCGCGCGGCGTCGAGGGCGTCGCGGCCGCGACCGGCGTCGCGGGGCGCGCGCTCGGCTCGTAAGCCTGCGACGGCGCGGGCGTCTGGACCGCGGGCTGTGTGTAGGGGGCGGGCGCGGGCGGCTGTGCGGCGCTCGGCGTCGGCGCGGGCGCCTGCTGCGGCCTCGGCTCGTTGGCTTCGGGTTTAGGGGAACGTCCCATTCTCAACATCGAAAGATACCTCCATCCGCAAAGGGGTTCGGTTCACGCGCCGGGCGCGGGCGCGGCGGACACACAGGGGGCGTCTAAGCCCTCCGGGCGCGTGGCGGCGCCGCCGTGCGGCGGCAAATTCTGATGAGTTAAGAGAGCTTCAATCGAGGCAAGAGCACTCGGGAAGAGCGCATCAATCATAAGGCGCGCCCGCGCGGGCTTCGTTGCGAAGAGATTATCTTTCGGTTGCGGCGCCGCCGGGTTATGATTCCCGCTCACAGGCAGGCGCACTTTCAAGACAAAGGCGGTGACTCACACTTGAACGTCATCGAGACGGAGCGGCTCAACCTGCGCGAGGTGACCGAAGCGGACGCGCCGTTCGTCCTTGAGCTTTTGAACGACCCGGACTTCGTCCGCAACGTCGCCGACAGGGGCGTCCGCACGCCCGAAGAGGCGCGCCGCTACATCACGGAGCGTTTCGTCGCGAGCTACCGCCGCGAAGGGTTCGGGTTCTGGCTCGTCGAGCCGAAAGACTCGGGGGTGCCCGCCGGCATCTGCGGGCTGGTGAAGAGGGACGCGCTGCCGGGCGTCGATGTCGGCTACGCCTTCCTCCCGCCGTTCCGCTCGAAGGGCTACGCCTCCGAGTCGGCCTCGGCCGTGATGCGCTACGCGCGCGAGGCGCTCGGCCTCAGCCGACTCTACGCCATCGTCAACCCCGAGAACTCGGCTTCCGTCCGCGTGCTCGAAAAACTCGGCATGCGGTTCGAGCGGATGGTCAGTCTCTCCGACGGTGAGCCGGAGGTCAGTCTCTTCGCGGCCGACATTTGAGCGCGCCGAAACCTATGCCGGAGATTAAGGTCGTCAGAGGCGCGGAGGTGTTCGACGAAGGGCTTGCCGAGCGCATCATCGAGCTAGACCGGCGGAACATGCGCCCCGTCTGGGAGGCGGCCGGCATGGAGTACCCGGAGGAGAGCCGGCGGCGCGGGCTTTTGAGCGACCCGACTTTCGTCATCGCCTTCGACGGCCGAGGCATAGCGGGCTACGTCGAGTATTTGCGGAGCTGGAATGACCCGCGCCGAATCTACGTCGGCTCGATACAGATCGACGAGCGCCACAGGCACACGGGTCTGCTCCTGCGTTTGCTCGACGAGTTCAGGGTGCTCGTCTCGGTCGAGGACTTCGACGGGTTCGAGACGAGCGTGCAGAAGGTCAACACGCGGGCCGTAGAGCTCTACCGACGGCTCGGCTTCAAGCTGGAACAGAACCCCCGCAACGAACTTTCGTGGACGGCGCGCGCCGGCCGGGAGCTGCTGACGGACTCGCCCGTCGTCGCGCTCCTCGACCGTTGGCGCGCGCGGCAGTCGCGACGCCGGAGCGTCTGACACATGCGAACTGGGAAAATGACCAAGGCCCTTCTCGTCTTAATCTTACTGCTCTCCGCCGTCCCGGCCGCGGGGCGCGCGAAGTTCGTGACGGTGCGGGGCAGGGAGTTCGTCGCGCCGGACGGGCGCGTGCTGCTCCTGAAGGGCATCAACCTCGGCAACTGGCTTCTGCCCGAGGGCTACATGTTCAAGTTCAAGTCGGCCAACTCGCCGCAGCGCATCGGCGTCGTCCTCAACCAACTCGTCGGCGAGGAGGAGGCGCGTCGCTTCTGGAAGACGTACCTCGATAACTACGTCACCGCCGACGACATCCGCTTCATCAAGCGCGCGGGCTTTAACTCGGTGCGCGTCCCCTTCAACTACCGTTTGTTCGTCTCGGAAGGAGAGCCGCGAAAGCTCGAAGGCGTCGGCTACGGGCTGCTCGACCGCGTCGTCGGGTGGTGTAAGAAGGAGGGGCTGTACGTCGTCCTCGACATGCACGGCGCGCCCGGCGGGCAGACCGGCGACAACATCGACGACAGTTGGGGCTATCCCTTCCTCTTCGAGAGCGCGGAGGCGCAGCAGTTGACCATCGACATCTGGCGCAAGCTCGCCGCGCGCTACGCCGACGAGCCGGCCGTCGCCGGCTACGACCTGCTCAACGAGCCTATCGCGCACTACTTCGACGCGGCGCACTTCAACCCCAAGCTCGAACCGCTCTACAAGAGGATGGTCGCCGCCGTCCGCGAGGTGGACAAGAATCACGTCGTCTTCCTCGGCGGCGCGCAGTGGGACACCAACTTCAAGGTCTTCGGCCCGCCCTTCGACCCGAAGCTCGCCTACACCTTTCACAAGTACTGGATGGAGGTGAAGCAGGAGGCCGTGCAGGAGTACGTGGACTTCTCCACGAAGTACGGCGTGCCCGTCTACATGGGCGAGTCGGGCGAGAACACGGACGAGTGGATTACGTCTTTCAGAACGCTCTTGGAGCGCAACAACATCGGCTGGTGCTTCTGGCCCTACAAGAAGCTCGACGCCACCTCGTGCGTCGCCTCCATCGACAAGCCCGCCGAGTGGGACGCGGTCGCGGCCTTCGCCGACCACCCGCGCACGACCTACGAGGACGTGCGGAAGAATCGCCCGCCGAAGGAGAAGATCGACCGCGCGCTCGCCGAATACCTTGAGCGCATTAAGTTCAAAAACTGCCGCGTCAACGAAGGCTACCTCAAGGCTCTGGGTCTCGCGTCCGGGCATTAGCGACGCTCATGCGCGCGATAGAAATAAGTACGGCGGACGTTCACACCTTTGACACATCCCGTTCGTAGGATGTTCGAGACGGGGCGCACGCCGCGCCCCGGTTTAATGAATGGGATGATCGAGGGAGGTTGTGATGTCGTCAAAGAATGAGTTACGCCGTCTGGCGGGCGAGTTGATAAACGTCTATCTGAAGCACCAGAGTTTGAAGGCGCACGAAGGTCTGTTCATGCCGTTGTCGTCGGAGGCCGTCGAGCCGAAACCCGACTCGCTCGCGTGTGACGCGCGTCGGCTCCGGCGTTCGCTGAAGGAGTTGGCCGGCGTGAAGCTGTCGGCGTCGGAGGCGTGCGACGTGTGGCCGCGGGTGCTCGAACACAAGTGGTACTTAGGCGAGCGGCTGGGGCGCGACGTGGGGATAAAGGTCGCCGCCGTTGACTACTTCGAGAACGTGCGGCGTCCGCGCTCGCGCCTGCGCGCGAAGGGCGGCGGCCTCCCGCCCCGTCTGCCGATGATGATGCCCGTCGGCCACGGCTCTTAGGCCGCGCGGGACGGCTCAGGTCACGCGCCCCGCCGGCGTCGTTTTCCCCCACAAACGGCGGGACGCGTGACCTCCCCTCAAAAAAAATGCTTGTGCCGCCCGCCGCGCGTTTGCTAAGTTCGATGTAGCCTCGCCGGGCGGGTCACCCTCGACCGCCCGCACGTCAGCTAAGCCCGCGGCCGCAATTCCCTCCGCAAGCCGCTCCGCGCCGGCCCGCTCATCCCGAGCAAGAGTCTTCCCAGAGCAAGCGGTAAAGAAGCACGCCCATCCCACTCCGAAAGGGGTTTTGCAGCCATGCAGCCTCAACTCCGCGACATCGTCGATGGCATCCGCGCCGAGGGGACGCGCGAGTTCGTCCGCGGCGTCTTTGAAGACCTCGGCCGACTGCTCGGCTACCTCGACGGTCTGCGACCCGTCATCGCGGCCGGCGGCGCGCACGAAGACGCGCACTTCATCTTCGAGGTGGTGCGCTGCGAGGCGCTCGCGGCCGCCGGCGGGCTCGACTACTTCTGCGCGTGCCTCGCAGCGCCGACCGAACTCTCCGAGGAGTTGGAGCGGACGAGCTTCGCCGTCCGGCACGAGCTGCGCGCGGTCTTCGAGCGGCTACTCCCGTCGGCGCGCGAGGCGTCGGACGCCGCCGAAGTCCGCTCGCGCCTCGCCGACGCGCACGACCTCCTGCGCAACTGCTTCGAGCAGTCAACCGTTTCGCTCGCCCGCGCCTTCCGCCCCGGCGTGGACGCGGCCGAGCTGTTCGAGGACATCCGCGCCAAGCGCGAAAACTCCGTGCGGCTCTACGAAGACCTCGCAGCGCTGCTGCGCAGCGTCCGCCACGCCGAGTGGCACGACGCCGCGGAGGCGCTCGTCAACTTCTCCGAGCGGCTCGAACTCTTCCGCGCCGAGAGCATGTGCCACCTGATGCAGAAGGATCGAGAGACCTGCCAGGGGTTCATCGACGGCCTCGTCGCGCTCCGCGACCGCCGCGCCTTCCGCCTCTACCTCCACCGCTTCTCCTGCTACCTCGAAATCCTCCTCAAGCACGTCGGCCAGCGCTCCGTCCTCTCCGACCCCGCCCTCAGCGCCGCCGCCTGAGCGGGCGGATGAGATAAATACTTTGCCTTCGCGCCGGCTAAGTTATATAAAATGCCGGTTCGATGAATAGATGCCCCGTCTGCTCAACCTCCGTTAGCGGAAACAATCTCAACTGCCCTTCCTGTGGCGCGGCGTTGGCGGGCACACAGCCCACCGTGCGCCGGCCCCCGCCGAGAGAGAACGGCAAGACTCCGAGAAGCCCACACCCGAGTTCCGCGAGTTCGCGCGGCGACGGCCATTTCATAGCCGGCACGGTTCTCGATAATCGGTATCGCATCCTCGGCCTGTTAGGCAGGGGCGGGATGGGCGAGGTCTACAAGGCCGACGACCTCAAACTGAATCAGACCGTCGCGCTGAAGTTCCTGCCGGAAAATTTCGCCAGAGACAGGGCCGCGCTCGAAAGGTTCTACGGCGAGGTTCGCGTCGCCCGCCAGTCGTCGCACCCGAACGTCTGCCGCGTCTTCGACATCGGCGAGGTGGAAGGCTCGCACTTCCTCTCGATGGAGTTTATCGACGGCGACGACCTCTCGTCGCTCCTGCGCCGCATCGGCAGACTCCCCCACGACAAGGCGGTCGAGATCGCCAGACAACTCTGCGCCGGGCTTCACGCGATCCATCAGGTGGGCGTTCTGCACCGCGACCTCAAACCGGCCAACGTCATCATCGACGGGCGCGGCAGGGCGAGGATTACGGACTTCGGCATCGCCGACTTCGAGAGCGAGTTGAAGGGCGGCGCGGGCTTCGCGGGCACGCCCGCCTACATGTCGCCCGAACAGATTACCGGCAAAGAGTTGACGGCCAAGAGCGACATTTACTCGCTCGGCCTCGTGCTCTATGAAATCTTCACGGGCAGGCGGGCGTTTGAAGCCGACACCTTCGACGAGCTGATCCGCATGCAGCGGACCGCCGCGCCGACCAGCCCCTCGGAACACGTCAAAGACATTGACCCGCTCGTCGAGCGGGTGATTTTCCGCTGTCTCGAAAAAGACCCGCGCGAGCGCCCCGCCTCCGCCCTCCAGGTGGCGATGATGCTTCCGGGCGGGAACCCCTTGGAGGCGGCCATCGCGGCGGGCGAAACGCCCAGCCCCGAGATGGTCGCCGCCGCGCCGAAAAAAGGGGCGCTCAGACCCGCCGTGGCGCTGGCGTGTTTGGCGTCGGTCTTGGCCCTCTTCGCCTTCATCGTTATTTTCTCGGGCCGGGTGAAGTTGACCGAGTGGGTGCCGCTCGATAAATCGCCGGAGGCGCTGGCGGAACGCGCCGGCCAGATTCTCGACAAGCTCGGCTACACCGAGGCGCCGCGGGATACGGTCTACTCGTTCAACTTCGACCGAAGTTATCTCAACTACGCGACGCGCGAAGACGCTTCGCCCGGCCGCTTTGAAAGGCTTCGCAGCGGGCAGCCCGCCGCCATCTATTTCTGGTACCGGACCAGCCCGCGTTACCTTGTCGGGAACGGAACCAGCGAAGTAAGTCCGTTCGACCCGCCGGTTGACGTTTCCGGAATGACGCGCGTCGATTTAGACGTGCGCGGCCGCCTCGTCGGATTTCAAGCCGTCCCGCCGCAGGTCGAAGGTAAGACGACGGGGAACGCTCCGACCGACTGGTCGGCGCTCTTCGCGGAGGCGAGCCTCGACGCCCGTAACTACAAGGAGGCCGAATCGCAATGGACGCCGCCCTTCTTCGCCGACGAGAGAAGGGCCTGGGAAGGGAGGCACGTTGACCACCCGGAGATTCCCGTCCGCATCGAGGCCGCCGCCTTTCACGGAAAGCCCGTCTACTTCAACGTCGTCTCACCCTGGGACAAACCCTGGAGGCAGACCGAATTAGGCGAGACGACTTCCGACAACATCTCAGTCATCCTCCTGACCGCCGCGGTTTTTAGTGTTTTGTTTGCCGCCCTGATAGCCGCCCGCCACAATTTGAAGGCCGGACGCGGCGACGCCAGAGGCGCGTTGAAACTCGGCGTGCTCGTCTTCTCCTTGATCACGCTCGCCCGGCTTCTCGACGCCTATCACGTCCCCGTGCTCGGCGGGGAACTTTCGATTGTTTTCATGAGTGCGGGCGTCGGGCTATTTTTCTCCACCCTGACCTGGCTTCTTTACGTCGCGCTCGAACCGTTTATCCGCCGGCGCTGGTCGGAGCTGATGATTTCGTGGAGCCGCCTCATGGCGGGCGATTTCCGCGACCCGCTGGTCGGGCGAGACATTCTGGTCGGCGGGCTTTTAGGGCTGGCCAGTACGTCTCTGGAGTATTTACAAACTCTCCTGCACCAGAGGCTGGGCGTCGCCGGGCCGACGAACATGCGCGGGGTCAACACCGAACCGCTGACGGGGGCCGACGGGATGGCGGTCATGTTCTTACATCAACTTTCCGAGTTCGTTTTTTACACGGTCTTGTTGTCGTTCGTGCTCATCCTTCTGCTCGCCGTCCTGCGTAAAAAATGGCTGGCGGCGGCGGCCCTGTGGCTGTTCTTCCTGGTCCCCGACCTGGCTTTCGCGAGTGACGAGCCGTGGGTTTTCTGGCTCAAGCCGTTCTTGCTGGCGACCCTGCTGACGGTGGCCGCGGCGCGTCTCGGGCTGCTCGGGCTCTACTCCTTTTTTCTCTTCGCCGCGGTGAGTTTCGCCAACCCGATCACCTCCGATTTTTCGAGCTGGTACGCCAAGAGCACCGTCTTCGCCTTCGCCGTGATTGCCGGCCTGGCGACGTACGGCTTTTACACCTCGCTGGCCGGCCAAAAGATTTTTGACGCGAAATTTCTAAACGACGCCGACGGTTAAAAGCCCTCTCCTCAACCGCGCGCGAATCTCCGCGCCAATGAAAACGGGAGGCCCGCGGGCCTCCCGTTTTCCGTCTATCCAATCGATGAGCCGAGCAGGACTCGAACCTGCGACCCGCTGGTTAAAAGCCAGCTGCTCTACCAACTGAGCTATCGGCCCGCGCGTGGGTGATTATAGTGAGCGGCCGGCGATTATTCAAACTCATTCCTCGGCGGCGTCGGGCGGGTGTTCGAGGTGGTGTTGCATGAGGCGGCGGAGCGTGGCGGCGTCTTCGTCGGCGAGGGCGGAGAACTCGACGCCGAAGCCGGTGTCGCGGAGGTAGTAGAGCACCTCGCCGCGCACCTCCCACCAGTCGCGCTCGGGGAGCGGGACGCGGATGTGGAGCGTCTTGCCGAAGAGGGGCTGGACGGCGCCGGTCTCAAGCAGGCACCCGCCGCTGCTCAGGGAGGTGATCTTGCCGTGGTGCTCGTACTTGGGCGTCAGCCCCCACTCGACGGGGAGTGAGGTCGGCACGCGTTCGAGCTTTCTGCGCCCTCTTTTCACGTCGAGAATCGAGTCAGCGCCCGCCTCAGGGTTCGAGCCAGCGCGCGAGCGCCGAGTCGCGGACGAGGATGGTCTGGCTGCGCTCGGGGCCCGTGGAGACGAGGCCGACGGGCACGCCGATCCGCTCGGAGATGAAATCGACGTAGTCGCGCGCCGCGCGCGGCAACTCTTCCAGCTCGGTCATGCCCTCGGTCGGGCTGCGCCAGCCGGGCAGAGTCTCGTAGACGGGCTCGACCTCGCGCAGCTCCTGCGAGACGGCGGGGAAGGACTCGCAGGGCTGTCCGCCGCGACGGTATCCGACGCAGACCTTGATCTCGTCGAGCGCGTCGAGGATGTCGAGCTTGGTGAGCGCGACCGTGTCGAAGCCGTTGATCTCGGCGGCGTAGCGCGTGGCGAAGGCGTCGAACCAGCCGCAGCGGCGCGGCCGCCCCGTCGAGACGCCGTACTCGTGGCCGCGCTCGCGGATGAGTTGGCCGATCTCGTCCTCGCCCGCGAGCATCTCGGTCGGGAAGGGGCCTTCGCCGACGCGCGTCGAGTAGGTGCGGACGATGCCGAGCACGCCGTTTATCTTCTGCGGCGCCAGCCCCAGCCCCGCGCAGACGCCGCCCGAAGTCGTGCTCGAAGAGGTGACGAAGGGGTAAGTGCCGTGGTCAACGTCTAAGAGCGTGGCCTGCGCGCCTTCGACGAGGACGCTTTGGCCCTCGCGGACGGCGCGGTTGATGAAGTGCGTGGTGTCGGTGACGAACGCCTGCATGCGCTCGGCGAGCGGGGCAATCTCTTTGAAGACCTCGTCGGGCTTGAGTTCGGTGCCGCGGTACTCGCGGATGATGAGGTTGGCGTCCGCGATGTTGCGCTCGATGCGCGAGCGGAGCACGTCCGCGTTCATCGCGTCGGCGACGCGGATGCCGCGCCGGCCGGCCTTGTCCTCGTAGGCGGGGCCGATGCCGCGCAGAGTCGTCCCGACCTTCTCGTTCCCCAGACGCTCCTCGCTGGTGTGGTCGAGCGCGCGGTGGTAGGGAAGTATCAGGTGCGCGCGCGAGCTGACTTTGACGCGCTCGGGCGTGACGGAAAGTCCCTGCGCGGCGAGGCGGTCGGCCTCGGCGAAGAAGGCGATGGGGTCGATGACCATCCCGTTGCCGAGCACGCAGGTCTTGCCCGGATGGATGATGCCCGACGGGATGAGGTGCAGCGCGTAGGACTTGTCGCCGACCTTCACCGAGTGCCCGGCGTTGTGGCCGCCCTGATAGCGCGCGACCACGTCGAAGCGCTCGGCCAGGAGATCGACGATCTTACCCTTGCCCTCGTCGCCCCACTGCGCGCCGATTACGACGATGACTCTTGACATCTACCTTTCAGCTCGCCCGTTCCAGCTTGATCGGCTTCTCGATGAAGTAGAAGCTGCAAGTGCCGCGCACCTCGTTAAGGTCCCGGCGGTCGATGGGGAAGAGGCGGCACTGCGTGGGGCGGTCTTCGTAGATGCCGCAGGTCGTCGTGCCGTCGCCGTGCTTCTTGAGGAAGGGGCACTTGTAGAGTATCTCGCAGCAGGCGCCGCAGCGGTTGCAGTCGCCGCGGCGCAAGCTTAAAGCCTCGATCACCTCGTCGCGCTTGAAGCTGACGCGGACGAAGCGGCGTATCTTGCCGTGCGCCTGTCGCGCGCGGAACTTGGCGTCCTCGACGGCTTTGTTGCGCCGCGCGGCGAGACGCTCCTCGAAGGAGCGCCGCTGCCGTGCTGTGCGGCTGGCTGCTGTGCTTGATTTCATCGCTCGCGGCTGACTCTCGGCGCTGGCCCGCGCGGCGCGGGAACGCGCGTGCGTCGCGTGCGACCCGTCTTC
>DASVQX010000026.1:0-128595 GCA_036388915.1 Pyrinomonadaceae bacterium
CACCACCGGCATCTGGCTCGGGTCTTCCGTGCCGGCCACGACCTGCTGCGGACTCTCGCCGTCCTCCGTCACCTGCTCCATCCTCACCCCGCGCCGCCGGAAGTGCATCAGCACCTGGTTGACCGTCAGCCGGTGGAGCCACGTGGTGAAGGCCGACTCGCCGCGGAAACTCCCCGCCTTGCGGTAGAGCTGGATGAAGACCTCCTGCGCCAGGTCCTCGGCCTCGGCCGTGTTGGCCGTCATCCGCAGGCACAGGGAGTAGACGCGGCGCGAGTGCCGCGAGTACAGCTCCTCGAACGCCGGCATGTCGCCCGACGACGCGGCGCGCGTCAGCTCGTAGTCGCTCGCACTCTCTCTCTCGAACTCGGGTGTCGTCACGTCTCCGAACGTCCGCCCCAGCAGAAGGTCGCCCGTCATCAACTCACAACTCTCCGCTTTGAACGTCACAGTGACGCGCCCGCCTTTTGTCGAGTTTGAAAAGCTTCCCCGGCCCGCGTGCGGCCCGCCGCGTACGTCTGGAGGCCCTGTCCGCCGGGTCTATACGCGACTGTGATGCGGGGCGCGCCGCGCGTCGTTGCCCTAAGTGCCTGAAATCAACGTTTTCCGGCGGGGCGCGCGCGCCCGAGATTTGACCCCGGCGCGGCCGACCGCCCGGATTCTAGCACACGCGCCCGCCCGGCCACGCCCGCGGCCGGCCGGGCCGGCCGCCTCAGCCGACGCTCTCGGCGCTGTAACGCGCGATGAGGCCGGTGCGCACCGCGTGGCGGTGGACGCGCGCGAAGAGCCAGCAGGCGAGCAGGACGTAAAAGCACGCCAGCAGCGCGCCCCAACCGAGCGACGCCCAGGAGGCCGCGCCGCCTGACAGGATCGCGCGCATCCCCTCGAAGACGTACGACGGCGGGAGCAGCCGCGCCAGGCCGCGCATCCAGCCGGGCAGCGTCGAGAGCGGGTAGAAGACGCCCGCGAACGGCGAGATGAGCGCCGGCAGCGGCCACACGAACCACTCCGAGGCGGGGCCGAACCTGAGCACCACCGAGGCGCCGACGATGCCGAGCGCGACGCCCGTCAGGAAGAGCACGAGCACGAACGGCGCGAGCATCACCCCGTAGGCCGCGAACGAGAGGCCGAAGACGGCGAGCGCCAGCGCGAGCATCACCGCCAGCCCGACGGCGCTCGTGGCGACGCTCGACATCACGAGCCCGGCGAGGTACTCGGAGATTTTGAGCGGCGAGGCGAAGAAGTTGAGGAAGTTGCGCGACCAGACGTCTTCGAGGAAGGCGGTCGTCACCCCGTGCAGCACGCGCGTGAAGAAGTCCCAGAGGAGCACCGCGCCCAAGAGCGCCGTGACGAAGTCGAAGCCCGACGCGGCGACCGTGTTGAGGTAGCGCGTGATGAAGCCCCAGAGGATGATGTCCACCGCGACCCACGCGAAGAGCGGCAGCAGCCGCGCCGCGCTGCCGCGCATCAGGTAGATTTGTCTGACGAAGACCGCCGCCGCCCGCCGCGCGTTCATACGCCCCCGCCCAGCCCGAGCGACAGCGGCTCGCGCGCCACGGTGATGAAAAGCTCTTCGAGCGTCTCGCGCCCGTGCTCGCGCGGCAGGGCGCGCGGGTCGCCTTCGAGCAGGATGCGCCCCTTCGAGAGGAAGAGCACGCGGTCGCAGACCTCCTCGACCTCGTACATGTTGTGCGAAGTCCAGAGCACGCCGGCCTCGCCGCCGTCGGCGAACGCACGCATCCGCGCGCGTATCTCCTGCGCCGTCGAGGGGTCGAGCGAGGCCGTCGGCTCGTCGAGCAGCAGGAGGCGCGGGCGGTTGAGCATCGCCTTGGCGAGCGCGACGCGCGTCTGCTCGCCCGAGGAGAGCACGCCGCACTTCGTGTCGCGAAAAGGGAGGAGGTCGAACTCTTCGAGCAGCTCTTCCACCCTGACCCGCAGCCGCGCGACGCCGTAGATCATGCCGAAGATGCGGAGGCTCTGCGCGACGGTGAGGTTGCCGGGGAGCGGGGCGTAGACGGCGGCGAAGTTCGTGCGGCCGAGCGCGCGCGAGCGCTCGCGGGCCACGTCGATGCCCTCGACGAAGACGGCGCCGGCCGTCGGCGCGAGCACGCCGAGGATCATGTTGATGGTCGTCGTCTTCCCCGCCCCGTTCGGCCCGAGCAGGCCGACGATCTCGCCCCGGCGCACGTCGAACGTCACGTCGGCGACCGCGGCCGTCGCGCCGTAAGTCTTGCGCAGCCCCTCGACCGAGAGCACCTTCGGCGCGGGCGCCGCCGCCCCACTCTTAACGGAATCACTCATCCGACTTCGTTTCGCCTTTGCCGACATTGTGGCACGGCGGGTTGGAAAACAGAACCGCGAGCGGTGGCGGGCGGGTGCGTCTGACATCAGAAGCATCCTTGATGTCACACGGGCCCGCCCGCCACCGCTCGCGGTTCTGTTTACGACGGCTTACTCTTCGTCGGCCGCCCTCGACGCCCTCGACTCGGCGAGGTGGCGGAGGCGGAGGAGGTCGATGAGGCCGGCGAGGTCGCGCGTCTGCTCCTCGGGCAGTTCGTGGAAGATGACGCCGAAGCCGACGCCGCTCATGTGGTACTTCACGCGGCCGCTCAGGCGCAGCCAGCGGTTGTCCGGCATCCAGACCCTCACGAAAAGGTCTTGCCCCTCGATGACAATCGCCTTCGTCTTCACGAAGCACTCGCGCAGCCCGATGCTCGTGATGGTGCCGCTGCGCGGGGCGTCCGGCGTCGGCCCGAAGGCGCAGGAGAGTTCGGAGAGGAATCGCGTCTTTTCTTTGACTTCAATCATGGCGTTCGTAACCTTTGCGGCCCGCCGTGCGGGCCTGCGGCTAATCGGAGGGGACGAGCCTGACGGTCTTGACGGTCGTGTTGGGGACGGGCTCCTGCGCGCGCGGCTTCTCGGGCATGTGGAGCTTGCGCACCTTCTCGTTGGTCTCGACGATGATCTTCTCGGCGTCCGACGCGCTCGAAGGCCGCGAGAAGTAGTAGCCCTGCCCGTACTCGCAGCGCAGGTCGCGCAGAATCTTGAGCTGATCCTTGGTCTCGACGCCCTCGGCCACCACGTCCATCCCCAGGACCTGCGCGAGCATGACGATGGTGCGGACGATCTCGATGTTCTCGGTGTTGTTCGCCATCCGCATCACGAACGAGCGGTCGATCTTGAGCGTGTCGATGGGGAACCGGTGGAGGTAGGAGAGCGACGAGTAGCCGGTGCCGAAGTCGTCGATGGCGAGTTGGACGCCGAGGTCGCGCAACTGCCGGAGCATCTCGGTGGCGGCGTCGATGTTGTCCATGACGGCGCCCTCGGTGATTTCGAGCTTGAGCTGTCGCGGGTTCAGACCCGTCCGCCGGAGCACGTCGTCCACCTGCGCGCTGAGCATCATGTGGTTGAACTGCTTGGCGGAGAGGTTGACGCTCATGAAGAAGGGCGACGCCTGCGGGAACTTCTCCTGCCACTCGCGCATCTGGCGGCACGCCTCAAGCAGCGCCCACTCGCCGAGCTGGATGATCTGCCCCGTCTCCTCCGCGATGGGGATGAAGTCGAGCGGCGAGATGAGGCCGCGCTCCGGGTGGTGCCAGCGCACCAGCGCCTCGAACCCGCAGAGCTTGAAGTTGTCGAGCGAGACGATGGGCTGGTAGAGCAGGTAGAACTGCTCCTTCTCCAGAGCCTTCCTCAAGTCCGTCTCTATCTGAAGAAGGTTGACGGCCGAGGCGTGCATGCTGTGGTCGAAGACGACGTGGCGCGCCTTGCCCAGAGACTTCGCGCGGTACATCGCGGTGTCGGCGTCGCGCAGGATGTCCTCGGGGTCGGAGTAGGAGCCGGTGCCGGCGGCCACGCCGATGCTCATCGTGGTGAAGACCTCGCGGCCGCTCAAAACGATGGCCGCCCCGACCTCCTTCTGGATGCGCTCGGCGACGACGACCGCCTCCGACTCGGTCGCCAGGTCGTCGAGCAGGATGGTGAACTCGTCGCCGCCGACGCGCGCGACCGTGTCGCCCTCGCGCAGGCAGCGCTCAAGGCGCCGCGCGACTTCGACGAGGAGCTGGTCGCCCGCGACGTGGCCGAGCGAGTCGTTGATGACCTTGAAGCGGTCGAGGTCGCAGAAGAGGACGGCGAAGCGGCGGGTGGCGACGCGCTTGGCGCGCGCGATGGTGAGCTTGACGTGGTCGGTGAAGAGCGCGCGGTTCGGCAGCCCCGTCAGAGGGTCGTGGAAGGCGTCGTGGCGCAGCCGCTCCTCGGACTGCTTGCGCTGCGTGATGTCCTGAAGCTGAAGGACGAGGTAGGTCTCGTCGTCGCTCGGGTCCTGGAAGCGCGCGACGTTCCAGAGCGACCAGACGTGGTCGCCGCCGCGCCGCTGGTGGCGCACCTCGGTCTGGAGAAAGTCCGAGCGCTGCCGGAGCATGCTCTTCAAAGCGCCGAGCGCCGGCCCGAGGTCGTCCTTGTGCGTGATCGACTTCAGGCTCGCCGACATCAGCTCCGACTCGGTGTAGCCGAGGAAGGCGCTGAGCGAGCGGTTGACCCACAGGAGCTTGCCCTTCGCCGAAAGAATCGCCATGCCGATGGCCGCGTGCTCGAAGGCCGCGCCGAAGGCGTGCGTCGCCGCGAAGCGCGCCAGCCCCGCGCCCGGCGGCCACGCGTGCGGCGTCGCCGCGCCCGAGCGGTGCGCGTGGTAGAGCGCGTCCACGGCGGAGTAAGCGGCCGTAAGCCCGATCAGCACGTCGAGCGCAGGGCCGGCCGGCGCCTGCGCCGCCAGCACGGCGACGCCCGAGGTCAGAAGGTAGACGGTGAAGCTCCACGCGAGCGCGTCGAAGTAGGCGCGCGGCCAGGGGCGCGGGGCCGTGCCGCCCCGGCCGTAGGCCGTGAGCTGCGCCGACTCCGTCGCGGCCTGCGCGAAGGAGAAGACGAGCGCGGCGAGCGCCGCCGTGTAAGGGGAGACGTGCGGCGGCGCGGCGCCGGTCAGTCCCGCCAACGCGAAGCCCGCAAGCGCGGTCGCGGCGGCGGCGGGCGCCGAGTCGTAGAACAGCGCCGCTCCTTTGCGCGAGAGCCTGAGCGACGAGACGACGGCCGCGGCGGCGGCGAGCGGCACGGCCGCCGGGAAGCCGTAGAGCAGCGCGGCGAGCAGCACGAAGCCGGCCGAGGCGGGGACGGCGTCGGCGGCGTAGGGGACTTTGAGGTAGAGACGCGTCCCGACGGTGAGCGCGCAGAAGGCGAGCAGGAGGTAGCGCGCCTCCGACAGCAGACGCGCCGAGGCGGGGAGCGAGACGGCCAGCGCCGCCAGCCCGATGGCGACGGCCGCGAGCACGTAGGCGCGCGACGGCCGCTTCGTGTAGGTCAGAATCATCTGTGAGTCATCTCGGCTTTCCGGCCGCCGTGGGGACGTGCCGGCTGGGCAAAATGAAGGGCGAGGTGGAAGGGTTTCGGCTCCCTGTCAGAAGTCTCGAATCGGCGTCGGGTCGGCGAGCGGCGGGTAGAAAAACCCCGCCCACATAAGCAAGCCTTATGCCCGCTGTCGCTCATTGCCGTCGCCGTCGGGGCGCGCCGCGCGGCGGATTTTCGTTCGGGCGCGGTTCGGACGGGTAACGGAATCCGTCGCTTGTGACAAAACACGGCAGGGCGCGTGTGACAAACCGCGTCACCGGACGCCGCCGCCGCGCCGCGCGCGACGCGATGTCGGGACGACCGAAGAAAAAATCCCGCCCCCGGCCAGTCGCGCGCCGCGTCGCGCAGACCTAACGCAAACCCGCCGGGCGGCATGCCGCTTGTAGTCAAAAGCTTGAAGTGTAGACGCACGGGTGCGTCCCCCGACTCCTTCTCAGCCCGGCCCGAGACCACAGGCGAAGACGCCCGGCACACTATGACCACCCACGAAGACACACACGCCCCCGCCGCCGTCGAAGAGACGGCCCCCTTCGAGGCCGCGCCCATCCTCTCGCTTGAGAGCGCGCCGCCCCTCCTCCTTGAGAGCGCGCCGACGCCCTTCTTCTATGACGCGTTGCCGGTTCAGCCGCTCGAACTCGCGCCGGTCGAAGCCGCGCCGCTGCTCGAAGTCACACCGCTCGAAGTCGCGCCGCAGCCCGCCCCGGCGCGCCCCGCCGCCCCGACGCCCGCGCCCAAAATTACCGCGCCCGACCCGTTCGCGGTAGGCGTGCGGTTGTTGAGGATGGCGCCCGCGTGGCTGCTCTTCACGACCGTCGTCTGCGGCGCCCTCGTGTTGGCGCTGGGTTGGATGAAGGGCGACGCCGCCGCCTCCGCCGGCCGTCTCGCCTCGAAACAGAACGACGCGCGCGCCGTGAAGCCCATCCCCAAGCCCGAAGCCTCTGGGCCGAAGACGTCCGCCGCCAACTCGCCCGACGTGGCGACGCCCGCCGCGGCCCCCGTCGTCGCCAACCCGAATAACGTTCCCGCCCCGGCCCCGGCCGAACAGCCCGCGCCCGCCGCGGCGAAGCCGGTCGAGAAGGCGCAGGCCGAACAGCCCGCGCCGGCCGAAAGCGCGGGGGCCAAGTTCACCGTCCAGGCCGGCTCCTACAACAGCCGGTCGGAGGCCAACGAGCACGTCTCGCGCCTTCGCGCCGCCGGGTTCGAGTCGCGCGCGACCACGGCCGAGCTGCCCGGCCGCGGCACCTGGTACAGGGTGCAGGTCGGCCGCTTCGCCGAACGCGCCGAGGCGTCGAAGACCGTCGCGCAACTGCGCGCGAAGGGCGCCGCGTCCGGCGCCATCGTCGCGCCGTTGCAGTAACGGTCGCCGTAACAAACGCCCCTTCAGGAATCTCCCTCAAGTTGCGCAGATGTTTCCAGCCCTGACCCAACACAGGATGAGCGACGAGGCGCGCCGCGGGGAAGCCTCGTCTTCGCAGTTCGAGGCGGCCACTTCACACTTCAAGCTCATCGAGGGCTACGCGCGTTTCTTCGCGCGCCCGGAGGTGCGGCTGCGCTTCCTCAACAACACGCTCGCGCTCCAGGCCGAGCGCAACGCGCGCCTCGAAGGCTACGCCGCGCGCTGGAAATTTCTGCGGAAATTCGGCCTTTTCGAGCGACTTTTGAACCTCTCGCTCTACGGCCTCGTCTTCCGCGAGGTCGCGCGCCTGCTCCCCTCGGACTCGGGCGGCAAGAGCGGGCTGCTCAGCTTACACAAAAAGGCGCCGCTCTCGGCGCGCGTGCTCTACCGCTGCTACGAGTACCGCCGCGCGGTCTACGCTCTCGCGGCCGTCGCGGCCGTCGCGCTCTGCTTCGTCGGGTACAAGGGCGCGGCGTGGACAGTGGGGCGCGCCAATCAGTACTTGGCCGGGCGCTACAAGATCGTCGAGCGCGTCTACGCGGGCGAGAAGTCGTCGGCGGCGCCGGGCCTCGCCGGGAGCCTTCCGTCGTACCAGCCGGAGAAGGTCTGGATGGTGGAGCAGGGTGAGGGCTTCGAGCGCTACAGCAACGGCGCGCGCATCATCAACACCTACGAGACCGCCAACCGCCCGCGCCGCTTCTTCGCCTTCGAGCGCGGCGACAAAGGGGGCCGTGGCGAGGCGCAGTCGGCGCCCGTCGGCATCGTCTACCACACGTCGGAGAGCGACCTCGTCCCCTTCGTCGAAGACAACAGCGGCTCAATCGAGTACCGCTCGAAGAACCTTCTGGCCTACGTCCGCGAGCACAAGTCCTACAACTACGTCATCGACCGCTTCGGCCAGGTCTACCGCGTCGTGCGCGACGAGGACGCGGCCTTCCACGCCGGGAACTCGGTCTGGTCTGACGGCGGCGTGACCTACTTCGGCCTCAACGAGAGCTTCTTAGGCGTCGCCTTCGAGACGAAGGCAGACGTGGGCGAGGGCGGCGAACAGTTGACCGAGGCGCAGGTCTTGGCCGGCCGTCTGTTGACGCAGATACTTCGCAGCCGCCACCAGATCAGCGACGCCAACTGCACCGCGCACGGCCTCGTCTCGGTCAACCCGTCGAACGGCCGCATTCTCTTCCACCACGACTGGGCGCGCGGCTTCCCCTTCGATGCGATGGGGCTTTCAGACAAGTACGCGGTCGCGCCGGCGAGCGTGGCCGAACTGGGGTTCGTCTACGACGCGGACATCCTCGCGCAGGTCGGCGGGAGCGTCTGGCCGGGCGTGGGCGCAGCCGAGGGCGAGTTCGCGCGGCGCGCCGAAGGTCAGGGCGTGGACGCCGAAGACCTGCGCCGGCGGATGCGCCTGCTCTACCGCGAGAGGATGGGCGCGCAGCGCGCCCTGCTGCGCGGCGCAGGGGCGGGCGCGCGGGACGCTTCGGAAGAGGCCGGTCCCGAATCCTGAAAGTTGTGTGAGTGGATTTCTGGAAGTCGCCCACCCCGCTTCCAGAAAGGGCACGCGCATTGCAAGCCTTCAAGCCCGACGGCGGTTCCCCGCCGCCCGCAAGTCTCACCGACAGTCTTTCGACAGACGACAGACCGTCCCAAAAAAAATTTAAAACCATCTGAGGAGATGAACATGGAAGAGAAAAATCAGGCCCCCGCAGGAACGAAGACGGAAGTTGAGGCCAAGAGCGGCCCCGTCGGGCTCGACATCGGGACGAGCCGCATCGTCGTCGCCGACGGCCCCGACGGCGAGCGCCGCCGCTCGCAGCTCAACGCCTTCGTCCCCGTGCCCGTTTCCGAGATGGCCGAGAACATGCTCCGTCAGCGCGGGATGGTCTACGAGCGCAACTGCAAGAACCTCTACGTCTACGGCAACGACTCCGAGTTCTTCGCCAGCTTCCTCGACACCGACGCGCGCCGCCCGATGTGCACGGGCCTCCTGAACCCGCAGGAGGAGAACAGCAACCACATGATCCAGCGCATCATCCAGTTGATGGTGCCGCGCGCCAAGCGCGGCGAGGTGCTCTGCTTCAGCGCGCCGGGCAAGGGCGAGGGCGTCAACGGCAACCTCGTCTACCACGAGGCGGTGCTCAAGCAGTTCCTCCAGTCGCTCGGCTACAACGTCAAGGCGATCAACGAAGGGCAGGCCGTCGTCTTCTCCGAGTTGCAGGACGAGAACTTCACCGGCATCGGCATCAGTTTCGGCGGCGGGATGTGCAACGTCTCGGTCTCGTTCATGTCGATGCCGATGATCACCTTCAGCGTGCCGAAGGGCGGCGACTACATCGACCGCAACGTGGCCGAGGTGATGGGCGAGCGCAACTCGACGAAGGTCAGGCTCTTCAAGGAGGAGAAGCTCGACCTCTCGCGCGCGCCGAAGGACGAGATGACCGGCGCGCTCCACATCTTCTACGAGGACGTGATGCGGACGCTCATCGACCGCCTGCGCGCGGAGTTCGCGCGCTCGGGTCAGCTCCCGAAGGTAGACCGCCCGATGTCGGTCGTGCTCGCGGGCGGGACGGCGAAGCCCGCGGGGTTCCTCCAGAAGTTTGAATCGCTGTTGCGCGCCGACGGCGAGTTCCCCATCTCGCTCTCCGAGGTGAGGATGGCGGCCGACCCGCTCGCAGCCACCGCGCGCGGCTGCTACATCGCGGCGCTCTCCGAGACGAAGTAGCCTGACACCGGGCGTACACCCGACCTCGCCCGCGTCCGCGGCGCGGCCCAGCAAGTGCGGGCCGCGCCGCGGGCATACCCGTAAGCCGCGAAGGAGCGACGCGACCCCTCCGAGACGCCGACCCGTGTGAAAGACGCAACCGACAACGAGCAGGAGATCGAGATCGACCTCGAAGAGATTTACTGGTCGTACCCGCCCGCCTGCGCCGAGACGCCCGCCGCCGCCGCCGAGGAGACGGGCCGCACACCCGCGTCCACGACCACAATCCCCGAAGCCGCGCCGGCCGCCGCCGCGACTACGCAGACGGCCGCGCCGGTTGCGGAAGCGACACCGTCTTCTGATTTGACTGAAGCGACGGCGGCCGACGCTCCCGCGACGGCGGCGCCGGTAGCGAAGGCGGAGCCGGCTTCGCAGTTCCACACGGCCATCGCAAAGATCGTCGCGCGCGTCGAGCCCGCGCCTTTGCGCGAGCTGGTCGGCTCGACCTTCGCGCGTTTGCTGAGGGTGCTCGACACGCTCGGCGTCATCGAGAAGGCGCTGACCCGGCCGCAGGCGGTCAGGGTCGCCTTCCTCTTCGAGGACGTGCGCGCGCAGACCGCGTCGCTCCTCTCGCACATCACAGAGACCGTCTCGGGCGACGCTCAACTCGACCGCGACTTGAGGGACGTGCTCGACGGGATGCGCTTCGTCATCGGGCACGAGCTGGCGAAGGTCTTCCGGCAGGAGTTCGCCGGCATCAACGCCGACGCGGGCGCCGCCTACTCGCGCGCCGACCTCAGCCGCGCGTGGGGGCTGCTGCACAACTGCCTCCAGCAGACGGCCATCACGCTGGCGCAAGCCTTCTCGCCCGGCGTCACGGGGCCGCAGCTCTTCGAGGACTATCGCGCCAAGGTCGAAAACTCATTCACCCTCTACCGCGAGCTGAACTCCCTGCGGCAGAAGGTGCGCGCCGCCGAGCGCTCGAACGGCATCCTGCTCAAGCACTCGCTCGTCCGCCACATGGAGTACTTCCGCGAGGAGACGATGCACTTCCTCATGTACAAGGACTGGGGCGAGTTCGGCCGCTACGTGGACGACGTGAAGCGCGCCTTCGAGGAGATGGAGGAGTTCGAGCACGTCCTCCACGAGTTCTCGCAGTACCTCTCGACGCTCATCCACCACGTCGGGATGCGCGAGGTGCTGAGGAACGAGGCGCCGCCGGCGAGCGAAGACTAGAAAGCGGGGTTTCAAAAGATACCAATGTCTACCGCGGCCGACACCGTCAACGCCGAGACCGAATTCGCGGAAGCCGAGATCATCTTCGTCGAAGCCGACGCCCTCTCGCCCATCGAGCGCCGGCAGCACGAGCGCATCAACATCTACCTCAAGGCGCGCTGGGAGGGGCTGCTCGGCTTCTACGAGGGGACGCTGAGCGACATCAGCGCCGGCGGCTGCTTCATCCTCTCCGAGAGCCCGACGACGCTGCGCGAGCTGATTAGACTTGAGATCGAGCTGCACACCGGCGAGTGGGTCAAGGTGTGGGGCGAGGTGACGAACCAGTTCCCCGGCGTCGGCTTCGGCGTCCGCTACAGCGGGCTGGACGGTGAGAACGAGGGCAGCTTCGCCCTCTCGCTCGGGCAGGCGAAGTCGATCAAGGCGGGCGTCGAGGCGCTCAAGAACGTTGACGCCGCGTTCCTCGACGCCGGGGGCGGCGTCGTCTGCGCCCCGCAGATCAAGCGGCACGAGTACAAGGCGCGGCTCCTGCTCGCGCTCCCGACGGTGAACAAGACGCTGCTCGACCTTCCCGAGTGCCGGAAGAAGACCGCCTTCCGCCTTTCAGTCCAGGCTTACGCCGACGTGTACCGCGTCTGGGGCGCGCTCGCGGGCGGGACGGCGGCCAACCCCAAAGAGTGGCTCGAAGCCTACAAGTGTCTTAAGAACAAGTACGAGGCGCCGACCGACATCACCGAGGCCATGCGGCTCGGCGACGCGGCCCCCGTCCTCGTCTTCCTCCGCCAGAAGGCGCGCATCTACCTCACCTTCGTCTCCTGACACCCGCGCCCGTCCCCCGAAGGATTCCCATCACCGGCACCCGCGACTTTTCCTGACAACTCGTATCCTCTCCGAGCGGCATCGGTGCAAAAGTTTCGTTTGATTCAAAAACGGGTGGGTTGATACAAAAGTGAGGGCGGGGGCGCTACTCTTGTGCGTCGAGCCGCTGAGAGACGCCCGTCTCCGTTGCGACCCGCAGCGCCAGAAACGCTTCCTTCAACGCGGGGTTGACCGCGCTATCAGGCTCGCCCATTACCAACGCCTGATAGGCTTCGAGGAACCGCATACGGAGGCGGTAGAACAGGTGCAGGAAGTGTCGTAGAAAGCCGAGACAGTCGAGGATGACGAACTCGACGCCCGTCCGGGCGTGCATCGCCGCGGCGTACTCCCGCACATCCTCCTCAATCCTCTCCGTCGTGACGAAGATGTAATTATCCGCCCTCCGAGATGAGGTGGCGAGCTTCTGCACGGCGATGTCTATGTCTTCGCGCGCGACGCGCTTCGCCTTCATCTCGTATGCGGTCACAACGTCCCGGCCATCCTTCATGGCGATCTCAACGTCGCCGAGCGCCCCGGTCTGTTTGTCGGCGGCGTTGTGCCCGCGCAGCGGCAGGTGGTGCTCGCCCAAGTGGTCTTGAGCAGCGTGGTAGGCCGCGGCCACGACTAGCACCGGCAGGCGCGACGACCTGGGCAGCGCCATGTGCTGCCGTACCAAGGTGACGATACTTTCGGCCGGCATGGCCGAATCGTCCGCCGTTGCTTTGAGCGTGGCAGAGAGGGTCTCGACGCGCTGCCGTCTCTCTTCCTTGATGACCAGCAGCCAGCGAATAACCTCGGCCAAAACGTCCCCGGCCGCGAGCGGGCCGTCGTGGATCGCCGTTATAAGTTTGACGATGATGTCGTAAAGCGCTCTGGGGCGGCCGATGAGTTGAACGCCCGGCTCTATTATCGCCGTGTTAGTCCTGAAAGCGGGCGTGAGAAAGGCGCTCGTCGCGTTGAGGGGTAGTCCGTGCGCGAAAGCGAAAGGCGCGACGAACGTCTCGTCGTAGTAACGGCCCGAGTAGATGCCGGCGCCCCCGATCTCCGTATACGGCTTGCGAATGTCTAGCGCAGGGTCCGAGAGATGAGCCACGAGACAGGCCATCAAGAAACGCGTCCCGGCCTGATTAGAGCAGCGGCAGATAAACTCGATATCGGCTACGGCCTCGGGACTTCTCAACAAAGGGTTGCTCAGGCTCGCCGCGGCCCGGTCGTACGCTAAAGCAAGGACGCTTGCCGGCGGGACTCTTGCGAGGCGCTTGGTGGGCATCCGACCTTTCCCTCCAGCTCGTAGTTAATCCAGAGAACTTCCTTACGCGTCGTCTTCACGGAGTGAATGATTTTTTCTTCGGACTCGATACGCGGCCAATCGCCGTAAAGCTCATCCATCAGCGCGCAGTCGTAGCCCGAAAGAGCGACCTTCCCTTTTACGCTCCTGAGCACGTCGGCGAGCTCCCTGTGGTGCTCGTTCGTCATCTCGTTGGCGTAGGCGTTAACGTCCGTCCGAGACTCGTGCGGGTAGGGCGGGTCGCAGTAGAAGAGCGTCTCTTCGCTGTCGTAGCGCCGGATGACTTCGACGGCCGGGGCGTGTTCAATTTGCACCCGCAATAACCTTTGCGCGATGAGGGGCAGGTCTTCGACTGCGCCGAGCCAGCGCGACACCGCGCCGGCCATACCGGCTCGGCTAGTTAACTTGCAATGCGCCCACCTCCCGGAACTTGCCTTTTGAGCCAGCCCTGTTCGCACCTGACGGGCGAGGACGTAGAATCGCCGCGCCCTTTCCAACTCGGACAGGTCGGCCGCCGGCTCGGCAATGGCTTTTTCAAATTCTTCGCGAGAGAAAGGTGTTAAGCCAATAACTTTTGTTAAGGCCTCCCCCTGCTCCCGAAGCACGCGAAAGAAATTAACCACTTCACCGTGTACGTCATTATATGTTTCGATTGGTGAAGGTTCGCGGTTGATTAATACGGCGGCCGAACCGCCGAACGGTTCGCAGTAATGTGTAGTCTTCGGTAATAACGGCAGGAGCCAGTCAAGGTGGCTGTACTTGCCGCCGTACCAACCAAAGGCAATTAATTTACCCATCTTTTCACCTTCCCATACTTTTTAACATACATCTTGATTTTGCCGCCAGGCGTTGCAACGTCGCATACGCCGTCGCATATAACGGCTGACCTGACATCCCTTCAGGTCCAGTAAGTGCGGTCGAGCGAGCGGTAGCCGACGGCCTCGGCGACGTGCGCGGGGCGTATGTCGTGGGAGGCGGCGAGGTCGGCGATGGTGCGGCTGACCTTCAGTATCCGGTCGTAGGCGCGCGCGGAGAGTCCCTGCCGCGTCATCGCCTGCTCCAACAGGCGCTCGCCTTCGGCGTCGAGCCGACAGTGGCGGCGGATGAGGCGCGGGGGCATCTGCGCGTTGGCGAAGACGCGGCTCCCGCGGAAGCGCTCGCGCTGGCGTTCGCGTGCGGCGACGACGCGCGCGCGCACCGCTTCGGAGTCTTCGCCCTCGGGCGCGCCGCGGTCGGAGAGTTCCTTGAAGCGGACGGCCGGCACGTCAACGTGGATGTCGATGCGGTCGAGCAGCGGGCCCGAGACGCGGCCGACGTACCGCTGAATCTGGAGCGGCGTGCAGCGGCACTCGCGCACGGGGTCGTTATAGAAGCCGCAGGCGCAGGGGTTCATCGCGGCGGCGAGCATGAAGGAGGCCGGGAAGGTCGTCGTCATCGACGCGCGGCTGATGGTCACGCGCCCGTCTTCGAGCGGCTGTCGCAGAACTTCCAAGACCGAGCGGTCGAACTCGGGCAGCTCGTCTAGAAAGAGCACGCCGTGGTGCGCCAGAGAGACCTCGCCCGGTCGCGGCACGGTGCCGCCGCCGATGAGGCCGGCGTCGCTGATCGTGTGGTGCGGCGAGCGGAACGGCCGGCGCGTGACGAGGCCCGCGCGCCCCGTCAGCCCTGCCACCGAGTGAATCCTCGTCAACTCAATCGCCGCCTCGAACTCCAGGGGCGGGAGGATCGTCGGCAGACGCTTCGCCAGCATCGTCTTCCCCGAGCCGGGCGGGCCGATGAGAAGAATGTTGTGCGAGCCGGCGCTCGCCACTTCGAGCGCGCGCTTGACGGCGAGTTGCCCGCGCACCTCGCGGAAGTCCACCTCGTAGGGCGCCTCGCGCGCGAGCAGAGCCGCCTCGTCGAAGCGCAGCGGCGCGGGCGCCGTCCCCTCGCGCAAGGCGGCGACCAACTCGACCGCCGCGCGCAGAGACGAGGCGGCGTAGACGTTAACGCCCGAGACGACCGCCGCCTCGGTCGCGTTCTCCTCGGGCAGGATGAGGCTGCGGATGCCTGCCTCGCGCGCGCGAAGCGCCACGGGGAGCGCGCCTCTGACGGGGCGCACGCGGCCGTCGAGCGAGAGTTCGCCGAGCGAGAGCACGTCCGACAGACCCTCGGCGGAGCCTAAGTCGCCGTTGGCGCCGAGGATGCCGAGCGCGATGGGGAGGTCGAAGCTCGCGCCCTCCTTGCGCACGTCGGCGGGCGCGAGGTTAATCGTCGTCTTGTGGAAGGGAAAGAAGTACGCGGAGTTGTTGACGGCGGCGCGGATGCGCTCGCGCGACTCGCGGACGGCCGCGTCGGGCAACCCGACGATGGTGACCGGCGGGTTCGCGTCCGACTCGCCGCGCGCGGGCGTCAGATCGACTTCGATGTCTACGAGGTCGGCGTCGATGCCGTAGACGGCGGCGGACTGCGTGCGGAAGAGCATAGGCGTGCCAGCTTCTGAGGTCGTGAGGCGCTGGCGGGCGCCGTTCGCTTAAAAGTAGAACGAGCGCGCTTTCGGTGTGGACGAAAGCGCGCTCGCCGTTTTACTGACCGCGCCTCCCCGCAGAAGGGGGGCGCCTTTTTTAACCCTTACCGGCGGCGCGCGGGCGCTGTCTGCGCGGGCGCGGCCTTGCCCTGCGGCACACGGATCAGGTGGCCGCGCGCGAGCGGCGCGTCCGGGGTGACGCCGTTAAGCTTGGCCACCTCGGCGACCGACGCGCCGTAGCGCGCCGCGATCTGCGCGACCGTCTCGCCGCCCTTCGCCGTGTAGCTCACCAGCCCGGCGCCGGCCGGAGCCGTGCTGTTCGGGCGCTCGTAGGACTTGAGCGTCTTGACGACGTTGCCGCCCGCCGGCACCACCAGCGCGCCGCCCTTCGAGAGATCGACGCCCGCGTTCCACTGCCTGAGCGCGGCCTCGCTCGTGCCCGTGCGCGCGGCCACCGCCTCAACGCTCTCGCCCGGCGCGGCCTGGACGACGCGCGCCATCTGGCTGCGGCGCTCGACCGGGATGCGCTTCAGGAGCGCGACCAACTGGTGCCCGCGCTTGGGCGGAACCCTCAGCAGGAACGGCTCGCCCGGCGGCGTCATGTCGCGGCGCAGTTCGGGGTTGAGGCTGCGGATGTAGTCGGCGCTCGTGTCGGTGAGCGAAGCGATCAGGTGGAGGCTCGTCGCCGACGGCACGCTCACCGTGTCGTAGGCGAGCGCGGGCATCCGCTGGACGTTGCGGAAGCCGTACTTCTCGGGGTTCTTCGCGATGAGGATGACCGCGAGGATGTTCGGGACGTAGTTGCGCGTCTCCTGCGCGATGTAGGGGTAGATGGCCCAGAAGTCGGCGACGCCGGCGCGCGCGATCGCGCGGTCGATGTTGCCCTCGCCCGTGTTGTAGGCGGCCATCGCCAGTTCCCAGTTGTTGTAGCGGCTGTGGAGCCACTTCAGGTAGCGCGCCGAAGCCTCGGTCGGCTTCTCGAAGCCGTTGCGCTCGTCAACGTAGGCGGTCTGCCGGAGACCGAAGCGCGACCCCGTCGAGGGGATGAACTGCCACAGCCCCGAGGCCGCCGCCCACGAACGCGCCTGCTGGCGCCAGGAGCTCTCGACCTGCCCCAGCCAGACGATGTCCTCGGGCACGCCGACCTTGCGGAAGATTTCGCGCGCCTTCGGGACGAACTGACCCGAGCGGCGCAGGCCCGTCTCCATCGTCCCGCGGCCGCGGCCCTGGTAGTAGTTGATGTAGCCTTGGACGAGCGGGTGCGGCTTGAAGTCGAAGTCGAGCGAGTTCTTGATCTCGGTCTCAAGCTTCGCCACGTCCTCGGCCGAGACCTCGGACTCCTTCTTGTCGAGTTCGAGCGTGCGGAGCGTGTCGAGCGGCGACGGCTCGAACTTCTGCTCGGCGAAGCCGACCTCGACCGGGACGGGGGCCGGCGTGCCGCCGTCCTGCTGCGCGACCGTGACGAAGGCCGCGCCGTCGCCCGACGGGCGCTGGGCGGGGACGCCCTGCGGCACTTCGTAGCGGTAGACGCGCTCGACGAGTTCGAGGTAGTAGCGCTCAAGCTTCGGGTTCGAGCGCACGTTCATCCCGGATTCGAGGACGACATCGACCGCCTTGTCGAACTCCTCGCGCGCGGCCTGGCGCTTCTGATCTTTGAGGTTCAGCTCGCCGAGGCGGAAGTGCTTCTCGGCGTCCTCCATGATCTTCTTCACGCGCGGGTCTTCGCGCTCGATTTCGCTCGGGATGTCGCGGAGGTATGATTGCTGGCTGCCCTGCTGGGCTTGGAGCGAGACGGAGGGAAGGACGAGCGTCGCGAGCAGCGCGGCGTTAATCAGACGGTGGGGGAGGCTCGTGTTCTTCAATCGTTAATCTCCTTTGCGAGATAAAAGCGAATCCACGATGGCGACCGTGGCGAGGGGGTCGCACGAGCGGCATCCACTAAAGTTCCTAAAAGATAGCCCTTCGATGACGGAAATGGCTCTGCTGGCGATGGGCCTCCGTGGCGGAGAGCAGAGCCCTCGAAAACCGTCTGGAAGGTTAGCACAGCCGCCGCCCGATAAGCAACCCTTACGCCTGCATCTCTATGCAAATAAAAGGCGAAACGACCCTCATTTCCTGTATTCTTTCGCTTCGCCGTGGGGAAAATTAAGATGCCCCGAACGCCCCGCAGGTTGTAGTCCCGCCGCCGGCCGGAACCCCTCTAAACGAAGGTTAAAAAGCGGTCTGCCCGCCCCCGTCTCAGGCTTTACTGGAGCCTTCGACGGCGGCGGGCAGAGCGCCCCGCGGAATCGGTCAAATTAACCGGCCTCTCAACCGCCCTAAACCCTCGGCGCGGCCGCCTGCGGCAGGCGCGGCGGGCGCGGGACGGGCGCGGCCGTCGCCGGCGCCTTCTCCTTGAGCGCCTCGCGGAACACGTCGCGGACGTTCTCGACGAAGACGAAGGTCATCTCGCCGAAAAGCTCCTTGGGAATCTCTTCCATGTCGCGGCGGTTGAGGTGCGGCAGGATGACCTTCGTCACGCGCGCCCGCCGCGCCGCCAACACCTTCTCCTTGACGCCGCCGACGGGCAGCACGTTCCCGCGCAGCGTGATCTCGCCCGTCATCGCCACGTCCTTGCGCACCGCGCGCTGCGAGAGCGACGAGACCATCGCGGTCGCCAGAGTGATTCCGGCCGAGGGGCCGTCCTTCGGGATGGCGCCCTCGGGGATGTGGATGTGCATGTCGTACTTCTCGAAGTCGTCCTCGGGGATTTCGAGCTCCTTGGCGCGCGACTTGGCGTAGGAGTAGGCGGCCTGCGCCGACTCGCGCATCACCTCGCCGAGCTGCCCCGTCAGGACGAGCTGCCCCTTGCCCTTCATCCTCAAAGCCTCGATGAAGAGCACGTCGCCGCCGACGGCCGTCCACGCCAGTCCCGTGGCGACGCCGACCTGATCTTTCCTCAAGATCTCCTCGGGGAACGACTTGGGCGCGCCGAGGTATTCGTGGATGTTCTTGGGCGTGACGCGCACCACCTCGGACTTGCCCTCGGCGATGCGGCGGGCGACCTTGCGGCAGATGCGGCCGATCTCGCGCTCCAACTGGCGCAAGCCCGCCTCCTGCGTGTACTGCTGGACGACCGACGACAGCGCCCTCTTCGAGATTTGCACGTTCTTCGCCGTGATGCCGTTCTCCTCGATCTGCTTGGGCAGCAGGTGGCGGCGCGCGATTTCGAGCTTCTCCTCTTCGGTGTAGCCCGCGAGCCGGATGACCTCCATGCGGTCGCGCAGCGCCGGCTGGATGGTGTCGAGCACGTTGGCCGTCGTCATGAACATCACGTTCGAGAGGTCGAAGGTGATGCCGAGGTAGTTGTCGCGGAAACTGTTGTTCTGCTCCGGGTCTAAGACCTCCAAGAGCGCCGACGAGGGATCGCCGCGGAAGTCGGCGCCGACCTTGTCGATCTCGTCGAGCATGATGAGCGGGTTGTTCGTCGCCGCCTGCTGCAAAGCCTGAATGATGCGACCGGGCATCGCGCCGACGTAGGTGCGGCGGTGGCCGCGTATCTCCGCCTCGTCGTGCAGGCCGCCCAAGCTAAGCCGGACGAACTTGCGGTCGAGCGCGCGCGCGATGGAGCGGCCGAGCGAAGTCTTGCCGACGCCCGGCGGGCCGACCAGACACATGATCGAGCCTTTCGGCTTCTCCTTCAGCTTGCGGACGGCCAGCGCCTCGACGATGCGCTCCTTAACTTTTTCAAGCCCGTAGTGGTCTTCGTCGAGAATCTGCTGCGCCTTAATCAAATCCAGATTATCGACCGACGCCTTCGACCACGGCAGGTCGGTCATGATCTCCATCCAGTTCCTGAGCGTCGCCGTCTCGGCCGCGTCCGGGTGCATGCGCTCAAGTTTTTTGAGCTGGCGGACCGCCTCCTCCTCGGCGTGCTTGGGCATCGCGGACGCCTCGATCTTCTCGCGGAACTGCGCGATCTCCTCGGCCAGCTCGTTGCCCTCGCCCAGCTCGGTCTGGATGGCCTTGAGCTGCTGGCGGAGGAAGAACTCGCGCTGCGAGCGGTCGATGTCGGCGCGCGCCTGCGTGTTGATCTCCTGCTGGACGGTGAGGACTTCGATCTCCTTGTTGAGAAGCTCGTTGACGCGGCGCAGGCGCGCGGTCGTGTCGGCGATGTCCAGGACCGACTGCGCGTCCTCGACTTTGAGTTCGAGGTTGGAGGCGGCGAGGTCGGCGAGACGGCCCGCGTCGTCCAGGCCGGCGACGATGGCCATCACCTCGGGCGAGACGTTCTTGCCGAGGTTGGTGGCGCGCTCCATCGAGGCGCGGACGTTGCGGACGAGCGCCTCGACTTCGAGCGAGCGCTCGGGCGCGGCCGGCTCGGGCATCGAGGAGAGGCGCGCCTTGAGGTACTCGCCCGTGTCGGAGACCTCCTCGACGCGCGCGCGCGCCAAGCCCTGGACGAGGATGCGGATGCGCCCGTCCGGCAGCTTGAGCATCCGCATGATGACGGCGACGGTGCCGGTCGTGTAGAGGTCTTCGCCCGCCGGCTCCTCCTTGTCGAGGTCCCGCTGCGAGACGAGGAAGATCATCCGGTTCTCGCCGAGCGCCTCGTCCACGGCGCGGATCGACTTCTCGCGCGAGACGAAGAGCGGCACGATCATGAACGGGTAGATGACGATGTCCCTGAGCGGGAGCAACGGCAGCGACTCGGGAATCTGCAACTGCTGCTCGCCCGCGTCTACGGCCTCGATTGACTCGGCTATGTTTGAAATCTGGGGCATATCTTTTTCGCTGTCAGTTGTCGGCCGTCGGCTTTCAGCTTTTCGTCTTCAGCTAAAAGCCGGCGGCCGACGGCTCACAGCTTACTCGTCGCTTTCCTTCACCTCAATCCGGTGCTCGGCGCCGCGCCGGTCTTCCAGCTTCGGCAGGCGGATCGTGAGCACGCCGTCTTTGAGCTCGGCGGTGGCGCCGTCCTTGCGCACGGGCCAGCGGAGCAGGATGGTGCGCGCGAACGGCCCGAAACTGCGCTCAGAGCATAGATGCGAGATGACGCCGCGCGGTGCGCCCTTGCGCTTGCGGCCGCGCACGCGCAGCTCCTCGTTGGTGAGCGCCACCTTGATCTGTTCGGCGCGCACGCCGGGCAGCTCGACCGAGACCGTCACGCACGCGTCGGACTCGCAGAGGTCTACGGCCGGCAGCCAAGCCGCGCCCGCCTCGCCCGCCGCCATCTCCGACGCCTCCTGCAACGCCTGCAAGAGCCGCCCGATGCGCCCGCGCAGGCGCTCAAGCTCCGCCGGGTTAACGATCGCCGCGTGAACCGTCCTCTTCATAAAACCGTGAACCGTTACGCCCTTCTGCCCGCCGCGCCGTCGCGCTTGCGGACGAGCGTCTTCAGCTCCTTCATGAACTCGGTCACGTCCTCGAACTCCAGGTAGACCGAGGCGAAGCGGACGTAGGCGACTTTGTCCAACTCCTTCAGCCGCCGCATGATCATCTCGCCGACCTTCGTCGTCGGCCGCTCGCGCTCGGCCGACTCCTGGACGTACTTCTCGACGGCGTTGACGATGCTGTCGAGCTTGGTCGCCGGGATGGGGCGCTTCTCGCACGCGCGCAAAAGGCCCGCCATGACCTTGTTGCGGTCGAAGGGCTCGCGCCGGCCGTCCTTCTTGACGACCATGTAGGGGATTTCGTCAATCCGCTCGTAGGACGTGAACCGCCGCTCGCAGCGCAGGCACTCGCGGCGGCGGCGGATCGAGTCGCCCTCGCGCGACTCGCGCGAATCGACGACCTTGTCTTCGAGGTAAGTGCAGAAGGGGCATCTCATAAGAGCGTCCTCTGGTTTCAAACCCGCGGGGTTTAAACGCTCCCCCGCCCCACACCCGTCACGCGGCGCCGGCCGCCTCCGCCTTGCCGCCCCGCGGGGTCGCGTCGCGGCCTTCGGTCTTGGCCTCGGCCTCCTCGGCCGCGACCAGCTCGCGCAGCCGCGCGACGCTGAAGCCGCTGCGCAGAAAGTAGTAAAGCCCGAAGACGGTCGCCGAGCCGAAGACGACGAGGTGCAGAATGATGACGGCCGCCTTCGCCGCGTTCTCGGGCGCGCCGAGAAAACTCGTCAGCCCGTAGGCCGTCGCCGCGTGAAAAGTACCCGCGCCGGCGCCCGGCGTCGGCACGACCGAGCCGACCAGCGACCAACCCAGCACGAACAGCGTCTCGCTCACGCCCACGCCCAGCCCGAAAGCCCTCAGCACGAGCATGTTCGCCAGCGTAATCGAAGCCCACACGGCCGCCGTCCACCCGACGGTCGCCAGCAGCGCGCGCCCGCCCGCCAAAACGGCCAGCGTCCGCCCCAACTGCCCCAAAAGTCCGAGGGCGACCTTTCCGCCCTTCCGCATGAAGTGCGGCAGTCTGTCCAGACGCGCGTGGAGCCACGCCGTGACGCCTTCCGCGTTTCGTCCGAACCAGACGAGCGCGGCCAGCCCCGCCGCCGCGCCCACGGACAGAATCAGTCCCACCGCGCGCACTCGCGCGAACGTCGCCTCGTCGGCGCCGGGCAGACGCAGGAAGAGCAGATTCGCGGCAAAGAGCAGGATGACGGCCGCCGTGTCGGCGACGCGCTCGACGGCGATGGTGACGAAGGCCGCGCCCGGCCTCACCTCCGGGTCGCGCAGCGGCAGGAAGGCCGGGCGGACGACCTCGCCCGCGCGCCCGAGCAGGAAGATGGCGGTAAAACCCACGGTCGTCGCCGCGAAAGCCTCGCGCAGCGACGCACGCGGCGCGAGCGGCCGCAGCAAAGTCTTCCAGCGGAACGCGCGAATCAGGTAGGTCAGCCAGACGACGACGACCGCCAGCGCGACGAGCCGCCAGTCGGCGTCCTCCCAGGCCGTCGAGACTTCCGCCCAGTTCACGCCCCGCGCGAACCACCACAGGGCGAGCCCGGCGACGAGGCACAGGACGACGAGTTTCAGGTGTCTACGCAAAAGTTTCCGTCCCGACCCGAGTCCGCCCGCCCGAGGCGCGCCGCGCGCCGGAGCACACGGACTTTCCGCCCGTTAATTGTGCCCCGATTTGACTTCGCGTGTTGAAGGCCACAAGATATAGTGTAACATCGTTCCGCTATAATAGTCACAGCGGGGGCGGACGGCCGTGGGGCTTCCACGTCCCCGCGCGGGGCGCGACGGCGACTTCGGAAAAAGCCCGCCCCGCGAGCCTCCGGGGCGGCCGGAACTTTCCCCTTTAGGCGGTCGTAATGCCCGTTTGACAATGGGTTGACCACCCACGCGGGAGCTTTTCCTGATGCCGCGGAGGGACTTTGAAGGGGCATGAGGTGGGAGTAGCGACGGCAGTGAGTGTCGGCGAAGGTGCTGAACTGGTCAGGAGGTGTCGAGCCGGGGACGGCGCGGCGTGGGAGGAAATTGTCTCCACCTATTCGCGGCGCATCTACAACCTGGCCTACCGCTTCACCTCACGCTCGGACGCCGCCGAGGATTTGACGCAGGAAGTCTTCGTCCGCGTCTACCGCTCGCTCGAACAGTACGACCCGAAGCAGGGCGATCTGCAAAACTGGCTGATGCGCCTCGCACGCAACCTGGTCATCGACGACTACCGCCGCCGCCAGCGCGCGCCGCAGGACACGCAGGCCGAGGACATCGAGGGTCACACCTACCACCTCCGCGCCGCCGGCAACACGCCGCAGCGCGAGATGGAGCGGCAGGAGTTGGGCGAGCAGGTGCAGGCCGCGATTGACAAGCTGCCGCCGGACTTGAGGACTTGCGTCATCCTCCGCGACATCGAGGAGCTGAGCTATCAGGAGATAGTTGACCATTTGAAAATCCCGGAGGGGACGGTCAAGTCGAGAATTAACCGCGGCCGCATCGAGCTGGCGAAAATCTTGCGCCGGATGCGCGTCGTCGCGATGAGCGACGTTTGATGAGATTGGTTTTGGAGGGGCGTCCCAGAGTCCGAAGGGTGAACGGACTTCGGGGCGTCCGGTTTGTTAAAACCAGGAGTGGAAGGGATGGAGCTGATTTAGGATGCTTTGCACAGAGTTTGAAGATCGTCTGACGGACTACCTCGACGGCGTGCTCGGGGGCGACGAACAGCGCGCCTTCGGCGAGCACGCGCTGCGGTGCCCCGTCTGCCACGAGCTTTTGAACGAAGTCCGGAACGCCATCGTCGAGTGCCGCGCGGACGTGCCGCCCCAGCCCACGCCGGGCTTGGAGGCGCGTATTCTGCTCAAGACCGCGCCCGAGACCTCGATGAGCTGTGAGGAGTTTGAGGAGTACCTGACCGACTACCTCGACGGATTCATCCCCGCCCCGCTCTACCACCGCTGGGAGCGCCACGCGGCGCTCTGCGGGCAATGCTCAGACCTGCCGGGCCACGTCGTGCGCGCCATCGGCGCCTGCTACACATACATCGGCGAGGAGCGAGCCGTCCCGGCCGGGCTCCACGCGCGCATCCTTCAGGCGACGCTCGGCACGACCGAGGCCGAGGCGGTGCGCGCGCCCTTGGGCGCCAGAATCACCGAGTGGATGCGCGGCTGGCTCGACGTGATGGTCACGCCGCAGCTCGCGACCGTGGCGACGATGGTCATTTTGGCCGTGCTCGTCGGCACCAGCACGCTCTCCGATGACGGCTCAATCGCCGGCATGTACCGCGCGAGCCTGCGCCTCGCGTCGCAGACCTACACCCACGGCGCGGAGCGCGCCGACGAGCTGAAGCGCGCCACGACGGGTCTCGTCGCCGCGCCGCAGTCCGGGGGGACGAACAACTCTGGTCAGAAGCAGCAGAGTCCGAACGGCTCGCAGCAGCAGGGGCAGAAGAAGCAGTAACAAGGCGAGAACGGGGGCTTAGAGAGTTGGCAGCAGCAGGTCTGATGAGTTGTGCGTATCACCTGACGAACCGCGCGGTCGTGCAGTGCAGCCGCTGCGCCCGCCCGCTCTGCCCCGCGTGCGACCACCGCATACGCGGCTTCCCGTACTGCCAGGACTGCATCGTCGCCGGCGTCGAGACCTTGCAGCAGCAGCAGGCCCGACCGGGCGCCGCGGGCGTCGTCCGCCGCAAGACTTCGGCCTTCGTGGCGCTGCTGCTCTCGTTCGTCTGCCCCGGCCTCGGCGCGGCCTACAACGGGCAGACCTCGAAGGCGCTCGTCCACTTCACGATCTTCGCCAGCTTCTTCCAGATGGCGACCGTCACCGACGGGACGGCCTTCTTCGTCCTCGGCGTCGTCGGCACTTGGCTCTTCGCGGCCGTTGACGCCGTGCGGACGGCGCAGCTCATCCGCTCGGGCCTCGCGCCCGAGGCCGAGCAGGACGCCATCGCGCGCCGGCTCTATGGCAACCCTTTGGCGTGGGCCGTGACGATGATCTCGCTGGGCACGGTCTTCCTGCTCCACACGATTTTTAACGTCCGGCTGCCGGTGCGCGAGTTCCTCCCCGTCGTGCTCGTCCTGCTCGGCGCGTACATGCTCTTCGACTGGGCGCGCTCGCGCGGCACGCGCCGCGAGATGCCGAGCTTCGACACGTTCAGCCGGCCGCCGTCGGTCATCCGCGGCTCGACCGGCGCGCTCCCCTCGGAGGTGACGAGGTTCGGGACGGGCGAGTTGGTGACGCAGGTCTCTTCGCGCGAGCCGGTCGGCGGCGGCGGCTGGCCCAGCGAGCCGCGCTACTGAGCGCGGGCGCGCGCGGGCGCGGGTTCTGTTAAGATGTCTCCGGGGCGCAAGCAGCGCACGGTATGGCGTTCGGTACGGGGAAGGAGATTTAAAAGATGTCAGGTTTTCTCATGGCGGCAGGCAGGCTCGGGAGCATTGCGGCGCTCATCGCGCTACTCCTCATCCTGGTCAAGAAGCTCATCGCGCTCGTCAGCTTCCTGATGATCGCGCTCAAGATCGGCATCGTCATCGCCTTCATCGCGCTGATGCTGCTCATCGTCATCACGTTCCTGAGCGCGCGCAGCCGTCGCCGCCGCGAGGCCGAAGGGCTTTAGACCCCGCGCCCGAACTTTGAACGACTAAGCGCCCGCCGCCGGCACCCGCCTGAGGGGATTCCGGCGGCGGGCGCTTTAATTTTTAGCGACGCCGCCCGCCCGCGAGTCTCGCCGTTTGCATCCATTGGAACCATGTGGTACGGTCTAGCCCCTTGTGCAGCCCCAATCGGTTTCCAGCCTCGGCAGTATCTTCAAAAGGCGGAATTCGGCGGCACTCTTCGGGAAGGGTCTCGCAACCAAGCAACCCGGTAATTAAATAGTTTTCGCACTCGTCGCCTTCTTTCGGCAGACAGTGCCTTTCGCGCTCATCCGTGTGCCTGCTCTCCCAGTTAGGCGCGCGGACGGGGCGCCCAAGGAGCACACTCCGATGAACAGAGACGAGCGTTTTTACGCTTTCATCGTTTCTACCACCTCGCGTTCGCGTTCCTACGTCCGACGCGTCTCCATCCACAAGCGCTGGGTCAAGGCTTCGGCACTCGTCGCCGCGTTCCTGTTCTGTGCCGCCGCCTACGGCGTCTACGGGCTGACGCGCGAGGCCGTGCACCTGCGCATCGAGGAGGAGAACAACCGCCTCCGCATCGAGAACGAGCGGCAGCGCCAGCAGCTCCGCAAGCTCGAAAACCGCGTGGACGCCATCGAAACGGACGCGCGCCGCCTCTCCGAGATTTCGGGCGTCGAGACCGGCCAGGAGGAGGGCACGAGCGAGCACGGCGCGGGCGGCCCCCGGCTCGAACTCGACCCGGCGGCGGTCGAGAGGCTTGAATCGCGCACCGCGCGGCTCGAAACCGACCTGCGGCTCTACGAGGCGGCGCTCAGGGAGCGCGCGCGCGTCCCCTCGATCTGGCCCGTCGAGGGCGAATCCACCGACAGCTTCGGCGTGCGCGGCAACCCGTTCGGCGGGGGCGGCGCGGAGTTTCACCCCGGTCAGGACATCGCCGCGCCGCGCGGCACGCCGGTCTTAGCGCCCGCCGAGGGCAAGGTCGTCGAGGCGGGCTGGAAGAACGGCTACGGCCAGACGGTCGTCATCGACCACGCCAACGGGCTGACGACCCGCTACGGCCACCTCTCCAAGATAGAAGTCGTGTCCGGTCAGGAAGTTAAGCGCGGCGACCAGTTGGGTCAGGTCGGCTCGACGGGGCGCTCGACGGGGCCGCACCTCCACTACGAGGTGAGAATCGGCGAGCTGCCCGTCAGCCCACGGCACTACCTACCGGAGCGGTAGGGTTTTCCGCCCACTTTGGCGGTAAATCTTTGAGGCGGCGTGAATTTTTGTGTTGACAGGGCGTAAGGTTTGGCTTAGTATGCGCCGTCGTCAACCCGCCGCGGGCGGCGTTTAAAGCCGCCCACAAGTTAGACTTAGCAAGCGTTAGCAATGAAGTTGCAGTGGTTCCGTCCCCGTCCGTGAGCGATGTGTCCGAAAGGCTTTGGAGCCGGGGCCATCGGTCGCGGGCATTTTTTTTGAGTGTTTGGGCGCGCTTGTTGCGGGCGCGCGCCGGCTCTTTGGCCAACCTTGCGGGCTCCGGCCGGAGCTGCCCCGTAGTTTCCGGCTCGGTCCTTTTCACCGAATCGTTAGGAGGATTCGTCAGCTATGCCTAGAATTACCGGTAAGGTCAAGTGGTTCAACAACGCGAAGGGCTACGGCTTCATTGAGCAGCCTGGCTCTTCCGACATCTTTGTTCACTACAGCGCCATCCAGGGCGACGGCTTCAAGACGCTCGAAGAGGGTCAGGAGGTCGAGTTCGAGGTGACGCAGGGGCCGAAGGGGCCGCAGGCCGAAAAAGTGATCAAGATGTAACTCTCCCCAACTGAACACTTCAGCTTTCGTTGAAGGCCACTGACCGCTTCCGGACTTCGCAACGAGCCGGCAAGCGAACCCCAGAAAGCAAGGCACTCAAGAAAGCAGTAGGCAGAAGGCAGTAGGCAGAAGGCAGTCAAAACCGCTAAGGTCTTGACTGCCTTCTGCTTTTCCGCCGGCTGCTTTCTGTTTTACTGCCTACTGCCTGCTATTTGTCCGCCTTGGCCTTGAACTGGACGCGGCCGTCGTGGACGGCGACCGAGAAGTGGACGCGGTCGCAGCCGGCGCGCTCTTTGAGCGCCTCGGACTTCTCTGTGACCATGCGGTGAAAGCGCGAGAACGGGAGGTCGTCGGTCGGCTCGCCGCAGCTACGGCGCGCCTCGACCAGCGCGTCGTAGAGTCCGCGCACGGTCTGCACGTCGGAGCGCGCGTCGGCGCAGACGAAGGTGGCGGGCGTTCGCTCCGGCTCGGGCGCGGCAGCGGGCGCGGGGCGGCGCCCGGCGGGGCCGCGACCCTCCTCGCGATCCTGCATTGTCCGCCGCCAGAGCTGCATGAAGGAGGTGAAGCGCGCGGCGAGCGCGTTGTAGTGGTAGCGCTGCGCGAAGCTGAGCGTGCGCTCGTCGGCGAGCCGCTTGATGAGCGTCTCGACGCGACTCTTGGTGTCGTAGGGCGGGCGCTTGGCCGCGCCGTTGAAGTAGATGTCGAACTCGACCTTGAGCCGGCGGATGTCCTCTTCGAGCCGCGCCAACTGCTCGTCGGTCGTCGGCTGCTGGTCACGCATGACGAGCTTCTTCGTGTTGGCGCCGGCGTTCACTTCCCGCTCGCGGGCGCGGCGGGCGAACTTGTTCTCGCGGATCGGCACGGGCTTTTAACTCCTCGCGGGCCGCCCTCGCGGCCTCATTTCTACCTTATGGTTTCGGCGCGGAGGGTGTCAACAACTTTAAGGATGAAGGATGAATAAGTCGCGGGTGAAGTGAGAGTCTTACTGCCTTCCCTTCCGCCTTCATCCTTTCATTGCGGCGGCCACGGGATGACTTTGGCGCGGCCGGGGGTGGGCTGGGGCGCGGGCGGCGGGTTCGACTGGGCGGGGGGCGGCGCGGGGCGCGTGTCGGGTTCGGGCGTGCGCGCGGGGCGTGCGGGGCGCGTGTCGGCTTCCGTGCCGGCGTCGCCTCTGGTCTCGGGGCGAGCGGGCGCGGCGTTGTTGTTGGCGTTCGCGTTGGGCTTGCGGCTCGCGGCGTTGGCGTTCGGGGGGGCGCCGCTCTCGGAGACGACCGTCAGCTCGCCGGGGACGTTGGACTGGACGGGGACGGGCGCGCCCGTCTGCGGGACGTAGAAGGGCTGGCCGGCGCCCGGCACGGCGTAGGCCGGGTCTGTGACGGGCATGACGGCGAGCGGGTCGGGCGTCGGGAAGGCGGGAGTGGGCTGCGCCGCGAGCGGCGTCGGGACTTGCGCGGCCGCCTGCGGCGCGGGCGTCTGTGGCGTCGCGGCCGGCTGAATCGCCGAGTCGCGCCCGCCCGCCCCGCCGCGTACGAACGCGAAGACCGCCACCCCGAAGGCGAGCAGCAGGAGCGCGACCCCGGCCGACCCCTGCCACGAGCGCAGAAAGTCTCCGAGTCGGAAGGCTGAGGCCGAAGGGTGCGCCGGAGCCTGACCGCCGCGCCGCACGGAGACGACCGCCGCCGTGTCCTGACCGGAGAGGTCGGGCGACGCATCGTCCGTGCGCGACACGCCCGGCCGGGAAGATTCCGACGTTAAAACGTCCGGCCGGGCGGCGTCCGACGCGGAGGCGTGTTCGTTCGCCGCTTCCTCCGAGATTGACGCGCCGTTTGTCAGAGCGTACGCGCGCGCGACCGCCCCGCGCGTGTCCCGGCGCTCGCCCTTCCTCGAAAAGATGCTCACCTCGTCGTCCGACGAAGTCGCCGCCCGCGTCTCTGACGACAGGCTCGTCGCGCGTGCCAAGTCGGCGGCCGATGTCACGTCCTTGCTCGCGTCGGCCGCGGGTGCGTTGGTTCGCGGCGCGGCCTCGGCCGAGCGCAGGAGGTCGGCCATCTCCGCGAAGCCGCGCGAGGCGGCCCAACTGGCGGCGGTCGTGCCGAGACTCGTCCGCGCGTGCGCGTCGGCGCCGCGTTCGACGAGCAGGCGCACCAACCCTTCGTGCCCGAAAAAGACCGCGAGGATGAGCGGCGTGAACCCGTCCGACCTTTGCGCGGAGACGTCGGCGCCCGCGTCGAGCAGCATGCGCGCCACCTCCGCGTGGCCGCGCGCCGACGCGCGCATGAGCGGAGTCTCGCCGCCGGGCGCGAGCCGCGCGTCCGCCGCGACGCCCGAGGCCAGCAGACGCGCCGCGCTGCGGGCATCGCCGTCCTCGGCCGCGCCGAAGAGGGCGCGTGCGTCAGACTTCTGATATTTTTCCGGCGTCAGGGCGGTGGTCATTTTCGATTTCTCAACCGGGCGCCGCGCGGCGTAGAATACGCGACGGCCGCGGGAGCTTCTAAAACTAAACTTACCATTAACGTCTTGTCCCTGACTACCGGCTCGGCCGACATGCCCGACTCGAACCTTTCAGAGAGACTGCGCGCGCTGCCTTCGGTGGACGCGCTCCTGCGCACGCCGGAGGCCGCGCCGCTCCGCGGACGCCTCGGCGCCGAACACCTCGCCGCGCTCGCCCGAGCCGTGACCGACGAGATGCGCGCCGAGCTACGTTCCGACGACGGCGAAGGCGCCGGCGAACGCGACGGCGAAGGCGCACAGACGCGTGACGCGCTGCTCGCGGAGGCGGCGCGCAGGCTCGCGCTCGCCGCCGAACGTGAGGGCGCGCGCGGACTGCGCCGCGTCATCAACGCGACCGGCGTGGTGCTGCACACTAACCTCGGGCGCGCGCCGCTCTCGGAGGCCTCGCGGCGCGCCGTCGCGCGCGAGGCCGCCGGCTACTGCACACTCGAATACGACACCGAGAGCGGCGCGCGCGGGCGTCGCGGCGCGCGCGCGGAGGAACTGCTGGCCGAGCTGACCGGCGCTGAAGAAGCGCTCGTCGTCAACAACTGCGCCGCCGCCGCGCTGCTCGTGCTGACGGCGCTGGCGCGCGACGGCGAGACAATCGTCTCGCGCGGCGAGCTGGTCGAGATCGGCGGCGACTTTCGCGTCCCCGACGTGATGGCGCAGTCGGGGACAAGCATGGTCGAGGTCGGGACGACCAACCGCACGCGCCTCTCCGACTACGAGCGCGCGCTGACCGAGCGGACGCGGCTGCTGATGCGCGTCCACCCCTCGAACTACCGCATCGTCGGCTTCACGGCCGCGCCCTCGTTGGAAGAGTTGGCGCGACTCGCGCACGAACGCGGTCTCCTGCTTTACGAGGACGCAGGCTCCGGCGCGCTCTTCGACCTCGCGCCGCTCGGCCTCGCGGGCGAGCCGGTCATCCGCGACTCAATCGCGAAGGGAGCCGACCTCGTCAGCTTCAGCGGCGACAAGCTGCTCGGGTCGGCGCAGGCGGGTCTCGTCGTCGGGCGGCGCGAGGCGGTCGGGCGTCTGCGGCGTCACCCGCTCTACCGCGCGCTGCGCGCCGACAAGCTCGCGCTGGCCGCGCTCGAAGCGACGCTCAACGCGTACCGGCGCGGGGCGGCGCGTGACGAAGTGCCCGCGCTGCGGATGCTCTCCGCGACGCGCGAAGAAGTTGAAGAACGCGCGCTCGAGTTCGGCCGGCGCCTGCGCGCGCGTCTGCCGGAGGGCGCGCTCGACTTCGAGATCGTCGGAGGCGAGTCGGCGGTCGGCGGCGGCTCGGCGCCGACGACGCACCCGCCGACGGCGCTCCTCGCCCTCACGCACGCGACCGTTTCGGCCTCCGCGCTCGACGAGAGGCTGCGCCGGCGCGAGCCGCCCGTCGTCGCGCGCATCCTCCTCGACCGCGTCGTCCTCGACCTCCGCACCGTTGACGCCGTGGAAGAGCCGGAACTGCTCGACGCGCTCGCGGACGTGTGCCGGGGCTAAAAACCCTCCCCGACAACATCGCCGAAAACATATCTTGTTGAGCCAGCCGCCCGCGTTGTAAGATGATTTTGGGCGTTCCAGCCCGTCACTCCCGCGTCGGAATTCCTACCTCAGACTTGCCCGCCCGGTAAAGCCTTGAAAAGTCCAGTCTCCTTCTCCTTAAAATCGGTCTCCTACTCCGCGGCGCTGTCGCTCGGCGTGTCGGCGCTGGTGGCCGGGGCGTGGGGCGTCGGGCTGCTGGCGTCGCCGGCCGCGCTCTTCAAGTTCGACGACCCGGCGGTGCCGAGCGTCCCGCCGCAGGTCTGGGTCGCGCTGCTGCTCGTCGGGGCGGCGGGCTTGGGCGGCGGCTTCGCGGCCGAGCGTCTGGGCGCGCGCCGGGCTTTGCAGGTCGTCGCGGGCGCGCTCGTCCTGCTCGCCGGGGCGAGCCTCGCGGCCTCGCGCTTTCTGCATTTAGACATCGTCTTCGCGCCGATGCTCTTCGCGGCGTCCGGCTCGCTCGCGGCGGCGCAGGCGCGGCGGCTGTGGAAGATAGACGCGCTGCTCACGCGCAACGTCGAGCGACTCGCCGTCCGGCGCTCGGCGCTCGAAGGGCGCGGGGCGAGCGCGCGGCTTGAGAGCGGGCTGCGACTTCTGGACACGGTGCTCCCGCTGGAGGAGGCGGTCATCTTCCGGCTCGACGAGTCGGGCGCGGCGGCGCAGGCCGCGCGGCTGCGCTCAACTTCGGCGCAGGCGACGCCCGCGCGCGACGACGGCGACCGCAACAACGCGTGGCGCGAGAGCGTGAGCTGGTGCGAGCGCGTGATGCGCGCGCGCGAGATGGAAGTGCGCGGCGACGGCGCGGGCGTCGGAGGCGCGGGCGGGGGTTCGTCCGTGGCTTTGCCGCTCAGCCACGACGGCCGCGCGGTCGGCGCGCTGCTCTTGCGTCTGCGCGAGCGTTTTGAAGAGGACGACCGGCCGCTGCTCGAAACGGTCGGCGCGCAGTTCGCGCGCAACCTCCAGCGCGACGACGCGCGCGCGCTCGGCGTGCCGCGCGCGCGAGAGACCTTCTACTCCTCGCGCGCCGCGCGACAGCGCCTCGAAGCCTTCGGCGTGGTGAGCGGACTTCTGACCGAGCTGGGCTTCGCCGGTCTCGTGCTCTCCGAGGGGTCGGACGGCCACGCGGTCGCGTACCTCGACGGCACGCTCGCCTTCGTCAACCCGGCGATGCTCGGGGCGGCGGGGTTGGGCGGCGGGCGCTGGCGCGACCTCGACCTCTTCGGGCTGCTCGAACGCTTCCGCACCGGCGTCTTCGACGAGCCGCAGATCGCCGTCCGCCGCGTGCTCCAGACCGGCCAGCCCTACGAGCGCGAGCTGACCTTCCTCGACCGCGGCGAGACGCTCGCGCTCCGCATCGCGCTCGTCACCGAGACGGCGGCCGAGGCGCGCGACGGCGGCGAAGCCAAACTTCCGCTCTGCCTCGCCGTCACCGTGCGCGACGTGACGCGGATGAAGGAACTGGACAAGCTCAAGAGCGACATGCTCTCGCTGATGTCGCACGAGCTGCGGACGCCCGTCACCTCGATCAACGGGTTCGCGGAGCTTCTGATGGCCGACGAGCGCGTCCCCGAAGACGCGCGCGAGTTCCTCTCGATCATCCACACCGAGTCGCAGCGCGTCGCGCGCATGCTCTCGACCTTCCTCTCGGTGGCGAAGCTCGAACAGAAGGACAGGCAGGAGGTTTTAATCGCGCCGGTCACGCTCGACGACGTGGTGCGCGAGACCATCACGAGCTTCCAGCCCGTCGCCAAGCGCAAGCGCATCCGCCTCGTCGAGCGCGACGGCCAGCGGCTCCCGCCCGTGGCGGCCGACCGCAGCCTCATCACGCAGGCGGTCGCCAACCTCGTCGATAACGCCATCAAGTACAGCCCCGAGCGCACCTCGGTCACGCTCACCACCGTGCTCGAAGCCGACGCCGTGCGTCTCACGGTCGAAGACCGCGGCTACGGCATCCCGCCCGAGGATCAGGAGCGCGTGTGGGAAAAGTTCTACCGCGTCGCGCGCGACGGACGAATTAAGGAAGAAGAATCGACGGGGCTCGGCCTCTCCTTCGTCCGGCAGGTCGTCGAGCAGCACGGCGGCCAAGTCTTCCTCGAATCCGAACCCGGCAACGGCTCCCGCGTCGGCTTCACGCTCCCGAGGCTGTGAATGGTGAATGGTAAAAGGTGAATGGCGAGAAGAAGTCTCCCTCTTCTCGCCATTCACCTTTTACCATTCACCATTCACTGTTTGTTGAGTGTGCCCCGGCAGCCGTCGGCCTTGCAGCGGCAGCGGTAGGTGTCGGGGTGGTGCGTGGAGACGTAGTCGCAGGTGATCTCTTCGCCGGGGTGTATGTCGCGCAGCGCCATGAAGAGCAGGTGGCCGCGCGTGACGCGCATGTAGGCGTTGGGGCGGCAGGAGTGGTTCATGTAGTGCGTGCCGTTGCCGCTGCGCGCGCCGTCGAGGTGGCGGCCGTAGTCGAGCGCGCAGATGCGGTGCTTGCGGCGCGTCTTGAGGCGGCGCCTGACCTCGCGCACGCCGATGAGCTCGCCCGTGTACTCGGCGATCTTTTTCCCCTTCGGGAAGAACTGTGTGGCGAAGCAGCCCTTGCCGTCAATCGGCGACTTCCCGATGGCGATCCCCGGCGCGAGTTTCATAAGGCAGTAGGCAGATGGCAGCAGGCAGTCGCTCCGCGTTATGAGCGTTGAGCGATTGAAGCAGAGTCCTCGGCGGCAGGGCTTTCAACTGCCATCTGCCTACTGCTTCGGTCGGAAGCTGCGGGCGATGGCGTCGGTCTGGTTCTGGATGCGTTGGAGGCGGTCGCGCAAGCCCGTGAAGTGGAGCACGTAGACCGTCCGGCCGTCGGCGCGGAGGTAGTAGACGCGGCCGGCCATCGGCTTGCCGCCGCTGGTGTACTCGTAGTTCGAGACGACGCCGCTCAGACGCCCCGCGAAGCGCTCGTCCTTGCCGCCGACGAAGCCGGGCAGGAAGCGCAGCTTGGTGTCGGACTCGCCGCGCGCGTAGTCGCGCAGTTCGGCGTCCGTCGCGACCTCCTCGCGGCGCACGCGCAGGTAGCCCTCCAGACGGTCGCCGTTGACGAACTCGGTGTGCTGGTGCGAGGTGTCAGGGCGCGGGACGGCCCTCCAAGCCTCGGACGGCAGTTCGAGCGCGTACTCCTTGGTTTCGCTCGTGTGCGACTCCTGCGCCGTGGCGGCCTGTGCCGCGCAGGCCATGAGCGCGAGCGCGCAGGCGAAGAGGCGTTTGGTGATGGGGATGCTCACTGCTTTGACTCCTTGCCGAGGGCGGCGTCCGAAATCGACCTGTTTCCCGATTCCCCTCAGATGCCGTGACGGGCGCGCCGTGTTGCCCGCGCCCTCCGGCATCGGGGCGCGCTCAGGACTTGGAGCGGAGGTCTTTGATCGTCCCGCGTAGCTGCTCGGCGTCGGGGGCCTTGGGCGTGAGCTTGAGGTAGGTCTCAAGCTCGTCGGCGGCCTTCTTGTAATCGCGCTTGGCCCAGTAGATGCCGCCAAGGTACTTGTGCGCCGCGCCCATCTGGTCGCCGCCGAGCTTGGCCGCCTGCTGCAACTCGCGCTCGGCCTCGTCGATGTTCTTCAGCCCGATGAGCGCCACGCCGAGGTACATGTGCCCGGTCGCGGACTTGTCGAGTTTTTTGAGCGCGCGCCGGAGCTGCTTCTCCGCCGCGGCGAACTCCTTCTTCTGCGTCAGCGCCGTCCCGTAGTTGAGCTGGACGGAGGCGTCCTCGGGGAGCGCCTGCGCGGCGGCCTTGTAGGCTTCGAGCGCCTTGTCGAGCTGGCCGGCGCGCATGTGGACGAGACCCAGCTCGTTGTGCGCCAGCCCGAACTGCGGGTGCTGCGCGACGGCCTCGTTCAAGAGCGACTCGGCCCTCGCACTGTCGCCCTTGCGCGCCGCCTCCTGCGCCTTGACGAAGAGGTCAACGGCCGACTTCGGCACGCCCGCCAGCGCCGGGTTGGCCTCGGGCTTGAGCCGGAGGTAGACGGGCAGGGTCACCATCTGCGACCCGGTGCCGAGGTAGACCGACTCGTGCTGCACCTCGAACTCCTTGCCGGCGTCGATGGTCACGTCGTACGGGCCCGGCTCAAGGTTGTTGAGGAGGAAGACGCCGTCCTCGCCGGCGACGGCCGTGCGCGTCCCCGTGTTGGAGCTGCTGAGGGTGATGCGCACGCGCGTCTCGGGGAGGCGGCCGACCGGGCTGATGACGTGGCCCTGAATCGAGTACCTGCCTCCCGTCCCGAGGTCGCCGCCGCGGTGCGCGCCGATGCCCGTGCTTTGCTGCGCGAGCGCCGAGCCGTTCAGCAGAAGCGAGGCGGCGGCGAGGACAGTCAGGGATGGAAGGCTCGGGAGAAGGTGGCGGAGGGTGTGCAAAGTTCTGAAAGACACTTTTTCAAACTCCTTCAAGGGGTGGGCGGGGAGAGCCGAACTCGAAACTTCAAACCGTTTTCGGGAGCCGCCGCGGCTTCGCGCCGCGTCTCTACTTCCCGGCCTGCTCGACGGCGGCGCGCTGCGCGGCGAAGAGCGTCTTGAGGCCGCCGCGCGCGAGCGCGAGGAGCGCCTCCATCTTCTCGGACGTGAAAGGCTCGCCCTCGGCCGTCCCCTGCAACTCGACGAAGCGGCCGTCGCCGGTGCAGACGACGTTCATGTCAACGGCGGCGCGCGAGTCCTCGTCGTACTTGAGGTCGAGGAGCGGGGAGCCGGCGACGACGCCGACGCTGACGGCCGCGACCTCGCCGGTCAGGGGCAGCGCGGAGAGCCTATTCTCCCTGACGAGGCGGCGGCAGGCAAGCACCAGCGCGACGTAGGCGCCCGTAATCGCCGCCGTGCGCGTGCCGCCGTCGGCCTGCAACACGTCGCAGTCAACCGTGATGGTGCGCTCGCCGAGTTTGGAGAGGTTGGTGACGGCGCGAAGGCTGCGGCCGATGAGCCGCTGGATCTCGTGCGTGCGGCCGGAGGGGCCGCCGCGCCCCGTCTCGCGCTGCGTGCGCTGCGGCGTGGCGCGCGGCAGCATCGAGTACTCGGCCGTGAGCCAGCCCTGCCCCGTGTTGCGCCGGAAGGGCGGGACGCGGTCGTCGAGCGTGGCGGAGCAGATGACGCGCGTCTGCCCCATCTCGATGAGCGCGGAGCCTTCGGCGTAGGGCATGAAGCCGGGCGTGATGCGCACCTCGCGCAGCGCGTCGGCCGCGCGCCCGTCGGTGCGCGCGTAAGGTTTGTTAGCGGGGTTGAAGCTCATCGTGCCCCCAGACCTCGACGGCTTCGAGCCTGCGCGGCGCCGCGCCGAGGAAGCGCTCGGCGACGTGCGCGAAGCGCTCGGCCGCGTCCGTCACGTAGAAGTGATCCAAGTCGTCGCACAAGTAGCGCGCGTGCGCGCCGGCCTCGCGCAAGTCCCTCAACTCCTGCGTCGCCGTGCGCCGCAGGCCCTCGCGCTCGATGACCTCTTCGACGGCGCGCGCCGCCGCCTCGCCCGAGTCGATGAGCCGCACCCCGCGGCCGACCGCCTCCTGAATCACGCGCCGCAGAATCGGGTAGTGCGTGCAGCCCATGACGAGCGCCGAGACTCCGCGCTCGCGCAGGTCTTTTAAATACTCCTCGGCGACCGTGCGCGCCACGTCCGATTCGGCCCAACCCTCCTCGGCCAGCGCGACGAAGAGCGGGCAGGCGCGCTCGACGACTTCCGTGTCGGGCGAAAGCTCTTTGATGGCTTTGCTGTAGGCGCCGCTCCTGACCGTTGACTCGGTGGCGACGACGCCGACGCGCGCCGCACCCGTCGCGTCGGAGGCGGCGCGGACGGCGGCGCGGGCGCCGGGGCCGATCATGCCGACGACGGGGACTGGGACGGCGCGGCGCACCGCGGGGAGCGCGAGCGCCGAGGCGGTGTTGCAGGCGACGACGAGCAGCTTGACGCCGCGCGAGACGAGGAAGCGCGCGTCCTCGACCGCGTAGCGCTCGACCGTCTGAAGCGACTTCGTCCCGTAGGGCACGCGCGCCGTGTCGCCGAGGTAGACGAAGCGCTCGGCGGGCAGGCGCTCGTGCAGCGCGCGGTAGACGGTCAGGCCGCCGACGCCGCTGTCGAAGATTCCGATGGGAAGGTTGCGATCCAAATTTTTAATTGGAGTGAAAGAAGCAGGTCAGACGAAAATCTCCGCCACCTCGCAGCGGAAGCCGGGCACGACCTCGCCGCCGTCCAACTCGTCCGCTTCGGGCAGATGCGTTACGTCCGTCATCGAGCGGTAGACCGACACGCTCCGACGCCGCGGGTCAACGACCCAGACCGCTCGCGTCCCGGCCCCGAGCCAGTCTGCGACCTTCTCGTTAACTTCGCTGTAGGTGTCGCCGGGGCCGAGCACCTCGACGGCGAGGTCGGGCGCGCCCGGCCAAAACTTTTTTGGAATGCCGCTTTGCGGAATCCGCTCCCGCCGAATGAAAGCCACGTCGGGCGCGCGCACCGTGTCCGGGTCGGAGGCGATTTTGAACCCCGTCTCCGCGCCGAAGCAGACGCCGAGTTCATTCGACCTCACATACTGCGCGAGCAACACGCTAATGTTGATAATAATCGCGCCGTGCTCGCTTCCAGAGGGGGACATCCTTCGCAGCTCTCCCTTCACCAGCTCGTATCGGAAGCCGTCGTCCGGCATCTCGAAAAGCTCGCTGGCGGTCGAGCGCTGAAGTGTCGTGGTCATGGTAGCCCTCCGGGGCGGCCGCGCGGGTTGAAAGTAGAGCGGCCGGTTTGACGGCGCGATGTTATCACAACGCGCGTCAAACCGGCCGTCCGGTCTACAGTCGTGTCAGTCGTGTGCGGCGGCGCTCAGTTCGAGGTCGCGGCCGCCGCCTTCTGGCGCGCGATGACGCCCGAGTCCACGGTCTCGCCCATGCGGTTGATGCACTGGAAGTGCATCTCGTCGCCCGCGACTTCGAGCAGCATGAAGGACATGTCGGTGTCGTAGGCTTTGGCCGTCAGCGGCGAGTCGGCCTTCACGTCGCCGTCGCGCAGCTTCCCGCCCGCGCCCGAGATGAAGTAGTAGATGCCCTTCTGCGGCTTGATGCGCTCGTAGAAGTGCTCGTGGCCGGCGAAGACGACGTTGACGCCGTACTTCAGGAACAGCGGCTCGACCACCTCCCTCAGCCCCGTGGACGAGCCGTGCTTGCCGCCCGAAGAGTAGGGCGGGTGGTGGAAGAACGCCACCTTCCACTCGGACGTGTCGGCCTTGAGCTTCTCCTCGAACCACGCGAGCTGCTTCTTGTCCATGTAGTTGCTATTGAGCGCGTAGAAGCTGACCGGCCCCTGCTTGAACTGGTAGTACTCCTCGCCCTTCATGTTGAAGTTCTCGTAGAAGCGCTGGTTCGACTCGTCGTGGTTGCCGAGCGCGGCGTAGAACTTAACCTTCTGGTCGAGCAGCGCCCGGTAAACGTCCTCGAACTTCATCTTGTAGTCCGTGGCCTTCTCGCCCCCGTACATGTTGTCGCCCACCAGCAGCGCGAACTCGAACGGGAACGCCTGCCGGTAGCGCACCATCACCGCGGCCAGCTCGTTCTGCTGCCGGCTCCCCGTCCCCGTGTCGCCGACGACCATGAAGCGGACGGAGTTCTCCTTGTTGGGCAGCGTCAGGCCGGGCGCCGCGCCGGGCGCCGCGGGGGCGGCCACCCGCTCCCCTACGTTCGTGTTGTCGGGCGTCGCGCCCCCGGACGGAGACGAGGCGGCCTGCCCCCCGGCGTTCGAGCCGGGGAGCGCGTCGGTCAGGTAGTCAACGATCAGCCCGTTCTCGCGGTCAACGAGCAGCAGGTTCCTGTTAACGAAGCGGTACTTGACCTGCTTCGGCAGTTGCGGGAGGCGCAGCAGGAGCGTGGGCGTCATCTCCAGAAGCTCCTGCGACTCGGGGTACATTTGGTTGACGCGCAGCGGCACGTTCTTGACCTCGGACTCAAGGACGGTCTCGCGCACCTCCCGCTTGACCCTCGCGGGCGCCTCCGCCTTGATGACCTCGCGGATGTGCCCGGCCGCGTCGGCCGTGAAGATGTCGCCCGGCTTGGCCGAGGGGCGCGCGGCGCGCACGGCCTCCAGGAGCGCCGCCTTGTGCCGCTCGATCTGCTCTGGCGTCGCGTCCTTCGGGAGCTTGGCCATCTTGCCCTCGACGGCCTCGCGCATCGCGACGTACTCCTTGACGCGCGCCTCGAAGGCGGCGAAAGCCTCCCTGTGCTTGGGCGACACCTCGACCTGCGCGGCCGGCCCCGTCGTCTGCGCCGAGGCCGGCGGCGTGGCGGGCTGCGCCGTTACGAAAAGCGCGGCGGCGAGACACGCGCAGGCGGCCCCGCCTTTAAATATTTTGATTTTCATCGACCGTTCTAAATTGCAAGCGCGATGCCAGCCGTCGGTTTCGGAGCCGGCCGCCGCGCCGCGCCGCTTAGTCCGCGCGGATAGGCGGCTTGGGGCGACGGCCGCCGGCGCGCCGCCCCGTAGCCTCGACGGGAGCCCGTCCGAGAACGCACGCTTGTCGGACACGCGAGTCCTCAGAAACTACACCCCGCCGCGCGGCGCGAACGGCCAAAAAACGGAAGCGGCGGGGCTTCCCTTTCGAGAAAACCCCGCCGCTTTTTCTGTCGATGGAGGCGCCGAGAATCGAACTCGGGTCCAAAGGCCGACGCCGAAGGAATCTACATGCTTAGACGCTTCTCCGCTGCCGGTCTTGCTCCGGCATGTTCGCCCCGCGCGGGTAAGTGAAGCGTCGAAGACCCCGCGCGCGCCTAGCCCAGATTTTTCTCGCCCGGCGCGCCTGAGCACGCGCGCCCGACCAGCTCAACTGTGTTACGCCCCGGCCCGCTTCGCTTGAGCAACTGGCGGCGGGACGCTCGCTATATGGCTAGGATAACCTAGGCCGCGAGAGCTAACTCGTTAGAGTTCGCAGTTGTTTTTTCTACGCTTATTAACGGGCCGCATAGAACGCCCGGCATGCATCCGTCCGACGATCCAGGCCCCTGTCGAGACCTTTCGCCCCCTCGCTCGTGCACCCGTTTAGATGCACGAGCCGCATTATAGATGCCACGCGCCGCCCGGCGCAACGGGCCTCACGGCCCGAACCTCTGGCGGTACTCGGCCGACTGGATGAACGCCTTGACCATCTCGGCGTTGATGAAGTTGCCGCCGAACTCGTTCAGCTTCCCGAGCCAGAAGTTGTAGCCGTCGAAGTTCCCGTCGGGCGGCTCGTCCGGCGCGCGCCGAAGGTAGCCGAAGTACTGCATCAGGACGAACGCCTTGTTGAACTCGCGCGCGCGGAAGTCCGAGTCGTCAACGACCTTTCGCAGCACGGCCGCGCGCCCCGCCTGCGTGTTGTCGGCCGAGAGTTCGGCCACGCGCGCGTCGCGCTCTCCTTGCGAGAGCGAGCCGCCGGTGTTGGCGTTTAAGGCGTCCACGAACTGCGCGGGCGTCAACGTCGCCGGGTAGGCCGCGAGGAACTGCGGGCGGCCGACGAAGCCGAGCGCGAACGCCTGCCTGTTCGCCTCAAGCTGCTGCTCCCAGTTGGGCGTGTTGACCACGATGCCCTGCCTGACCTCGCCCGCGTCGGCGAGGAAGCGGGCGAGCGTCAGGTGCTCGCCCGTCCCGAAGGCCGCGTGGTGCAGGCGGTAGACGAAGTAGCCGGTCTCCTGAAATTCAATCGACAGGAAGAAGGCCGCCGAGACGTTAATCCTCTTCACCTCGCGGCAGCCCTGCCGCTCCGGCTCGGGGCGCGTCTCGCACTGCGCGATCTCGTTCTTCCAGAACGCCAGCCCCGCCGCGTCAGGCTCGCGGCCGAGGAAGTCCGCGTAGTGCTGGCGGACGAAGAAGTCCACGTCGAACGAGGGGTCGGCGACGGGGTTCGGCCCCGTCGCCGCGTCGTCGCTCGTCACCTGCACGGTCGCCGTCGAGGGCGAGCCGAGGCCGACGCCGGACGCGTTCGAGAGGACGACCGAGAAGCTTTCGGCCGCCTCCTGAAAGCGGTCGTCGGTGATGGCGACGACGATTGTCTTCGACGACTCGCCCGCCGCGAAGCGGAGCGTGCCGAAGACCGCCGAGTAATCGGTGCGCGCGCCGGCCGTGCCGTCCTGCGTCGCGTAGTCAACGCTCGCGGGCTGCGTCGCGTCGGTGCGCGTCACGGTGAGCGTCGCCGCGCCCCCGGCGGCCGCGGCGTTGGCCGCGCTCCACCACGCGGCCTCGCCGTGCGTCACGCCGGAGCCGCCGCCCGCCGCGGACTCGTCGGCCTCGACGGTGCCCGTCGTGAACTGCACGGTGCCGAGCGGCGTGGGCGTCGGACTCGGGCTCGCCGCCGGCGTCGGAGTCGCGGTCGGCGTCGGCGTCGGCGTGGCCGTCGGGGTCGGCGTGGGCGTCGCGTTCGCGCCACTGATGTCGAAGACGTAGCCCGAGCCGACGTTCGACAGCCCGAACATGTCGTCGCCGGTGGCCCCGCCGATGACGAGGTTCCCCGCGATGTCCACGCCCTGACCCAACTGGTCGGCGGTCTGCCGGTCGAAGGCGAGGAGCCTCCCCGCCGACTCCCAGCTCGCGCCGTTGAGTTTGAAGACGTAGACCGCGCCGTTGTTGAAGAGGCCGTTCGCTTCGTCGTCGGCGTCCGTCGCGCCGACGACGAGGGTCGAGCCGTCGATGGCGAGGCTCGTGCCGAAGTTGGCGTCGCTGTCGTCGGTCAGGGAGAGCTTCTGCTGCTGCGTCCACGTCGCGCCCGCGCCCGCGAAGACGTAGGCCGCGCCCGCGCTGAAGTTCGTGCCGGCGTTCGCGAGCGGCGCGCCGACGACGGCCGTGCCGCCCTCGACCCCGACCGAGTCGCCGAAGAAGTCGCTGGCGGCGCCGTCGGACGCCGTCAGCTTCTTCGCCTGCGTCCACGTCCCGCCCGAGCGCGTGAAGACGTAGGCCGCGCCCTGGTCGGTCTTGCCGTCAACTTCGGCCTGCGCGGCACCCACGACGACGGTGTCGCCCGAGGCGGCGACGCTCTGGCCGAAGAAGTCCTGCGCCGCGGCGTCAGAGGCCGTGAGCTTCTGCTGCTGCGTCCACGTCGCGCCGCCGCGCGTGAAGACGTAGACCGCCCCGCGGCTGCTGTCGGTGTTGGGCGCGCTGACGACGGCCGTGTCGCCCGAGACGGCGATCTCCGCGCCGAACCCCTGCCCGGCCGAAGCGTCGGAGGGGAGCAGGCGCTGCTGCAAGACCCAGTCGCCGCCCGAGCGCGCGAAGACGTAGGCCGCGCCGCTCAGCACGTTGTTGGCGCGCGAAGCCTGCGAGCCGACGACCATCGTGTCGCCGTCGATGGCGACGCCGCCGCTCATCGGCGCGCTGTCGTTGCCCGTCACGGGGGCCGACACCTTGCGCACGAACTCCCAGTTCGAGCCGCTGCGGCGGAAGAGGTTCGTGCCGAAGTTGAGGCTGCTCGTCAGCGCCGTGTCCGCGGAGACGGCGACCCGCCGGCCGAACTCGACGCCGCCGAAGAGGTCGGTCCCGACCAGCTTCGGCCCCGCGCCGGTGGCCGTCTCGAAGACGTAGGCCGCGCCGCGCGCGCTGTCCTTCGACGGCGCGCCCGCGATGATGGACGAGCCGTCGAAGGCCACGCTCGTGCCGAGCGCGTCGGGCGCGGGGTCGGAGTGGATGAGCTTATCGGTGCGCGCCCAGACGTTGCCCGAACGCGTGAAGACGTAGACCGCGCCGTGGTTGGCGATGCTCGCAACGATCTCGTGCGCGGGAGCGCCGACGGCGATGGTGTCGCCGTTGATCGCCACGCTCCCGCCGAAGGTGTCGTTGCGCTGGACGGTCTCGACGCCGAAGAGGTGCTGCTGCTCCGTCCAGACGGTGCCCGCGCGCTGGAAGACGTAGGCCGAGCCTTGGCCGCCGACCGAGCCTACGCTGTCGAGCCGCGAGCCGACGACCGCCGTCTCACCCGAGACGCCGACCGAGAAGCCGAAGGCGTCGCCCGCCGCGCCGTCCGACGCCAACAACTTCTGCTGCTGCGCCCACGCCGCGCCGCTGCGCGCGAAGACGTAGGCCGCGCCGCGCCCCGAGTCGGCCGAGACGCCCGCCTGACCCGGCGCGCCGACGACCGCCGTGTCGCCGCTGACGGCGACGCTGAAGCCGAAGAAGTTGGCGAACCCGCCGTCGTCCGCGAGGAGCTTCGCCTGCTGCGACCACGACGCGCCCGCGCCGGTGAAGACGTAGGCCGCGCCCTGAAAGAACGTCCCGCCGTTGTTCTTCTGCAACGCGCCGACGACGAGCGTGCCGCCGTCAACCGCGAGGCTTGAGCCGAAGAGGTCGCCGTCGGCCGCGTCCGAAGGCGTGAGCGGAGTCGGCGCCTGCGTCCACGTCGTGCCCGAGCGCGTGAAGACGTAGACGGCGCCGCGCGTGCGCGCGTTGTTGCCGACCTGCGTGAAGTGTCGGCCGACGAAGATCGTGTCGCCCACGACGGCGACCGCGTAGCCGAACTCGTCGTTGGCGACGGCGTCGGAGGCGACGAGCTTCTGCTGCTGCGTCCACGTCGAGCCGTTGCGGACGTAGACGTACGCCGCGCCCTGCCGCGTGTTCGCGCCCGTCGCGTCGGCCGGCGCGCCGACGACCGCCGTGTCGCCCGAGATGGCGACGCTAAAGCCGTGGCTGTCCTGCGCCGCGCCGTCGCTGGCCTGAAGCTTGCCCTGCTGGACGAACGCGCCCGCCGCCGCGCCCGTGCGCTCGGCGACCCAGAACGCGAGTGACGCCGCGGCCAGCACGGCGGCGACGATGAACACACGTTTACTCATCCCTCTCATTCGTTCACTCCTGATGATAGTCGGGTTACTTTGGGTGTGATTGCGGCCGGGTCAGTCCTTCTTCTCCTCGGCGGGCGGCGCGGCGTCCACGGCGAAGGCGGAAAGCTCTTTGGAGTTGCGGAGGTTGAAGACGCGGCCGGCCAGCTCGTCCACCTGATAGTCCGGCTCCTTGTCCTTGAAGAGTATCTGGCGGTCGCTGCGCCCCGTCTCCATGTGGACGCCGACGAGGCCGGCGCCCTTCTCCTTGCCGTCCCTCACGGTCGTCAGCACGTAGACGTAGTTGCCCGTCTGCTTCGTCGCGCTGTAACGCTTGCTCACGAACTGCTCGTAGGCGACCAGCGAGCCGACGCGCTGGCGGTTCGCCCAGCGGTTCTCCGACGTGCCGGCGTAGCTGTTGGCGGCCGAGGCGGTGGCCGACGTGTAGGCGAGCGCGGTCAGTCCCGCCATCGCGAGCTTCTGCCAGCCGGGGACGCCCGGCGCCTCGTACTTCACGGACCAGACGATCTGGCGCGCGCGCGGGTCGAAGGCTAAGAGGTGCTGCTTGCCGGCGACGACCACGGTGCCGTTCTCGCGCCGGTATAAAGCCACCGGCTCGTCGCGGTCGTCGCCGCCGCCCTTGCCGATGGCGCCCAGGCCGCCGAAGCCGAACTTGGCGACCTTCGCGGCGGTGCCGGCCGCGCCGAGGCTGTTCTTGAATTCGAGCTTGACCTTGTAAGACTCCCTAACTTTGCCCGCGCTCGAAGAGTCGATGCCGATGAGGTTTTTGGCGTCGGCGACGAGCACGGTGTTCGCCTCGGGCATCAGCATCATGTTGGTGATGCTGTCGGAAGCCTTGTCGTAGTACCAGACGGTCGCGCCGGTCTTTTTGTCCACGGCGGCGACGCCGAACGGCTTCTTGGCGACGTACTCGCGCTTCGAGAAATCGTAGAAGGCGCCGCCGAGCCGGCCGTAGATGACGTCGCCGCTCAACTTCATCTCGGCGACCGCGCCGCCGAAGTCCTTGCTCGTCCACCTGACCGCGCCGGTCTGCTTGTCGATGGCGCGCAGTTGCCCCTTCGCGGAGGTGTAGATGGTGTCGCCGTCAATCACGGCCTGCGCGTTGCCGCGCTTGATCGAGCCTTCGGTCACGTCGTACTTCGTGCCCCACAGGAGACGGACGTCTTCGAGCGAGTAGCGGTGCAGCCCCGCGTAGGTGAAGTAGACCGAGTCCGAGTCGTAGAGCGGCGGGTTGGCGCCCGAGAGGTCGTGCTTGGGGAAGTACTTGCTCCCGCGCTCGATGCCGTAGAGGTCAACGCCGTCGGGGTACTCAGACTCCCAGACCAACTCGCCCGTCGTCATCCGAAGCGCCGTCACGCGCGGCTTCGCCTTGTTGGCCGAGTTGTTCTCGACCGTGACGAGCAGCACGAGGTCTTTCTCGTAGACCGGCTCGACCGCGACGGCCGCGCCGCGCATCTTCTCGGTCTCCCAGATGTTCTGCCCCGAGAGCACGTCGAGCGCGAAGAGGCGCGTCCCCTTTTTGAAGGCGCCGGAGGTGTCCGAGACGAGCAGGAGCGGCGTGCCCGCGATTGACTCGACCTCGAACTCTTCCGACCCGGCGAGGTCCGGGCGCGACCAGACCTGCTGGCCGGTCTCGCCGTCGAGCGCGTAGAGCGCCGCCTTCGAGCCGACGAGCAGCGTGCCCACGTCCGTCACCCGATACCACTTGATGTCGCTCGCGGGCTTGTGCGTCCAGAGCGAGGCGCCGAGCGCCGTCTGCGCGAGCAACATGCAGGCGAGCAGCGAGAAGCCGAGGAACGAAAGCCCGACCCACCAAGGCTCTCTCTGCCGAAGCGAATCGGTCTGGCGCGCGTACTTCTTCGGGGGCAACAGGCGTGCGGACATACTTCTCCTCCGTCCTTATTCTTCCGAGAGATAGAGCGAGGGGTCTTGAAAGCGCTTGCGAGGCGGCTGGAGGGATTCTATTTTTTCGACCCGCCCCTCCACATCTGGCGGAAGTTGTAGCGGCGGGTAAACTTTCGATATAGAGCCGGGACTAGTCGCCGGGAGCGCGGGCGGGAACGGCGTTTACTCGAAGCGGAAGAGGCCGCGCTGGAGGGCGAGCATGGCGGCGTGCGTGCGGTCGTTGGCGCCCATCTTGTTGAGGATGTTGTTGACGTGCGCCTTCACCGTCCCCTCGGCGATTTTGAGCGCCTCGCCGATCTCGCGGTTCGAGCGCCCCGACGCGACGAGGCGCAACACCTCGACCTCGCGCTCGGTCAGCTCCTCGGCGCCCATGCGCTCGGCGAGCCGTCCCGCGACGCGCGCGGGGATGTGGCGGCCGCCGGAGTGGACGCCCCGGATGGCCGCGATCAGCTCCTCGCGGAACGCGTCCTTAAGAAGATACGCCTTCGCGCCGGCCTTCAGGGCGCGGTGGATGTCCTCGTCGCCGTCGTAGGTCGTCAGCACGATGATGCGGCTCTCGGGTCGCTCGCGCATGATCTCGCGGATGGCCTCGACGCCGTTCATCACCGGCATCCGCAAATCCATCAGCACCACGTCGGGCGCGTGCGCGCGGCACATCTCGACCGCGCGGCGGCCGTCGGGCGCGCGCGCCACGACCAACATGTCGGCCTCGGCCTCGACGTTCGCCGCCAGCCCGTCGAGAAAGAACGGGTGGTCGTCCGCGATGAGAATTTTTATCCTACCGTCGTCGCTCATCATTTATCACTGAGGGGGACTGTCGCCGTCACCTCCGTCCCCGCGCCGGGGCGCGAGTCGATGTGAAGCTCGCCGCCGAGTTGCGCGAGGCGCTCGCGCATACCCTTGAGGCCGAAGCCGCCGCCGTCACCGTTTCCGTTGCCGCTCGTCGGCGGGTCGAAGCCGCGGCCGTCGTCCGAGACGCGGAGCCGCACGCGCTCCGCGTCGTAGTCGAGCCGCACGCGCACGCGCCCGGCGCCCGAGTGGCGCACGGCGTTCGTCAAAGCCTCCTGCCCGACGCGCAGGAGGTTCTTCTCTATCGGCTCGGGCAGGCGGCGCGCGACCCCGCCCGCCGTCACCTCGGCGCGCACGTCCGTTCCAGAGGTCAACTGCCGCGCGACGACCGCGAGCGCGTCGGCCAGATTCCCGTCCCCGTTCAAAAGCTCCGAACGCAAATCGCGCACGCTCCGGCGCGCCTCGGCGAGACTCGAACGCACCAGCAGCCGCGCCTGGTTCAAATGTTCGCGCGCCGCCTCGACGCCCCCGTTCCCCATCTTCGCGCTGACGGCTTCGAGCTGCATCGAGACGCTGGTGAACCCTTGCGCCAGCGTGTCGTGCAGCTCGCGCGCGATGCGGTTGCGCTCTTGCAGCACGGCCCCGAACTCGCGCCGGAGCTGGCGCACGCGCAGCAAGTGGACGCCCCACATCAGCGCGGCCAGCGCGAGCGCGCAGAGCAGGTAGAACCAGAAGGTCTGGTAGAAGTAAGGGCGCAGGGAGAAGGCGACCGTCGCGCCCTGCTCGTTCCAGACGCCGTCGTCGTTGGCGGCGACGACGCGGAAGCGGTAGCTGCCCGGCGGCAGGTTCGTGTAGAACGCCTCGCGCCGCGCGCCCGCGTCCGTCCAGTCGCGGTCGAAGCCTTCGAGCCGGTAGCGGAACCTGACCTTCGACGGATCGACGAAGCTGAGCGCGGTGAAGTGGAACTCGACGGCGCGGCTGCCGGGCTGTAGCCCGACCTCGGCGGAGAGCGTTCGCGGCTCGCGGTCTACGACGAGGCGCTCGACGACGACCGGCGGCGGCGTCCGGTTGCGCCCGAGCCGCGCCGGGTCAACCACCGCGACGCCCTTCGACGTGGCGAACCAGAGCAGGCCGTCGCGCGTGCGCCACCCGGCGGGCTGCGTCCCGCCGCTGCAATCGTTGGTCGGCAGCCCGTCGGCCTTCCCGTAGGCGACGCAGGTGAAGCCGCGCGCCGCGCCGTCGGCCACCGCGTTCAACTCTTTCAGAGAGGCGCGCAGAACGCCGCGCGTGCTCCCCATCCAGAAGTTGCCCTCGCCGTCTTCGAGGATGACCGTCACCGTGTCGTCGCCGAGTCCCGACGAAGGCGTGACGGCGGCGAACCTCCCGCCGCTAAAGCGCGCGAGGCCGCCGCCCACGGTCGCGAACCAGAGCGAGCCGTCCGAAGCCTCGCGCGCGCCGACGATGATGTTCGACCCCAGCCCGTCGGCGGTCGTGAAGACCTCGAAGCGCCCCCCGCGCAGCCGGTTCAGCCCCGACGGCGTGCCGACCCAGATGCTCCCTTCGCGGTCTTCGTAGACGAAGAGCACGTTGTTGTGCGAAAGCCCTTCGGCGGTCGTGTAGGAGGCCGCGAGCCGCCCGCCCTCGAAGACCTGAAGCCCGCCCAAGGAGCCGACCCACAGGCGACCCGCGCGGTCTACGAGCACGCCGCGCACGTTCTCGCTCAGGAGGCCGTTGCGCCGTTCGTAGACTTTCGCCCGGCCGTCCTTAAAACTCGTCAGCCCGAGCGTGGAGGCGAACCAGAGCCGCCCGTCCGCCTCCTCGGCGACGCTGAGGGCGCCGTCGGCCGCGAAGCCGTCGCGCCGAGTGAAGAGGTCGAAACGGCCGTCGCGCAGGCGGTGTACGCCGCCGTTCGTCCCGACCCACACGCCGCCGGACGCGTCCTCGAAGACCGTCCACGCGGTCTCGTCCTTCAGCCCTTCGGCGGTCGTGTAGGCGGTGAACGCCTGACGCCTGAGCCGCGTCAGCCCGCTGCTCGAACCGACCCAGACGTTACCCTCGCGGTCGGCGTAGAGCGCGCCGACGACGCCGCCCGGCAGCGCGTCCGCCCAGACGCGCCGCATCGCGCCGCCGCTCACCACGCGCAACTCCTGCCGCCCCGTCACCACCCACAAATTACCTTCGGCGTCCTCGTAAGCGTGCGCCGGCTCCTCGCCCGGCGTGTAGGCGGCGGGTGAGGACGCTTCGCCGCCGGCGCCGCCGAGGCGCGTCAGCGTGCGCGCGTCGCGATCGTTGAGCCAGACCGCGCCGCCGCGCCCGGCGAAGGCGCTGAAGGCGTCGCCCGTCACGTAAGGCTTGAAGGGGAACAGCCGCGCCGCCTCCTCGCCCGCGTGCAACTCGCCGCCCTCGTAGAAGAGGAGCGCGCCCGCGTTGCCGTAGTTGAACCCGCGCGCGTTGAAGAACCAGACGCGCCCCTCTGTGTCTTCGTGGAAGGGGATGGCGTAGACGCTGCGCGCGGCGTCGGCGGTCGGGAAGGTCTTGAAGCGGCCGCCCTCGTAGACCGTCAGCGCCTCGTAGGAGGTGATCCAGAGGCGGCCGGCGCGGTCTTCGTAGAGGTTGTTGACCACGTCGGTCGGGAGCCCCTCGGCGCGCCCGTACGTCTCGAAGCGGCCTTCGCGGTAGCGCATCAGCCCGCCGCCGATGGTGCCGACCCAGAGCGAGCCGTCAGCGCCTTCGAGCAGCACGTTGCACTCGTTCGAGCGGAAGGCCGGCTCGGTCTGCCGGCCGAAGACGGTGAAGCGCACGCCGTCGAAGCGCGCCAGTCCCGCCTGCGTCGCGACCCAGAGGTAGCCGTCGCGCGTCTGCACGACCGCGCGCACGTTGTCGCCGGGAAGCCCCGTCTCGGTCGTCCACGTCTCGGCGTGGAAGCCGGGCGCGTCTTCCGACGCGCGCGCAGGCGCGGCGAAGAAGAGGGCGGCGGCCGAGAGCAGCGCGGCCGAGATGAGGCGTAGACTCCTGTTCACAACTCGGGCGGACACACCTCCCCGTTAACGGGGCGGGCTGGGCGTCAAAAAGGACGGCGGTTGGAAGCCCCGGCGGCGGGGCGGCGCCCGACTTTTGGGCGCGTCAGGGTTTAGGTCAGCGCGGATTATCACGCCGCCGCGCGTCTAAAGCAAGACGCTTGTTAATTTCGAGGTTTGAAATTTGAGAGTTGAAATTCCGAATCCCGGACTCCCCACCGCGCGGCGGTTAAGTTATAATCGCGGCGGGCACAGAAGGTCTCCCCGGCTTTACCTGAAGACGCGGCGTTTCTCTCGCCCGCCGCTTCCCCGGACGTTTTGAGGTTTCCCGAGAATTCCCATGTCAGCTAAACAGACGCGAAACGACGGCACGAGGTCGCGCGCGCTCCCGCAGGCGCCCGCGCCGCGCAGGCGCCTGCTGCGCCGCTTCTGGTTCCCGGCCGTGCTCCTGCTCGCCATCGCGGCGGGCGGCCTGACCGGCATCGTGCTCGCCTACAGCCTCAACTACTCGCGCGCCGCCGAGGAGGTCAAGTCCCTGGCGACCTACCGGCCGAGCGTGGTCACGCGCGTCTACGCCGACGACGAGGAGACCGTCATCGGCACCTTCGCGCTCGAACGGCGCGTCCCGCTCAAGTTCGAGGAGATTCCGCCCAACGTCCAGAACGCCATCCTCGCCGTCGAGGACGCGCGCTTCTTCGAGCACAAGGGCATCGACCCCGTCCGCATCATGGGCGCCGTCTGGAAGAACATCACGACGGGCAGCCGCGAGGGCGGCTCGACGCTGACGCAGCAGCTCGCCAAGCGCCTGTTCCTGTCGGCCGAGCAGACCTACACGCGCAAGGTCAACGAGTGGGTCGTCGCGCTCCAGATCGAACGCTACTACACCAAGCAGCAGATCATGGAGATGTACGTCAACAACATCTTTCTCGGCGCGGGCTCCTACGGCTTCGAGGCGGCGGCCGAGACCTACTTCGGCAAGCAGGCCAAAGACCTCTCGGTCGAGGAGGCGGCGCTGCTCGCCGGCATCCCCAAGGCGCCGAGCCAGCTCTCGCCCACGGTCAACATGAAGGCCGCCACCGAGCGGCGCGACCTCGTCCTCCAGTTGATGGCCAACAACGGCTTCATCCCGCAGGGCGAGGCCGACGCCGCCAAGGGCCGCCCCATCAAACTCCACGAGTCGGCCTACGCGCCCTCGCTCCAGTCGGCGTCGCCCGTCTTCGCCTACCCGGTCGAGGAGATACGCCAGCAGCTCGAAGACAAGTACACGACGCGCGTCGCGCAGGGCGGGCTGACCGTCTACTCGACCATCAACGCCGACGCGCAGCGGGAGGCTTACTACGCGCTGCGCGAGGGCTTGCGGGTCTACGACCGCGGTCACAGCGGCTGGCGCTCGTCCTTCCAGCCCATCGGCGCGCAGAACCCCGACGGCTCGGTGCAGGTCACGCCGCAGCAGCTCGCCAGCTACCACCACCCCGACTGGTACGACGAGCGCTTCAAAGAGGGCCAGTACCTGATGGGGCTTATCACCAAGGTTGACCGCGCGCGCAACGAGGCGACCGCGCACTTCGGCGCCTACGACGCGGTCGTGACGGCGAAGGACATGGGGCGCGCCACCGGGCGGCAGCCGAAGGACGAGTTCAAGGTCGGCCTCCTCGCCGAGTTCAAGATCAAGTCGGTGGACGAGGACTCGCGCCGCCTCACGGTCGATCTCTCGCAGACGCCCGCCATCGAAGGCTCGATCATGACCCTCAACGCCAAGAACGGCGAGATCGTGACGATGGTCGGCGGGTACGACTTCAACCGCAACAAGTTCAACAACGCCACGCAGGCCGACCGCCAGACCGGCTCGTGCTTCAAGCCCTTCATCTACACGGCGGCGGTCGAGTGGGGCATGACGCCCGACACGACGCTCTCCGGCGCGCCGATCAACCGCGGCGGCTGGACGCCGCACAACTACGACGGCTCGACCTCCTGCGGCGACGTGCCGATGAAGACCGCGCTGGCCCGCTCGCTCAACATCCCGGCCGTCCACGCGCTCGACACCGTGGGCATCCAGACGGCCTCGCAGATGGTCAGGCGCTTCGGCATCACGCGCCCGATGGCGCCGTACCTGCCGTCGGCGCTCGGCGCGACCGAGGTGCCGCTGGTCGAGATGGTCTCGGCCTACTCGGCCTTCCCCGGCAAGGGCGTGCGCCACGAGAAGCACCTCATCCGCCGCGTGCTCGACCGCGACGGCAACACGCTTGAGGAGTGGGAGAAGACGACCTTCAAGGTGATGAGCGAGTACGTGGCGCTGACGATGGTGGACATGATGCGCGGGGTGACTTCGGGCGGCGGCACCGCGCCGGGGGCCTCTTCGGTCGGACACCCCGTCGCGGGCAAGACGGGCACGGTCAACGACCACACGGACGTGTGGTTCATCGGCTACACGGCGACCTACGTGACGGGCGTCTGGCTGGGCTACCCCGGCATGAAGAAGAACCTCGGCGGCGACATGACGGGCGGCCACGGCGCGCTCCCCATCTGGATCGACTTCATGAAGGACTTCCTCAAGGACAAGCCGAAGGAGAAGTTCGACGAGGCGCCCAAGATGCCGGAGGACATCCGCGAGCTGCACCTCCAGCGCCAGCGTGAGATGAACGAGGAGCGCAACTCGTTCCTCAAGGCCGCCGGGACGGGCGGGGGCGACCGCGTCGCGCCCGCGCTCACCGTGGACACCAAGCTCGAACAGGTCACGCTCCCGCCCGCGCCGGGCGAGGGGCTGACGGCGACGACGCCCGCGCCCGACTCAGGCGGCGCCGCGAAGAAGCCCGACTCGCCCGCCCCGCGCGTCAACACGCGCGACGACGACGCTGCGCCGCCCCCGCCCGCCGCCCCCGCCACGCGCCCCCGCGAGGTCGAACCGCCCAAGAAGAAGGGCAAGAAGGGCGGGGACGATCAGTAGGCGGGGAGGAAGTAGACGGTAGTCAGTAGTCAGTAGAAAAAACAGGCGGCGCGTCTCAGCCTTCGGGCCGGACGCGCCGCTTTGCATTGCTACTGACTACTGTCTGCTCCCCACTTTACAGCAGCCTGTCGAGCCAGTGCGGGAGCATCTTGCGCCACCAGGGCCAGTCGTGGTCAACGTCGTGCCCCCACACGTCGAGCGTGTGCGGGATGCCTTTGGAGCGGAGGATGGACGAGAGCTGGCGGCTGCGGTCGGGCGCCTCGTAGGCGCCCTGCCCCGTCAGGACGACGATGGCGTCGGCCGCGCGCAGGCGCGGCAGGAAGTAGTCGTCGGCGAGGTTCGGCAGGTACTCGACCGGGTTGTTGAAGTAGACGTTGTCGTCGTGGTAGCCGTTGAACCACGGGCGCACGTCGTAGCTCCCGCTCATCGGGATGGCGCCGCGCAGCACGTCCGGGTGGCGGAAGTAGGCGTTGGCCGCGAGGTACGCGCCCAGAGACGCGCCGGTGGTGAGCGGCGACTGCCCGCCCGTCTCGTGACGGATGAGCGGCAGCACCTCGTCGGCGATGTAGCGGTCGTAGCGCGCCAGCAGCTCGGCCTTGAGCGGCGGCGGCGCCTGCTCGTTCATCAGGCTGTAGCGGTTGACGCTGTTGATCGAGTAGGCGCGCAAACGCCCGGCGTCGATGTGGTGGCTGATGGAGTCGATGAGGTGGAAGCGCTCGTATTCGAGGAAGTCGGCCGCCGCCGTCGGGAACATCAGCAGCGGGTAGCCCGCGTGCCCGTAGGCGACCAGCGGCATCTCCATCCCCAGCGCGGGGCTGTGCCACGAAGTGATCCGACGCTCCATACAGAAAGAACCCTCCTCCGCAAAGTGTGCGCGACGCGGTCGGTAAAGCGATTAAGGTATTGCCTGGTGACCGACAGATAATCCCCCAACCCGCCCCCGCGCGCAAGGCCGACCCGCCGTTTGACACCCCGCCGACCCCTCTGCTATAAAAATTTCCGCCCGCGCGGGACACTCCGTACGCGCGGGCGTTTCAATCCGCAGTAGCTCAATGGCAGAGCATTCGGCTGTAAGCGCTGCATGATCTTTCACAATGGCGGAAAAGCGCACGTATCAGGAACGCAGGAAGTATCTTCTCAAAGCCGTTCAACGGAGGCGGGAGAAGGTACGGCTGATGGCGGTCGAGTACAAAGGCGGTCGTTGTCAGGTCTGCGGTTATGATCGGTGCATTGAGGCTTTAGAATTTCACCACCTCGACCCGACGCAGAAAGACTTCGGGATATCTCACAGGGGGTATACGAGGAGTTGGGAGAAGGTGAAAGAAGAAGTCAACAAGTGCATCCTGCTGTGCGCCAACTGTCACCGTGAATTTCACGCAGGGAAGTTGCAGCTTCCACAGGTGACTGTGGTTGAAAAACCGGGTGAATTCAGGGAAACCTACTCCGGCGACTGAAGCCGGCATGGCAATCCTGAGCGAAGCCCGTCGAAAGGCAAGCGCTCGAACGAGCGCGAAGTAGACGGGAACGTGCAGAGACTAGGGGTTGAGGAAGCCGACCGATAAGACCCCCGCGAGCGCCCGGCAACTCTTTTAGTGAGAGTTGATGAGATAGTCCGCCCCCGTGTGAAAACACGGGAACATGCGTAACCGAAGGGTTGTAGGTTCGAGTCCTACCTGCGGAGTTAAAATAGAGACGGGGACGCCGCGATTTACGCGGCGTCCCCGTTTTCATTGCCCCTGACTGCCCACCCCGATTGTTAACACCCATTTAGTACGGAGTTCAGGCGGATGTAACACCGCCCCGTTACGCTCCCGTTTCTACAACTCTTAGAAGAAGAGGAGCGTACCCTTTGATTAAGCCGGGAAAACTTTTGCGCGCGGCCCTGGCCCTCCTGCTCGTCTCTTTCGCGGCCCTCGCCGTCGCCTGTAGCGGCGAGCGCGGGGGCGCGGGGCCGGGCGGCGGCGGCGGCACGGTCCGCCTTCAGGGCGCGGGCGCGACGTTTCCGAATCCCCTTTACCAGAAGTGGCTGAGCGAATACGGGAAGGCCAACCCCGCCGTCAGGATTGACTACCAGTCCATCGGCTCGGGCGGCGGCATCAAGCAGATTAAGGAGCAGACCGTGGACTTCGGCGCCACCGACGCGCCGATGAAGGAAGAGGACATGAAGAGCGCGCCGGGCGAGCTTCTACACATCCCGACGGTGCTGGGGGCCGTCGTCGTCACCTACAACCTGCAAGGCGTCGCGCGGCCCTTGCGCTTCTCCCCCGAAGTGGTCGCCGACATCTTCCTCGGCAAGGTCAGACGCTGGGACGACCCGGCGATAAAGGCCGACAACCCCGGCGCCCAACTTCCCGCCGCCGACATCACGGTCGTCCACCGCTCGGACGGCAGCGGCACGTCGGCCGTCTTCACCGACTACCTCCAGAAGGTCAGCCCCGAGTGGAAAGAGAAAGTCGGCTCGGGCACGTCGCCCAACTGGCCGGTCGGATTAGGGGGCAAGGGCAACGAGGGCGTGACGGGTCAGGTCAAGCAGACGCCGAACACCATCGGCTACGTCGAGCTGGCCTACGCCGTGCAGAACAAGCTGCCGGCGGCTTTGATCAAGAACGCCTCGGGCAACTTCGTCGAGCCTTCGCTCGACGCGGTGACGGCCGCCGCCGCCGAGAGCCTGCCCACGACGCCCGCCGACCTGCGCGTCTCGATCACCAACGCGGGCGGCGCGGGCGCCTACCCGATTTCGAGCTACACCTACATCCTCGCCTACAAGGAGCAGAAGGACGGCGCGAAGGGAAAGGCGCTCGTTGACTTCCTCTGGTGGGGCATCCACGACGGCGAGGGCTTCGCCAAAGACTTGCAGTACGCGCCGCTGCCGGCCGAGATCGTCCGGCGCGCCGAGGAGAAGATCGACTCGATCACCTCGGGCGGCAAGCCGCTCAGGCGGTAACTCAGAACTATGGACGCTGAAGCACAGGGACCGGCCGCCGCGTACGGCGCGCGTGCGCGCGCGTGGGACTGGCGGCGCGCCCTCTCGCCGACCGGCAACCTCGGCGACGCGGTCTTCCGCGGCGCGCTCTTCTGCTGCGCGCTGCTGCTCGTCGTCATCGTCGCCGCGATGTTCGTCGAGATCGGCACGAACGCGCGGCTCTCGATAGCCGAGTTCGGACTCGCCTTCCTGACGGGGCGCGAATGGGACCCGATACAGGGCGAGTTCGGCGCGCTCCCGTTCGTCTACGGCACGGTCGTCTCGTCGCTGCTCGGCCTCCTGCTGGCCGTGCCCTTCTCACTCGGGGTCGCCGTCTTCCTCGTCGAGCAGGCGCCGCGGCGGCTGGCGCGCCCCATCGCCTTTCTGGTCGAACTGCTGGCGGCCATCCCCTCGGTCGTCTTCGGGCTGTGGGGCATCTTCGTCCTCGCCCCCGTCCTGCGCGAGTACGTCGGGCCGCCGCTGCAAAGCTGGCTCGGCCGGCTCCCCTTCTTCCGCGGCACGGTGACGGGCATCGGGCTGCTGACCGGCGGGGTGATACTCGCCATCATGGTGACGCCGATCATCACGGCGGTCGTGCGCGACGTGCTGGCGGCCGTCCCCGTCTCGCAGCGCGAGGCGGCGCTCGCCCTCGGCGCGACCAAGTGGGAGACGACCCGCGTCGTGCTCGCCAACGGCGGCCCCGGCATCGCGGGCGCCGTCATCCTCGGCCTCGGGCGCGCGGTCGGCGAGACGATGGCGGTGACGATGGTCATCGGCAACCGGCCCGAAATCTCCGTCTCGCTCTTCGAGCCTTCCTACACCATCGCCTCCGTCATCGCCAACGAGTTCACAGAGGCCACGGGCGACCTCTACCTGAGCGCGCTCGTCGAGTTGGGGCTGGTGCTCTTCCTCGTCACCTTCGTCATCAACGGCGCGGCGCGCCTGCTCGTCTGGAGCGTGACGCGCGGGACGAGCGGCGTGGGGCGGGCCTGATGGAGTCGGAACGCATGAGTCGCACGAAGACGGCGCGAAGTCGGCCGGTGGCGGGGCGCCGCGCCGTCAGCGCCTTGATGGCCGCGCTGACGGCGGCGTGCGCCGTCCTCGTCGTCGGCGTGCTGCTCCTGATACTGGGCTACATCGCTTGGCGGGGCGTCTCCTCGCTGAGCCTGCAATTCCTGATCGACACGCCGAAGCCCGTCGGCGAGGGCGGCGGCATCGGCAACGCCATCCTCGGCACGCTGATGCTGCTCGCGCTCGCCTCCGCCACGGGGCTGCCCCTCGGCGTCGCCGCCGGGGTCTACCTCTCGGAGTTCGGGCGGGGCTGGTTCGCGGGGCTGGTGCGCTTCATCGCCGACACGCTGACGGGCGTCCCCTCCATCGTCACCGGCGTCTTCGTCTACACGCTCGTCGTGCTCCCGATGAAGCAGTTCTCGGCGCTCGCGGGCGGCGTCGCCCTCGGCATAATCATGATTCCCATCGTGACGCGCACCACCGAGGAGATGCTCCGCCTCGTGCCGGCCTCCCTGCGCGAGGGCGCGCTCGCGCTCGGCGCGCCGCAGTGGCGCGTGACGACGGGCGTGGTGCTGCCGGCGGCCGCTTCGGGAATCGCGACGGGCGCCATGCTCGCGGTCGCGCGCGTCTCGGGCGAGACCGCGCCGCTGCTGTTCACGGCCTTCGGCAGCCGCTTCTTCAACGTCTACCTCGACCAGCCCGTCGCCAGCCTGACCGTGCAGATTTTCAACTACGCGGTCAGCCCTTACGACGAGTGGCACGCGCAGGCTTGGGCCGCGACGCTCGTCCTGATGACGCTCATCCTCTTCATCAACCTCGCGGTCAGAGTCCTGACGAGGAAGAGATTTTGACGACGAACGCCGGGAGCATTTGATTTTATGGCCACCGCACCCATCACGGCCCGCGTGCCGGCCGCCGAAGCCGCGGCGGCGGCAATGACGCACACTCAGACGGCCGAGGCGCCCTCGAAGATCAGCGTGCGCGGCCTCGACTTCTTCTACGGCCGGACGCAGGCGCTCTACGGCATCTCGCTCGAAGTGCCCGAGCGCGTCGTGATGGCCTTCATCGGCCCGTCGGGCTGCGGCAAGTCAACTTTCCTGCGCACGCTCAACCGGATGAACGACACCATACCGGGGACGCGCGCCGCGGGCGGGGTGCTCATCGACGGGCGCGACGTTTACGCGCCGGGCGTGGACGTGGTCGAACTCAGGCGCAAGGTCGGGATGGTCTTCCAGAAGTCGAACCCGTTCCCCAAGTCCATCTTCGACAACGTCGCCTACGGACTGCGCATCAACCGCATGACGCGCTCGAAGTCAGAGCTGAGCGGGCGGGTCGAGCAGGCGCTCCGCGACGCGGCGCTCTGGTCGGAGGTCAAGGACAGGCTGAAGACTTCCGCGCTCGGACTCTCCGGCGGGCAGCAGCAGCGGCTCTGCATCGCGCGCGCGCTCGCCGTCCGCCCCGAAGTCGTGCTGATGGACGAGCCGGCCTCGGCCTTAGACCCCATCGCGACGCAAAAAATTGAAGAGCTGATCGTCGAGCTGAAGCGCCGCTACACCATCGTCATCGTGACGCACAACATGCAGCAGGCGGCGCGCGTCTCCGACCGCACGGCCTTCTTCTGGCTCGGCAAGCTCGTCGAGGTCAACGACACCGAGAAGATGTTTACGAACCCCGACGAGAAGCTGACCGAGGACTACATCACCGGCCGCTTCGGGTGAGCGCGGCGCGCCGGACGGCGGCGACGAAAGGATGCAAGGGGAGGTTTGAATATGGAGCACCACAGACGACTTGACGCCGAGCTGGACGTGCTGCGCGACCGCCTGCTCGTGCTCGGCGGCGAGGCCGAGGCCGCGCTCGGGCGCTCCGTCTACGCGCTGACCGAACGCGACTCTGAGGCGGCGCGGGAGGTGCTCGACGGCGACGACCGCATCGACCAGATGGAGGTCGAGATCGACCGCCTCTGCATCGACGTGCTGGCGCTCCGCCAGCCGGCCGCGCGCGACCTCCGGTTCGTCATCTCGGTCGCCAAGATCACGCCCATCCTTGAGCGCGTGGCCGACCACGCCTGCAACATCGCGCGCGCCGCGCTCGACTTAAACGACCAGCCCGAACTCAGGTACGACCCCAACCTCCCGCGGATGGCCGAGGTCTCCTCGCGGATGCTCCGCACGGCGCTCGACGCCTTCACACGGGGGGACGCGGCGGCCGCCCGCCGCGTCATCGAGCAGGACGACGAGATCGACCTGATGTACGAGCGGGTCTTCCACGACCTGATCGACCTGATGGCCGACGAGCCCCCGGCCGCGCGGAGGGCCGCGCGCCTCCTCTTCGTCGCCAAGCACCTCGAACGCGTCGCCGACTACGTCACCGACATCTGCGAGCTGACCGTCTACATGGCCGAGGCCGCCGTCATCAAGCACAGCTACTAGAAAGCATCGCGGGCGGCGTTAGAGCCTCAGCGGGCTTAACCCCCCGGCAGTTTTCTTACGCCAGAGCGGGCGGTGTAACTTCCCGCGCGCGGCGCCCACATCCCCGGGCATCGACAATTCCTGCACGCGCACCGGCCGGCGCCTTTCGACGTGCAAACGGGCAGAGCTTCGCTTAATCTGAAGCCGTGGGGCGCGCGCCCTTATCGGCCGTGCTGCCCACCGTCGTCACCACCGAATGAGCATCTGGCAGATCATCCGCCGGCTGGCCCCCTTCATCCGGCCGCACGCGCGCTGGGTCGCCCTCTCGCTGACGCTGACCCTCCTGTCGGCCTGCGCGGCGCAGGTCAACCCCATCGTGCTGCGCTACACGGTGGACACCATCGAGCGGCTTTTGCGCGAGGGGCGCACCGCCTCGCAGGGCGCCTCGCTGCTGCTCCTCATCAGCGCCGTCCTGCTCGGCAAAGAGATCGTCAACACGGGCGTGAGGTACGGGCAGAACCTCTTCGGCGAGCGCATCCGCGTCAACGTGTCGAGCCGTCTGACGCAGGCGGCCGTCGAAAGAATCCTCACCTACCGGCTCGCCTTCTACACCGAAGCGGACAACCAGACCGGCATCCTCCAGACGCGCATCGACCGCGGGGCGGAGAGCCTGACCAAGCTCGTGCAGAGCGCCTTCATCGACATCCTGCCGCTCTTCGCCAGCTCGCTCCTCGCGCTCGTCATCATGTTCTTGGCCAACGTCTACGTCGGTCTGGTCGCGGCGGCCATCATGCCGGTCTATTTTCTGCTGAGCCAGCGGCAGGCTTCGATGCTCAAGGGCGCGCGGCGCGCGCTGCGCGCGCTGCGCGAGGAGAAGAACAACGGGCTGCACAACATCATCGAGTCCATCGTCGTCATCAAGTCATTCGTGCGCGAGGAGTACGAGAAGGAGAAGCAGTGGCGTTTGCAGCAGAACCTCGTCGGCGCGCAGTTGAAGCAGCGGCAGACCAACTTCCTCTTCGACGGCCTGAAGACCTTCGTCGAGCAGATCGGCGTCGTGCTCATCATCATCCTCACGGCCTACCTCGTCCTCGCCGGGCAGATTTCCATCGGCGCGATCATGTTCCACATCATGCTCTTCAACAACGTCTCCGCGCCCATCCGCCAGCTCCACCGCATCTACGACGAGATGAACGACGTGCTGACCTACGCCGAAGGCTACTTCCAGATTCTCGACGCCGGCGGACAGGTCGAGGCCAGCGGCGAGTTGGACGTGTCGCACCTCGAAGGCACCTTCGAGCTTCAGGACGTGAGCTTCACCTACCCGAACGGCACGCAGGCGCTCCACCACGTCAACATGAAAATCCCCGGCGGCAAAACGGTCGCCTTCGTCGGCCTCTCCGGCGCGGGCAAGTCCACGCTCCTGAATCTGCTGACCCGTTTCTACACGCCGACGAGCGGCAAGATTCTGCTCGACGGCAAAGAGCTTGCCGAGTACGAGACCGACCTGCTCCGCCGCAAAATCGGGCTGGTGCTACAGAAGAACCACATCTTCAAGGGCACGATTGAGGAGAACATCCGCTACGGCAAGATCAACGCCTCGTCCGCGGAGGTCGTGGAGGCCGCGCGCAAAGCCTACCTGCACGACCAGATTGAGAACCTCCCGAACAAGTACGAGTCCGAGGCGCACCTCCTCTCCGGCGGGCAGCAGCAGCGCATCGCCATCGCGCGTCTGTTCCTGAAAGACCCGCCCGTCATCTTCCTCGACGAGCCGACGGCGAGCCTCGACGCCGTGGCCACCGAGCAGATCAAGAACAGCCTCGACGCCGTCAAGGAGGAGCGCACCACGGTCGTCATCTCTCACAGCATCTCGCAGATCATCGACGCCGACATCATCTTCGTGCTCAAGGAGGGGCGCGTCGTCGAACACGGCACGCACGAAGAACTCTACGACCGCGAAGGCACCTACCGCGAAATCTTCGACGCCTCGGCGCGCAGCCTCAACCTGGACAAAATATCCAGAACGCTGGACGCCGAGCCGGGACACCACCTGACGAATTAAGAGCCGCCGCCGGCGGCGAGGCGCGTTTGACACCGCCCCGGCCACGTCGTATCGTCTGTCGCCTCAATCCGAAGCGCCTGGCCCGACCGCGGCGCACAAGCCCCTTAACCTCTAACGAAGGAGAATCCCCCAACCGTGAAAAGAATGAAGAAGAGTCAGGCCATCCTGCTGGCCTCGGCGCTGTTGTGCCTTCAGGCCGCCGGCGCGGTCGCGCAGCCGGCGAAGTACGACCGCGCGCCGCTCACCTCCGGCTCGAACTACGACCGCAACCCCTCCGTCATCCAGCACGCGAACGAGACGTGGCTCTTCTTCGCGCGCAGCGAGGCCGCGTGCGACCGCCTCGCCGGCTGCCCGGCCGACAACTCCACCTACGACCTCTACTACCTGAAGTCCTCGAACAACGGGAAGACGTGGGGCGCGCCCGTGCTCGTCGCCGACAACCCGCACCCCGCCCTGCTCTTCTACGGCCGCACGGTCGCCGCGACGCGCACCGCCGACGGCTCCATCTACCTCTTCTGGGCGAGCGGCGGCGGCCCCAGCCATCTCTACTACTACCGCAAGGCCCCCGGCTCGGACACCTTCACGCCGCTCGGCTCGCTCTCCGACCATCTCTACTTCAACGTCGAGGCGGTCTCGAAGGGCAACGGGGTTTACGTCTACTACGAGGACGCCGACGGCTCGGGCATCTACGCACGCACCTTCGACGGCGCGAGCTTCGGCGCGCCCGTGATGGTCGCCGCCGCGCGCAACATCCCGAAAGTCATCGTTGACAAGGGCGGCGTCTTCCGCATGGCGATGGTCACGGGCTTGACGTGGCCCTTCGTCAACGTCGAAGTCGCCTCGTCGAGCGATGGGATCAACTGGGGTCCCGCCTCGGTCGCCGTCACGGGCGACGGGACGGTGACGAACTGGGACCCGACGCTGACGCAGACGCCCGAAGGGACGTTCCACCTCTTCTGGGCGCCCGACCAGAACGACGGCCGCCAGCGCATCGAGTTGAGCGCCAGCGCCGACTTCGCGACGTGGTCGGCGCCGGCCGTCATCACCGAAGGCACGGACGGCGAGACCGCGTACTGGGACTACTGGCCCGAGGCCACCCCGCAGGGCAACAAGCTGAACCTCTTCTACACCTCCGAGCGCGGCGTCGGGGGCGGCGACCCCGGCACGGGACACATCTGGACGACCCGCGTGAAGTAACCCGAAGCCGGGACGACACCACGGCGTAAGACGGAGAGGCCGCCCGAGTTTGATGTCAAACTCGGGCGGCCTCTCGCGCCGTTATCATTGTCGAACCCGACCCTCTATCGTTCGCGCCCCGCCCGGGCCGTGAACAATGCTCCCGGCCGCCCTCCGGCCGTGCCGGGCGCGTGACGCCGTCGCCAGAAAGGCTCGTGCGGCCAGCGCCGCTCGGCGAGGTAGCGTTCGTGGCGCATGAGAAGATAGTTTGCGAAGGAGCGGTCTATGAGTGCCGCGTAAGCGTCGAGGGCGTCGCCGCGGCCACCGAGGTAATCGGCGACGGCCGAGGCCGCGTGTAGCCCCGCGCCGAGCGCCATCGTGATGCCGTGCGACGCGAGCGGGTCGTGTGCGACCGCGGCGTCGCCGACCGCGAGCCAGCCCGCGCCCGCGACCTTCGTCAGACGCGACGTGTGCGCCGGCAGGACGCGCGGCGGGGTGGGGCGCACGCCTCCGCCGTCGGCGGCGCGTCGGGCGGTGTGCTCGGCCTCGCCCAGCAGCGCGAGCCACCCGCCGGCCGTGCGCGCGGCGGCGCGGTCGAGCAGGTCGCCGTCCGTCATGTAGACCGCGATCAACTTCTCGCCCGGCAGCCACGCCGAATACCACCAGCCGGATTTGACCGCCTCGACGAGCGTGAAGGAGTCTTCGTTCGCGCCGAAGGCGCGCGTCTCCCCGCCCGCGCGCGGCTCGAAGTAAGCGGCGACGCCGACCAGCCGGTCGTAGGTCACACGCCGCGCGCCGAGCAGTCGCGAGAGACGCGACGCGCGCCCCGACGCGTCCACGACGAAGTCGGCGCGGAAAGTCTTGGCGCCCCGCGGGCCGCTGACTTCGAGCCTCCAACTACCAAGCCCGTCGCGCGAGCACTCGCCGAGGCGGTAGCCGCAGCGCCAGTCGGCGCCCGCCTCGACGGCCGCGCCGGCGAGTTCCTCCTCGAAGACGCGGCGGTCGAGCCGCCAGCCCGCGCCGCCCGTCCCGTAGATGAAGTCGCGCTCGGCGGGCGCGTCCGAGCCCCAGAGGAAACGGTTGCCGTGCGACGGGAGGTGACCCGCGCGGCGCATCCGCTCCGTAAGCCCGAGCGCCCCGAGCAGCGCATTGGCGCCCGGCGGCAGACACTCGCCGACCTTCGTCCGGGGCTTGGGCTGCGCCTCCAGCACGACGGGCGAGAGGCCGCGGCGGGCGAGCGCGAGCGCCGCGGCCGCGCCGGCCGGCCCGCCCCCGACGATGAACACGCTCGGCGTTGACACGGCGGCGCGCCTTTACAACTGGTCGCGCCGGAGCACCTGCCGTCGAGACGTGAGCGGCACCTCTTCCCTCTCGGCTTCGAGGGTCGCGGACGCGCGCACGGGCACTTCGGCCATCTCGTCCGCGGGGGCGTGGATGATCCTTTCGGCGATGTTGACCTGCTCCCAGGTCGGGTCGGACTTGGTCAAATCCGCGGCCACCTCCGTCTCGACCCAGAGCCGCGCGGGCAAGCCCCCCTCCGCGTGGTCGGCCGCGCCTTCGCGCGAGGCGACGATGCCGAGCTCGTGCCAGCGCTGCACGTTGGCGTTGATGCGCTTCAGGTAGTTCGGGTTGAAGAAGCGCAGCCAGTCCACGCGGTAGAAGAGGTGTTTCAAACGCTGCGCGGCCGGCAGGCTCTCGTCGAGCACGCGCGTGTAGGAGCGTTCGCTCAAGACCTGATTCGGGACGCGCGCCGCCCAGAAGGACGGCAGCGGCAGGTAAGTCCCCAGCTCGTAGCCCGAGAGGCAACTGGCCTCGTCGGTCTGCCACGGCACGCCCATCCACCAGGTGAGCGTGCCCGGCCCGCTCGACTCGACGATCCCGCCCGTCCCCAACGCCTCGTCCGGCGTCAGGCTCGGGCCGTAGTCCATCCTCGGCTCGCGCCCCTCGGGGAGAACGTTGAGGCGGAAAGGCTCCTTCCACATGGAGGCGACGCGCAGCGTCCACGTCAGCTCGATGCCGGGGTGGAATGGGCCGCCGAGGCAGCTCTCCAAATTGGCCTCGTCGAGCGCGCGCGGCTGTTCCGCCGCAGGGTGATCCTCAAGCGTCGCCGGCCGGTCGCGGTGCGCGGGGTCTGCGTCGAAGTCGCCCTCGGCCCAGCGACGCAGCCATTCATACTGCGTGCGCGTCAGGGCGAGGTCGTCGATGCCGACGCCGCCGAAGTCGCCGTAGGCGTCGCCGTAGAAGGGCGGCAGCTTCGCCGGCTCCTGCCTCCCCTCGCCGTTGGCCGGGTCGCGGAACCAGTTGAAGTAGGAGGTGCGCAGCGGCCGGAACTCTTCGGCGGGGCTCGACAGCTTGTAGAGCAGCTCGGGGTCGGTGAGGTCGGAGGGCGAGCCTGTGCCGAAGAGGAAGTTGACGCCGCCGTTGACCCACTGGTTGCCGACGAGCCGCTCGAAGATGGGGAAGACGTGGCGCCAGAAGGAGGGGCGCTCAGGTGCGGGCAGCTTGAATTTCGCGTCGCGGATGAAGAGGTCGAGCGCCACGTCGTACATCGTGACGACGCCGTAAAGCCCCTGCGCGTAGTTGGGCGGCGTGACGGCCACCATCGCCGGCTCCGCCTCGAAATCGTGACCGCCGACGCGGACGGTCGCCCGCACGGTGCCGTCCGAGGTGTCGTCGTGCCAGCCGTCGTTGTTGGCGAAGGTGGTGGCCTGCTGGTTGGCCGGGTGCGAGGCCGAGTGGCCGAAGCCGCCGAGCACGAGCAGGCGCCCCGCTTCGTCCGTGCGCACCTCGCCGAGCGGGACGGGGTCGCCCATGAACTTGCCGCCGTCAAAGCGGAACTCGGGACCCTGCGTCTCGCGGCCGGTGATGGTGCGCGGGCCGGGGTCGATGACGAGCCCCCGCCGGGCGGCGCCCGTGACGGTGCCGTTGCGCGGCGGGGCCGTCATGGCGAACTTCGTCCCCAAGTCCATCGCGTTCAGGAACTGGTACCAGCCGCCCTTGCGGTTGGCGACGTGGACGCGCCAAGTGATCTCCGCCTCGTCGGCCGTGATCTCGCGCACGGCCTCGCCCGCCTCGTTCAGCCCGTAGACGCGGAAGCGCGCGGCCTGCCGCTTGATTCGCCCCGCGTCGTCTTTGAAGCCGCCCTCGGGCTGCGGCACCTGACCCGGCGCCTCGGGCCCGATGAAGTACCCGTCCGGCGAGTTGCCGACCCGCGCCACCCCCAAGCCGGGGTAGACGGCGTAACGCACGATCTCGTCCATCGCTGAACTGCCCTCCCGTTCGTCCGGGTCGCCCCGAACCCGACGGGCGGCGCCGCGCGGCGCCGCCCGTCGGCTGTGGAGATTAGACCTGCTGCCAGGCCGCGTACGCGTCTACGAGTCCGGCGCCCGTGGCCGCGTCCTCACCCGGAGCGGCCGTCAGCCCCGGATTGCTTTCGTTGCTCGCGGCGTTCGCGGAGCCGCGCACCACGTCCCTGCGAGTGCGCTTGAGCACGGCCTTCACGTCTCTCGGCGTCAGGCCGGGATTCTTCTCCAGTAGCGGCGCGCAGACGCCCGTTGGAACGCGAGTCGGTCGTCCCCTTGCGGGAGGTGAACGTGAGACCGGCGGGGACGCCCGCCGACGAGGAAAAGCACCCTTGGAGGTCAAGGAAGATATGCGCGCGGGCGGAAAGTGTCAATCAAAAAAGGCGGCGTGCGAATCACGTCACGGCGGGGCGGCGGCCTCAACTTTCGTCTCAGGCTTTAACCTCCGGCGCGGCCGGGGTGGGGACGAACCACGCGGCAAGGCCGAGCGCCAGGACGACGACGGTCAGGAGGTAGAACATCGCGGCGTAGGAGCCGGTGACGGCCACGCACTCGGCCAGCAGCAGCGGCCCCACCGCCGACGCGACGACCGTCAAAGCCTGCGCCGCGCCCTGAATCTTGCCGAGGTGCGCGCGGCCGTAAGCCCGACTCCAGAAGCTGAAGAAGATGACGATGACGAAGCCGCCCGCCAGGCCCATCACGACCGCGTAGGCCGCGACGTGCGCCCCCGTCGAGACGTAAGGCAGCGCCACGAGCGAGCACGCCAGCAACCCCATCGCCAGCGCCAGCAGGCGGTTCATCCTCCAACGGTCGGTCAGCCAGCCGCCGAGGAAGTTTCCAGCGAGCGAGGTCAGCGCGACGACGACGAGGCTGCGGTGGTAGGTGGAAGCGTCGAAGCCGCGCTCGGCCAAGATGGACTCGTTGAAGAGGGCGATGCCCGAAGCGATCAGGCCGTAGACCGCGCTGGCGAGGCCGAAGACCCAGAAGGCCGGCGTCGCGACGGCCTCGCGCAGCGTGCGGCCGGTCGTCGCCTCCTCTTCATCCGCTTCCGTCGCCGGCTCGCCGTCCGGCTCTAAGCCGCACGCCTCCGGCGTCCGCCGCACGAGGAGCCAACTCAAGGGCGCAAGCCCGAGCAGCAGCGCGAGGCCGACGCCCGCCCACGCCGCGCGCCAGCCGTAGCCGACCACCGCCGAGCCGACCGCCGGGAACGCCAGCATAAAGCCCACGCTCAAAGCGACCGTGTAGACGGCCATCGCCAGGTTGAGCCTGCGGACGAACCACTTGCCGACGACCGTGATGCTCACGACCGACAGCGCGCTCTGCCCGAAGCCGCGCGTGAGCGTGATGAGCAGCGCGACGGCCGCCAGCCCCCTCGCCCCGCTCATCAGCAGGACGACCGCGCCGAGCGCCGCCGAGACGACCGCGAGCACGGCGCGCGCGCCGAAGCGGTCTACCAGACGCCCGACGCCGAGACAGAAGAGCGCGCCGACGAGCGTCGCCCACAGGTTGACCTGCGCGAAGACGACGCGGTCGATTCCGAGGTCTGTCAGCAGCCGCTCGGTGATGAGGCCCAAGCCCTGCGTCCGGCCGGGCAGCGTCCCGACCATCGCCAGCGCGGCCACGGCGAGGTTGACCCACCCGTAATAGAACGGGAGGGCGAAGGGGCCGGCCGCCGTGCGGCGCGTCTGTGCGGTCGTCGAGTCCATGCGCTTAGTCTTCCGCCGCCGCGAGCGTGCGCCCGCCCGCCCCGCCGTTCGGGTCAACGCGCCCCGCCAGCCACCACGCGAGGCACACCCCGGCGCACACCACGAGCCCCGCCCAGCGCGCGGCGCCGTCCTTGAAGACAACGGTGGCGTTGAAGATGATGAAGAGCAGGAAGCCGTGCCACGCGGCCACAAGCGGCCACGGCCGGCGGCGGTAGGCTTCGAGGCCGCGCGCCCACCACCAGGCCACGTCGAGACCCCAGCCCGCGACGAGCGCGTAGTTGACGTAAAGCCCGCCGCCCCAGTCGAGGCCGAACACCTCCGCGGTCTGTCGCGCGGTTTCGAGGTAGGCCGCGTCGTGACTCCACCCGTGGTAGAAGTGGAAGGCGCACGCCGCGTGCGCGGCGAGGGCGACGCAAGCTACCGTCAGCGCCAGCCTCGCCGCCGAGTCCCACCCCGCCCGCCTGCGCGAGAGCGCGAGGGCGGCGGCGCCGGCGGCGTAACCCGCGACGGCGACCCAGACCGTGACCTTCGTTAACGTTTCGCCGCCTGTCATCTTGCCATCAGGTGTCGCTAGGCGCGGGGCGCGAGGCGAGGTCAACGAGGGTGGCGAGGAGGGCGGCGGGATCGACGGGCTTGGCGAGGTGCGCCTGAAAGCCCGAGCGCAGCGCGCGGACGCGGTCGGCTTCGGCCGCGTAGGCGGTCAGCGCGACGGCCGGCGTCTGCCCGCCGCGCTCGGCGCCGAGCGCGCGCAGGCGCTGGACGAACTCGTAGCCGTCCACCGAGGGCATCCCGATGTCGGCGACGACCACGTCCGGCCTCACGCGCTCCAACGCTTCCAGCCCGGCGAGCGCCGAAGGGGCGGCCGTCACCTCGGCGCCGGCGCGGCCGACGAAGGCCCTCAGCATCTCCAGCGTGTCCTCGTCGTCATCGACCAGCAGCACGCGCAGGCCGACGAGCGGCGGCAGCGCCTCCTCGCCGCCGGCCGCGCCCCGCCCCGTCTGCTCTCGCGACGCCTCTTCCTGCCTGTCGCCGGCGTCGGGCGGCGCGGACTGTTCGGCTTCGACCGGGAGCGGCAAGTCCACGGTGAAGGTCGCGCCCTGCCCCTCGCCGGCGCTGTAGGCGTGGACGCTCCCGCCGTGCGCCTCGACCAGGTGACGCACGACCGAAAGCCCGAGGCCCAGCCCGCCGTGCTCGCGCGTCGTCGAGCTGTCGGCCTGCCGGAAGCGGTCGAAGACGTGGGGCAGAAACTCGGGCGCGACGCCCTGCCCCGTGTCGCTCACTTCAATCCTCACGTGCGTGAGCAGGCGCGACGCGCTCACACGCACCTCGCCGCCCGAAGGGGTGAACTTCACCGCGTTCGACAGGAGGTTCCACACGACCTGTTGGAGCCGAGCCGGGTCGCCCGTCACCAGCGCCGAGGGGTCGAGCGCGGAGTGCAGCCGGATCGACTTGGCCTCGGCCGCCGGGGCGATGGTGTCGAGCGCGGCGCGGACGACGAGCGCCAGCTCGACGCGCTCCGACTCAACCCGGAGCTTGCCCGCGACGATGCGCGACACGTCGAGCACGTCCTCGACGATCTGCCGCTGCTGCTCGGCGTTGCGCCGGATGACCTTGACGGCGTGGCGCGTCATCGCGGCGTCGAGCGAGCCGTCCTCCAGCATGTGCGCCCAGCCCATGATGGCGGTCAGGGGCGTCCGCAGCTCGTGCGAGACGGTGGCGAGGAACTCGTCCTTGAGCCGGTTGGCCTCTTCGGCCTTCGCCCTCAGCGCCTGCTCGCGTTCGAGCAGGCGCTCGCGCTCGGCCTCGCCGCGCCTCTGCTCGGTGATGTCTTCGATGACCGAGAGCGCGCAGGGCTGGCCGCCGATCTCGATCTGCTCGGCCGAGAGCAGCCCGATCATCTCCGAGCCGTCCCTCATGCGGAAGCGGTAGACGTTCTCGCGCACGCGCCCGTGCCGCGCGAGCGAGGAGAGCTCCGCCTCGCGGTCTTCCGGCTCGGCCCACAGCCCCAGCTCGACGGTCGTGCGCCCGACCGCCTCGTCGCGCGCGTAGCCCGAGAGGCGCGTGAACGTCTCGTTGACTTCGAGCAGCCGCCCCGTCTTCAAAGAGGTGATGGTCAGCGCGAGCGGGCTCGCCTCGAACGCCTTGGCGAAGCGCTCCTCGCTCTCGCGCAGGCGCTGTTCGGCGCGCTTGCGCTCGGTCACGTCGAGGATGGCGCTGACGAAGCCGGCCACGCGCCCCTCCCGGTCGAACTCCGGCTGGTAGGCGACCCACATGTGGCGCGTGCCGATGCCGCGGTAGGGCACGTCGGTCTCGAACTCGACGCGGCGCCCGGCCAGCACCTCCCCGACGTAAGGCTCGATGGCGGCCGCCGCCTCCGGCCCCAGCACCTCCTCGAACGAGCGGCCGACCACGTCTTCGGGGCGCAGGCCGAAGCGCTCGGCGTAGGGCGCGTTGACGAACCTGAAAGTCTTGTCGGCGTCGCAGAGCGTGATGAGGACGGGCGTGTGATCCGTGACGAGGCGCAGCCGCGCCTCGCTCTCGCGCAAGTCGCGCAGCAGCCCCTCCTGCGCGCGGCGGGCCGCTTCGGCCTCGGCGCGCGCGGCGTCGGCGTGCGAGAGGTGTTCGTCGCGCTCGCGCTCGCGCCGCTCAAGCAGCCCGGCCGAGTTCGCCAGCGCGCGCCCGAGCTGCGCCACCTCGCGGACGGTCGAGGTCACGACCCGAGGCCGCCCGCCGCGCGCCAGCGCCTCGGCCGCCGAGGCCGCCGCCGACAGCCCGCGCGAGACGTGGCGCGAGAGCGCGAACGCCCCGAGCGTGCTCAGCGAGAGCAGCCCCAGCCCCAGCCCGAACACGGCGAGCGTCGAGCCGCGCGTCGGCGAGTCGAGCACAGAGGCGGGCACCGCGACCGCGCTCGTCCAGCCGGAGAAGGGGTCGCGCCTGAAGGCGATGTAGACGGGCGTGCCGTCGAGCGCCGCCTCGCGCACCAGCCCCTCGCCCGACTCTCTCACGAGCCGCAGGAGCGTGGGCGGCAGGCGCCCGCCGACGAACCGAGCCGGCTCGCGGCTGCGCGCGACGATTGTCCCTTGCTCGTCAACGACGGTGCGCGTCCACTCCTCGCTCACGTTGTCGCGCAGGCCGACGACGCCCGCGAGCGCGTCGGGCGTGATGACGGCCGTGAGGACGTAGCGCAGCTCGCCGCCGCGCATCACGGGGACGCGCACGGGGAAGCCGAGCGTCTGGCGCTGCCGCCCCGGCGTGACGGCGCCGACGGCCGGCCGCCTCAGCTCGACGACGCGGCGGAAGCTCTCCGGCTCGACCGCCTGCGGCAGCGGCGCGCCCCACTCCGAGTTCGTGTTGACGACCTGCTGGCCGTCGGGACGGAGCAGGATGAGCGTGAGCCAGGCGGGCTGCGTCGAGAGCACGCGCCTCGCCTCGGCGTGGAACGGCGCGAGGTCTGCGGCGTTAATTTCGTCGGACTCGGCCAGCACGCTCAAGGCCCTCACGGTGGACTGGATTTCGCCGTCGAGCGCGAGCGAGAGGTCTTGCGCCGACCTGAGCAGCCGGCGGTCGGTCGCCGCGCGCTCGCTCGCCGCGAGGCGGTAGACGACGACGGCCGCGAACAGAACCATCGGCAGCAGCGCCCCGAGCGCGAGCAGGACGAGGTGCCACCTGAGCGCGAGGGCGCGCCCCTTCGGCGGCGGCTCGGGCGCTTCGTCGCGCCCCGTGTTCGGCTGTTCGGCGGGCACGGTTAAGGCTTACTTCGTGCGGACTCGTCTGCTTGTGTCGCGGAAAATATCGGCGCGCGGGCTGCGGCGAATCATCACACTTCCGGCGGCTTTAGACAAGCGCTTTTCCGCCCTACCTGAAGGCGGAAACGTCCGCCGAGGCGGTGCGGACGCGCGGCGGCTTGCCGAACTGCGTCCACGCGAAGTAGACCGCGTCGCCCGAGCGCGCCACGCGCGGGAACCCGCCCGAGCGCGAGACATCAGTCTGCGAAACTACCGCGACCGCGCCCGGCGCGACGCCCGGCGTGACGCGGCGCGCCTTGATGGCCCCCGCGCCCGACTCGCCCGACATCCAGCAGACGAGCGCCGAGCCGTCCGCCAGCAGCGCCACGTCGGCGCGCCCGACCGCGTCGCCGTCGTCAACGCGGACGGCCTCGCCGAACGTCGCGCCCGCGTCGTCGGAGAAGGCGACGTTGACGCGCGGACTCTCGCCCTCGGCCGTGTACCACGCGACCGCCACGCGCCGCCCGTCGGCCGCGACCGCGGGGCCGTTGACGGGGCAGGCTTTGATCTGCCAGTTGTCGGCGTGGACGGCGCGCGGCTCGCTCCACCGGGCGGCCGGCCTTCGGACGAAATGTATGTCGCGCACCTCCTGCTCCGAGCGGCCGCGGTAGACCGCGAGCGGCCCTTCGGAGGTGACGGCCGCCGAAGTCTGACAGCACTCACAGATTCTCTCGTCGAGCACGGCCTCGTCCGAGAGGCGGCCGTCGGCGCCGACCTCCGCGTAGCGGAGCTGCATGCTGACGGGGAGCGGCGCCTCCTCGTCGTGAGGCCCCTCCTTCACGTCCTTGGTCGCGCGCCCGTCCACCCACACCGCGCCGAGGCGGCCGCCGGGGAGCGCGAGCAGCGAGACGAAGCCGTGCTCGGTCTGCGTGCGGTCCGTGTGCGGGACGACGGCCGGCCCCCACGTCTTGCCGCCGTCCGCCGAGCGCGAGACGTTCACGTCGTAGGCGTAGGTGCCCGACCCGCTCTTGACCAGCCAGTGCGCGGCGAGCGAGCCGTCGGAGAGTTCGACGACCGAGGGGAAGTCGGCCCAGTTCACGAACCAGTTCTCGCCCTCGGCGGCGGTGCGCGGCTCCGACCACGACCCCGCGCCCTCGCGCGACGCGAACCGCAGCGCGTAACGCTTCTCGCCCGTCTTCTCGACCCAGCTCAGCAACACGCGCCCGCCCGCGCCCACCGACAACTCCGGCTCGCGCGTCTCCGGCCCCGCCGGCGACTCGACCTCGCGCACGACCAACGCCGCCCCGCCCTCCGCAGCACTCGGCGCCGCGCCGCGCTGCTGCTGATGCTCCGCCACCCCGCCGCCCTGCCGCGCGCACCCCTGCGCCAGCAACAACGCCGCCGCCAGAACCGCCCACACGATCACGCGCCTCTTCATCAACCGTCCTCCCTTCCCCTAATCGCCGCAGTCTATCATGCCCCCGCGCCCATCTTTTCTTTCACACTTCCCGCGCGCCGCATATAAGACCGCTGCGTCTTCGAGTCGGTCGGCCTCGCGCTCACGCTCTCCGACATCTACCGCAACGTCCGCTTCGACGAGGCGTCGGAGGCTTAAGAACTTTCGGCACGCTTCCGGACGGTTCACACGTCGCCGAGACGGGGGGCGCTTGACCGTGGGGGCGGCGGGTGCGAACCTTGCCTGCAAAAAGCAATGGCCGAGAGAGAGTCTTCTAGTACCTGGGGGCCGCTGCGGCTCTCGCTGTTCCGCGCGCTGTGGCTGGCGGCGGTGGCGTCGAACGTCGGGACGTGGATGCACAACGTCGGCGCCGAGTGGCTGATGACGACGCTGTCGCCGTCGCCCTTCGTCGTCGCGCTGATGCAGACGGCCGAGACGGCGCCGACCTTCCTGCTCGCGCTCCCCGCGGGCGCGCTGGCCGACATCGTTGACCGGCGGCGACTCCTCCTCTTCTCTCAGGCGTGGATGCTCTGCGCGGCGGTCGCGCTCGCCGCCTCGGCGCTCGCCGGGCTGGCGAACCCGACGGTGCTGCTCCTGCTCACCTTCTCTCTGGGCCTCGGCTCCGCGATGAACGCGCCCGCGTGGCAGGCCATCGTCCCCGAACTCGTCCCGCGCGAGGAGCTGGCCTCGGCCGTCTCGCTCAACAGCGTCGCCTTCAACATCGCGCGCGCGGTCGGGCCGGCGCTCGGCGGACTGGTCGTGGCCGCCGCCGGGCCGTGGGCCGTCTTCCTGCTCAACTCGCTCTCGTTCGTCGGCGTGATCTTAGTCATCTACCGCTGGCGGCGCGAGAAGGTCGAGAGCATCTCGCCGGCCGAGCGCGTCGCGGGCGCGATGCGCGCGGGCGTGCGCTACGCGCGCCACGCGCCGGAGCTGAGGAACGTGCTGGTGCGGACGGCCGTCTTCGCGCTGTCGGCGAGCGCGCTGTGGGCGCTGATGCCGCTGGTGGCGCGGAAGGAGTTGGGGCTTGGGGCGTCGCAGTACGGGCTGCTGCTCGGGTGTCTGGGGGCGGGGGCCGTCGCGGGCGCCTTCGTCATCTCTTGGGCGAGGGGCGCCGTCTCGGTCAACGTGCTGGTCGTGTTAGGGACGCTCGTCTTCGCGGGCGCGACGGCCGCGCTCGGTTACGTGAGGGTCTACCCCGTGCTCTGCGCGGCGATGCTCTGCGGGGGGCTGGCGTGGATGACGGCGATGTCGAGCCTCAACATCAGCGTGCAGACGGTCGTCCCCGAATGGGTGAGGGCGCGCGCGCTGGCGCTCTACCTGCTGGCCTTCTTCGGGTCGCTCGCCGTCGGGGCCGCGGCGTGGGGCGCGGCGGCCGAGCGCGCGGGGCTGTCCTCGACGCTTCTGGCGGCCTCGGCGGCGCTCCTGGCGGGGCTGGCGGTCGCGCCCTTCTTCCCCTTACGCGGCGGCGAGGGGCTAGACCTCAACCCCTCGCTCCACTGGTCTGAGCCGACCTTCGTCCAGGAGCCGCCGCCGGAGGACGGCCCCGTGCTGGTGACGGTCGAGTACTTCATCGACCCGGCGCGCTCGGTGGAGTTCGCGCGCGTGATGAGGGAGTCGAAGCGCATCGCGCGGCGCGACGGGGCGACGCGCTGGGGGCTTTTCACAGACCCGGCGCGACCGGGGCGCTATCTCGAAACCTTCCTCGTCGAGTCGTGGGGCGAGCACATGCGCCAGCACGCGCGCGTCACCTACGAAGACCGCATCGTCCACGAACTGCTCCGCTCCTTCCACGTCGGCGACGCCCCGCCCGTCGTCACGCACATGGTGGCGGAGAAATGAAGAAAGTAGACAGTAGTCAGTAGTCGGTAGTCGGTAGAAAGACAGGCGGCGCGCTCGGATGATGACCGGGACGCGCCGCCTGTTGTTTTTCCTACTGGCTACTGACTACTGTCTACTGCTCTCAACTGTCTACTTCTCTTCCGCGTCGCGGCGGGCGTCCTTTTCGGCGACGCGGGCGTCGAAGCGCTTCTGCTGTTCGGGGTTGAGGAGCGCGCGGATGCGCGTGCGCGCCGACTGCCGGATGGCGTCGAAGCGCGGGCGCGCCTCGGAGCGCAGCGCGCGGTACTCGTTGCGCGACTCGTCGAGTATCTTGCGCGCCTCGGCCGCCTGCCGCTCGTCGAGGTCAAGGTCGCGCCGCATCTTGTCGAAGACGTGGTCGGGGTTGCGCCGGCCGCGCGACTCCTCGCGCGCCGCGCCCGCGCGCAGACGGTAGGCGCTGTCGAGGAAGGCGCCCGTCACGCACCCGAGCGCGAAGACGGCCGCCACCGCCAGCCAGAGCTTGAGCCGCGTGGCGCCCTTCATCTCGCGGCCTCGCTTTCCCCGCCGTCGATGATGGTCGAGAGCACGTCGTCGCGCGAAGGCGTGCGCGCGTCGGCGAAGACGACCTGCTCGATGTCGCCGTCGCGCTCACCCAGCAGCGCCTCGCCCAAACCGAAGCCCGAGACCTGCGCCCCCCGCTCGCCCGCGCCCGACGAGAGGCAGAGCCAGAGCGCCAGCACCGCCACCAGCCCCAACGCCGGCGACGCGCGCAGGGCGACGGCCAGGAGCCCAAGCCAGCCGTCGCCCTCCTCGCGCCGCCGCGCTTCTTCCTCGATGCGCGCGCGGACGCGCGCGTAGAGGAAGGGCGACTTCGCAATCTCCTCCGACTCCCCCACCCCCGCCGCCGAGGCGCGGACGACCTCGCCGGCAAAGCCGTCCAGCCTCTCCGAGCGGGCGCGGTCTCTCTTTTCGCCTGCCATCTCTTTCACCTGCCTCCCGGCGGGCGCCGCCGGCCGTCTTTCGTCCGGCCCCCGCGGCGGCGCTCCAAAAACCCCGGTCACGATTATAAAGACGCGCGCGCGTGCGCGCGGGTTACAGAAACCTCTCCAGCACGCGCCGCAGGTGAGCGCGAGCGCGGTGCGCGCGCACCTTGACCTTCGACGCCGTCCAGCCCATCAGCCCCGCGATCTCCGCGACCGACAGCCCCTCGACGTTCAACATGACGAGCACCAGCCTGTCCTCGGGGCTGAGGCGCGCCAACAGCTTCGTGGCGAGGTCGCGCGAGACGGCCTCGCCCTCGGCGTCGCCGCGCAGGCGCACGCGCAGGCGCTCCGACTCCTCCTCGCTCAACTCTTCGAGCGCGCCCTCGGGGCGGCGCTTCTGGCGGCGCAGCTCGTCGTAACAGGCGTTGAAGCTGATGCGCGCGAGCCACGCGGCGAACGAGGCGTCGCGGCGGTTGGTGAACTCGCCGAGCGCGAAGAAGGCTTTGGTGAAGCTCTCCTGCACGACCTCCTCGATCTGCTGGCGGTCGCGGAAGAAGCGCGAGGCGATGAGCGCCACCCTCCGGCGGTGGCGCAGGAACAGCTCCTCGAAGGCCGGCTCGTCGCCGTCGCGGGCGCGCGTGGCCAGTTCGGCGTCCGGCGTCTCCGGCCGGGGGAATGGCGCTTGGCCGGAGTTGTCCGCCGTCTCGTCCATACTAGAGGCCAGAAACTAACACACCGCCGCCGCCCCCGGAAAGAAAGCGGAAAAGGAAAGTGGCGGCCCCGGAAGTTCCGGGGCCGCCACGCGACCGTCTCGGGTTGATTGAGCCACCCGCCCCCGCCGGGCTACTGAAGCTGCGGCTGACCCTGACGGCGGCCACGGCGCTCGCGGCGCCCTTCGCGCTGCCCGCGCTCGGCGGCGAGCTGCGCCTTCTGCTCGGGCGTCAGGACGTTGTACATCTCGTGCATCATGCGCGCCTGCGCGACCTCGCGCTCGACCTGCGCGTTGGCGCGCGCCTGCGCGGCCGCGCGCACGGCCGCCTCGTCGAAGACGCCGCCCGCGAGCGGGTCAAAACCACCGCGACGCCCGACGCCGTCCTCGCGCTGGCGCCGCGCCTGGAAGGTGGCGCGGTAGCGCCCCTCGATCTGGCTTATCTGCTCGCGCTGCGCGTCGCTCAGGTTGAGCCGCTCGAAGTAGGCGAAGCCGCCGCGACGGCCGCCGCCGCGACGCCCCTTGCCGCCGCCTTCGTGACTCCACCGGCGCTCGGCGCCGCCTTGGTCGCCGCCCTGCGCCGGCTCCTGCCGCTGCCGCGCGACGCCCGCGACGCCCGTCGCCGCCACGAAAGCGGCCAGAGCGAGGCCGCCCACAATCTTCCTCGAACCCTTGAATCTCATCTGTCTTTCTTTCTCCGTGCTGTGTGAATTACGGCGGGCCGTAAGTCGGGACGCGGGGGAGAATGAGCCCTTCAATTCGGCCATTCCTAACCTAAGACGTGCGGCGGCCGCCGCCGGTTACCTTTTTTTCGCGCCCGCGCCGGGCGGCGTTAAAAATATAAGAGGGTCAAATTGATAAGGCGGCGCGCGGTCGTTTATACTTCGGCGCGTGCCGAAGAAGCTTGCAGACCGTACCGCCCAGTGCGCGAGAATCCCCCTGTGACTATGGCCTCACAGCAAGACGTGACCCGACTGCTCGTCCGCCTGACGGACGGCGACCGCGGGGTGCTCGACGACCTCCTGCCCGTCGTCTACGGCGAGCTGCGGCGACTGGCCGCGAGCTACCTGCGCAAGGAGCGGGTCGGGCACACGCTCCAGCCCACGGCGCTCGTCCACGAGGCGTACATGCGCCTCGTCGATCAGACGCAGGTGCAGTGGCAGAACCGCGCGCACTTCTTCGGCGTCGCCGCGCAGATGATGCGCCGCATCCTCGTTGACCACGCACGCGCCCACGAGGCCGAGAAGCGCGGCGGCGAGTTCCAGAAGCTCTCGCTCGACGAGAACCTCGACGCCTCGGGCGGCGAGCGCGACGTGAACCTCGTCGCGCTGGACGACGCGCTCAACCGCCTCGCCGAGATGGACCCGCAGAAGTCGAAGATCGTCGAGCTGCGCTTCTTCGGCGGCCTCTCGGTCGAGGAGACGGCCGAGGTCCTGGGCGTCTCGGCGCCGACGGTCAAGCGGCAGTGGCGCATGGCCAAGGCGTGGCTCTACGGCCAGGTCAAGAGCGACTGAGCGGCGGCCGGCCGGCGAGGGGCGGCCGCCGGAATTAATCGTAAACGGCTCTTCCCTCCCAGGGACACGTGCCCGCCTCGCGCGTCGTGCAACGCACGGATGCCGTCCGCCATCTAGCAGAGGCTGGCCGAACGGCCTCTGATTTCGCCTTTCGCCATTCACCCTTTTTCCCGATGAACCCCGAGCGCTGGCGGCAGATTGAGGAGTTGTTTCAGGAGGCGGTTGACCTGCCGTCCGACGAGCGCCCGCGCTTCATCCGACAGGCGGCCTCCGGCGACGAGACGCTCTTCGAGCAGGTCGTCGCGCTCGTCGAGCAGTTCGAGGCCGCCGGCGACTTCATCGAGGCGCCCGCGCTCGACGCCTCGCCGCTCCAGCAGACAGACCCCTACGCCACCACGCCCGCCACCGGCGGCGACCTCATCGACCCGGCCATCGGCCGGCGCATCGGCGCCTACCGCGTCGTGCGCGAGATCGGCCGCGGCGGGATGGGCGCGGTCTACCTCGCCGAGCGCGCCGACGGCGAGTTCCGCCAGCGCGTCGCCGTCAAGCTCATCAAGCGCGGGATGGACACCGACTTCATCCTCCGCCGCTTCCGCAACGAGCGCCAGATTCTCGCCACGCTCGACCACCCCTACATCGCGCGCCTGCTCGACGGCGGGACGACCGACGACGGGCTACCCTACTTCGTCATGGAGCACATCGAGGGGCTGCCGCTCTACCGCTACTCGGACGAGCGGCAGTTGACGGTGGCCGAGCGCCTGCGGCTCTTCTCGATGGTCTGCGACGCGGTCAACTACGCGCACCAGAAGCTCGTCATCCACCGCGACATCAAGCCGTCGAACATCCTCGTCACGCCGGGCGGCGTCCCCAAGCTGCTCGACTTCGGCATCGCCAAGCTCTTGAACCCCGAGTTCGCCGGCGAGATTACGCTCGACCCGACGGCGACCGCGATGCGCCTGATGACGCCCGAGTATGCCGCGCCCGAGCAGGTGCGGGGCGAGCCGGTCTCGCCCGCCACCGACGTTTATTCTTTAGGCGTCCTGCTCTACGAGCTTCTGACCGGCCACCGCCCGTACCGGCTGCGCAACCGCTCGCCGCACGAGATGGCGCGCGTCATCTGCGAGGAGGCGCCGCCGCACCCCTCGGTGCGCATCACGAGCCCCGAAGACCTTCTGCCCGCCAACCAGCCCTCGTCGGCGTCGTCGGGACGGGAGGGCGAGTCCGACACGCTCGGCTACCTCTACTGGTGCCGCGGCGCGACCGTCGAGACCTTGAGGCGCGAGCTGGCCGGCGACCTCGATAACGTCGTGATGAAGGCGCTCAGGAAGGAGCCGGCCGAGCGCTACCGCACGGCCGACGAGATGCGCGAGGACATCGCGCGCTTCATCGAGGGGCGCCCCGTCGCGGCGCCGCCCTTCTTCCCCGCCGCCGGCGCGCCGAAGGAGACGACGCGCGGCGGGAGCCGACAGCACCGCGACGAGACCTCGCTCGCCGTCCTCCCCCTGAAGGTTCACGAATCGACCGGCGGGCTTGAAGCCGGCGGCGAGTACCTCGGCGTCGGGCTCGCCGACGCGCTCATCACGCGGCTCGGCTCCCTGCGCCGCTTCACGCTGCGCCCCACGTCGTCGGTGCTGCGCTACCGCGGGCAGGACTCCGACCCGCTCGCCGCGGGGCGCGAGCTGGGCGTCTCGTACGTCCTCGAAGGGCGCGTCCGCCGCGCCGGGATGACGCTGCGCGTGACGATGCAGCTTCTGGACGTGCGCGAAGGCTCGGCCGTCTGGGCCGGGCAGTTCGACGAGGCGGCCGGCGACGTGCTCCAGCTCGAAGACTCGATCTCCGAGCAGGTGGCCGAGGCCCTTGTGCCGCAGCTCACGGGCGGCGAGCGCCTCAAGCTCCAGAAGCGCGGGACGGAGAACGCCAGCGCCTACGAGGAGTACATGCGCGGGCGCTTCCACTGGAACACCTTCAACGAAGAGGGCTTCGCGCGCGCGCTCGTCCACTTCAGCCGCGCCGTCTCGCTCGACCCCGACTACGCGCTGGCCTACGCCGGCATCAGCGACTACTACAACGTGCTCGGCGTCTACGCCATCCTCCCCTTCTCCGAGACTTCGGCGGCCGCGCTCGAAGCCGCGCGCAAGTCGGTCGGGCTCGACCCGGCTCTGGCCGAAGGCTGGGCCGCGCTCGGCTTCGCCACGCTGACGCACGACCTCGACTGGGAGGAGTCCGAGCGCCACCTCCGGCGCGCGATGGAGCTGAACCCGAACTACGTCACGGGGCGGCTCTGGCTCTCGTTCTTCCTGGGTATGGAGGGGCGGTTCGAGGAGGCGCTCTCTAGCGCGCGCCGGGCGCTGGAGATCGCGCCGATGACGCCGCTCGTCCGCCACACGCTCAACTGGAACCTCTACCACGCGCGCCGCTTCGACGAGGCCATCGCCTCGGCGCGCGTGCTGGTCGCGACCGAGCCCGACTACGGCCTCGGCCACATGCTGATGAGCCTCGCGCTCTCGCAGGCCGGCCGGCACGAAGAGGCGGTCGAGACGTGCGAGAGGGCGGTCGAACTGCTCGGCCGCAGCCCCTACTCGCTCTGCTTCCTCGCGGCGCTCGCCGCCTCGGCGCGGCGCACCGACTACGCGCTCGAAATACTCCGCGAGGTCGCGCGCCTCAGCGAGTCGCGCTACATCTCGCCCTACATGCTCGCGGCGGCCTACAGCCGTCTCGGAGAGACCGACGCCGCGCTGGCCGAGCTTGAGCGCGCGCTTGAGATCGGCGACTCGCGGCTGGCGTGGCTCGGCGTTGACCCGCTGTTCGACCCCGTGCGCCACCTGCGCGCCTTTCAGGACATCTTCCGCCGGACGAAGAACCCGCTGGCCGAGCGCCCGCAGGCGGCCTTCGCCGCCGAGCCGGTGACGGGGCAGAAGTCGCTCGCCATCCTCCCGCTCAAGGTCATCGCGGCGCCGGGCGCCGAAGGGACGGGCGACGAGTACCTCGGCGTCGGGCTGGCCGACGCGCTCGTCACGCGGCTCTCCAACGTCCACCGCTTCATCGTCCGCCCCACGTCGTCGGTGCTCCGCTATCAGGGCGCGCAGTCCGACCCGCTCGCGGCCGGGCGCGAGCTGGGCGTTGACTTCGTCGTGGACGGCACGATCCGCCGCGCCGGGCAGACGCTCAGGGTGACGGCGCAACTGCTCGACGTGGGCGAGGGCGCGACGCGCTGGTCGGGGCGCTTCGACGAGGAGTACACCGACGTGCTCCAACTCGAAGACGTGCTCTCCGAGCAGGTCGCGGCGGCGCTGCTGCCGCACCTGACGGGCGACGAGCGGCGGCTCCTCTCGAAGCGCGGCACCGACGACGCCGAGGCTTACGAGGCTTACATGCGCGGCCGTTACCACTGGTACACGCTGAGCGCCGACGGCTTCGCCAAGTCTTACGCCTGCTACCGGCGCGCCGTCACGCTCGACCCGCGCTTCGCCGCCGCGCACGCCGGCATCGCCGAGTACCACTGCTGGCTCGCCGTCTACGGCCTCGCCCCCCCGGCCGAGCAGCTCGCCGCCGGGCGCGAGGAGGCGCGGCGCGCCATCGAGCTGGACGACAGCTTGGCCGAGGCGCACACCTCGCACGGGCTCGCGCTGCTGACGCACCCTTCGCAGTGGACGGAGGCCGAGGCGCACTTCCGCCGCGCCATCGAGCTCAACCCGAACTACACGCAGTCGCACGCGCACTACGCCTGCCAGCTCGCGATGGAGGCGCGCTTCGACGAGTCGGTGGCCGAGGCGCGCCGCGCCTGCGAGCTCGACCCGCTCAACCCCTTCAACTTCTACTTCCTCGCGTGGTGTCTCTACCAGGCGCGCCGCTTCGACGAATCGACGGCCGAGGCGCGCAAGCTCCTTCAGGGCGAGCCGCGCTACGGCTCGGCGCGCCTCGTCCTGAGCTGGAACCTGCGGCGCGCGGGCGCCTTCGACGAGGCGGTCACGGAGGCGCGGCGAGCCGTCGAGCTGCTCGGCGAGATACCGATGCTCACGGCCGGGCTGGCCTGCGCCTACGCCGCCGCCGGGCGCGAGAGGGAGGCGCGCGCGCTGCTCTCGAAGCTGCGGGCGATGGCCGACGAGGAGCACTTCGTCACGCCGTACCACCGCGCGCTCGTCCACCTCCAACTCGGCGAGCAGGCGACCGCGCTCGACCTGCTCGAAGAGGCCGTCGAGGTCAACGACCCGTGGGTCGTCTGGCTCGGCACCGAACCGCAGCTCGACCCGCTGCGCGCGCACCCGCGCTTCCGCGAGCTGCTGTCGAAGACGAAGAACCCGGCGGCCGCGCGCCCACACGCGCCGGCCGCGGGCCCGTCGGCCGCCCTCGGCTTCCGCATCACGAACACGGGCGGGACGGGCGGCACCGGCGGCGGCTCCGTCCGAGACGCGACGCCGTCGGGGCGGCAGGCCGTCGAGTCGGGCTCCATCCACTCTTCGCGCGGCGACGAGGACGAGGCGCAGAAGCTCTACAAGGCCGGCCGCTACTTCGTCACGCGCCGGACGGCCGAGGGCTTGCGGCAGGCCATCGAGCGGTTCGAGCGCGCCGTCACGCTCAACCCCGGCTACTCGCTGGCGTGGGCCGAGATGGCCGACTCCTACTCGCTCCTGAACTGGTACGTCGAGCCGCCGCCGCCGGGCGCGTGGGCCAGCGCGAAGAACGCGGCGCTGCGCGCGGTCGAGGCCGACGACGCCTGCTCGGAGGCGCACGCCTCGCTCGGCTTCGTCCTCTTCAACTACGAGCGCGACTTCACGGGCGCCGAGCGTGAGCTGGCGCGCGCGATTGAGCTGAACCGCGAGAACGCGGTCGCGCGCCGCTGGCACGCCTTCAACCTCTCGGCGATGGGTCGGCACGACGAGGCGGTCGCCGAGATCAGGAAGGCGCGCGAGCTGGCGCCGCGCTCGCCCGTCATCGCCACCGCGCTCGCCAACATCCTCCTCAACGCGCGCCGCTTCGACGAGGCCGAGGGCGCCTGCCGCGACGCGCTCGACCTCGACCCCGGCTCGATCTCCGCGCACATCATCCTGCGCTGGTCTTACGAGATGCGCGGGATGTGCGACGACGCGCTGGCGGTCTACGAGCAGGAGCGCGCGTTCGCGGGCGACACGCCGACGACGCGCGTCAAGTACGCGCACGTCCTCGCCTCCTGCGGCAGCGTCGGGGAGGCGCGCGCCGCGCTCTCCGAGCTGATCGCCAACCGCGAGCGCGAGTGGGTGACGGCCTACGAGCTCGCCGTCATCAACGCGCTGCTCGGCGACGCCGACGCGGCCTTCTCCTGGCTCGCGCGCGCCGAAGAGGAGCACTCGGTCGGCCTCACCTACCTGCGCGTAGACCCGCGCCTCGACAACCTCCGCTCCGACCCGCGCTTCCCGCAACTGCTCCGCCGCTTCCCGGCGTAGGGAAGTAGCCAGTAGTTAGTAGCCAGCAGACAGTAGAAAGAGAGGCGGCGCGTCCCGGTTGATAACTGAGACGCGCCGCCTTTGGTTTTTCTACTGACTACTGACTACTGTCTACTTCTTACTTCACCCGGCGTGCGACAGGAAGGCGTCGGCGGGCGCGAAGCGTTCGGCGCGTGCGGCGCGGCGGCGCTCCTCGCGGCGGCGCGACTTGAGCCGCTCGGCGCGGCTGCGCGCGCGGAGCGCGAGCGCCACCTCGGCGCGGTCGAACGCGGCCTCCATCACCCTCGACACGGCGAGGGCGAAGCCCTCGGACGTGATCGTCAGCACGACGCCGGACAACAGAACGAACGCGGCCATCTGAATCACACTCGTCATCACTCTCGAACTCCTCCCCCGCGCCGCGAACCCTCTGCTGCCCCGCGCGGCCTGCCAGAACTTTTCTTCCCCTTGTGCCCCCGCCGTGTAACGCGCGCCCTCGCGCCCTACGGGATCAGCGCGGCGAAAATTTTCTCGCGCCGCACGCGTCCCGCCTCCCGCCCGGCTCAGGCCATGCCGCCGCCGAAGCTCGGCAGCTTGAAGCCGACCTCGCCCAGCAGGGTCGAGTAGTTGCGGCGGAACTCGTCGGAGCGGCGCCGGTGGTCGCGCACCCAGTCGGAGACGACCTCCCTGACCTCGCGGCCCGGTGCGGCGGGCGTGTCCGCCGTGACGCGCGCGGCCTCGGCCTGCTGCGCCGTCCGACCGCCCTTGATGATTCGCACCCGTTTCGACTGTTCCATCGTTTTCCACCTCCGACCAGTAACGCGTAAAAAACGAACGGAGGGGGATAAAGTTTTTTGCGCCCCGCCGCCGATTTTTTTTTCGCCCCGAGGGTAAGACCCACGCACGCGCCCTGAGGCACGCCCCCTTGTCTCGCCCCGCGCCCGGTGCTAACGTGCGCCCGGAGGAGAAGATGACCCGAAACACCCCCCGACGCCTTCCGCCGACACCGGCCGCCGCGCTGGCTTTCGCGATGGCCTTCGCGTTGGCCTTCGCCGCCCCGCCGCCGCGCGCGCGCGCCCAGACCGGGACGGGCAAGCTGCCGCCCGTGCTCTCGCCGCCCGCGCGGAGGCCGCCGCCCACGACGCCGACGACCGCCACGGCCGCGACGGCCGGTAGTTGGAAGCTCACGCAGACGCTGCGCGGGCACGAGGGCGCGGTCTACTCGGCCTCGTTCGCGCCGGGCGGCGCGCGCGTCGTCACCTCGGGCGACGACGGCCGTGTGCGCGTCTGGGACGTGCGGACGGGCAAACTCCTGCGGACTCTCGAAGGGCCGGGCGGGACGATTAGCGACACGGCCGTCTCGCCCGACGGGCGCCTCATCGCCTACTGCACGGACGGCGGCCCGGCGCAGGTGCGGCTGGTGGACGCGCGGACGTTCCGCCTGCGCCGCGCGCTCCGCGGGCACGAGGAGGGCGTCTTTGAGGTCGTCTTCTCGCCCGACGGGCGGCTGCTCGCCAGCGGCGGGCGCGACCGCGTCATAAGGCTGTGGGACGTGGCGACGGGGAGGCTCTTGCGGAAGCTGGTCGGGCACGACGACGCGGTGACGGCGCTCGCCTTCACGCGCGACGGCCGGCGGCTGGCGAGCGCCAGCGCCGAGCGCGACAACACGGTGCGCGTCTGGGACGTGCGGACGGGCGAGTCGCTGCACACGCTCGCGGGGCACGACGAGTGGGTGACCTCGGTCGCGTTCGCGCCCGACGGCGAGACCTTGGCGAGCGGCGGGCGCGACCACAAGCTCATCATCTGGGACGCGCGCACGGGTCGGAAGCTGCGCGAGATGCGGCAGCCCGAGATGGTCTACGAGATGGAGTTCTCGCCCGACGGCCGCGTGCTGGCCGAGGCGGGCGGCGGCGGCCTCGTCCGCGTCCACGACGCGCGCACCGGCAAACTCCTCTCCAGCATCAAGGCGCACGCCGAGGAGATCAACGAGGTCAAGTTCTCGCCCGGCGGCTCGCTGCTGCTCACGGCCAGCTACGACGCCACCGTCAAACTCTGGGAGCCTACCCCCCGCAAGGCCGAAGACAAGAAGCCCCCCGCGAAGTGGATGGAATAGGGGAAATAGGAAGTAGACAGTAGACAGTAGACAGTAGATTAAAAGTGGGCGGCGCGTCTCAGCCATCAACTGGGACGCGCCGCCTCTGTTTTTCCTACCGGCTACTGACTACTGTCTACCGTCTACTTCCTACTGCTCCTGCCCGGCGACCCAGCCGTCGGCGAGTTGGATGACGCGGTCGCTGTAGGCGGCGTTGGCCTCGGAGTGCGTGACCTGGATGATGGTGGTGCCCTGTTCGTTGAGGCGCTTGAAGAGTTCCATGATCTCGCGCCCCTGGCTCGAATGGAGGTTGCCGGTCGGCTCGTCGGCGAGGATGAGCTTGGGGCCGTGGATGACGGCGCGGGCGACGGCGACGAGCTGCTGCTGGCCGCCCGAGAGCTGGTTGGGGAAGAGGTCTTTCTTGCCGACGATCTGGAACTGGTCGAGCGTGTCGGCGACGACGGCCTGCGCCTCGCCGCGCTTCACGTCGCGGTAGGAGAGCGGCACCTCAAGGTTCTCCTTGACGGTGAGGCCGTCGATGAGGTGGTAGCTCTGGAAGACGAAGCCGACGTGGCGCTTGTGGAGCTGCGCGCGCTCCTTGTGATTCATCTTGTGGACGGCCGAGCCCATGAAGTAGTACTCGCCGCCCCACGCGCTGTCGAGGAAGCCGAGGATGGAGAGCAGCGTCGTCTTCCCAGACCCCGACGGCCCCATGATCGAGACGAACTCGCCCTCGCGCACCTCCATCTGGACGCGGCGCAGGACGTACGTCCGCCCCGCCCCCGTCTCGTAAAACTTCTCGACGTTTCTCAGTTCAATCATTCGGCGCGCCCCCGTCTTCAAATTCTTCACACGGCGCGAAGGAAACGCCGTGCCAGCCCGCCCCGCCGCGCGAAACGCGGGGAAACCCGCGGCGCCGCTCGCGGCTTGTCCGCTCGCGGGACGCGTCCGTCCCAAAAGCGGGATTCAGGTCGGCAGGCGCAGACGCGCCTGGCACCCGCGCGCGCCGCGCCGGTTCTCAAGCGTCAAAGCGCCGCCGTGCGCCTCGGCGATCTGTCGCGAGAGGACGAGGCCGATCCCCGACCCGCCCGGCTTGGTGGTGAAGAAGGGCACGAAGAGGTTCGCGGTGTTGGCGATCCCCAAGCCCTCGTCCTCGACCCAGATGTCTACGTGCCCGCCGCCCGTCCCGCGCCAGCCCATCCGCACCGCGCCGCCCGTGACGAGCGAGGCGTCGGCCGCGTTGCGGACGAGGTTGATGAGGAGTTGTTCGAGCTGATCGGCGTCGGCGCGCACGGTCTGCGCCGGGCCGGGGAGTATCGAGACGCGGACGCGCGTCTCAAGCCCCGCTACGCGCCGCACGACGCGCCCCACCTCGACGGGCGCGAGCCGCGGCGGCGGGAGTCTCGCGAGCCGCGCGTACGCCTCCATGAAGCGGCTCAGCGATTCGGCGCGCGCCGAGACCACGTCGAGCCCGCGCCGCACGTCGTCGCGCCAGTCCGAGGGGAGCGGGTCGCGCGCGAGCAGGCTCGCGAGGCTGCCCGCGATGGACTTGATCGGCGCGAGCGAGTTGTTCAGCTCGTGCCCGATGACGCGGACGATCCGCTGCCAGGCCTTCAACTCCTCCTCGCGGAGCGGCTGACTCAAATCGCCGATGACGAGCAGTTGGTGCGGGACGCCGCGCTCGCGGAAGGTGCTGCGGCGCACGCCCCAGCGCCGCCGCCGCCCGCCGTCGCCGGGGAAGGCTTTGGTGAGCGTGTGCGGCGCGTCGGCCTCGCGCACGCGCAGCACGTCTTCGAGACCCAGTTCCTCGGCGGTGCGCCCGGCGGCGCGCTCCTGCGTGCGCCCGAGCAGGCGCTCGCCCGCGCGGTTGACGAGCCGCAGGCGCCGCTCGGGGTCGAAGGCGAAGACGGCCACGTCGATCTCGGCCATCACCGTGCGCAGCAGCGCCGTCGCTTCGAGCGCGCCCATCCGCTGCTCGCGCATCGTCTGGCTGAGCGCGTTGATCTCGCGGATGACCTCGCTCAGCGCGTCCCAGCCGCGCCCGCCGCGCGCGCGGAAGCTGTAGTCGCCCTCGCGCAACGCCGCCAGAAGGTTCGAGACCGTCTGCAACGGCCTCATCACGCGCCCCTGCACCGCGAACGCGAACCCGAGCCAGACGCAGACGACGAACGCCGCCAGCGTCCACACGACCTTCGGCGTGTAGTCGCCCGCCCACAAAAGCGCCAGCGACACGAAGACGCCCGGCGCCCCCGCCGCCAGCGCCATCCACAGCACCCGCCGCTCGTGCGTCATCGGCTCGTGCGTCTCTCGACCCGGCGCGCGGCGCGGCGTGACAGAGGGGTCGGAAGATTGAGCGGCGGCCGGGGAGGCCGCGCGGGGCGGCGTCGCGTCGTCGTCGGAGGCGGGGACGGGGGGCGCCGCTTTCGCGGCGCGGGTGAGGGTCCGGGGAAACGCGCGAGCGTGCGCGGCGGTCGCGGGGCGCGGGGCGGCCGCGCCGCCGTCTGCGGCGTGTGGGGGCGCGGAAACTTCCTCCTCGGACTTCACCTTCTGCCTCCCCTCGGGCCGGACGGACTTTGCGCGCGCGGGGCTTGATTTTACCGGAGGAGCCCCGCATCGCGAAGGAGAAAGACGCGCGGCGCGCGTCTTAAAAGTAGATGAAGAAGAGGCACGCGGCGTGGACGCCGAGTACGAGAAGCTTGCCGAAGAGTTTACGCTCGTCGTCTCTGAGCACTTCACGTCCCACGTTGTGGGGGGACTACGTCGGCGATTCGGTGTGGTGAAAAGGCGGCTCGCCTGCCTGACCCTTCCATGAGGACTCGCGCCGCGCGGAGTGGGGCCGAAAGCTCTGTCGGAAAGGGGCGTCGCGGCGGCGGACGAACCGCGCGCGGCCGCGCGTCAAGAGTCGGCGGTCTTAAATCTCGTACTTCTGCATCCGGCGGTAGAGCGCGCTGCGGCTGAGGCCCAAAGCTTCGGCCGCCTGGCTGACGTTGCCGCCGAAGCGCCGGAGCGCCTTCTGGATGAGCAGGCGCTCGACCTCTTCGAGGCTCATCTCTTCGAGCCGACGCTCGCCGCCCTCCGCGCGCGAAGACTGGAGCAGGCCGAGGTCGGCCGCCTTCACCTCCGCGCCGTGCGCGAGCAGCACCGCGCGCTGCACGACGTGATCCAACTCGCGGACGTTGCCGGGCCACGCGTAGGAGGCGAGCGCTTCGAGCGCCGCCGGCTCGAAGCGCGACAGCTCCTTGCGGTAGCGGTGCGCGTGGCGGCCGAGGAAGTGCGCGGCGAGCGCGGGGATGTCCTCGGGGCGCTCGCGCAGGGGCGGCAGGTGTATCTCGACCGTGTTGAGTCGGAAGAAGAGGTCGCGGCGGAAGCGCCCCGCGACGGCCTCGTCCTTTATCTCGGCGTTCGTCGCCGAGAGCACGCGCACGTCCACCCGCCGAGTCCGCGACGAGCCGACCGGCTCGAACTCGCCGGTCTCCAGCACGCGCAGGAGCTTCGTCTGAAGGTTGACGGGGACGTTGGCGATCTCGTCGAGGAAGAGCGTGCCGCCGTCGGCCAGCTCGAAGCGCCCCACCCGGTCGCTCTTGGCGTCGGTGAACGCGCCGCGGACGTGGCCGAACAGCTCGGACTCGAAAGTCCCTTCGGCAAGCGCGCCGGCGTTGACGGCGACCATCGGCTTCGAGGCGCGCCCGCTCAAGGCGTGGAGCGTGCGCGCGACCACCTCCTTGCCCGTGCCGTTCTCGCCCGTGATGAGGACGTTGGCGTCCGAGGGTCCGACGTGCCGGACGAGTTCTAAGACCGGTTGCATCGCGGCCGACTGCGCGACGAGCAGCGGGCGCTCGCCGCCGTTGCCGTCCTCGCGCAGCATCTTGTTCTCGGCTTCGAGCCGCTCGCCCTTGCGGAGCGCGCGCGCCAGCTCGGCCTGCGTGCGCAGGATGGTCAGGAGCCGCGCATTGTCCCAGGGCTTCTGGACGAAGTCGGTCGCGCCGCGCTGCATCGCCTCGACCGCCAGCTCGACGCTGCCCCACGCGGTCATCACGACGACCGGGAGCGTCGGGTCAAGCTCGCGCATCTTCGCCAGAAGGTCTAAGCCCTCCTGCCCCGACGTGGTGTCGCGCGCGTAGTTGAGGTCGATGAGCGCCACGTCGAACGTCTGGCGCGCGAGCGCCTCCGCGGCGTCGGCCGGCGACGCGACCGTCCGCGTCTCGAACCCCTCGCCCTTGAGCAAAAGGCGCAGCGCCTCGATCACGGCCGGCTGGTCATCTGCGATAAGTACGCGCGGCATAATTTTGGGTGGACGGTAGACAGTAGTCAGTTTGCTCCGCTCGGCGGGCGCGAAGCTCATCCTGATTGCTCGCCGACAATTCTCTACTGTCTACTGACTACTGTCTACCGTCTACTCCCCTTTCATTCGTAACGGAGCGCGACCATCGGGTCTACCTTCGTCGCGCGGCGCGCGGGGATGAGGCAGGCGACGAGCGCGACCGCCGTGAGCAGGAGCGCGAGCACGACGTAGGTCAGTGGGTCTGCGGCCGAGACGCCGAAGAGCAGGCTCGACATCAGACGCGTGAGCGCGAGCGCGCCCAAGAGCCCAAGCCCGACGCCCGCCAACGCCAACTTCATCCCGCGCCCGACGACGAGCCGCAGCACGTCGCGCGGCCGCGCGCCGAGCGCGACGCGGACGCCTATCTCCGGCGTGTGCTGCACGACGAAGAAGGCCAGCACGCCGTAGATGCCGAGCGCCGAGAGCAGCAGCGCGAGGCCCGCGAACGCGCCGAGCAGCGTCACGCCGACCCGTCGCTGCGCCGTCTCGCGCCCGAGCACTTCGTCCATCGTGCGGACGCCCGCGACCGGCTGGTACGGGTCAACCTCGCGCACCGCCTCGCGCACGCCGGGCGCGAGAGTCTGCGGCGGGACGGAGGTGCGTATCACGAGGTCGCGCGGCGTGAAGAAAGAGTAGGGCGCGGACTTCCAGAACGGCGCGGCCTGCCGGTAGGGCACGTACATCTCGGCCTTGACCGGCGCGTCGGCGCCCATCTGCCGCACGTCCGAGACGACGGCGACGATCGTCAGCCACGGCTGCTTCGACTCGGGCGCGCCCGCCTTGAAGCGTTTGCCGAGCGCGCTCTCGCCCGGCCAGAACGAGCGCGCCATCGTCTCGTTGACGGCGGCGACGGCGGGCGCGCCCTCGTCGTCGCGCTCGTCGAAGTCGCGGCCGTCGCGCACGCGCATCCCCATCGCGCGGAAGAAGCCGGGGCTGACCTGCCGGTGGTTGGCGTTCCAGTTCGCGCTGGGGCCGTTGTCGCGCCCTTCGAGCGAGAGCCCGTTGGCACCGCCCTTGCGCGTGAGCGGGACGGCGGTCGTGTAGCCGGCGGCCTCGACGCCGGGCAGGGCGCGCACGCGCGCGAGCACCGCGTCGTAGAAGGCCGCGCGCCGCGACGGCTCGCCGTAACGGTTGTCGGCGAGCTGCGTCCGCGCCGTCAAAACGCTCTCGGGTCGCAGCTCCGTGTACTGCTCGCGCACGCGCTGTAAGGTTTGGAACAGGAGACCCGCGCCGACTAAGAGCACGAGCGAGAGCGCGACTTCCGCGACGACGAACGCGCCGCGCAGACGCCTCCCCTCCCCCGCGCCGCCGCGCCCGCCCGCCTGCTTGAGCGAGTCGTTGAGGTCTGTCTTCGACGCCTGAAGCGCGGGCGCAAGCCCGAACGCGACGCCGGCCAGAAGCGACACGCCGAGCGTGAAGAGGAGCACGCCCACGTCGAGACGCGGCTCGGCCATCTCGCGCATCCCGGCGGGGACGAGCTGCGCGAGGAAGGCGAAGGCCCACATCGCGAGCAGGAGGCCCAGCGCGCCGCCCGCGCCGCCGAGCAGCGCGCTCTCGGCGAGGAGTTGGCGCACGATGCGCCAGCGGCTCGCGCCGAGCGCGGCGCGCACCGCTATCTCGCGACGCCGCGCCGCCGCGCGCGACAGCAGCACGCCCGCGACGTTCGCGCACGCGATGAGCAGCACCAGCGCGACCGCCCCGAGCAGCATCAGCAAAGACGCGCGCGAGCCGCCCGCGAGGTACTCGCGAAGCGGGACGACCTCGGCGCTCACCCCCGTCGCCTCGTTCGGGTAGGCTTCGGCGATGCGCGCCGTGATGGCCTTCACGTCGGCGTCCGCCTGCTCGAACGTGACGCCGTCTTTGAGACGCGCGACCACGCTCAGGTAGTGGCTCCCGCGCTCGGCGAGTTGCTCGGGCGTGAAGGCGATGGGCGTCCACAGGTCAACGCCCGCCGTGTCGAACTGGAAGCCCTCGGGCATCACGCCGACGACCGTGTACTTCTCGCCGTCGAGCAGGAGTTCGCTCCCGACGACCGAGGGGTCTGCGCCGAAGCGACGTTTCCAGAGGCCGTGGCCGAGCACGGCGACGCGCGCCGCGCCGGGTCTGTCCTCTTCGGCGAGGAAGGCGCGGCCGAGCGCCGGCTCGACGCCGAGCACGGGGAAGAAGTTGGCGCCGACGCCGAGGCCGAGCAGCTTCTCCGGCTCGCCGCCGCCGCCCGTCAGGTCGAAGGTCTGCTGGCGCGTCACCGCCAAGTCCTCGAAGACGCTGTTCTGCGACTTCCAGTCGGCGAAGTTGCCGACCGCCGGGTTGTCGCGCGCGAAGCCCAGAGGCTCGACGACCTCCCAGACCATCGCCAGACGCTCCGGCTCGCGGTACTTGAGCGGGCGGACGAAGACCGCGCTCACCAGGCTGAAGACCGCCGTGTTCGCGCCGATGCCGAGCGCCAGCGTCAAGACGGCCACGGCCGTAAACCACGGCCGCCGCGCCAGCACGCGCACCCCGTAGCGAAAGTCCTGAAGCAGTGTCCTCATGGCTCAAGCCCTCACTCGTATCTGAGCGCGACCATCGGATCGACCTTCGTCGCGCGCAGCGCCGGGATGAGGCAGGCGAGCAGCGCGACGACGAGGAGGAAGCCGGTGAGCGTGGCGTAGGTCGCGAGGTCGGTCGTGCTCACCTCGAAGAGGAGGCTTGAGAGCAGGCGCGTCAGCGCGAACGCGCCGAGCAGTCCCGCCGCCAGCCCCGCGCCCGCGAGCGCCATCCCCTGCCCGACGACGAGCCGCAGCACGTCTCTCGCCTGCGCGCCGAGCGCGACGCGGACGCCTATTTCGTGCGTCCGCTGCGCCACCGCGTACGACATCACGCCGTAGACGCCCACGCCCGCCAGCAGCAGCGCCACCAGCGCGAAGGCGCCCAGCAGCGTCGCGCCGAAGCGGGCGCGCGCCACCGACTCGGCGAGGAACTGATTCATCGGGCGCAGGTCGGCCACCGGCTGGTCGGGGTCGATGGACTGGATGGCGGAGCGCGCGCCGCCGCCCAGCGCCGCCGGGTCGCCCTTCGCCCGCACGACGAAGGTCATGTTCGAGTAGACCAGCTCGGCCTGCGGCCAGTAGACCGTGGGCTGCGGCGACTCGTCGAGCTTGTCGAGCTTGATGTCGGCCACGACGCCGACGACCTCGGTCGGGTTCGGCTCGTTCTTCATGTTCACCAGCAGTTGCTTGCCGATGACCTCCTCGCCGGGGAAGTACCTCTCGGCGAAGGACTGCGAGACGACGGCGACCTTGCCGCGCTCGGCCGACTCCTGCGCGGTGTACATGCGCCCGCGCAGCACGGGGATGCCCATCGCGCGGAAGTAGTTCTCGTCCGTGACGCGCACGTCCGCGTCCGGCTCGTCGCCCGGCGGCGGGTCGGGGCGGCCGACGACCTTGAAGTTCGTGGCCGCGGCCGGGCCGCCGAAGGGCAGGTAGTTGATGGCGCCGACCGACTCGGCGCCGGGCAGCGCGGCGAGGCGCTCGGCCGCCTGCCGCGTGAAGGCGATGACCTGCGCGTCCTCCTTGTACTTCCTCACGGGCAGCGAGACGCGCATCGTCAGGAGGTTGTCGGGCTGGAAGCCCGGATCGACCGAGCGCAGCCGCGCGAAGCTCTTGAGCATCAGCCCCGCGCCGACCAGGAGCACCAGCGCCAGCGCGATCTCGGCGACGACGAACGCGCCGCGCAGGCGCCCGCCGCGCTTGCCCGCGGTCGTCCCCTTCGCGCCGTCCTTCAGGCTCTCGCTCGTCGAGACGCGCGACGCCTCGAACGCGGGCACGACGCCGAAGACGACGCCGGTCAGAAGCGACACGCCGAGCGTGAACAGCAGCACGGGGACGTTGACGCCGACGCCGCCGAGGTCGAGCACGTCGCGCGGGCTCATCGCCACCAGCAGCTCGACGCCCCACCACGCGAGCAGCAGCCCCAGACCGCCGCCGACGATTGCCAGCAGCAAACTCTCGGTCAAAAGCTGCCGCACCACGCGCGCGCGCCCCGCGCCGAGGGCCGTGCGGATGGCGATCTCCTTGTGGCGCGAGGCGCCGCGCGCCAGCAGGAGGTTGGCGACGTTGGCGCACGCGATGAGCAGCAGGAAGCCGACCGCGCCGAGCAGCACCCAGAGCACCGGCTTAATCGGCCCGGCGAACTGGTCGCGGAGTTGTACGACCTCCGCGCCCCAGCCCTTGTTGAAGTCGGGGTACTGCTCTTCGAGCCGGCGCGCGAGGTGGTTCAGCTCCATCTGGGCGCGCTCGGGCGTGACGCCGTCTTTGAGACGCGCGACCGCCGACATGTAGCGCCCCTGCCGCTTGCGGTATGACTCGCCCAGCTCGAAGGGCGCGTACATCTCGGGCGGCGCGGCCGAGCGCGAGCCTTTGCGGATGAACCACTGGAAGCGCGCGGGCATCACGCCGACGACCGTGGCGGGCGCGCCGCCGAGGTTGAACGTCTGGCCGACGACGCCGGGGTCGCCGCCGAACCGGCGCAGCCAAAGCCCGTGGCTGAGGATGACCGTGCGCTGCGCGCCGGGCTTGGCGTCCTCGTCGGTGAAGCCGCGCCCCTTGATCGGCTCGACGCCGAGCAGCGGGAAGAGGTTGGGGGTCGCGTACTGGAGGACGACCTCCTCGGGGTCGCCGCCGCCGGTGAGGTTGACGCGCCCGTCGGTGAAGGCGGCCACATCCTCGAAAACGTTCGTCTGCTCCTTCCAGTCGATGAGGTTGGCGGGGCTGAGGACGTTCTGGTGCGCGTCGCGCGTCCTGTTCATCTCCCACAGAGAGACGAGGCGCCCCGACTCCCTGTAGGGAAGCGGCTCCAGCAGCACCGCGTTGACGACCGAGAAGATGGCCGTGTTGGCCGCCACGCCCAGCGCGATCGCCAGCACCGCAACGGCCGTAAACCCCGGCGCCTTCAACAGCACGCGAATCCCGTAGCGAACGTCCTGCAAGATTGTCCTCATGTTCTCAACTCCGTCGTTAGTTATTCGTACCTGAGAGCGACCATCGGATCGACCTTCGTCGCGCGCCGCGCCGGAACCAGAGACGCCACGAGCGCGACCGCGACGAGCAGCAGCGAGACGAGCGCGTAGACCGCCGGGTCGGCCGCCGAGACGCCGAAGAGCAGACCCGAGATGAGCCGCGTCAACATCAGCGCGCCGACCGTGCCCGCCGCCACGCCCGCCAGCGCCAGCCCCAGCCCGTGCCGCAGGACGAGCCGCAGCACGTCGCGCCCCCGCGCGCCCAAGGCGACGCGGACGGCGATCTCGTGCGTCCGCTGCGTCACCGCGTAGGAGACGACGCCGTAGATGCCGACTAAGGCGAGCAGCAGCGCCACGCACGCGAAGACGCCCGTGAGATACGCCGGGTAGCGACGCATGAAGGTCGCGCGCGTCCCCGCCACCATCTGTTCGAGCGTCTGGACGGCGAAGACCGGCACCTCGGGGTCGAGCCCGCGCGCCGCCTCGCGCACCGCGCCCGCGAGCGCCGTGGGGTCTGCCCCCTCGGCGCGCACGACGAGCGCGGCGGACGAGTCCGGCCCTTGCTGGTTGTGGAAGTAGACGACCGGCGTGGTGCGCGCGTCGAGGCTCGTCACCTTCTCGTCGCCGACGACGCCGACGATCTCGAAGGGCGGCCGGTCGCCGCTCCACTTGAACGTCAGGCGACGCCCCACCGGGTCTTCGCCGGGGAAGACGCGCTCGGCGTAGGTCTTGTTGACGAGGAGCACGGGCGGCGCTTCGACACCGTCGCGCTCGCCGAAGACGCGCCCCGCGGCGACGGGGATGCCCATCACCGCGAAGTAGTTGGCGCTGACGGTGCGCATGTGCGCCTCGGTCAACTCGGAGGCGGGCGTCGCGCGTCCGACCACCTGCGGCGACCCCGTCCCGCCGTCGCCCGCCAGCGGCAGGTTGCTCGTCGCCGCCGCGCCGCGCACGCCCGGAAGCGCGGAGACGCGCCGCACGAGCTCGTCGTAGAAGCGCGCCGCCCGCGCGTCCTCCGCGTAGCGCGCGGGCGGGAGCGCGACCCTCAGCGTCAGCAGTCCCCGCGTGTCGAAGCCCGGATCGACCTTGAGCATCACCGCGAGGCTCTTGAGCAGGAGTCCGGCGCCGACCAGGAGCACGAGCGCCAGCGCCACCTCGGAGACGACGAGCAGGTCGCGCAGCCGCCCCGTCGCGCGCGAGCCGGAGGAGCGGCCGCCCTCCTTCAGAGACTCCTGAAGGTCCGCGCGCGTCGAGGCCAGCGCGGGCGTCAGCCCGAAGAGCACGCCCGTCAAAAGCGAGAGACCGAAGGCGAACAGGAGCACGTCGGCGTCGAGCGAGAGGCCGCGCAGGTAAGGCATCTGCGCGAGCTGCGCCGCCGGTATCGCCGCGACCAGCAGGTCAACGCCCCACAGCGCGAGCACCAGACCCACCCCGCCGCCCGCGAGCGCGAGCAGCACGCTCTCGGTCAAGAGCTGACGGACGACGCGCCAGCGGCTCGCGCCGAGCGCCGCGCGGATGGCCATCTCTCTGCGCCGCGAGGCCGAGCGCGCGAGCAGAAGGTTGGCGACGTTCGTGCACGCGATGAGCAGCACGAAGCCGACCGCGCCGAGCAGCACGAACAGCACGGGTCGGACGGGCCCGACGAACTCCTTCTGAAGCGGCACGACCTTGAGGCCGACGCCCGCGTGCGCGCCGGGGTCGTCGCGCTCGATGCCCGCGGCGACGGTCGCCATGCGCGCCGCGGCCGCGCCGGCGTCGGCGCCCTCTTTCAGCCGCGCGACGACCTGAAGCCAGTGCATGTAGCGGCGCGAGGCCACGTCGGGCGTCACCGCGAGCGGCGTCCAGACCTCGGTCTCGCCGAGCCGCGCGAACTGAAAGTCCGCCGGGAGCACGCCGACGACCGTGAACGCCTCGCCGTCGAGCGTGACCTTGCGGCCGACGACCGCGCGGTCGCCGCCGAAGCGTCGGAGCCACAGCCCGTGGCCGAGCACCGCGGCCGGCGCGGCGCCCGGCTCGTCCTCGCCCGCGACGAAGCCGCGCCCCACGTCGGCGCGCACGCCGAGCAGGTCGAAGAAGTTCGCGGTCACGGCCGCGCCGCGCGCGCGCGCCGCCTCGCCTTCGAGCGCGAGCGTGAACTGGCGCGGCGCGTACCCGGCCACGCCCTCGAAGACTTCCGCGCTTTGCGCGCGCCAGTCGAGAAAGTCGGGGTAGGAAGCCTCGCGGCGCTCGAAGTCGCGGCTGCGCTTCGTCTCCCAGAGGTGGACGAGCCGCGAAGGGTCTCGGTAAGGCAGCGAGCGCAGCAGCGCCGCGTCGATGACGGTGAAGATGGCGGTGTTGGCGCCGATGCCGAGCGCCAGCGTCACGACCGCCACGGCCGTAAACCCCGGCCGCTTCCACAGGCCCCGCGCCGCGAACCTCACGTCCTTCAGCAGAGTCCTCATCGGCTTCTCCTCACTCGTAGCGGAGCGCGACCATCGGATCGACCTTCGTCGCGCGGCGAGCCGGAACCAGACACGCGACGAGCGCGACGCCCGCGAGCAGCAGCGCGACGAGGATGTAGGTCGCCGGGTCGCCGGGGCTGAGGCCGTAGAGCAGGCTGGCGAGTTGCTGCGCGAGGAAGAAGGCCGCGACCAGCCCGACGCCGACGCCGACGAGCGTCAGCGCCATCCCCTGCCCCAGCACGATGCGCAGGATGTCTCTCGCCTGCGCGCCGAGCGCGACGCGGATGCCGATCTCGTGCGTGCGCCGCGCCACCGTGTAGGCCACCACGCCGTAAAGCCCGACGGCCGAGAGCGCCAGCGCCAGCAGCCCGAAGGCCGCCGCCAGCGAGGCCGCCATGTTCTGCGCCCAGAAGGCCCACGTCAGGTGCTGCTCAATCGTCCGCACGTTGTAGAGCGGGACGCGCGGGTCGATCTCCTTCACCGCCTCCCTCACGCCCGCGACGACGGAGCCGGCGCCCGCGCCCGGCGCGCGCACGATGAGCGCCATCCCGCCCCGGTAGGTCTGGTCAACGGAGACGTACATGTGGTTGCGCGGCGCCTCGCCGAGCGTCCGCACCTTGATGTCGCGCGCGACGCCGACGACTTCGAGCGAGTCCTCGCGGTTCGGCCCGAGCGCCATGCGGCGGCCGACGAAACTCTTCTCGCCGGGCCAGAGGCGGCGCGCCAGCGTCTCGTTGATGACGACCGCCTCGGGGACGAGCCCCTCGCGGTCGCGCCCGTCGAAGTCGCGCCCTTCGAGGAGCGGGATGCGCATGGCGTCGAAGTAGCCGGGGCTGACCGCCTCGGCGAACGCGCTCATCCCCTCGCCCGGCGCGGGCACGGGCTGCTCGGCCGGGTAGACCGGCCCCCAACTGTTCGAGCTGTCGCCGAGCGGCATCCAGTCCACGTAGCCCGCGCCCTCCACGCCCGGCATCGCGCGCACGCGTTCGGCGAGCCGCCGGAAGAAGTCGCGCCCCTGCTGCTTCTCGTAGCCGAAGAGTCCGGGGTTGACCGAGACGACGTAGGCGCCCGAGGTCGCGAAGCCGGGGTCGATTGACTTGGCGTGGCGGAAGCTCTGGACGAAGAGCGCGGCGCAGACCAGCACGACGAGCGAGAGCGCGACCTGCGCGACGACGAGCGCGTTGCGCAGCGAGAAGCGGCGCGCGCGCCCCGCACGCTGCGACTCGCCCTTGAGGACGGGGACGAGGTCGGGCTTGGTCGCCTGCACGGCGGGCGCCAGCCCGAAGATGACGCCGGTGGCGAGCGAGACGCCGACCGTGAAGAGCAGCGCGCGCGTGTCGGGCGACACGTCGAGCGTGATCTGGTAGGCGACGGAGGGGAAGAAGGCCGTCAGCGCGTCCGTCATCCAGAAGGAGAGGACGAGCCCGACAAGCCCGCCCATCATCGCCAGCAGCACGCTCTCGACGAGGAGTTGTCTGACGACGCGCCAGCGCCCCGCGCCTAGAGCGAGCCGGATGCCTATCTCGCGCCGCCGCGCGACCGAGCGCGCCAGCAGCATGTTCGCGACGTTGGCGCACGCGACGAGCAGGACGAGCCCGACGACGGCCATCGCCAGCCCGCTCGACAGGCGCACGACGCCCGCCAGATCGTCCCAGCGCCCCTCGCGCTCGGGGACGGCGAGCACGCGCACGTTCTTGTTCCTGTCGTTCGGGTGCTCGGCTTCGAGGCGCGCGGCGACCGCCGACAGCGCCGCGCCGGCCTGCTCGCGCGTCACGCCCTCCTTCAGCCGCCCCAGCACTTCGAGCCAGTGGTTGCCGCGCTGCGTGATCCAGTTGTCGGTGCCGCCCGTCAACTGCTGCTTCATCATCAGCGGCACCCAGAACTTCATCCCGAGCGCCCACTTCGACCCCTGAAACTCGGCGGACGCGACGCCGACGACCGTCAACTGCCGGCCGTTGAGCTGCACGCTGCGGCCGACGAGGCCGGGGTCGGCGCCGTAGCGCGTGCGCCAGAGTTCGTCGCTGAGGACTACGACCGGGTGCGTGCCCGGCGTCCGGTCTTCCTCGGGGAGGAAGCCGCGCCCGTGCTGCATCTGCACCTTGAGCACGTCGAAGAAGTTGCCGGTGACGAGCTGGCCCCACGCCACGTCGGACTGCCCCGCCCCGGCCTCTCCGAGCGCGGCCTGCGTCATCGTGTGCGCCATCACGCCGTCGAAGAGGTCGGTCTGCGCGCGGTAGTCGAGCAAGTCCGGGTAGGAGAAGTCGTTGTAGCCGCCGCGCCCGTCGGCCGGCACCTCGAAGAGCGTGACGACGCGCGCGGGGTCGCCCACGCCCGACAGCTCGCGCAGCACGAACGCGCTCACGCCGCTGAAGATGGCCGTGTTGACGCCGATGCCCAGCCCCAGCGTCAAAACCGCGACGGCCGTGAACCCCTTGCTCTTCCACAGCACGCGCAGCCCGTAGCGCACGTCGTTCAAGAGTGACCTCATCGCTTCTCCTTATTCGTAGCGAAGCGCCTCAAGCGGGTCTACGCGCGTGGCGCGGCGCGCGGGGATGTAGCAGGCGACGAGCGCCACCAGCGAGAGTAGCAGCGCGACCGCCGCGTAGGTCAGAGGGTCTGTCGGCGAGACGCCGTAGAGCAGCCCCTCCATCAGCCGCGTGACGACGAGCGCCGCCACCAGCCCCGCCGCGACGCCCGCCAGCGCCAGACGCATCCCGCGCCCCAGCACCATCCGCAGCACGTCGCGCCCCTCCGCCCCGAGCGCCATCCGCACGCCGATCTCGTGCGTCCGCTGCGCCACCGTGTAGCTGACGACGCCGTAGATGCCGAGCGCCGTCAGAAGCACCGCGAGTCCCGCGAAGCACGCCATCAGCCAGAGCACGAACCGCCGGTCGGCGACGTTGCGGCTGAGCAGTTGTTCGACGGTGCGCACCTTCCAGACCGGCTGCTCGGGGTCAACAGACCAGACCGCCTGCTTGACGGACTTGACCAGCCCGAGCGGCTCGACGCGCGAGCGGACGACGAGCGTGCCGAAGATGTGCGGGTTCTGCGCGTAGGCCGTGTAGACCTGCGGCCGCTGCCGCTCGCCGATGTCGTACTGCTTGGCGTCGCCGACGACGCCGACCACCGACGCCGTCATCTTCGCCTCGGGGAACTGTATCTGCTTGCCGAGCGGGTCTTCGCCCGGCCAGAGCTGCTCGGCCATCATGCGGTTGACGAGCACGACGGGCGCCGACTCGGGCGTGTCCTGCTCGGTGAAGTTGCGCCCGCGCAGCAGCGGCAGACCCACGGCGCGCAGGTAGTTCGGGTCGATGGCGTTCTCAAGCGTCTTCGGCTCCTGCCCGCGCGGCGGGGCGGGGCGGTCGGGCACGGCGTAGGTCACGCTCCCGCCGTTGCCGCTAAAAGGTAGCCCGCGCACGACGGCCGCCGCCTCGACGCCGGGGACGTTCGCGACGCGCTCGACGACCTCGCGGTGGAACTTCCACTGCTGCTCGCCCTTCGGGTAGCGGTTCTTCGGCAGGCGGTACTCCATCGTCAAAAGGTTGCGCGGGTCGAAGCCGGGGCTGACGCTGAGCAGCCGGTAGAAGCTGTTAATCAGAAGCCCCGCGCCGACCAGGAGCACCAGCGAGAGCGCCACCTGCGAGACGACGAACGCGCCGCGCAGGCGCGCGCGCCGCGAGCCTTCGCCCGCGCGCCCGCCCTCCTTGAGCGCGCCGCCCACGTCCGCCTTCGAGAGCTGAAGCGCCGGGACGACGCCGAAGATGAAGCCGGCCAGCGCCGAAAGCCCGAGCGAGAAGGCGAGCACGCGCGCGTCTAAATGCACGCCCTGCGGCGCGGGCAAGTCCGACGGGTTGAGCGCGAGCAGCGCGTCCACGCCCCACTGCGCGAGCAGCAACCCCACGGCGCCGCCCGCGAGCGCGAGCAGTAGCGTCTCCGTCAAAAGTTGCCTGAGCAGGCGCGCGCGTGACGCGCCGAGCGCCGCGCGCAGCGCCATCTCCCTCTGGCGCGAGGCGCCGCGCGCGAGCAGGAGGTTGGCGATGTTGGCGCACGCGATGAGCAGGATGAAGCCGACCGCGCCCGCGAGTATCAGGAGCGCCGGCCGTATCCCCTCGACGACATCATCGTGCAGCCCGACGACCTCGACGCCGCGCCCGCGGTTCTCCTCGGGGTACGCCTCTTCGAGCCGGCGCGCCACCGCGCGCAACTCTTCCTCGGCCGCCTCGCGCGTCACGCCCGCGCGGAGCCTGCCGACCACCCAGCAGTTGTGCGCCGCGCGGTCAACCTTGTAGTTGGGCCAGTTCTGCGCGGGCAGCAGTACGTCGGGCGAGGCGACCGGGTAGCCGAAGCCCTCGGGCATCACGCCGACGACCGTGTACGGCTCGCCGTTGAAGACGACCGACTTGCCGACCACGCCCCTCTCCGCGCCGAAGCGGTTCTGCCAGAGCGCGTGGCCGAGGACGGCGACGCGGCCGCCGCCCTGCGCGTCGTCTTCGGGCAGCAGCGCGCGCCCCAGCAGCGGCTCGGCGCCGACGACGGGGAAGAAGTTCGAAGTGACGAAGGCGCCGACGACGCGCTCCGGCTCCGCCCCGCCGCCCGTCAGGTTGACGCTCTGCGGGACGTAGGTCGCGAAGCCCTCGAACGAGCGCGCGGACGCGCGGTAGTCTTCGAGGTTCGGCACCGAGACGTAGTCGCGCGGCGTCTGCTGCGTCGTCTCGTAGACGAGCACGAGGCGCTCCGCCTCCTTGAGCGGCAGCGGCTTCAAGAGCACCGCGTTGACGACCGAGAAGATGGCCGTGTTGGCGCCCACGCCGAGCGCCAGCGTCAGCACCGCGACGGCCGCGAACCCCGGCCGCTTCCAAAGCGTCCGCAGCCCGAAGCGTACGTCCTTCAGCAGAGTCGTCATCGGCTTCTCCTTACTCGTATCTGAGGGCGACCATCGGATCGACCTTCGTCGCGCGCCGCGCGGGGACGAGGCAGGCGACGAGCGCCGCCGACGCCAGCAGCAGAGTCACGCCCGCGAACGTCGCCGGGTCGGTGGCCGAGACGCCGTAGAGCGCGCCCTCGACGGCGCGCGTCCCGGCGAGCGCGAGCAGCAGGCCGACGCCGAGGCCGACGGCCACCAGCGACATCCCCTCGAAGAGCACCAGCCGCAGCACGTCCGGCGCGCGCGCGCCCAGAGCCATGCGGACGCCGATCTCGTGCGTGCGCCGCGACACCGCGTAGGCCACGACGCCGTAGACGCCGAAGGTCGCGAGCAGCAGCGCCAGCGCCCCGAAGACGCCGAAGAGTCCGGCCGCCACCTGCGACGGGACGAGCGCCGCCGCGAGGTGCTCGCCCATCGTCGCCTGACCCCGCAGCGCCTCGTCGTCGAGCGACTCGACGGCGCCGCGCACGGCCGGCGCGAGCGCGGCCGGGTCGCCCTCGGTGCGCACCAGCAGCACCGCCTCCGGCCAGTAGTCCTGCGCGAATGGCAGGTAGAGGAACGGGACGCGCTCGTCGGCGAGGCTGCGGTACTTGCTGTCGGCGACCACGCCGACGATCTCGACGGGCGGGCCTTCTGAGTCCGCCCGCACGTACAGCCCGACGGGGTCTCGGTCGCCGAAGGCGCGGCGCGCCACCGTCTCGTTGACGACGGCGACGGGCGGCGCGCCCTCGCGGTCGTGTTCGGAGAACCCGCGCCCGCGCAGCAGCGTGATGCCCATCGTCTCGAAGTAGCGCGCGCCGACGTAGGCGCGGTCAACCTCGACGCCCGCGTACGGCTGCGCCTCGGCCCCTTCAATCAAAAGCGTCCCGCGCATGCCGCTGCTGCCGAGCGGGACGGCCGACGTGAGCGCGGCCGAGCGCACGCCGGGCAGCGCCGAGACGCGCTCGACGGCCTGCCGGTAGACTTCGGCGCCGCGCGCGTGCCCGTCTTTGTAGCGGCTCGGGTCGAGGTAGAGGTGCGAGATGAGCAGCCGCTCGGTCTCGAACCCGGTCTCGACGGTCGCGGCCTCGCGGAGGCTGCGGAGGAAAAGCCCCGCGCCGATGAGGAGGACGAGCGAGCCGGCGACCTGCGCGACGACGAGCGCGCCGCGCAGCGAGAGGAGGCGGCGGCGCCCGAGACCCGGCGCCCGCTCGTCCTTGAGCGCGGGCAGCAGGTCGGGGCGCGAAGCCCGCAGCGCCGGCGCGAGCCCGAACACGACGCCGGTCAGGAGCGAGAGGCCGAAGGCGAAGCCGAAGACGCGCGCGTCGGGCGTGAAGTCGAGCGCCGACGTGTCTTCGGGTATCAGATGGAAGAGCTGCGCGAGCAGGTCGGAAGTCCACAGCGTCAGCAGCGACGCGACCGCGCCGCCCGCGAGCGAGAGCAGAAGGCTCTCGGCGAGCAGTTGGCGCACGATGCGCCAGCGGCTCGCGCCGAGCGCGAGGCGGACGGCGATCTCTTTGCGCCGCTCGACCCCGCGCGCGAGCATGAGGTTGGCGATGTTGGCGCACGCGATGAGCAGGACGAGTCCGACGACGGCGAGCGCCACGCCGGCCATCGCGCCCACCGTCCCGCGCTTGCGCGGCGCGATGGCGAACCCGCGCGCCGGCGCCGTCTCCATCCGCAGCCCCGAGCGAAACCCGTCCGAGTACGACTCGGCCAACCCGGCGAGTATCGTGTCCAATTCGGCGCGCGCCTGTTCCCGACTCACGCCCTGCTTCACGCGCCCGATGACTTGCAGCCAGCTCGACTTGTCGTTCGCCAGCTCCGCAGTCCTGATGCCGGCCGCGGCCCCCGCGCGCAGCGGAACCCAGAGCGCGGGCGACTTCGGCAGACTCGCCCCCTGAAACTCGGCGGGCGCGACGCCGACCACGGTGAAGACGCGCTCGTTCAGGACGAGTTGGCGGCCGACGACCGAAGGGTCGGCGCCGAAGCGCCGCGCCCAGAAGCGGTGTCCGAGAACGACGACGGGCGCGGGCGCCCCGCCCTCGTCGTCGGCGGCGGCGAATAGTCGCCCGTGCTCGGCGCGCACGCCGAGCGTCGAGAAGTAGTTGCCCGAGACGAGCTGCGCCGCGACGTGCTCGGCGCGCGCGCCCTCCCTCAGCGTGAGGCCGGTGCCCGAGTACGCCGCGAGCCCCTCGAACGTCTTCGAGCGCGCGGCGTACTCGCGGTAGTGGCCGTAGGAGAAAGTGCCCGACAGCCTGCCGCCCGCCTCGGTCGGGTAGACGAACGCCAGCGCGTCGGCGTCGGCGACGCCCGGCAGCGGGCGCAGCAGGATGGCGTTCACGCCGCTGAAGATCGACGTGTTGGCGCCGATGCCGAGCGCGAGCGTCACGACCGCGACGAGCGTGAAGCCCGGCCGCTTCCACAGCCCGCGCGCCGCGAACCGCACGTCCTTGAGTATGTTCCTCATCGCTAAAGTCACTCGTAGCGGAGCGCGATCATCGGGTCCACTTTCGTCGCGCGGCGCGCGGGGATGAGGCAGGAGACGAGCGCGACGGCCGCGAGCAGCAGCGAGACGGCGGCGTAGACGAGCGGGTCGGTCGGCGAGACGCCGTAGAGCAGACCCGACATCAGACGCGTCAGCGCCAGCGCCCCCAAAAGCCCCAGCCCGAGGCCGACGAGCGTGAGCAGCATCCCCTGCCGCACCACCATCCCGAGCACGTCGCGCGCGCGCGCGCCCAGGGCCATGCGGATGCCGATCTCGTGCGTCCGCTGCTGCACCGTGTAGCTCATCACGCCGTAGATGCCGACGGCGGCGAGCAGCATCGCGAGCGCCGCGAACAGCCCGAGCAGCGCGACGTTGAAGCGCTGCGGCGCCGTCCAGCGCCCGACCAGCTCGTCCATCGTCCGCGTCTCCCAGATGAGCAGGTTCGGGTCAACGCCCTTCAGCGCCGCGCGCACCGGCGCCGCCAGCGCCGCCGCGTCCTCGCCCCGCGCGCGCACGACGACCTCGGAGACGGCCGAAGGCTGTTGCTCGAACGGGACGTAGAACTCGGGCACCTCGTCGGCGTTGAACGCCTCGAAGCGGACGTTGCCGACGACGCCGACGATCTCGCGCTCGACGGACTTCGTGTCGGAGTAGCTGAAGACGATGTGCTGCCCGAGCGGCTCCTGCCCCTCGAAGTACTGCCGCGCGAACGCCTCGTTGACGAGTATGACGGGCGGCGTGTTCTTCATGTCGGTCGCGGCGAAGGCGCGCCCGCGCTTGACGGGGATGCCGAGGACGCGGAAGTAATCGGGGCTGGCGACGTAGCTGCGCGCGCTGTTGCGCGCGCCGGGCGCGAAGGGCGGGCGCCCCGCGATCTGGAAGTCGTTCCAGATGTCGCTGCGCCCGAGCGGGAGCAGGCGCGTCAGTCCCGCCGACTCGACGCCCGGAAGCTGCGAGATGCGCGAGACGGCCTCGCGGAAGTAGCCGGCGCGCGCGTCTTCGTCGGCGAACCGCTGCGTGTTGAGCGCGACGGTGACGGCCAGCACGCGCGCGGGCGAGTAGCCGGGGTCGGTCGTCAAAAGCTGCCGGAAGCTCTTGATGAGCAGCCCCGCGCCGACTAAGAGCACGAGCGAGAGCGCGACCTCCGAGACGACGAGTGCCGCGCGCAGGCGCGCACGCGACGCGCCCGCCGTGCCCCCGCGCCCGCCCTCCTTGAGCGACATCGCGAGGTCGGTCTTCGACGCCTGCAACGCGGGCGCCAGCCCGAAGATGATTCCCGTCAGCGCCGAGACGCCGAGCGCGAAGAGGAAGACGCGCGCGTCAATCGAAGTCTCGGCGAGGCGCGGGAGCGTCGCCGGGCTGAGCTTGACGATGGCCTCGACGCCCCACACCGCGAGCAGCAGCCCCGCGCCGCCGCCCGCGAGCGAGAGCAACATGCTCTCGGTCAAAAGTTGCCGGACGACGCGCCCGCGGCTCGCGCCGAGCGCGGTGCGCACCGCTATCTCGCGCGAGCGCGAGGCCGCGCGCGCCAGCAAAAGGTTGGCGACGTTGGCGCACGCGATGAGCAGCACCAACCCGACCGCGCCGAGCAGGACGAGCAGCGCCGGCCGCACGGGGCCCACGAGGTCTTCGTGCAGCGAGACGGCGCGCGCCCGCCTCCCCGTGTTCGAGGTGGGGTATTGCGCTTCGAGCCGCGCGCCGAGCGTCTTCACCTCGGCCGTCGCCTGCTCGATGCTGACGCCTTCGCGAACCTTCGCCACCGTGTCGATGAAGACCGAGCCGCGGTCCGTCAACTGGTCGGCGCCGCGCCGCGCGTTCTCCGTGACGAAGGGGACGTAATAGTCAACGGCGTCGGACTCGCCCGGCGGGAACTTGAAGCCCGGCGGCATCACGCCGAGGACGGTCGCGGTGCGCCCCGACAGCCCCATCCTCACCTCGCGGCCGACGGCGTCGGGCATCCCGCCGAAGCGCCGCCGCCACATCCCGTCGCTGATGACGATGACGGGGGGGGCGCCCTCCTTGTCCTCCTCGCGCGTGAAGACGCGCCCCTTGGCGGCCTGCGCGCCGAGCGCCGGGAAGAGGTCGGCCGAGACCTCGAAGCCGCGCACGCGCTCGGGCTCGTCGCCCGGCCCCGTGCTCAAGACCGTGCCGACGCCCTGGTAGGCGGCGACGTATTCGAGCGACTTCGCCTGCTCGCGGAAGTCTACGAGGTCCGGGTACGAGAGCGGCCCGCGCGGCTCGGGCGCGGCCGGGTCGCTGCCCGTGTAGATGGCGACGAGCCGCTCCGAGTTCCGGTAGGGGAGCGCGCGCAGCAGGACCGTGTTGACGGCCGAGAAGATGGCCGTGTTCGCGCCCACCCCGAGCGCCAGCGCGACCACCGCGACGAGAGTGAACCCCGGACTCTTCAAAAGCGTCCGCAGCCCGAACCGTATGTCGTTGAGTAGTGTCCTCATCGCCTCTCCTTACTCGTACCTGAGTGCGACCATCGGATCGACCTTCGTCGCGCGCCGCGCCGGCAGGTAGCCGGCCGCGACGGCGATTGCGCCGAGCAGCACGGGCACGCCCGCGAACGTGACCGGGTCGGTCGCGCCCACCCCGTAGAGGAAGCCGCCGAGCACGCGCGTCGCGGCGAAGGCGAGCAGCAGCCCCGCCGCCAGCCCCAGCCCGACGACCGACAGCCCCTCGCCCATCACCAGCCGCAGCACGTCGCCGCGACCCGCGCCCAAGGCCATCCGGACGCCTATCTCGCGCGTCCGCTGCGCCACCGCAAAACTGACCACGCCGTAAATCCCTATCGCCGCCAGCGCCAGCGCCAGCAGCCCGAAGCCGCCGAGCGCGTAGGCCGCGATGCGCGCCGGCAGGAGCGAGAGGTCGAACTGTTCCGCGAGCGTCCGCACGTCGGCCACCGGCAGGTTCGGCTCCAACGCGCGCAACTGCTCGCGCACCGTCCCGGCGAGCGCCGCCGGCTCGCCCTTCGTGCGGACGACGAGCGTCACGCGCGGCTCGTAGGTCTGCATCAGCGGGCGGTAGAAGTAGGGCCGCGAACGGTCGCCCAAGCTACGGTACTTGCCGTCGCGCGCCACGCCGACGACTTCGACGAACGGCCCTTTAGGTCCCTCGAAGCTCACGCGCTTGCCGAGCGCGTCCTCGCCCGGCCAGAGCAACGCCGCGAGCGTCTCGTTGACGACGCCCACGCCGGGCGCGCCCGCGCGGTCGGCGTCGGTAAAGTCGCGCCCGCGGACGAGCTGTGTCCCCATCGTCTCGAAGTAGCGCGGGCCGACGACGTTGAAGCCCGTGCTCGTCCCCTCGCCGCCCGCGCCTGCGTCGCGCCCCTCGGCGAAGACCTGCCCCTGCGCGAACGAGTTGCCGAGCTGCGTGAAGCGGGCGAGGCTCGCGCGCTCGACGCCGGGCTGCGCTTCGACTCTCGTCAACAACTCGCGGTAGAAGTTGCGCCCGGCTTCGGCCTCGTAACGCAGCAGCCCGAGGTCTACGGGGACGGTGAGCGCGCGCTCGACGCGGAAGCCGGGGTCGATGGTGTGCGCGCGCTGGAGGCTGCGGATGAAGAGGCCGGCGCAGACGAGGAGCACGACCGAGAGCGTCACCTGCGCCGCGACGAAGGCCGCGCGCAGGCGCGAACGCCGCGAGCCTGCGCGCGCGAGCGCGTCCTCGGTCTTCAAGGCCGTGACGATGTCGAGGCGCGACGCCTGGAGCGCGGGCGCCAGCCCGAAGACGACGCCGGCGCCGACCGAGACGACGAGCGTGAAGACGAGCACGCGGTAGTCGAGCCCGAGGTCGAGCGAGGCGAGCGGCGTCCCCGACGTGTAAGAGACGAGCAGGTCGTTGGCCCACATCGAGAGCAGCAGCCCCGCCGCGCCGCCGACCAGCCCGAGCAGCACGCTCTCCGTCAACCACTGTCGGGCGAGGCGCGCGGGTCCGGCGCCGAGCGCCTGCCGGACGGCCGTCTCGCGGCGGCGCGACGCGGCGCGCGCCAGCAGCAGCCCGCCGATGTTCGCGCACGCGATGAGCAGCACCAGCCCGACGAGGCCCATCACGATTCCGGCGATGGGCAGAGCCTCCTCGCGGTCGGCCGGGTCCATGCCGCCGCTCATCTCAAGGAGTTGGACGCTGCGCAAGGTCTCGGGCGTCACGCGCGCGCCGTTCGCCTCCGCCACGCGGCGCGCGATGCCGGAGAGTTCCGCCGCGGCCTGCTCACGCGTGACGCCCCCCTTCAGACGCGCGAAGACCGCCAGCCAGTGGCTGTTCCTGCGGCGCAGGATGTCCTTCTCGTCGGCGTCAACCTCGCGTTTCGCCTGCGGCGGGTTGAGCAGCGGCTCGGTCGAGAGCGGCACCCACAGCTCGCGGTTGAGAGCGACCTCGGTGCCGACGAACCGCTCGGGCGCGACGCCGACGACGGTGAAGCCGAGCCCGTTCAAAATTATCTGCCCGCCGACGATTGAGGGGTCTGCGCCGAAGCGCGTCCGCCAGAGCGAGTGGCTGATGACGACGACCGTCGCGGGCGCGCGCCCTTCTTCCTCGGTGAAGGTGCGCCCGGCCTGCGCGCCCACGCCGAGCACGCCGAAGTAGTTCGCCGTGACGAACTCGCCGCGCACGAGCTCGGGCCCGCCCTCGCGCGTCAGGCTGAACTCGCGCGTCCCCGTCGCGGCCGCCATCCCGTCGAAGCCGCGCGCCTGCTCGCGGTAGTCCTGATAATCGGGGTACGAGGAGGGCGCGCGCAGCCAGACGAGCCGCGACTGTTCGGCGACGACCGCCACCGGCCGGATGAGCACCGCGTTGAAGAGGCTGAAGACGGCCGTGTTGACGCCGACGCCGAGCGCGAGGCTGACGACCGCCACGGCCGTAAACCCCGGCGACCGCGCCAGCATCCTCAACCCGTAACGCACGTCCTGCAAAATGGACATCGCTGGTCACCCCGTTCGCTGCTTAAGGCTTTTTAAATTCCGAGACGCCGACGGCGCCGAGCGCCCAGCGCGCCTGCTCGCGGACGTTGCTGTCGCGGTCTTTCGTAGCGACGCGCAGCGCGTCGGCCGCGCGCGCGTCGCCGATGGCACCCAACGCCCACGCCGCCTGTGTGCGAACGTTAGCGTCGGCGTCCGCCAGCGCCGCGACGAGCGAGGGCACCGAGCTCGGGTCGCCGACGGCGCCGAGCGCCCACGCCGCCTGCTCTTGAACTTCCGGGTCTGAGTCCGAGAGCGCCGCGCTCAAGCCTTCGACCGCGCGCGGGTCGCCGATGGCCCCCAGCGCCCACGCGGCTTGAGTGCGCACGTGCGCGTGCGCGTCCTTGAGCGCCACGACCAGCGGTCCGACCGCGCGCGCGTCGCCGACGGCGCCCGAGGCCCAGGCCGCCTGCTCGCGCACCTCTTCCGACGAGTCGTTGGAGAGCGCGCGCCCGAGCGATTCGGTCGCGCGGCGGTCGCCCAGCGCGCCCAAGGCCCATGCGGCCTGCTCTCGCGCACGCGCGTCGGCGTCCGCGCCGAGCGTCTTCGACAGAGGCTCGACGGCTCGACGGTCGCCGACGGCGCCGAGCGCCCACGCGGCGTTGCGTCGCGCCTCCCCTTCGGCGCGGCCGAGCGCCGCAATCAGCGGCTCGACCGCCACGGCGCCCGCCGCCGCCAGCGCGGAGGCCGCCTCCTGCCCGACCGTCGTGTTCGTGTAAGGCGCCCAACGCCTGTCCTGCTTGCGGTAGACGCCGGGGTCAACCTGGGCCGCGTCGCCGAGCAGGCCGACCAGCGCCTCGACGGCGGCGCGCGCCTCCGCCGGCCTCTTCGCCAACTCGTAGGCGGCGGCCGCGCGCTTCAGAGCCTCCGGCGACCGCAGCGCCTCGACGCGAGCGCGCGCCTCCGCGCCCGGCGGCTGCGCCTCCGCGTCGCGCGTCTGCGTCTGCCGCGCGTCGGCCCGTTGCGCCTTTATCAGCCCGCTCACGCCGCCCAGACAGACCGCCGCCAACGCCGCCGCGCACGCCTTCAACAAAGCCCTTTTGAACATCGCTTACTCCGTTCGCAGTCTCACTCGTATCTGAGTGCCACCATCGGATCGACCTTCGTCGCGCGCCGCGCCGGCAGCAGGCACGCGAGCAGCGCCGCCGCCGTGAGCAGCGCCGAGACGCCGAGGAAGGTCAGAGGGTCTGTCGGCGAGACGCCGTAGAGCAGACCCGACATCAGCCGCGTCGCCGCGTAGGCGCCGACGACCCCTAAACCGACGCCCGCGAGCGCGAGCCACATCCCCTGCCTGAGTACCAGCCGCACCACGTCGCCGCGCTGCGCGCCGAGCGCGACGCGGATGCCGATCTCGTGCGTGCGCCGCGCCACCGCGTAGGCCATCACGCCGTAGACGCCGACGCCCGCCAGCAGCAGCGCCACGCACGCGAAGACGCCTAAGAGCGTCATGTTGAAGCGGCGCTGCGCGACCGACTCGGCGAGGCGCTCCTCCATCGTCCGCACGTTCGCGAGCGGCTGCTCGGGATCGACGGCCGCGACCTCGCGCCGCACCACGGGCGCGAGCGCCGCCGGGTCGCCCGACGTGCGCACCGCGACGTAGAGCGAGAGCGGCGGCGTCGGGCGGTTGGCGAAGAGCGGCTGGTGGACGGGGACGTAAATCTCGGGCTTCGATTCGAGGTCGAGCCCGCGGTGCTTCACGTCGCCGACGACGCCGACGACCTCTATCCACTCGGGCTTCTCGTCGTGCCCGCGCCCGATGCCCGCGTAGGCGAGGCGCTTGCCGACGGCCTCCTCGCCCGGCCAGTGGCGCTCGGCCATCGAGCGGCTGACGACGGCGACGCGCGGCGCGGTCTGCACGTCGCGCTCGTCGAAGTCGCGCCCGCGCAGCACGGGCACGCGCATCGCGGCGAAGTAGCCGGGCGTGACGTAGCGCAGTTGCTCCTCGGGCTTGGGCTGACCCGCCGGCACCGGGCGCCCTTCGATGAGAAACGTGCGGCTCCCGCCCGAGCCGTTTAAGGGCAGGAGGTTGTTCGCGCCCACGGCCTCGACGCCCGGCAGCCGGCGCAGACGCTCGAAGAGGCTCGAGTAGAAGGCGCGGTGCGCGTCGTAAGATTTGTACTTCGACTCGGGCAGCACGAGCCGCATGGTGAGCACGCCGCGCGCGTCGAACCCCGGCCGCTCGTCGAGCACGCGCGTGAAGCTCTTGACCAGCAGACCGGCCCCGGCGAGCAAAACGAGCGCCAGCGCGAACTCCCCGACGACGAGCAGCCCGCGCAGGCGTCCGCGCCCCGCGCCCTCGCCGCCGCCGCGCCCGCCCTCTTTGAGCGACTCGTTGAGGTCAACCTTCGAGGCGTGCAGGGCCGGCGCCAGCCCGAAGACGACGCCGGTCAAAAGCGAGACGCCGAAGGTGAAGAGGATGACGCGCGCGTCCAGTCCCACCTCGGCGACGCGCGGCGTGCCCTCGGGCGCGAGCGCCACGAGCAGATCGACGCCCCACAGCGCCAGCATCAGCCCCGCCCCGCCGCCCGCGAGCGAGAGCAGCACGCTCTCCGTCAAAAGCTGTCGCATGATGCGCGCGCGCCCCGCGCCCAGGGCCGTCCGCACCGCCACCTCCTTGCGCCGAGACGACGCGCGCGCCAGCAGGAGGTTGGCGACGTTGGCGCACGCGATGAGCAGGACGAGTCCGACCGCGCCGAGCATCACGAAGAGCGACGTGCGGACGCTCGGGCCGACGACCTCTTCGGCCAGCGGGCGGACGGAGGCGCCGAAGCCGCGCGGGTAGTTGCCCGCGTTCTCCGCCCCTTGCGCGCGCGCGAGCGCCGCGACCTCCGTGTTGGCGCGCGCGGGCGTGAAGCCCTCCTTCAAACGAGCTACGGCGTTCAGGAAATGCGAGCCGCGGTTGTTCGGCGAGAGCAGGTCGGCGTCGAAGGCCGCGGGCTTCCACACGTCCGCGTCGTTGTTGGGGAAGTGAAAGTCGGCGCGCATGACGCCGACGATTGTCGTCGGGCGGCCGTCGAGCGTGACGGACTTTCCGACGACCGAGGGGTCGGAGTTGAAGCGCCGCCGCCAGAGCGAGTGGCTGATGACGGCCACGTCCGGCGCGCCGGGGCGGTCTTCCTCCTCGGTGTAGGCACGCCCCGTGAGCGGCGCGACGCCGAGCGTCGAGAAGAGGCTCGCGGTGGCGCGGACGCCCTGAATCCTCTCCGGCTCGCCTGCGCCCGTCATGTTGAAGCCGCTCTCGTAGTAGGCGGCCACGTCCTCGAAGACGTGCGCGCCCCGGCCGCGAAAGTCCGCGTACTCGGGCGCCGACACCTCGAGCTCCTCGAAGCCCTTCTGGTTGAGGTTGCCCCAGAGCGCGACCAGACGCTCGGGCGCCGCGTAGGGCAGCGGGCGGAGCACGACCGCGTTGACGACCGAGAAGATGGCGCTGTTGGCGCCGATGCCGAGCGCCAGCGTCACGACCGCCACCAGCGTGAAACCCGGCCGCTTTAAAAGCGTCCGCAGCCCGAACCGAACGTCCTGCCGCAGCGTCTCCATAAGCTCCACTCCGTTCACTCCGTCATTCGTATCTGAGGGCGACCATCGGGTCCACTCTCGTCGCGCGGCGCGCGGGGACGAGGCAGGCGAGGAGCGCGACCGCGGTGATGAGCGCCGAGATGGCGGCGAAGGTGACGGGGTCCGTCGGCGAGACGCCGTAGAGCAGACCCGCCAGCAGGCGCGTCAGCGCGAGCGCGCCCAGAAGCCCCGCCGCGACGCCGGAGAGCGTCACCCTCATCCCCTGCCACAGAACCATCCCGAGCACGTCGCGCCCCTGCGCGCCCAGGGCCATGCGGATTCCGATTTCGTGCGTCCGCTGCGCCACCGTGTAGCTGACCATGCCGAAGACGCCGATTGACGCGAGCAGGAGGCCCAGCGCGCCGAACACCGCCGCCACCGCCGAGAGGACGCGCTGCGGCAGCAGAGCCACGCTCTGGTGCTCGGCCAAAGACATCATGAACTCGGGCGCCACGTCCGGCCCGACGGCCGCCGCCTCGCGCCGCATCGCCGCGTAGACTTCGCGCGCCGGCACGCCCGCCGCGCCGCGCGCGTGCAGGACCATCCGCTGCGCGAAGAAGGTGTCGGCGCCCTCGCGCCCGAACGGCAGGTAGACGAACGGGCGCGGCGTCTCGCCCTTCGCGCGGTAGGCGCCGCTCTGCGCCACGCCCACGATCTCGAAGACGGACGTGCCCGTCCTGAAGTGTTTGCCCAAGGGGTCTGCGCCGTCGAAGAAGCGGCGCGCGAACGCCTCGTCGATGACGGCCACGTCGCGCGCCTCGTCACCCTCGGCGAAGTCGCGCCCGCGCAGGACTGCCACGCCGACGGTCGCGAGGTAGCCGGGCGTGACGACGTTGTAGTCGGCGCGTATCAGCGACTCGGAATGCTCGTCGCCCGTGTCGGCGCGGTCGAAAGATTCGTGCCCCTCGACGCCGATGCCGAAGGCCGCCTGCGTCTCGCCCACGGGGACGAGCAGCGCCAGCCCCGCCGCCTCGACGCCGGGCGCGCTCCGCACGCGTTCGAGCAGCCGGCGGTAGAAGTCGCGCGCGCGCTCGTCCGTGTAGCCGATCACGAGCGGGTTGAAGGAGGCGGTCTGAACCCGTTCGGGGTCAACGGCGCCGGGGCGCACGCCGCTCGCGTGCGAGAGCGCGCGCAGGAAGAGTCCGGCCGAGACGAGCAGCAGCACCGTCACCGCGACCTGACCCGCGACGAAGAGCGAGCGCAGGCGCGAGCGGCGCGCGCCGCGCCCGCCGACCTCGTCCTTGAGCGCGCGCACCACGTCGCCGCGCGTCGCCTGCAACGCCGGCGCCAGCCCGAAGACGACGCCCGTCAGGAGCGAGACGCCGAGCGTCCACAGCAGGACGCCCGTGTCGAGCCGCGCGTTCAACTCGATGGGCACGCGCACCGCCGGCTTGAAGGCGAACAGCAAATCCGTCATCCACATCGCGAAGAGCGCCCCGACCGCGCCGCCCGCCAGACACAGCAGCACGCTCTCCGTCAGCAGTTGTCGGACGATGCGCCAGCGCCCCGCGCCGAGCGCGAGACGCACGGCCACCTCGCGCCGCCGCGTGGAGGCGCGCGCGAGCAGGAGGCTCGTCAGGTTGGCGCAGGCGATGAAGAGGACGAGGTTGACGATGACGAGCAGCAGCGCCGCGAACCCGTAGAGCGCGCCCCGGAGCTTACGCGGGAACGAGCCGACGGGGACGAGTTCGACGCCGCGGCCGCGCGTCCGCTCGGGCTCGCCGAGCGCGGGGCGGTTCAGCTCGGGGTGCGCGTCTTCGTACGAGCCGCGAAGCGCGCCCAGCCGCGCGGCGGCCTGTTCGACCCCGACGCCGGGCTTTAAACGTCCCGTCATGTGGAGCCACTCGGCGCCGGGCGAGTCGAGCATGTCGCCGGTCGGGAGCACCTGCCGCTGCATCGCGAGCGGCACCCACACGTCGGGCGCGAAGACGGGGAAGGTGCTGGTGAAGCCTTCGGGCGCGACGCCGATGACGGTGAACTGCCGGCCGTTGAGCCGCAAGTGCCGGCCGACGACCGCGGGGTCGGAGCCGAAGCGCCGGCGCCACGCGCCGTGGCTGAGGACGGCGACCGGGTGCGCGCCGCGCTCGGCGTCCTCCTCGGGCGAGAAGAAGCGCCCGCGCGCGGGCCGCACGCCGAGCACGTCGAAGTAGTTGCCCGAGACGATCATCCCGAACGCCTGCTCGGACGCGCCCGCCGCTTCGCCGAGGCTGAGGGGAAGCTCGCCCCAGCACGTCAGGCCGTCGAGCACGTCGTTGTTGTCGCGCAGGTGTCGGTAGAGCAGGTGGGAGGCGGCGAAGCGCGACTCGTCTTCGTCGGCGCCGCCGCGCACGTCGAAGACGCGCGAGGGGTCGGCGACCTTGGGCGAGGACGAGAGCAGCCCGCTCGCGATGCTGAAGACCGCCGTGTTCGCGCCGATGCCGAGCGCGAGCGACAAGACCGCGACGGCCGTGAACGCCGGACTCTTCCCCAGCATCCGCGCCGCGAACCGCACGTCCTTGAGCAGAGTCGTCATGCGCTCACTCCGTCCGCGCCGTCATTCGTATCTGAGGGCGACCATCGGGTCTACCTTCGTCGCGCGGCGCGCGGGGAGGTAGGAGGCGAGAAGGGCGACCGAGCCGAGCAGCAGCGCGATGCCGGCGTAGGTCAGCGGGTCTGCGGCCGAGACCTCGAAGAGCAGGCTCTCCATCGTCCACGTCAGGAAGAACGCCCCGAGCAGCCCGAGCGCCAAGCCCACCGCGACGAGCAGCATCCCCTGCCCGACGACCATCTTCAGCACGTCGCGCGCCTGCGCGCCGAGCGCCATCCTGAGGCCGATCTCGTGCGTCCGCTGCGCCACCGCGTAAGACATCACGCCGTACAGCCCGACGACCGCCAGCGCCAGCGCCAGCGCCGCGAAGACGCCGAAGAGGAAGAGCGAGAAGCGCCGCTGCGAGAGCGACTCCGAGACCAGCTTCTCCATCGTCGTCACGCGGAAGACCGGCAGGTCTCGGTCAACCGCGGCGACCGCGCCGCGCACCGACGGCGCGAGCGAAGAGGGGTCGGCGTCCGTGCGCACGACGACGAAAAGCTCCGAGCTGTTCGGGCGCTGCGAGTAGGGGACGTAATACTGCCCGCGCGACTCGCCCTCCAGCCCCTCGTTGCGGACGTGGCCGACGACGCCGACGATCTCGCGCCACAGCGGGTCCTGCGTGTTGGGGATGCGGTTGAAGGTGATGCGCTTGCCGACGGGGTCTTCGCCCGGCCAGTACTTGCGCGCCAGCGCCTCGCTGACGATGACGACGGGCGGAGAGTCGGCCGTGTCGCGCGCGTCGAAGTAGCGCCCCTTCAAAAGCGGGATGCCCATCGTCTGGAAGTAGTCGTCCGAGGGCATCCAGCGGTCGCCGTGCGGCGAGCTTTCGCCGGGCGCGAGTTGCCGCCCCTCGATCTGGAAGCTGCCGCTCTGGTTGTTCCCGCTCATCGGCAGCGTCGTCGTGGTCGAAGCCGTGCGGACGCCCGGCAGCGCGCGCACGCTTTCGAGCAACTGGCGGGCGAAGGCCACGCGCGCCGCGCCGTCCTTGTACTTGTTGCCGGGCAGAGAGACCTGCATGGCGAGGACGCCGCGCGGCTCGAAGCCGGGGCTGACCTGCTGCAAGCGGACGAAGCTGCGGATGAGGAGGCCGGCGCCGACGAGCAGGATGACGGCCAGCGTCATCTCGACGACGACGAGCGCGTCGCGCACGCCGCGGCGCACGCCGCCGCGCCCGCTGCGTCCGCCCTCCTTGAGCGTGTCGTGGAGGTTGACGTTGGAGGTCTGGAAGGCCGGCGCCAGCCCGAAGACGATTCCGGTCAGCACCGAGACGCCGAGCGTGAAGAGCAGCACGTTGCGGTCGAGCCCGACCTCGGCCGCGCGCGGAATCTTGTTGTCGTTGACGCGGAGCAGAAGGTCTACGCCCCACATCGCGAGCAGCAGCCCGACCCCGCCGCCCGCGACCGAGAGCAGCACGCTCTCGGTCAGGAGTTGTCGGACGACGCGCCAGCGGCTCGCGCCGAGCGCGGTGCGCACCGCGATCTCCTTCTGCCGGACGGCCGAGCGCGCCAGCATCAGGTTGGCGACGTTGGCGCACGCGATCAGCAGCACGAACAGGACGGCGCCGAGCAGGATCATCAAGGGCTTGCGAATCTTCCCGACGACGAACTCGTCGTAGCGCGTGAGCAGCAGCCCCCAGTTGTTCGCGTCCGCGCCCGGCATGTACTGGCGCCGGAGGTCGGCGGCCATCGCGTCCATCTCGGCCTGCGCCTGTTCGACGCCCACGCCGGGCTTGAGGCGCGCGACCACGCCGAGGTATTCGCTCGTCAGGCCGGTGTTGGCGTCGAGCTGCTGCGGCGTGAAGGCGATGGGCGACCAGAGGTCGGGCGTCTGCCCGCCGAACTCGCGCCCGAAGGTGAAGGAGGACGGCATCACGCCGACGACCGTGTACGGCTCGCCGTTGAGCGTGACGGTCTTGCCGACGACGGGCAGGCCCGCGAAGCGGCGCCGCCAGAAGCCTTCGGAGAAGACGACGACCTTGTTGTTGCCGGGCGCGCCCTCCTCTTCGCTGAAGACGCGGCCGGCCTCGGGGCGCGCGCCCAGAGTCTGGAAGACGTTGGGCGTGACCGTCATGCCCTGCAAGCGCTCCGGCTCGCCCTCGCCCGTGAGGTTGACGTTCCAGCCGGTGAGCGCGGCGACGCCCGAGAAGGACTTGGCGTTGTCGCGGTAGTAGGCGTAGCCGGGCGCGGAGACCGAAGCCTTGAGGTCGATCTTCGGGTAGTTGTGGTTGATGAGGACGAGCTGGCCCGGCTCCTCGTAGTTGAGCGGCTTGAGCAGCACGGCGTTGACGACCGAGAAGATGGCCGTGTTGGCGCCCACCCCGAGCGCGACCGCCAGCACCGCGACGGCCGTGAAACCCGGACTCTTCAACAGCACGCGCGCCGCGTACCGGAGGTCTTTGAGAAACGTGCCCATCGGCGCCTAACCCCCTTCAGATTTTTCCGGCCGGACTCGCGCCGGGACCGCTCACTCCGTCGTCCAAGTCAACTCGAAGCTGCCGACCGCGTCCTTCAGCTCGACCTCGACCGTCCAGACGCCGCCCGGCTCCGAGCGCAACTCGCCGCTGTCCACGTCGTAGTTGTTGGGCTTCGACTTCGCGGGCCCGATTTGCGCGTCCTGACGCACGCGCCCCGCCGCGTCGCGGACGACGAGCTTGAGCGCGCCCTCTTTGACCGTGGCCCTCACGCGCAGGCGGACGCGCTCGCCGTGGACGGGCAGGTCGTACTTATTCTTCGAGGTGGTCTTGTGGTCGAAGGTGTGCGACTCGACGGTGCGGCTGGTGCGCTCGGCCGAGGCCGCGGACGTGAGCGCGGCGGCGAGCAGCGCGAGCAGCGCGGCCGCCTTGAGTGTTCTCGTCATCTCGTAAATCTCCTTCGGGCGAAAATCGGGGACGCGTGTGCGACGCGAACCGGCGCGTGGCCCCGTTCGCGGTGGGTGAAAATCTGGCGCCGAGCGGCCGGCGACTCCCTAGAGCTTGAAGCCGCTCTCTTCGAGCACCTGTTCGGCCTTCGCCTCGTGCGTCTCCTCGACGACCTGTCCGTCGAAGAGGTGGAAGGTGCGGTCGGCGTAGAGCGCGTAGCGCGGGTCGTGCGTGACCATGCAGACGGTGGCGCCGCCGGCGTGCAGCTCGCGCAGGAGGTTCATCACCGACTCGCCGTTGGTCGAGTCGAGGTTACCCGTCGGCTCGTCGGCGAGCAGGATCGAGGGGTTGCCGGCGACCGCGCGGGCGACGGCGACTCTCTGCTGCTGACCGCCCGAGAGCTGCGAGGGGTAGTGCTTCATGCGGTGCGACATGCCGACCTTGAGCAGCGCCTCCTCGACGCGGTCGCGCCGCTCCTTGGCGCCCATGTCGCGGTAGGTGAGCGGCAGCTCGACGTTCTCGTAGACGCTGAGGTCGCCGATGAGGTTGAACGCCTGGAAGATGAAGCCGATCTCGCGGTTGCGGATGCGCGCGCGCTCGGAGAGCGAGAGGTTCGAGACGGAGGTGCCGTTCAGGATGTACTCGCCGTCGGTCGCCGTGTCGAGCAGCCCGAGGATGGAGAGCAGCGTGGACTTCCCGCAGCCGGAGGGGCCCGCCATCGAGATGTACTCGCCCTTCTTGATGTCGAGGTGGATGCCGGAGAGCGCGTGCGTCTCGACCTCGTCGGTGTAGAAAACCTTCCGCACGCCGTCCAGCTTGACCAGCGGTTCGCTTGTAGCGCTCATCTCTTTTCCTTTCAGGGTTGGTCTGGGGTCAGGTCAAAAGCTCAGTCGAGCCGGAGCGTGTCCACGTTGTCCCACTGCGAGGTGTCGGAGAGGATGACGGTCTCGCCCTCGCGCAGGCCATCGACGACCTCGACGGTGTTGACCGAGGTGCGGCCGAGCTTGACGGGGACGCGCGTGGCGGTGCGCCCGTCGGCCTCGACGCGGAAGAGCGTGACGCTGGCCTGCGCCGCGCCGCCCGTCGCCGGGCGCCCGACGTAGAGCACGTTGTCGAGACGTTCGAGTTCGATGGTGCCGTCCACGCTCAGGTCCACGCGCGCGCCCTGCGGCATCGGGCCTTCGAGCCGCACGTCCACCGTGAAGGTGCCGTTGCGCGCCGCCGGGTCGATGCGCTGGACGACGCCGCTGACCGTCCCGCCGCCGCGCGTGTCGATGACGGCCGGCTGGCCGAGCGTGATGTCTTTAATCTGCGTCTCGGGAATCTGGAGCGCGGCCTTGAGGCTGGTCGGGTCTGCGACGCGCGCGATGTTGGTGCCGGGCGTGATCTGCTGGCCGACCTCGATGGTCACCTCCTGGAGCACGCCGTAGGTGCCGGCCCTCACCTGGAGCGAGGCGACCTGCTCCTGGTTGAGGCGGAGCTGCGCGCGAAGTTGCTCGATGCGCGCCTGCTGCGCGGCGATCTGCGCGGCGACCTGCGACTTGTTCTGCTCGGTGCGCTTCTTCTCGACCTCGACGCGGTTGGCGAGCTGTTCGACGCGCACGCGCGAGACGCGCAGGGTGAGCGCGGCGACCAGCCCCTCCTTGGCGAGTTCCTCGTCGGCGTCGAGCTGAATCTTGGCCTGCTGGTACTCGGACTGAATCTGCGCGATGTTCGACTGCTGCGTCATGCGGTCGCTCTCAAGCCGCGAGCGCAGGTTGTTCATGTCGGCCTCGGCCGACTTGATCTGGTACTGGACATCGACGGCGGCCTGCTTGAGCGTCGGGTTGGAGAGTTCGACGAGCACGGTGCCGGCGTGGACGGTCTCGCCCGGCTTGACGAACTTCTGCTCGACGCGCCCCTCGACGGGCGCGGCGATCTGCCGAATCTCCTCGGGGATGAGCGTGCCGAGGCCGCGCACGTTGCGGAGCATCTGCCCGCGCTTGACCGTGTCGGTCAAGACGGTGGCGCGCGCGACGCTCGGCGCCGCCTTCGGCAGGCGTGACAGCCCGTAGGTGATGAGCGCAATCGCCAGCACGCACAGCGCGGCGTAGACGGCGAGCTTCAGGCGGCGGCGGTTCTTTCGCTGGGGGCGTTTGACGTCCATAGAAATCTCTGACACTTCCGACTGCCCCGCCCCACTACAACCCCCGTACCACCCGCCCGCCTTCCACTTTTCCGGCCTTTTCCGACACACGCCGCCCCCGCGCACCCGCCCGCGTTGTCCGTTTCCGAAAACCCAAATCCCAAAATCGAAAAACGCTGACGCTCGCCGCGGCGAATTGTGGTACGCCGTTCCGGACTTTTTACGTATAAAATCCAATGTGGCTATCGTTCGGCGACCGGCGCGCGGCGACAAATCTTTAGACTCCCCGCCGCGCCCGCCATATAATCGGCCGCGTGGAAGACGTTTGGCGGGAGAGCGTGTGGCGGCAGTTCGGGGCCGCGTTGGAGATGTTGGGGAACGCCGTGCGGGCGTGCCCGGCGGAGTTGTGGGGCGGGCGGGGGCGTGCGCCGGAGTTCTGGTACGTCGTCTTCCACACGCTCTTCTTCACAGACCTCTACCTGTCGGGCAAGGTCGAGGGGTTTAAGCCGCCGGAGCCGTTCACGCTCGACGAGTTGGACCCGGCCGGCTTGATGCCCGAGCGCGTCTACACGAAAGAGGAGATGCTGGGCTACCTGCGCCACTGTCGCGAGAAGTGCCGCGCGACGGCCGGGGCGCTGACGGACGAGCGGGCGCGTGCGCGCTGCGTGTTCCGTTGGGGCGAGGTGAGCTTCGCCGAGCTGCTCCTCTACAACCTGCGGCACGTGCAGCACCACGCGGGGCAGTTGAACCTGATGCTCCGGCACGGGACGGACGCGGCGCCCGGCTGGGTCTGCGCGGCGGAGTGCTGAGGGGCCGGGCGGGCTTAACTTTCGTCAGCTTCACTTTCGTCAACTTCAAGGAGGGCGCATGGGCATACTGGCGGGCGGGCGTCGGCGCGGCGAGCGGGCGGAGGGCGCGGAGGCGTGCCGGAGGAAGTTTCTGCGTTACTTCCCCGGCGGGTTCGTGGACGAGACGTATCTCGACTGGGAGCGCGACTACAAGTGGGAGGCGCACGAGCGTTGGGAGGAGGCGCTGGGGCGCTCGGAGTACCGCCGGCTGCTGCGCGCGGGCGAGTTCTCCGAGATAGCCGCGCGCGCCGTGCGCGTCGAGCAGCGCACGCGCCACAGCATGATCTTCTCGTTCGAGAAGATGGCGCTGCGCGACGCGGTGAAGACCGAGGCCGGCGCGCGCACCTTCGCCGAAGGACTCTTCGAGCTTCTGCACGGCGGCGGCTCGCTCGAACGGCGCTTCGGCAACTGGGTCAGGGCCGTGGACGCGCTCCCGCGCCGACAGACACGCGTGCTGACGTGGCCGATGGTGACGGTCTGGGGCTTCCTCGCGCGGCCCGGCGAGCACATCTTCCTCAAGCCGACGGTGACGCGCGCGGCGGCCGAGAAGTACGGCTTCGACTTCCGCTACAAGTCGCGCCCCGACTGGGAGACATACTCCAACCTGCTCGACTTCGCCGGCCGCGTGCTCGCGGACAACAAAGACCTCGGCCCGCGCGACATGATCGACGCGCAGTCGTTCATGTGGGTGCAAGGCTCGGACGAGTACCCGGACTGAGGGGTCTGGAAAAGTCTTGTGCGCCGGGCGGAAAGGTGGTTCAATGCGCGCCCGGCGGCCCCGAAGTTCGTGCGGCCGCGAAGCCCCGCCTTACTTTCCCTTGACGAGAGGAGTCAGACGATGAGGTTTTGCACCGCGGGAAAGGCCGCGACGCTTTTGGCCCTGGTGGCCCTCGCGTGCGCCGCGAACGACGCGGCCCCTTACGCGCAGCGGCCGACGCTGCCCAACCCCGTACTCTTTCTTCAGCGGGTGGAGCCGGTCACGACCGGCGGCAAGGAGTTCGCGCGCTACTATTTCGGCGTCGAGAACGCGGCCGCCTACCCCGACACGATGTTCGCCGCCGCGCCCGAACTCCCGCCCTGCGGGCAGAACGCGAAGTCGTCGCGCACCTGGGTGGACATCTACGCGCAGGACGGGAAGCGGCTCAACGGCTTCTGCGCGCTCGGCAAGGCGTCGAGCCTCGACGGCATCTGGTTCGCGCTGGAGGCGGACGCCGTCCCGCCGAGTTGGGTCTACGTCGAGCTGAACGACCGCGCCACCAACACCAAGTACAAGTCCAACCTCGCCGACACGTCTCTCTAGGGAAAGGATGAAGGATGAAGGCGGAAGGATGAAAGGAATGTTGTCTTAACTCCATCCTTCATCCTTCATCCTTCCGTCGCCTCCCTGACGACCGCCGCCAGCTCCGCCACGTCATCCTCGGTCGTGTCGTAGGAGCACATGAGGCGCACCTCGGAAGTCCGCTCGTCCCAGACGTAGAAGAAGAAGCGCTCCTGCACTCGCGGCACGGCGTCGGGTGGCATCACGGCGAAGACGGCGTTTGACTCGACGGGCTGCGTGAGACGGACTCGCGGAATCTGGCGCAGTTCGTCGGCGAGCCTTTGCGCCATGCGGTTGGCGTGCGCGGCCGTCTGGAGCCAGAGGTCTTCTTCGAGCAGCGCCGCGAACTGCGCGGCGACGAAGCGCATCTTCGAGGGGAGTTGCGCGCACTGCTTGCGAATGAATTTGAAGTCCCCGGCCAGCGCCTCACTGAAGAAGACGACCGCCTCGCCGTACATCATCCCGTTCTTCGTCCCGCCGAAGCTCAGCACGTCAACGCCCGCCCCGGCCGTCAACTCTTTCAGAGAGACGTTCAGGTGCGCCGCCGCGTTCGCCAGCCGCGCGCCGTCAACGTGGAGAAACATCCCGTGTCGGTGCGCGAACTCCGCGAGTCGCGAGAGCTGCCCGACCGTGTAGACCGTCCCCAACTCGGTCGGCTGCGAGACGGAGACGACGCGCGGCTGGACGTGGTGCTGGTCGCCCGCGCGCGCGAGCAGCGGCTCCAACTGTTCGGGGCGGAGCTTGCCGTCGGGGGTCGGCAGGTCTACGAGCTTGCAGCCGGCGAAGCGCTCGGGCGCGCCGCACTCGTCCACGTTGACGTGCGCCGTCTCGGCGCAGACGACCGCCTCGAAGGGTCGCGTGAGCGCGGCGAGCGCGGCGACGTTGGCGCCCGTCCCGCCGAAGACGAAGAAGACCTCCGCCGCGTCGCCGAACCGCTCGCGGAAGAGCCGGGCGGCGCGCTCGGTGTAGGCGTCGTCGCCGTAGGCCACCGCGTGCCCGACGTTGGCCGCGCCGAGCGCCTCCATCACGCGCGGGTGGACGCCCGCGTTGTTGTCGCTCGCGAATCCTCGCCTCGGTCTATTCATCTGACCTCCAACGCCTCGAAGTGTCCGACGCCGCCCAGCTCAAGCACCTTCGGCCGCTCGGCGGCGGGCAGTTGCGCGTACAACTCCGTGAAGGCGGCGTTCGTCCAGCCGAAGCCGATCTCGTTCGACGCGTAGCCGAAGCGAAGCCCCGCGCCCAGAGAGGACGTGCGCCGCTCCACGTCGTACTTCTCGACGATGGTGTTGTGCTCGACGAACTCCTTGAGGACGAGCGAGAGGAAGTTGACCGAGATGTTGTTGGCCTCGCGGTGGTAGCCGTAGGCGCGCAGGCCCTCGGCCGCGATGAGCTGCATCGGCGCCCAGCCGTAGGGCGCGTCCCACTGGCTGCCCGTGCGGCTGGTGCTCGTCAGCAGGCCGCCGCCGCGCTCGAAGTAGTGAATGCGCTGGACGACGCGACGCGCGTGCTCGGGCGTGGCGAGCCCGGCCCAGAGCGGGTAGAAGGTCGTCACGAACGGGTAGCGCCTCACCTTCCGCTTCGTGAAGTCGTAGTCGTAGTAAAGCCCGTCCTGCTCGTCCCACATCAGGCGGTTGACGCGCTCGCGCCGGACGGCCGCGCGCCGCTCCCAACGCTCGGCCTCACGCACGCGCCCCAGCTCGCGCATAATCTCGGCCGCGTCGCGCTCGTAGACGTAGAGCAGCGAGTTCAGACAGACCGGGTTGTAGCTCGTCACGTCGGCGCCGAACGGGCCGAAGCGGTTCGACGGGTCGAAGCCCGACTCGCGCATCGAGCGGTCGCCCTTGTAGAAGGCCGGCGTCAGTTGGTCGCGCGCGCGGTCGTAGAATCTCGCCACGTCGTAGTCGGCCACGCGCTCTGTCCTGTAGACCATCCTCACGCGCTCGTAGTGCGTGCGCCCCTCGGCGTCGCGCTCGTCGGCGACGACCTCGGGCGCGGGGCCTTCGCCCAGATCGTAGTAGCGCGACAGTCCCGTCTCGGGCGTGAGGTGCGGCGCGCCGGGCGCGGCCCAGTAGTCGTAGTAAGTTTCGACGGCGCGCGCGGCGCGGCGGAGCCAGACGCGGTCGCGCGTGCGTCGGTAGACGCCGAGCACCATCCGCGTCAGGAAGGGCGGCTGCGAGCGCGTGAGGTAGTAGGTGCGGTTGGCGTTGAGCACGCGGCCGTAGTGCTCGACCTCGTAGAGGAAGTTGTCGGCCATGTCGCGCGCGAGTTCCGTCTCGCCGTCGCGCAGCAGGCCGACCTGTATGAAGTAGCTGTCCCACCCGTACATCTCGTTGAAGCGCCCGCCGGGCACGACGTAGGGGCGCGGCAGGTAGAGCAGGCCGGGCGCCGCCGCTTCGGGGCGGTCGGGGAGCGTGCGCAGCTCGATGCGCTCGAAGTCTGCGGCGGGCATCTGCGCGCGGAGCCGGCGCCGGACGGCCGCGAGGTTCTCGTCGCGCGCGACGTAGACGGGCCAGCGGAAGAATTGGAACGGCGCTTTGTGCCGGGCTAAGAGGCTGGCCTGAAACTTCGGGTCGGTGGCGGCGCCCAAGAGGTCGCGGTTCGAGCGCGTCAGCGTGCGCCAGCCGCGCCGGACGTACTCGCGCGCCGCCGCGAGCTGCGCGGGCGTGGCCCGCCCCTGCGCCCGCACCGGCGCCGACGCGGCCAGCAGGAGCACGACGAGCGCGAGTCGCGCGAAGATAGGCATGCGGGTATTTTCCGCAACGCGGCACGGGTGTCAAACCCCGGGGCCATTACGCAGGGGGCGCGGGCAGAGATGCCCGCGCCCCCTGCTTTAGAGGTTAGCCCCGGCGGACGAACTCACGCAGGAAGGTGCGCGTCTCGCCGTCGGGGAATTTGACCGTGAGCTTGTCGTCTTCGAGCGAGGCGACGCGGCCGCGCCCGTACTTCGGCACGCGCACCGCGTCGCCCTCGGAGACTTCCAGAACCTTCTTCTTCTTCGCGACGACCGCGTCGGGCGTCTCCTCTTTCGGCGCGGGCGCCGCGGCCGACGGCGCCGCGAGTCCCAGTTGCTCCGCGAGCGGGTGCAGGCAGTTGTCGCAGCGGCCGCAGGCGCCGGCCGCGAACTCCTCGCCGAAGTATTCGTGCAGCAGCTTCCAGCGGCACTCGGCGCTCTGGCCGTAGAGCATCACGCGCTCCAACTTCTCGCGGTCGCCCTCGCCGCGCCCGGCGCAGACGGCGGCGACGCGCTCGACCTCCTCGCGCGTCACCTCGGGGCGCGCGAGCTTGAAGCGCACGCCGCGCGTCTCGCGCACTATCCGGGCGTCCTTCAGGAGCGAGAGCGCGACGCGCACCTTCGTCTTCGCCACGCCCGGCGCCCGCTCCTGCACGGGCGCGAGCGGCACGGCCGACGCGACGGCGCCCGCGTCGCGCAGCGCGTCGCAGACCGCCCACAGGTCTTCCGCCTTCGGGTAGCGCCCGCCGAGGAAGAAGAGCTGCGTGCGCCGGTCGTCGAGCTGGTAGAGGAGCGCGCAGCGCGCCTCCTCGCCGTCGCGCCCGGCGCGCCCCGACTCCTGATAGTAGGCTTCGAGCGAGCCGGGCATCTGGTAGTGGGCGACGAAGCGAATGTCTGGCTTGTCGATGCCCATGCCGAAGGCGTTGGTGGCGATCATCGCCTTCAAGCCGCCGGCCATGAAGAGGTCTTGGTTCTCGCGCCGCTCCGAGGCGGGGAGCTTGCCGTGGTAGGCGCGCACCTCGAAGTCCGAACCCCGGAAGAGTTCGGCCAGCGCCTCGACCGCCTTGACGGTCGCGCAGTAGACGATGCCCGTCCCCTCGGTCTCGCGCATGACGCGCGCGAGCCGTTCGCGCTTCTCCAACTCGTTCGTCACGCGCACGACCTCGTAGCGGAGGTTCTCGCGGTAGATGCCCGTGTTGAAGACGCGCATCGAGGGTAGCCCGAGCCGCTTGCGGATGTCTTCGACGACCGAGGGCGTGGCCGTGGCCGTGAGCGCGAGGACGGGCGGCGAGCCGAGCGTCTTGATCACCGCGCCGAGCGCGAGGTAGCTGGGGCGGAAGTCGTGACCCCATTCGGAGATGCAGTGCGCCTCGTCGATGACGACGAAGTCGATGTCCGCGCCGCGCAGGGTTTCGAGGAAGGCGGGGTCGGCCATGCGCTCGGGCGTGGTGAAGACGAAGTCGCTCTCGTCGCGGCCGATGCGCTCAAGGCTCTCGCGGCGCTCGCCCTCGGTCAGCGCGCTGTTGACCTGCGCGGCCTCGACGCCCGCCTCGGAGAGCTTGTCCACCTGATCCTTCATCAGCGAGATGAGCGGCGAGACGATGACGGTCGTGCCTTCGAGGTGGAGCGCCGGCAGTTGGTAGCAGAGCGACTTGCCCGCGCCCGTCGGCATCACGGCCAGCGTGTCGTTGCCCGTCAGGACGGAGCGGATGACCTCGGCCTGACCGGGCCGCAAGCGTTCCAGCCCGAAGACCTCGCGCATCGTGCGGCGCATGCGTCGCAGCTCGCCCGTCGCCCCGCGCAAAAATTTCGCCCTGGCTGATACTGTTCGCGTCACGCGGCGGAGACTACACGCGCCTCTCGCGCTTTCTGTCCGCGCGAGGTTAAGAAACTGTCGCGTTCGTACGCCACCGCGCACGCCGCCCGTTGGCGCCGTCTCTGGCACCTACCTTGCTCACCTGAAAGCACAAGCGAACAGAACGGAAGCAACGGGCGGGGCGCGGGCGCGTGGCGCGTACGAATGTGCGCCGCCGATGTCCGCTTAAGAAACAGCGGCAGCAAACGGAAAGGCTGTGGGCGCGATGGAGGAGGACAGGTTCACTGAGAGGAAGCGCGCCGAGGGTCGCGCCGACGACGTGGGGTGGAGCCCCGGCGTCGGGCAGATCGTCGGCGTCGTGCTCGCGGCGTTGCTGCTTCTGGCGACGATCGTCCTCGGGGTGACGACCGGCATCGGGTTCGTCTTCGCCATCCCGCTCGTGCTGTTCGTCGTGGTGCTGCTGGTCGTCCTCTTCCGCGGGAAGGCGCCGAGGGCCGAGACGGTCTGCCCCGAGTGCAACGCGCGCGTCAACGCGCCGTCGCACATCGCGGAGTTCAACTGCCCTTCGTGCGGGAGCCGTCTGGAGGTCGGCACGGGCGGCGACGTGCGGCGGCTGGCTTGAAGGGCGCGCGTGGTTAAAGTTTTCGACTCAGACTTGACTCAAACACTCAGATACGCGGGAGGACTTAAAGAGATGGGCTCAGCAGACAGCGGAGGCAAGAACCAGGGCGGCAGCGGGAACGTCAGCGGGACGCGCCAGAAGGGCGGCGAGGGCGCGCGCGGCCAGTCGGGCGCGAAGAGCGAGGGCAAGGGCACGGGGAACAAGAGCGAGGGCGACGGCAAGAAGAGCGGCAAGCCCGGCGGCGAGCGCCACCACTGAAACCCGAAGACGACGAGACGAGGAGAAGAAGCTGATGGGTGAAGGGACGAAACAGGGTAACGATCAGGGCATCGGCGAAGGCAACCTGCGCGAAGAGCGCGGCGCCCCGCCCTACGCAGACCGCGCCTACGCGGGCGAGAACGAGCCGGCCGGAGACCTCGGCCCGAGCCAGGAGGGGACGGCCGGCGGCACCAACGTCTCGTCGCAGGGCGGCGCGGCCGACAGCGGCAAGGCCGGCGGCAACACCGGCGGCTCCGGCGCGCAGGGGCACGGTTAGCCGGTAGACATAAGACAGACGAGAGCGCCGCCGCCCGAACGTTCGGCGGCGGCGCTCTCATGTTCACGCGCCTTCCCTTCCCACACGGCCGCCGCGTCGGAGGGCGCGTCTCAGTCCGCCGGCCTTCTACTGCGCCGGCCCGACGGCCTCGACCTCGACGAGTCGGCTCCGGCCCCCCATCGCGTTGCTGACGACGACCCGCACCTTCGTCGTCGTCACCCCGGGGAACGTCACCTTCCGCCAGACGAGGTTGTTGCCCGCGACGACGCCGCCCGGCACCGTGACCCACTGCGAGCCGTCCCAGTACTGCACCTCGAACGAGGTCACCCCGTACTTCGTGAACGTCATGCCTCCGGCCGGCTCTGAAGGGGATGCGTAGTTGTCCTGTAGGGAGAAGACGCCCACCTCGTCCACCTTCCGCGCCCCGGCGAACGACACCTCGACCCAGTCCGGGTACGCGTTGGCCGTCGCGTCGCGCCACCCGCCGCCGTGCTCCCAGTTCAGCCCCCGCCGGTCGCCGTTGACGACCGACGCGACCGGGAAGGTCAGCCCCGGGTACTCCGAGTCGGGGGTCGTCGAGGAGGCCGAGGCCGAGCCGCC
>DASVQX010000027.1:0-73446 GCA_036388915.1 Pyrinomonadaceae bacterium
GCGCGCTCGGGTTAACCCGAGCGCGCCGCCCGTTTTTGTCTATTGACTACCGTCTACTTCTTCACGAAGACGCGCTTGTTGTTGAAGGCGTTGCCGCCGCGCTCTGTGATGGTCTCGATGGAGAAGGTGCCGTCGGGCCACTGCATCCACTTGCGCGCGACGAGGACGGTCTCGGTGCCGCCCTGCGGCGTCGGGTTGACGACCTCGTCCTCGATGATGAAGCCCTTCCCGTTCGGCATCCAGTGGGCGGTGCGCTTGCCCTTCGGCGCGGGCGCGTCCTTGGGGGCGTTCGGCGGCGCCGGCGGCGTGAACTCCGTCTCCTTGCCGTCGAGCGTGTAGGCTTCTTTGATGACGCGCTCGCCCTGCGGCGTGACGACCTTCAACTCGACCGACACGCGGTCGCCCTCCTGCGTGACCGTCAACGTCTGCTTCATGTCGGGCGGGATGCTGTGGCTCCGCGTCTGATCCAACTCCCACGTGCCGCCGAAGTTCGGGTGGTCGGGGGCGCCCGCCGTGGCGGCGAACACGGCGGCGGCGGCGAGCAGCAAACTGGCGGGGGCGGCGAGCGCCGTCTTGAGTCTCATCGAGGGGGTTCTCCTTACTTCAAGTTAGAAAAGTATTTCTCGACGGTCGCCGCGCTCGGCTTCGCGGTCAGCTTCGAGACGACGAACATCAACAGCGCCGAGACGAGCACCATCGGGACGACCGGCATGAAGCCGAAGACGCTCGTCCCCGAGGCCGTGCGCGCGAGCACGTCCGCCCCGCCGACCGACCAGTAGACGGCCGGCGGCCCCGGCGCGGGCGCCGCGTGCGTCTGCTGGAAGACGGCGACGGCCGTGACCGCCACGGCGACCCAGACGGTCGAGGCCAGCGCGCCCCACTTCGTGCTCCCGCGCCAGAAGAGCGCCGCGATCATCAGCGGCGACAGCGCCGCGAAGCCCGAGAACGCGTACTGGATGGCGATCTCGAATATCGTCTCGGGCGCGCGCAGCGCGACGATGTAGGCGAGCACGGTCAGGACGACGACGAAGAGGCGGCCGGTCTGCACCTGCGCGCGTTCGCCGAAACGCCGCCGGCCCCCGTAGAAGGCGAAGAAGTCCTCCGCGAACATCGTCGAGAGCGCGAGTATCTGCGAGTCCGAGGCCATCACCGCCGCCATGATGCCGGCGCCGAGGATGCCGGCGAGCCAGAGCGGGGCGTAGCGGCGCAGCAGCAGCAAAATCACGTCGTCGCCCGACGCCTTCTCCTTCAGCTCGTCGCGCTGCTCGGGCTCCATCTTCGCCCCCTGCGTGGCGAGCGTGCGGCGCGCCTCCTGCTTGGCGCGTATCTCGGGCACGTCCCCGACGCGGTTGGCCATCACGCCGAGGAAGACGCACGGCGACCAGATGAGCAGGATGCAGAGCGGGTAGAAGATGACCGTCTTCTTGAACTGCACCATCCGCTTCGCCGTCAGGCAGAAGATGAGGATGTGCGGGAAGGCGATGGCCGAGAGCGGGATGAACGTGTAGCTGAAGAAGTAGTAGGGCGAGATGCGCTCGCGCGTCAGGAGCCAGGAGGTCGCGGGGCCTGCGCCGAGCGCCTCGACCGAGCCGCTGAAGCCGCCCATGCCGGTGCCGATGACGCCGATGGCGATGACGCCGAAGACGAGGAAGAGGATCGTCTGGAACGTGTTGACCCAAGCCGTGCCGCGCATCCCGCCGAAGAAGACGTAGGTCATCACGACCAGCGCGACGATGCCGCCGCCGAACCAGTAGGGGACGAAGCCGCCCGAGATGGCCGACAGCGTCGTCCCGCCGCCCATGATGCCGATGATGATGTAGGGGACGAGCAGCACGGCCTGCACCGCGAAGATGACCGTGCCGATGTGGCCGCACTCCCAGCGGTCGCGGAAAATCTGGACGGGCGTGATGAAGCCGTACTTCTTCCCCAAGGCCCAGACGCGCGTCCCGATGAAGAAGATCGTCAGAGGGATGACGAGCCCCGAAGACGAGGCCATCAGCCCGTAGGTGACGATGCCGTTGGTGAAGGCGTGGCCGGACGAGCCGAGGATGGCGACGGCCGTCATGTTCGTCCCGAAGAGCGAGAGCAGGAAGACGAAGGTGCCGAGCGAGCGGTTGGCGAGGAAGAAGTCTTCCGCGCCCGCGCCCTTCGAGCGGCGGAAGGCGAAGACGCCGATGTAGACGACGACCGCGAGGTAGACGAAGACGAAGATGGCGGGTATCAACTCTCGCCACCCCCTTCCGCGTCGTCGCTCTCGACATCGCGCTCGATGTGGTGCGGCCAAGCGTGGCGGACGAGCAGCCACATCAGGAGCGAGGCGGCCACCGAGAAGCACGCGTGGTAGAAGAGGCCGACGGGGACGACGCCGAAGACCGGGTAGGGCGTGCGCCAGAACCAGATGTCCTGGTGGAGCACGTAGAGCGCGGCGACGGCCAGGACAAGGAGTGCTCGTTTCATCGGGGGTCGTATCCTCGAACCGCTGGCGAAGGCTGTTGGTGTTTTAGAAAACCGCCGAGCAGGATGTGGCGCGCGCGGCGGGCCCGACAGTTATACGCGCACGGGGCGCGCCGGTTCAACCCCGAAGGCGAATAACTTGCCGGCGTCCGCCTTTTCGTCCGCCAGAATGGAAGGAAGTCCGAGGCGCGGGACGCGGCGGCAAAAAAGTCGAAAAGATTCGCGCGCGTGCGAACCCGGCCGCATCAGACCAGCGTATTACCCGCATCTACCGTGAGCCTCGGGGGCGGACGCGCCCGACCCGAGACACCGATACGTCAAGAACAAACAGGTCAGAACCACCCGCGGTAGCGGGTGGAACTTTGTCACCCGCTGGCGTCAGGTCACAGAGGCCCACACGCTACCGCGGGTGGGTCTGACCGCCACATCCCCTGAGGAGGCACCCGATGAAACTAAAACCCGTTCAAGCCTCGCTGCTCGCCATGCTCGCCCTACTCCTGACGGCGTCGGCGGCGCGCGCGCAGGCGCCGCCCGCCGGAGACGCGCCCGAGCGGCTCGTCGTCAAGTCGCAGGTGCTCGGCGAGGAGCGCGTCGTGCTCGTCCGCGTGCCCGCCGCTTACGCGCGCGGCTCGGAGCGCTTCCCCGTGCTCTACATGACCGACGGCGACGCGCACATCCAGCACACGGGCGCGACCGTCTCGTTCCTCGCGCGCAACGCCCGCATGCCCGAGATGATCGTCGTCGGCGTGACGAACACCGACCGCACGCGCGACCTGACGCCGACGCGCGTCGAGCAGTTGCCGGGCAACCCGAACGCGCGCTTCCCCACCAGCGGCGGCGCCGACAAGTTCCTCAAGTTCATCGAGACCGAGCTGATCCCGCTCGTCGAGTCGAAGTACCGCACGCAGCCCTTCCGCGCGCTCGCCGGCCACTCGCTCGGCGGGCTGTTCGCCGTCCACGCGATGATCGCGCGCCCCGACCTCTTCAACTCCTACATCGCCGTCAGCCCCTCGCTCCAGTGGGACAACTTCATGATGATCGACCGCGTGAAGGAGTTCTTCAAGAACCGCGCGGAGTACAACCGCACGCTCTTCACCTCGCTCGGCAACGAGCCGGGCGACATCGGCGACGCCTTCGGACTCTTCCGCGAGGTTCTGAGTAAGCAGCAGGTGAAGGGCTTCGTCTGGGAGGCGGCGAGGTACGAGGACGAGGATCACGGCTCGGTCGTGCTGCGCAGCCACTACGCGGGGCTGCGGAAGGTCTTCGACGGCTGGCAGTTCCCGCGCGACCCGAACACGGGCGCGGTCGCGGGCGGCCTCAAGGGCGTCGAGGAGCACTACCGCAACCTCTCGTCGCGGCTCGGCTACACGATTCGGGTGCCCGAGGCGCTGATGAATCAGGTCGGCTACCAGCTGCTCAACCAGAACAACGCGGAGGAGGCCGTCGCCGCCTTCAAGCTCAACGTCGAGCGTTACCCCAACTCGGCTAACGTCTACGACAGTCTGGCCGAGGCGTACGAGCGCGGCGGGAAACTCGACCTCGCGCTCGCCAACTACCAGAAGGCGCACGAGCTGGGCGTCCGCACGAAAGACCCGAACACGCAGGTCTTCAAGACGAACTTCGAGCGCGTCAGCGCGCAGGTCAAACAGGGCGGCTCCGGCAACGCCGCCGCCGAGAAGAAGTAAGGCCGGGCGCGAGACCCGGAAGAATCAACCGCCGGTGACGCGGGGACGCGGCTAAAGCCTTTAGCTGCGCCCCCGCGTCCGCGTGTTATATACTCGAAGAAACTTACCCTCGCGTAGAAGTTGATGAGGAAGACGCTCTTCGCACTCCTGCTCTGTCTCTGCGGCGCGGCGCCGCCGGCGCGCGCGGGCTGCGCCGAGTCGGCGTTGGAAGTCGCGCCGAAGCTTTCCGAAGAGGCGCGGCGCGACTTCGAGACGAAGCTCGCGGGCGCGCGCGAGGAGTTCGGGCGCAACCCGGACGCCGAACGCTTCATCTGGCTGGGTCGGCGGACGGCCTACCTCGGGCGTTACAAAGAGGCGGTCGGGATTTTCACCGAGGGGCTGAAGAAGTTTCCACGCGACGCGCGGCTCTACCGGCACCGCGGGCACCGCCTCATCACGCTGCGCTGCTTCGACGCGGCCGCCAAAGACCTTGAGCGCGCGGCGTCGCTCGTCCGCGGCCGGCCCGACGAGGTCGAGCCGGACGGACTGCCCAACGCGCGCGGCGTGCCGACCAGCACCTTGCAGTCGAACGTCTGGTATCACCTCGGGCTGGCCCACTACCTCAGAGGCGATTTCCGGCGCGCGCTCGCCGCGTACCGCGAGGCGGAGAAGGTCTCGACGAACCCGGACACGCTCGTCTCGACGACGCACTGGCTCTACATGACGCTGCGCCGTCTGGGGCGCGAGCGCGAGGCGGCCGCGGCGCTCGCGGCGGTCGGCGACGGCCTTGACGTGATCGAGAGCGAGGACTATTACAAACTCGTCAGACTCTACCAGGGGAAGCTCAAGCCGACCGAATTGATGGGCGAGAACATCAAGACCCCCGACACCGTCGGCGGCGCCACGGTCGGCTACGGCGTCGGGAACTGGTTTCTCTACAACGGCCGGCGCGAGCTGGCCGAGCAGCTCTTCCGGCGCGTGACGGGCGGGAGCCAGTGGGCGAGCTTCGGCTACATCGCGGCCGAGGCCGAGCTGGAAGGAAGGCGCGCGCGCAGCGGCGACGGCGTGCCGAGGATAATTTACTAAGTTAAAAGAGGAGAAGTATGGCCATGTCGCATACGAGAAGTTTTCGGCTGTCGGCCGTCCTTTTGGCGGCGCTCCTGTTGAGCCTCGCGCCGGGCGCGGCGGCGCAGAAGGAGAAGGGTAAGAAGAAGGAGAAGGCGCCGCCGCCGCAGGGGACGGCCGTCCTCTGGCGCGACCCCGGCGACGTGGCCGCGCTCGACCTCTTTCTCGGCCCCGGCGGCGAAGAGATGAAGCCCGACCTCAGCCGGCTCACCTTCCTGAAGGAGGAGAAGGGCGGCTACTCGAAGAAGTTCCGCGTGCGCGACGCGAAGGGGCGCGAGTGGGTCGCGAAGATCGGCAAGGAGGCGCAGCCCGAGACGGCCGTGACGCGGCTGGTCTGGGCCGCCGGCTACCCAGTCGAGGTCACGTACCTCGCGCCGTGCGCGAAGATCGAGGGCGCGCCCGAACCCGGCAAGGACTACGCGCGGTGTGAGGGCGGCGGACTCGCCAACGTCCGCTTCGAGGCGCGGCCCGAGCACGTCAAGCGGCTCGACGTGTGGCGCTGGGAGCAGAACCCCTTCTCGGGGACGCGCGAGCTGCGCGGGCTGAAGATCATCATGGCGCTCGTCGAGAACTGGGACATGAAGGACGACAACAACAAGGTGCTGGCGGTGAGCGGCGCGTCGGGCACGGAGCTGCACCACATCGTCAGCGACCTCGGCGCGACCATCGGGAAGACCGGCGGGCAGAACGGGCCCATCTCCTTCATCCGTCAGGTCAAGGGCACGCGCAACGAGCCGGGCGACTACGTCGCCGACAAGTTCATCGACGGCGTCGAGGGCGGCCGCGTCGTCTTCAACTTCAGCGGGAAGAACAGCGGCCTGATGCGCGACATCACCGTCGAGGACGCGCGCTGGCTGGGCGGGATACTCTCGCGCCTCTCCGACAAGCAGATCGAGGACGCGTTCCGCGCCGCCAACTACACCGACGAAGAGGTGCGGATGCTGGCCGCGAGCGTCCGCGCGCGGGTCAACCAGCTCACGAACCCCACGGGCGCGCCGTCCGCGCCGCCCACGCCGGAGTAGACCGAGCGGCTAGTCGTTCCTGACGATGGCGACGGCGCGGAGCGGTCCGCCGCTGCCGCCCTTGATCTTCATCGGGAGCGCGACGACGTGGAAGCCGCGCGCGGGGAGCCGTTCGAAGTTGGCGAGGTTCTCGAAGGCGGGCACGTCGCGCTCGAAGAGGGCGCGGTGAGTCTCGAAGAGTTTGGACTGGCCGTAGTCGATGCTCGGCGTGTCGAGTCCGACGGCCTTGATGCGCCGCTCCGCGACGAGCCAGCGCGCCGCGTCGGGGTGCAGGCCGGGGAAGTGGAGCTTGGCGACCGCCTCCGCGCCGCGCTCGTCCGTCCCCATGTACGAGCGACGGTCGGGCCAGCGCCGCCCGAAGCCCGTCCGCAGTAACAGTATCGAGCCGTCGGGCAGGCGCCCGTGCTCGCGCTCCCACGCGGCAAAGTCCTCGACCGAGATTTGATAGTCGGCGTCGCGCGCGCACTTCTCCGACACGTCGAGCAGGACGCCGGCGCCCATCAACTGTTCGAGCGGGATGCGGTCGGCGGTGTTGCGCCCCTCGGCGAAGTGGACGGGCGCGTCGAGGTGCGTGCCGCCGTGCTCGGCGGTCGAGAAGTTGTTCGCCGCGTAGTAGTAGCCTCCGGGCGTCATTCCTTCCGCGACCTTCTCCAGCTTGAACCCCTCGGCCGTCGGCCAGAACACGGTCTGCTCGTCGTACGCGTGCGACAAATCAACCAGCGTCCCCGCGAACGGGTCGGCCGGCGGCGCACCCGACCCGCACGCAGCGGCGACGACACACACGACACACAGCGCGACGAGTCTCAACGTTCGTTTCATCCGTCCCGAACCTCCACGCCAAAACTTTCTTCCGCCCGCGAGCCGCGCGGAGCTTATCCCACCGCGCCGCCGCTCGCAAAACTTTTCGGCCGGGCGTCGTCCTGCGGCGTCAGGTATTTGCCACGAGCGCCGGGCCGGCGGTGTTTCACTATCGAAGTGCGGTCTGATTCGAGCTGTGCGGGAGGACTTCAAATGGCGGGGCGACGCCTGACACGTCTGACGTTTATCACCGCTGCCTTAACGCTTCTCCTGTCGGCCGCCGCCGGGCCGTCGGTTTCGCAGCGCCGCGCCGGACGCGACGTGCGGGGCGGCCCGATGGCACTCGTCCCCGGCGCGACGTTCCAAATGGGCACAGACCCTTCCGACGTGCCGCGCCTCCAACAAGTCTTCGCCGTCAAGCGCGCCGAGCTTTTCTCCGGCGAAGCCCCTTCACACACCGTCACCGTCGGCCCCTTCTACATCGACAGGTACGAAGTCACCAACGCGCGTTTCAAAGAGTTCCTCGACAAGAACCCGCGTTGGCGTCGAGACCGCATCGAAGCCCGATTTCATAACGGCAACTACCTGAAGCACTGGGCCGGCGACACCTACCCGAAGGGGAAGGCCGACCATCCCGTAACGAACGTCGGCTGGCACGCGGCCGCGGCCTTCTGCCTCTGGGCGGGCAAGCGTCTGCCCACCGAGGCGGAGTGGGAGCACGCCGCGCGCGGCGGCCTCGCGGGGAAGGAGTTCCCGTGGGGCGACGAGCCGCCCGACAAGACGCGCGCCAACTACCTCGGGAGCGGCATCGGGGAGACCACGCGCGTCGGGAGTTACCCGGCCAACGGCTACGGGCTTTTCGACATGGCCGGCAACGTCTGGGAGTACACGGCGGACGAGTGGGCCGCCTACCCTTCCACCCCGCAGGTCAACCCGTTGGCGGGTGGGAATCTATTTCTTGACGACAGCTTCCGCGCCGTCACCAGCCGCCGCGTCATCAGGGGCGGAAGTTGGGGCGGCGCGCCCGTCAACCTGCGCGTCGCCTACAGAGACAGCCACCCACCCGAAGGCGCGCGTGATTTTGTCGGCTTCCGCTGCGCCGTGTCGGCGTCGTCCAAGAAGCGTTGAGGGACGGCTCGGCGCCCGAGTCGTGCGCGAAAATGTCTGGCGCGAAATAAGTCCGCGAGGTTAAGCTGACGAGGCATGACCACCTACTGCGACTATGCGCCCGGCGACCCTTTGCATCGGCCTTATCACGACGAGGAGTACGGCTTCCCCGTGGAAGGGGAGGCGGCGCTGTTCGAGCGGCTGGTGCTTGAGATAAATCAGGCGGGGCTGTCGTGGGCGACTATCTTGAGGAAGCGCGCGGCCTTCCGCGAGGCTTACGGCGGGTTCGACGTTGACGCGGTCGCGGCCTACGGCGAGGCGGACAGGGCGAGGCTGTTGGGCGACGCGGGCATCATACGCAACCGCCTGAAGGTCAACGCGGCGGTCGAGAACGCGCGGCGGGTCGCGGTGCTGCGCGGCGAGTTCGGGTCGTTCAAGGGTTGGCTCGACCGGCACCACCCGCGCGCGAAGGACGAGTGGGTACGACTCTTTAAGAAGACCTTCCTCTTCACCGGCGGCGAGATCGTCGGCGAGTTCCTGATGAGCACGGGCTACCTGCCGGGCGCGCACAGGGAGGGCTGCCCGGTCTACGAAAAAGTTTTGGCCGCCAACCCGCCGTGGGCGGCCGGTGCCATCCGATGACGGACAAGACGCCCTTCGTCAACATCGAGTCGGAGAGGCTCGTGCTGCGACGCTTCGCCGACCGAGACCTCGCGGAGTTCCTCGCCTACGCCAACGACCCCGAGGTGTCGCGCTACCAGAGTTGGGAGTCGTACACCGAGGGGCAGGCCGAAGAGTTAATCAGGCAGCAGGAGGGGCGCGAGCCGGGGCGGCCGGGCGAGTGGTTCACCTTCGCCGCCGAGCTGAAGGAGTCGAAGGCGCTGGCCGGCCACGTCGCGCTGAGCGTCAAATCCGACGACGCGCGGCAGGCGGAGATGGGCTTCACGTTCGCGCGCGAGTATCAGGGGCGTGGCCTGGCGCGCGAGGCGGCCGAGCGCGTGCTCGCCTACGCCTTCGAGGTGCTGGGGATGCACCGCGTCGTGGCGGTCACGGACTGCGAGAACACGCGCTCGGCGGCGCTGCTCGAAAGGCTCGGGATGCGGCGCGAGGCGCACTTCGTCGAGAACATCTGGTTCAAGGGCGCGTGGGGCTCCGAGTACCTTTACGCCATCCTGCGGAGGGAGTGGGAGTCGCGCCGCGCCGCCCGAAGCGCCCCCGTCCTCACGCGCCGGCCCTGATGTCGTCGGCGGCCTTCTCCGCCAGCATGATGACGGCCGCGTTGGTGTTGCCGCCGACGATCTCGGGCATGACCGAGGCGTCCACGACCCTCAAGCCCTCCACCCCGCGCACGCGCAGCCGCGCGTCCGTCGCCGCCGAAACGTCGTTCCCCATCCTGCACGTCCCCGCCGGGTGATAGACGGTCTCGGCCGTCGCGCGTACGTGCGCGACTATCTCCTCGTCGGTCGAAAGCTTCGCGCACACGGGCGCGCCTCGGCAGTCTCCGAGTGCCTTCGTGTGCGCGAGTCCGAGCGCGAGCCTGACGCCTTCGACCAGCAGACGCAGATCGGCCCCGTCTTCGAGGTAGCGCGGCTCGATGGACGGCGGCTCGGTCTCGTAGTTCCAGTCGCACTCGGTCTTGAAGAGCTTGCCGAAGGCGGCCGGGATTTGAATCTCGCGCCGCCGGTCGGGGTCGCCCGCTTCGACGAGCAGCACGCGCGCCCCCGGGTCTTCGGTCAGGCGTCGCGCCAGCACGCACCCGGCCGAGTCTGCGCCGACGACGTAGTCATATTCATTTTGAAGTTTTTGTGTCATGGCGCCTCCGTGTGCGCCCGCGGCTCGACGCGGCGCGGCGCCGAAGCATATCGTAAGGCGGGCGAATCCAGAATCATTCTTCGAGAGGGTTAGAAAAAGGGGGGACGTGTGATGCTTTTAAAAGACAGGGTGGCTTTCGTGACGGGCGCGGGCTCGGGGATAGGCAAGGCGGCGGCGCTGCTTTTGGCGCGCGAGGGCGCGCGGGTCGGCGCGCTCGACACCGACGGCGAGGACTTGCGGAAGACGGTCGCGGAGATCGAAGCGGCGGGCGGGAGCGCGCTCGCGCTGGTCGCCGACGTGTCGGACGCCGCGCAGGTGAGGGAAGCAGTCGAGCGCGTCGCGGGCGAGTGGGGGCGCCTCGACGTGGTCTTCGCCAACGCCGGCGTCAACGGCGTGTGGGCGCCGCTCGAAGAGCTTGAGCCGGAGGAGTGGGACAGGACGCTCGGCATCAACCTGAAGGGGACTTACCTCACCGTCAAGTACGCCGCGCCGCACCTGAAGCGGCGGGGCGGCTCGGTCGTCATCACCTCCTCGGTCAACGGCACGCGCATGTTCAGCAACACGGGTGCGACCGCCTACGCCTGCTCGAAGGCGGGCCAGGCCGCCTTCGCCAAGATGGTCGCGCTCGAACTCGCCGAGCATAAGGTGAGAGTCAACGTCGTCTGCCCCGGCGCCATCGAGACCAACATCGACGAGAACACCGAGCGGCGCGACCTCGAAGAGGTCAAAGCCCCCGTCGAGTTCCCCGAAGGCAAGGTGCCGCTGACGCACGGCAAGCCCGGGACTTCGGAGCAGGTCGCGCAACTCGTCCTCTTCCTCGCCTCCGACGCTTCGAGCCACATCTCGGGCACCGAGGTCTTCATCGACGGCGCCCAGTCCCTGCTTCAGGGCTGACCGTCGCGGCGGCCCGCGCGGAACTTAGGGGCGAGGGAGACGGGGTGCAAAATAAATCTGTTTCCAAAACGAACGTTCGTGCTATATTGGGCGCCGTGACGACGGGCGTTGAAAAAGCGGCGGTGCGGCCCTCGGCGGAGGCGCGCAGGGCGCACGGCGAGCGGACGCGGCAGGCCATCCTTGAGGCGGCCGTCCACATCGCCTCGGAGGAGGGGCTCGAAGGCTTGACCATCGGCCGGCTCGCCTCCGAGCTGTCGATGAGCAAGAGCGGGCTGTTCGCGCACTTCGGCTCGAAGGAGGAGTTGCAGCTCGCCACGGTCGAGGCGGCGCGCGCCGTCTTCGTCCGGGAGGTGATCGGCCCGGCCTTCGCCGCCGAGAAGGGGCTGGCGCGCCTCTGGTCGCTGTGCGACGTGTGGCTCGGGTACGTCAAGGGCGAAGTCTTCCGCGGCGGCTGCTTCTTCGCGGCCGCCGCCGCCGAGTTCGACGGGCGGCCGGGCGCCGTGCGCGACCGCGTCGCCGAGATCATGAGGGAGTGGCTGGCGCTGCTCCGCCGCTCGGTCACGGAGGCGCAGGCCGCCGGCCAGCTCAGTCGGGACGCAGACCCGGCGCAGCTCGCCTTCGAACTGAACGCGCTGGAGATGGGCGCCAACTGGGCCTTCCAGCTCCACGGCGACCGACAGGCTTTCGCGCGCGCGCGTGAGGCGATGCTCGAACGCCTGCGTCTCTACGCGACGCCCGACGGCCTGCCGCTCCTGCCCGCACACAAGCGCGCGAAGGGTCGCGCCCCGCGAGGGAGTTCAAAAACATGAGCACGACAGACGCACACCTCTCCTCGCCCGTCGTCGAGAAGCGGAGCGCCGCGTGGGGCGCCGTCCGCATCGACCACTGTCGCTTCGGCGAAGGCCAACTCCCCGAGCACAGCCACCCGGAGCACATGCTCCTGCTCGCGCTCAGCCGTTGCAGCGGCGAGCTGCGCGCGGCCGGTGGCTTTCGCGCGCGCGCACAGGTGCGCGGCGGCGTCTGCGTCGTCCCGTCGGGTCAGCCGTTCGGGGCGCGGCTCGGGGGCGACACCGAGTGCCTGGCCATCTACCTCGACCCGGCGCTGGTGGCGCGCGCGGCGCGCGACGCTGGCGACGCCGGCCGCCGCTTCGAGGTCGTCGCGCGCAGCAGGCCGCGCGACCCGGTCGTGAGCCGCGTCGGGCTGGCGCTGCTGGCCGAGATGCGCGCCGGCGCCGCTTCGCAGGACGGCGTCTCTCGCCTCTACGCCGACTCGCTGGCGAACGTGCTGGCCGTCCACCTGCTCAGACACTACACGGACGCGGGCGCGGAGCCGCGTCGCTTCGCGGGGGGCTTGTCGGGGCCGACGCTGCGGCGCGTGCTCTCCTACATCGCCGACAATCACGAGCGCGACCTGAGCCTCGAAGACTTGGCCGGCGAGGCCGCGATGAGCACCTTCCACTTCGCGCGCGAGTTCAAGCGCGCGACGGGGACGACGCCGCACCAGCACCTCCTCAAGTTCAGGGTCGAGCGCGCGAAAGAGCTTTTGACCGAGAGCCAACTGCCGCTCGCCGAGGTCGGCCTGCGCACGGGCTTCAGCCACCAGAGCCACTTCACGCGACTCTTCCGCCGCTACACGGGGACGACGCCGCAGTCCTACCGCGTCATGTCGCGCGCGTAGGGCGCGCGGACGAATAGCAAGATTCATCAACGCCGAGCAAGAAGGGGAAATACGCCGCGCCGCCAACGGGTCTAAGCTCCGACCGTCGGTTAACTCGACGGGAGGAACAGGAGCGATGACCACGATGCTGAAGGGACTTTTCAAGGCGGCGCTGTTTTCGACTCTGCTTTTAACCTTGTTCTCGGCGGGCGCGTCGGCGCGGCAGGCTGGCGGGCGCGAGGCGCAGGAGTTGATCGCGCGCGGCAACGAGCGTTACGCGCGCGCCGAGTACGAGGCGGCCATCAAGGTCTACGCGCTCGTCCCCGCGGAGGCGGGCGAGGCTTACGCGCAGGCTCTCCACAACATCGGCGTCTGCCGCTTCGAGCTGCGGCAGGACGTGGAGGCCGCCGCGATGTACGCGCGCGCGATAGAGGCGCGCGGCGGGCGATACCCGAAGGCTTCCTACGCGCTCGGCGTCGCGCTCGAAGAGTTGGGGCGCGCGTCGGAGGCGAAGGCGTCTTACGCGCGCGCGGCCGCCGCCGGGTACGCGCCGGCGCACTACAAGCTCGGGATGCTCGCCGGGGCCGGGGGCGACGTGGCGGGCGCGGCCGCGCACTTCCGCGAGGCGGTCAGGCGCTCGAAGGGCAAGTTCCCGGCGAGCCACAACAACCTCGGGGTGATGCTCGCGCGCGTCGGGCGTCTGGACGAAGCCGAGCGCGAGTTCGAGGCGGCGCTGCGCGAGTCGGAGGGGAAGTTCGAGGAGGCGTCGCACAACCTTCGTCTCTGCCGCACGCTCCTGGCGGCCGGGCGCGCCGGCAGCGGGGCGGCGGAGATGAAGGTCGCGGCGGCGGCCGACGGGTTCAGCAGGTGAGGCGGGAAGGAGGACTGACGACGTTGGAGACGAAGCCTTTGGACGTGATGGCCATCCTCAAGCTCTACGAGCTGAGGGGCGAGCCGCTGATGCGCGAGGCGCGCGCGTGGTTCTTCTCGGAGTTCGCGCCGCGCTCTGGCAAGGACATCGTCAGGCTCATGCTGAGCGGCGAGCGGCAGAGCGCCTTCTACCGGATGGTCGCGTCGCACTGGGAGGTGGCGGCCTCTTTCGTCAACAACGGCGGCATCGACGAGCGGCTCTTCCTCGAAGGAAACTCGGAGCACGTCGTCGTCTACGCCAAGCTCCAGCCCTACCTCGCCGAAGTGCGCGAGGCCATCGGCGAGCCCGACTACATGGCGAACCTCGAACGGCTGGTCATGAAAATCCCCGGCGTCGAGCAGAAGCTCGAAAACCGCCGCCGCCTTCTCGAACGCTGGTCGCAGGCGCACGCTGGCGAACGGTCTTAACGGAACCGCTCGCGGTTCCGTTTTAGCGTCGCGTGCGCAGGTCGGGCGTGTTGAGGTGCGGGACGGCGTTGAAGGTGAGCAGCAGCGTCTCGCCGGCGCGCAGTCGGAGGACGGTGTAGGCGGTGTTGAGCAGCACGGCCGCGAGGCGCGGGATATGTTCGTCGGGGGCTTCGAGGGCGCGCGCGGTCCAGATCGCCGTCGGCACGGCCGAGGTGAAGACCGCGACGTTCTCGCGCGGCTGCGTGGCCGTTCCGTCCAGGCGGCAGGCCGCGACGCGGGTGATGAACTGCCGCCACGTCTCGCCCGTATGCGGGTAGCGCCCTTCCACCCACGCGTCCATGACCTTCGTGTCCGAAGCACGCCAGACTCTGTGCACTTCGGCCGTGTGGTCGCCCGCGTTCGCGCGCAACTCGGCGCTCACCTCCTCATACTCGCGCCTGAACTCTTCGTCGTCCTCACACATCAACGGCGCGATCTCTTTGTAGATGCCGTGGAAGTCGAACTCGTCCCAGCCCTCGTCCACGTCGAGTGCGGGGAAGGCGAGGCCGGCGCCTTCGTAAGCCCGGCGACTTCGGCGGCCGTCTGTTGCTGACGCCGGAGGCCGCCCGCGTAGGCGCGCGCGAACTCGACGCCCTGCGAGACGAGGTAGTCGCCGAGCAGACGCGCCTGCCGCCGACCCAGGTCGGAAAGCGAGTCGTACTCGTCGCGCGTGCCCGCCTGTCCGTGGCGTATGAAATAGACGTTGCTCAAACCCGAATCCCGGCCCCCAAGTCTTCAGAGATGGTAACGCCCGGCCTTTAAGACGGCGTCGGCGACGCGGCGGCGCGCGGCGACGGTGTTGGGCGGCGTGTGGCTTGTGAGTCTCCGCACGCCTTCTAGCAGTTCGCGCAAGTCGCCGCCGTCGGCGAGCGCCGAGACGACTTGCCGCGCCGAGTGCGCCATCCGGTCGGCCGCGTCCGACGCGTAGACGCGCGCGGCGTCGAGTTGCGCGGCCGACGACGCCTCGCCCTTCGACGCGAAAAGCTTCTCGGTGCGGAGCAGCGCGCTCTCCAGCGCGTAAGTTTCGGCCGTCACGTCGGCGACGTGGCCGAGCACCTCCTGCTCCTCCGCGAGCCGGTCGCCGTAAATCTCCCGCGCCAGCCCGAGCGTGAAAACGACAAGACGTTTACAGCGCGTCAGAAGGTCGCGCTCGGCCGCGAGCGGTGAGGATGAGGGCGCCGCCGTCTGAACGTCAGAGTCTGCGAGCGCGCGGCGCGCGTGCTCGCCGTCGAAGAGGCGGCGGGTCGCCTCGTTCTTCAGGATGCGGGTCGGGATGACGAGGCGGTTAATCTCGTTCGTGCCCTCGTAGATGCGCGTGATGCGCGCGTCGCGGTAGGCGCGCTCGGCCGGGTACTCTTTGGAGTAGCCGTAGCCGCCGTAGGTCTGCAAAGCCTCGTCCACGACGTAGGCCAGCGCCTCGCTCGTCCAGACCTTGTTGATCGAGCACTCGACGGCGAAGCTCTCGATGACCTTGAGCACGCCCTCGGCGTCGTCCTCCGCGACGGCTTCGAGCGCGCGGTCTACGTCGCCGAGCGTGCGGTAGACCATCGCGTCGCCGACGTAGCAGCGGACGGCCATCTCGCCGATCTTCTGCTTGATCATCCCGAACTCGGCGATGGGTCGCCCGAACTGTCGCCGCTCGGCCGCGTAGTTGGCCGCGCGCGTCAAAGCCTGCTTCGCGCTCCCGATGTTGCGCGTGCCCAGCTTGAGCCGGCCGAGGTTCAGGATGTTGAAGGCGACGCGGTGCCCCTCGCCGACTTTCCCCAAAACGTTTTCGGCGGGGACGCGGACGTTTTCGAGGATGAGCGCGGTCGTCGAAGAGCCGTCAAGCCCGAGCTTCGGCTCCTCGCGCCCGCTCACGACGCCCATCCCGCGCTCGACGAGGAAGGCGGTGAACTTGTCGCCGCCCACCTGCGCGAAGACGGTGAAGAGGTCGGCGAAGCCGCCGTTGGTGATCCACATCTTCTGTCCGTTGAGGACATAATGCGCGCCGTCTTCCGACGGCGTCGCGCGCGTCCGCGCCGCCCGCGCGTCGGAGCCTGAGCCGGGTTCGGTCAGCGCGTAGGCCGCGACCCACTCGCCGCCCGCGAGCCGTGGCAGGTAGCGCGCTTTCTGCTCCTCGGTGCCGAAGTAGACGAGCGGCAGCGTCCCGATGCCGGTGTGCGCGCCGAGCGAGCCGGCGAACGAGGGCACGACGCCGATCTTCTCGCCGACGAAGGCCGAGCTGACCTTGTCGAGCCCGAGTCCGCCGTAAGCCTCGGGGATGTCCACGCGCAGCAGGTCGAGGTCGGCGGCCTTTACGAGAAGCTCGCGCGTCAGCGCCCAGTCCTTCGCGTGAATCTCGGCGTCGCGCGGCAGGACTTCCGCGCGCATGAAGTCCTCGGCGATGCGGCCGAACATCTGCTGCGCCGGGCTGAGGTCTTCGCGCGTGAAGACCCCTTCCGGCGCGGCGTCGGCGAGGAGGAAGCCGCCGCCGGTGCCGGCGCCCGCGGCCGTCCGTGTTGACATGGGGAAGTCGCCCTTTCGTGGAATCGCCCGCGCCCGCCAAAGGGAAGTTGACGCTGGGCGCGGTTCGGCGTTATAACTACCGACCGTCCGGTCGGTACCATAGCACCACGGCCTGCGGCGCACAAGCGCGACCCGGCGACCCGCACTTACAGACACCCTACGGTCATCGATGAGAGCACAGAAAAAGTCTGCGCCCAACAACGAGCGTCTGGCCGAAATCTACCGCGCGGCCGCGCAGATCATCCTCCGCAAGGGCTACGACGCGACCTCGGTCAACGACATCGCCAACGCCTTGGGGATGACGAAGGCCGGGCTTTACCACTACATCAACGGCAAGAAAGAGCTGCTCTTCGACATCATGAACTTCGGCTTGGGCGAGCTGGACGCGGAGGTGGCCGAGCCGGCCGCGCGCATCGAAGACCCGGCCGCGCGCCTGCGCTTCGCCGTCTCGGCGCACGCGCGACTAGTCACGCGGGGACAAGGCGCCATCACGATTCTGGTGGACGAGATCACGGCGCTCACCCCGCCGCAGCAGAGGAAAATCACGCAGCGCAAGCGCGCCTACTTCGACTTCCTGCGCGGCACGCTCGACGAGCTGAAGGCGGCGGGGCAGCTTCAGGACGTGGACACGACGGCCGCGACCTTCAGCCTGCTCGGGATGATCAACTGGCTCTCGCGCTGGTTCCGGCAGGGCGGCGCGCTCACCGAAGAGCAGGCGGCCGACCAGCTCGTCCGCATCGCCTTCCACGGCCTCCTGCGCCCGGCGAAATTGAAAGCAGTAGACAGTAGCCGGTAGGGCTTCCGCTTTGATAAGCGTTAACGCCGACACCGTGACGATTCGCTGACGACTGTTTTTCTACTGACTACCTGTCTACCGACTACTGACTACTTCTCTTATGAACATCCTCGTCTGTCTCAAACAGATTCTCGACCCCGAGGTGCCGGCGCGCGACTTCCGGGTTGACCCCGTCAGGCGCGAGGCCGAGCAGGGGTCGGCCAACCTCGTGACGAACATCTTCTGCGAGAACGCGCTGGAGGCCGCGTTACAGTTGCGCGAGCGCGCGTCCGGCGGCGCGAAGATCACGGTGCTCTCGTACGGGCGGCCGACCGCCGAAGACTCCCTGCGGAAGGCTCTGGCGATGAAGGCCGACGCCGCCGCGCTCGTCCTGAACGAAAGTGAAGGGACGCCCGACCCGCTCGCGGTGGCGCGCGTGCTGGCGGCGGCCATCGGAAAGCTCGGCGCGTTCGACCTCATCATGGTGGGGCGCGAGGCGGGCGACTGGGGCGCGGGTCAGACGGGCGGGCTGCTCGCCGAAGAGTTGGGGCTGCCCTGCGTCTCCTTCGTAGACACGGCCGAGGTGGCGGGCGGCGTCCTGCGCCTGAAGCGGCAGACCGACACCGGCTGGGAGGTGATAGAGGCCACGCCGCCCGTCGTCGTCACCGTGACCAACGACGAGCACAACGTCCCGCGCATCCCGAAGGTGCGCGACGTGATGATGTCGTACCGCCAGCCGCTGACGAAGTTCACGCCCGCCGACCTCGGCCTCGCCGACGAGGCGCGCGCCGCCAACGGCTACTACGAGGTGGCCGAGCTTTTCGTCCCCGAGAAGGAGGCGCGCTGCGACTTCGTCAACGGCGACACGCTCGACGAGAAGGTCGAAGCCTTCGCACGCCGCATCGTCAAAGCAGTAGACAGTAGTCAGTAAACAGTAGCCGGTAGGCTCCGCTCTGCTGACGTTGAGGCTGACACCCGAACGATTCAACAAACGAAGGTTTTTCTACTGTCTACTGTCTACTGTCTACTCCATTTATGAACGACGTTTGCATCATTCTTTTCGGCGCCGCCGGGTTCGACAAGGCCGCGCAGGGGTTGGCGGGCGCGGGGCGGCGTCTGGCCGACGAGTCGGGCGGGCGTCTGCGCGCGGTCGTCGTCGGCGAGGGCGCGGAGGCGGTCGCGGAGGCGGTCGCGCGGGTCGCGGATGAGGTGCTGGTCGCGGATCAGCCGGAGCTGGCCGAGTATCAGCCGGAGACTTGTCTGACGGCGCTCGCGCAGGTGTGCGGCGAGGTGCGCGCGTGCGCGGTGCTGCTCGGCAACGACACGTACAGTCAGGAGATTGCGCCGCGCCTCGCGCACCGTCTGGGCGGGAGCGCGGCGGGCGACTGCACAGAGGTGCGCGTCGCGGGAGACGTGGTGCGCGTCTCGCGGCAGGTCTACGGCGGGAAGGCGCAGGCGGTGCTCGACCTGAAGAGAAGCCCGGCGGTCGTGTGGCTGCGCGCTCGCTCGTTCACGCCCGCGGCGTCGCGCGCCGAAGCCGGGATGGTGACGCGCGCGGCTTTGAACGTACAGCCCGACACGCGCACGCGCGTCGTCGAGCGCAGGCGCGAGGAGTCGGGCGAGGCGCGTCTGGAAGAGGCGCGTGTCATCGTCTCGGGCGGGCGCGGCATCGGCGGGCCGGAGCCTTTCGAGTCGGAGTTGAAGCCGCTGGCGGAGATTCTGGGGGCGCAGCTCGCCGCCTCGCGCGCGGCGTGCGACGCGGGCTGGGTGCCGCCGACGTGGCAGGTCGGGCAGACGGGGAAGAAGGTGACGCCCGAGCTGTACCTCGCCGTCGCCATCACCGGCGCCAGCCAGCACATGGCCGGCATCTCCGAGGCCAAGACCATCGCCGCCATCAACACAGACCCCGACGCCCCCATCTTCAAACACTGCCGCTTCGGCATCGTCGAAGACTACCGCAAGGTCGTGCCGCTGCTGCGCGAGAAGCTGTCCGCGTTGATGAGATGAACGCCGCCCAAGCCGTCGAAGCCACGCGCGAGATTTACTGGAACGTCACGCACGTCTGGGTGATGTACGCGCTGCTGGCGCCGACCGCGTTGGTGGCTGGCTACGGCGTCTACAGGCATGTGAGCCGTTGGCGACGCGGACAGCCGGCCGCGCGCTTCGACCGCCCCGCAGAGCGCGTCAGGCTTCTGCTCAAGCACGCGGTCGCGCAGCGGCGCACGGCGCGCGAGCGTTACGCGGGACTGTTCCACGCGCTCATCAGCTACGGCTTCGTCGTGCTGACAATAGCGACGACGGTCGTCGCGCTCGACGCGGACTTCGGCACCGCGATCATGCGCGGGCGCTTCTACCTCTACTTCCAGTCGCTCGCCGTTGACGTGTTCGGGGCGCTCGTCATGGTCGGCGTCTTGATGGCCGCGGCGCGGCGCTACCTGAAGCGCCCCCGGAAGCTCGTCCACACCGACGAGGCGGCGCTGATTCTGGCGGCCGTCTTCGCGATGTGCCTGCAAGGTTTTCTGGTCGAGGGCTGGCGCATCGCGGCGACAGGCGACCCTTGGGGCGCTTGGTCGCCGTTCGGCAACCTCGTCGCGCGCGCGTCGCGGAGTTTGATGAGCGTCGAGACGATGCGTGCGGCGCACACGGGTGCGTGGTGGTTTCATCTGGTAACGAGCTTCGCGTTCGTCGCGTGGCTGCCGTACACGAAGATGATGCACGTGTTGACGGCGCCGCTGAACATCTACGCCGCCAACCTCGCGCCGCTCGGCGCGTCGCTCAAGCAGGTAGACTTCGAGAAGACCGAATCGTTCGGCGTCAACTCGCTCGGCGGCTTCACTTGGAAGGATTTGCTCGACCTCGACGCCTGCACCGAGTGCGGGCGCTGCACGGCCGTCTGCCCCGCGAACACGGTCGGCAAGGAGCTTTCGCCGCGCGACATCATCCTCTCCTTGCGCGACCTGATGCACGAACGGCCGCGCGAAGCCTTCGGCCTCGTCTCGGGCGTCGCCAACGGCGTCGAGGCCGCGGGCACGACGCCCGCCGACGACGGGCCGACGGCCGACGTGGAGGCGCGAAAGCCTCTGCCGATCATCGGCGCGGCGCCGGCGACTTCGCCCGTACCGCTCTGGCAGTGCACGACCTGCGCGGCGTGCATGGAGGCGTGCCCGGTCTTCATCGAGCAGATGCCGAAGATAGTTGACATGCGCCGCTTCCTCGTCATGGAGGAGGCGGAGTTCCCCGACTCGATGCAGGAGGCGGTGATGTCGCTGGAGAGGCGCGGCCACCCCTTCAGCGGCACGCAGGCGACGCGCATGGACTGGGCAGAGGGCCTGAGCGTGCGCACCGGCGCGGACGCGCGCGACGCGGAAGTCCTGCTCTGGGTCGGATGCGGCGGCGCGCTCATCGAGCGCAATCAGAAGGTGACGCGCGCGACGGCTCAACTGTTGGAACAGGCGGGCGTGAAGTTCGCCGTGCTCGGCCGCGAGGAGAAGTGCTCGGGCGACCCGGCGCGGCGCATCGGCAACGAGTTTCTCTTCGAGCAGTTGGCGCGCGAGAACGTGGGGAACCTGAACCGCTACGGCGTGAAGAAGGTCGTCACGGCCTGCCCGCACTGCTTCAACACTTTTCGGAACGAGTACCCGCAGTACGGCGGCGCGTTCGAGGTCTTCCACCACAGCGAGTTCCTCGCGCGCCTCGTCGAAGAAGGGCGGCTGAAGCCGGTCGCGGAGTCGGGGAAGAAAGTCACCTTCCACGACCCTTGTTATCTGGGCCGGCAGAACGGCGTCTACGACGCGCCGCGACAGCTCGTGCAAATCTCGACGCGCGGGCCGGCGGTCGAGATGGGGCGGACTCGGGACAACAGTTTCTGCTGCGGCGGCGGGGGCGGGATGAGCTTCGTGGACGAGCCGCCCGACCAGCGCGTCAACCAGGAGCGCGCGCGCGAGGCGGTCGAGACCGGCGCCGACGTGCTCGCCGTCGGCTGCCCCTTCTGCATGACGATGATGGAGGACGGCGTGAACGCCCGCCGGGGCGAGCGCGACGTGAAGGTTCTGGACGTGGCCGAGCTGCTGTGGGAGGCGTCGAAACCGAAGTCGAATTGAGGTCGATATGGACTTGAACTTAACCCCGAGCGAGCGGCAGTTCCGCGACGAGTTCCGCGCGTGGCTGGCGGAGAACGTCCCCGCGGAGTGGGCGGGCGGCGGCACCGGCTCGGAAGACCGCGCCGAGTACATCGAGTACCTGCGCGACTGGCAGCGCAAGCTTTACGAGGGCGGCTGGGCCGGCATCTCCTGGCCGAAGGCGTACGGCGGGCGCGGCGCAAGCCTGATGGAGCAGGCCATCTTTCAGGAGGAGCTGGCGCGCTCGGGCGCCCCGCAGCTCGTCGGCACCATCGGGCTGTCGCTCGTGGGGCCGACCATCATCGCCCTGGGAACCGACGGGCAGAAGGCGCGCCACCTGCCGAAGATTCTCTCGGGCGAGGAAATCTGGTGTCAGGGCTTCTCGGAGCCGAACGCCGGGAGCGACCTCGCCGCGTTGGGCACGAAGGCGGCGCGCGACGGCGAAGACTTCCGCATCAACGGCCAGAAGATCTGGACGAGCTTCGCGCAGATGGCCGACTGGTGTCTGCTGCTCGTCCGCACCGACGCCGAGGCGCCGAAGCACAAGGGGCTGACGTGCCTTCTGGCCGACATGCACGCCGAGGGCGTCTCTGTGCGACCGCTGCGTCAGATGTCGGGCGACTCGGGCTTTAACGAGGTCTTCTTCTCCGACGTGCGCGTCCCGGCGTCGCAAGTCTTGGGCGAGGTCAACAAGGGCTGGACGACCGCCATCACGGCGCTGATGAACGAGCGCGCGAACTTGGGGACGGGGATTCAGGTCGTCTTCAAGCGACAGCTCGAAGCGCTCGTCGCGCGCGCGCGCACCGTCGAGCGCGGCGGTCGCCCGGCGAGCGAAGACCCGCTCGTCCGGCAGAAGCTGGCGCAGGCTTATCTCGAACTGGAAATCCTGCGGCTCAACACCAACCGCGCTTTGACTTCGCTCTCGAAGAGCGGCGTCCCCGGCGCCGAAGGGTCGATCCAGAAGCTCTACTGGAGCGAGATGAACCAGCGCACGCAGCAGTACGCGCAGGAGATACTCGGCCCCTACGGCCAGCTCAAGGACTTCGACAAGGGCGTCTGGGAGTACGGCTACCTCCGCACGCGCGGCAACACCATCGAGGCCGGCACCAGCGAAATCCAACGCAACATCATCGCCGAGCGCGTGCTCGGCCTGCCCAAGAGCTACTGAGTATTTCTCATCATGGACTTTGATCTGAGCAAGCCGCAGAAGCTTTTGAAGGAGTCGGCGCGTGCGCTGCTGGCGCGGGAGTGCGGGCCGGGGCGCGTGCGCGAGTTGATGGAGACCGAGACGGCGCACGACGACGCGCTCTGGCGCGAGATGGCCGAACAGGGCTGGACGGGGCTCGTGGTGCCGGAGGCGCAGGGCGGGCTGGGCTTGGGCCTCGTCGAGATGGCGGCCGTGGCCGAGGAGATGGGGCGCGCGTGTCTGCCGGGCGCGTTCCTCTCGACGCTCTTCGCCGCGTCGCTCGTCGGGCGGGCGGGGAGCGACGGGCAGCGCGCGAAGTATCTTGAGCCGATTGCGGCGGGCGAGCTGAAGGCGACCGTCGCGCTGCTCGAAGAGTCGGCGAGTTGGGAGCCGTCGGGCGTGCGGCTCGCGGCGGCGCGCGAAGGCGGCGGCGACTTCACGCTCAAGGGTCGCAAGCTGTTCGTGCCCGACGCGGGCGTCGCCGACCTCATCGTCTGCGTCGCGCGCGACGGCGACTCGCTCGCGCTCCTGCCGGTCGAGCGCGGCGCAGAAGGTTTAACCGTGACGCCGATGCCCTCGATGGACGCGACGCGCAAACTCTACGAAGTCGGGTTCGAGAACGTGCGCGTGGCCGCATCGGAAGCGCTGGGCGCGGACGGCGACGCGGGCGGCGCGCTCGGCGGCGCGCTCGACGCGGCGGCGGCCGTGCTGTGCGCGGAGATGGTCGGCGGGATGCAGTGGGTTCTGGACGCGTCGGTCGAGTACGCCAAGACGCGCCAGCAGTTCGGCCGCCCCATCGGCTCGTTCCAGGCCGTGCAGCACATGTGCGCGGACATGCTGTTGATGACCGAGAGCGCGCGCTCGGCCGCCTACTACGCCGCCTGGGCGCTGACCGAGAACGACCCGAAGGCTTCGCTCGCCGTCTCGATGGCGAAGGCTTACTGCTCGGACGCCTTCCGCGAGGTCGCCAACCGCGGCGTGCAGGTGCACGGCGGCATCGGCTTCACCTGGGAGCACGACCTACAGCTTTACTACAAGCGCAGCAAGTCGTCCGAGACGCTCTACGGCGACGCGACCTACCACCGCGAGCGCGTCGCGCGCCGCGTCGTGGACGGCGAAGTTCGGGAGGCTTGAGGGATGACCGCACACGTGAAGGAGCTGTTCGACCTGACGGGGCGCGTGGCGATTGTCACCGGCGGCTCAAGGGGCTTGGGCAAGGAGATGGCCGAGGGCTTGGCGGAGGCGGGCGCGTCTCTGATGCTCTGCGCGCGGCGCGAGGAGTGGCTGACTCCGACGCTCGTGGAGTTCCACGAGCGCGGCCACAACGTCGAGGGGCTGCTCTGCGACGTGTCGAACCCGGAGCACGTGCAGGCGGTCGTGGACAAGACGGTCAACGCGTTCGGGAAGGTGGACATCCTCGTCAACAACGCGGGCGTCTCCTGGGGCGAGCGCCCGGAAAGTATGCCGCTCGACAAGTGGCAGAAGGTCTTGGACGTGAACCTGACGGGCGCGTTCCTCTTCGCGCAGGCCGCCGGGCGCGAGATGCTCAAGCGCGAGTACGGGCGCATCATCAACGTCTCGTCCGTCTCCGGCTTGCAGTCGTCGGCCGACGGGCCGTACTACGTCGGCTACGCGGCGTCGAAGGCGGGCCTCTTCGGCCTAACGCGCGAGCTGGCGGCGACGTGGGGGCGGCAGGGGATACGCGTCAACGCCATCGCGCCCGGCTTCTTCCATTCGCGCCTGACCGAAGGCATCATCGAGCACGCCGAGGCTTCGATTAAGGCGCGCGCGCCGCTCCCGCGCGTGGGGCGGGAGGGCGAACTCAAGGGCGTCGCGGTCTTCCTCGCCTCCGACGCCTCGAACTACATCACGGGCCAGACCATCGTCGTGGACGGCGGGAGAACGATTGTTTAGGGAGGGTGTATGAGCAAAGCCGAAGCGGGCAGGGAAGCGGGTGGGGCGACGGGCGGGTCGGCGTACGCGTCGCGGCCGTGGCTGGAGCATTACGACTACTGGGTGCGCGCGCACATGAACTACCCGCGCCGGCCGCTGCACGAGATTCTGCGGCTGGCGGCGGTCGAGGTGCCCGACCGGCCGGCCACGGCCTTCCTCGGCGCGCGCATGACGTTCGCCGAGATCAGGGAGCAGTCGGACAAGCTGGCCGCGGCCCTGAGCGCGTTGGGCGTGAGCCGGCACGACCGCGTCGGCATCATGCTCCCGAACTGCCCGCAGTACGTCGTCGCGGCCTTCGCCGTCCTGCGTTTGGGCGCGGTCGTCGTCAACGTCAACCCGCTCTACACGCCGCGCGAGGTGGCGGTCGTCGCGAAGGATTCGGGGATGCGCGTGCTCGTCACGCTCGACGTGCTCGCGCCCGTCACGCTCGCAGTCCTTGACCAGACCGGCATCGAGCACGTCGTCGTCACCTCGGTCATGGAGTACTCGGCCGCCGCCGCGCCGTGCCCCGAGGTCGAGGGCACGCGGAGGCTGGCCGACTTGCTGGCGGGCGTCGGAGAGCCGGACTTGCCCTCGGTCGAGATAGATTCGGAGGACGTGGCCGTCTTGCAGTACACGGGAGGGACGACGGGCGTGCCGAAGGGCGCGATGCTCACGCACTACAACATCTTCGCCAACGTCATCCAGACGGGCTGCTGGGGGCACACCGACATGCGGCGCGGCGAGGACACGTACCTGCTCGTCATCCCCTACTTCCACATCTACGGCTTCACGGTCGGCATGATGGAGGGCGTCTGGCGCGGCGCGCAGCAGGTGTTGATTCCGAAGTACGACGTGGAGATGCTGCTCGCCGCCATCCGCGACTACGCGCCGACGTTCTTCCCGGCCGTCCCGACCATCTACATCTCTCTGCTCAACCACCCGAAGGCGAAGGAGTACGGGCTGGACAGGATACGCAACTTCAACAGCGGCTCGGCGCCGCTGCCCGTCGAAGTCATCGAGCAGTTCGAGCGTCTGACCGGCGGCACGCTCAAGGAGGGCTACGGCCTCTCCGAGGCTTCGCCCGTCACGCACACCACGCCCGCGCTCTCCAAGCGTAAGCCCGGCAGCATCGGCCTGCCGCTCCCCGACACCGACATCAAGATTGTCGATTTGGAGACGGGCGAAGCGGAGGTGCCCGCCGGGCAGGAGGGTGAGCTGTGCATCGCCGGGCCGCAGGTGATGAAGGGCTACTGGAACCGCCCCGACGAGACGGCCATTGCGCTGCGCGAGGACTCGGCGGGGCGCGTGTGGCTCTACACGGGCGACGTGGCGCGGATGGACGAGGACGGCTTCACCTACATCGTCCAGCGCAAGAAGGACATGATTATCGTCAGCGGCTTCAACGTCTACCCGTCCGAAGTCGAGGGCGTGCTCTACGAGCACCCGGCCGTGATGGAGGCGGCGGTCGTCGGCGTCCCACACGAGTACCGCGGCGAGGCCGTCAAGGCGTTCGTCGTTCTCAAGGCCGGCGCGCAGGCGAGCCCCGAAGAGTTGACCGAGCACTGCAAGCGCGGCCTCGCCGAGTTCAAAGTCCCCTCCGAGGTCGTCCTCCGCGACAGCCTGCCCAAGACGGCCGTCGGCAAGATCCTCCACCGCGTGCTGCGCGAGGAGGGGCAGTCGAAGGGCTGAGCATGCAGCTACTCGAAGGCAAGGTCGCCATCATCACCGGCGCGGCGCGCGGCATCGGCCGGGCGTGCGCCGAGTTGTTCGGCGCGCACGGGGCGCGCGTGGTGCTCTCGGACATCGACGCCGAGCCGGCGCGCGAGGCGGCCGAGGCTTTGAAGGCGGCCGGTGCGGACGCGCTCGCCGTACCGGGCGACGTGACGGCCGCCGACTTCGGTGGGCGAATCGTCGGCGCGGCGCTCGACGCGTACGGACGCCTCGACTGTATCGTCAACAACGCCGGCTACACTTGGGACGGCACGGCGCACAAGATGTCGGACGAGCAGTGGCAGGCGATGTTGGACGTACACCTGACCGCGCCCTTCCGCATCATCCGCGCCGCCTCCAACTACCTGCGCGAGACCGCCAAGCGCGAGAGGGAAGAGACGGGGCGCGCCGCCGCGCGCAAGATCGTCAACGTCTCCTCGACGACGGGGACGCGCGGCAACGCCGGTCAGGCCAACTACGCGGCGGGCAAGGCCGGCGTCGTCGGCCTCACCAAGACGCTCGCGAAGGAGTGGGGGCAGTTCAACATACAGGTCAACGCCGTCGCCTTCGGCTTCATCGAGACGCGGCTCACGCAGGCGAAGGAGGCGGGCGCAACGCTCGCGCGCGAGTCGGCCGACATCGCGCTCGGCATCCCGCAGGCCAACCGCGACATCGCCTTCAAACTCATCCCGGCGGGGCGCGGCGGCACGCCCGAGGAGGCGGCCGGCGCCGTCCTCTTCTTCGCCTCGCCCTTGAGCGACTACGTCTCGGGGCAGGTGCTCGAAGTGACCGGCGGCCTCTGATGCGTGTAGACTGAACCCCACAGACCAAATTCCCATGACGGACTACGAAGCCATCAAGTTCGACATCTGCTGCGCCGCGCGCCTGCTCTACCGGCAGGGATTGAGCGTCGCCAACGCCGGCCACCTGAGCGTCGCCGTCGGCCCCGACGAGATGCTCGTCAACCACTTCGGCCCCTCGTTCGCCACGCTCCGGCCCGAGAACGTCGTGCGCGTCAGCTTCGCGGGCAAGGTGCTCGACGGCGACGCCTACGTCAACGACACCATCCGCCTGCACGGCATCATCCACCGCGAGAACCCGCGCGCGGTCGCCGTCGCGCACACGCACCCCCCGGCCGTCGTCACCTTGAGCGCGCTGCGCGTTATCCCCGAGGTCTACGACCAGGAGAGCTGCCTGCTCGCCGACGACGTGGGGATGGTCGATGAGGACTACGAAGGCATCGCCTCCGAAGAGGAGCGCGTGATGCCCGTCGCCGACGCTCTGCGCGAGAGGCCGGTCGTCATCCTCCCCAACCACGGCGCCATCGCCACGGGCGAGAACATACAGCTCGCGTTGGTGCGCATGGTCTTGCTCGAAGGCATGGCGCGGCGCAACCTCTCGGTGGTGCAGGCCGCGCGCGACCTCGGCCGCGAGCCGGTGGCGATCGCGCCGGCGGCCGCGCGCCGCGCGAAGGCGGAGATCGGGCGCATGCCGGTGCTGCCGCTCCTCTGGCAGGACTTCCTCAAGCAACTCCGCAAGACCGACCCCGACCTGTTTGAAGGGCGAGAGAACTGATGAGTTACACGATCAAGCGAGTCGTCGTCATCGGCTCGGGGACGATGGGCGGCGGCATCGCCGCGCACGCGGCCAACGCGGGTCTCCCCGTCTACCTGCTCGACGTGGCGCCGAAAGATTTGACGCCCGACGAGGAGAAAAAGGGGCTTGAGCTAGACAGCCCCGCCGTCCGCAACCGCATAGTCAACGCCTCGCTGGAACGTCTGAAGAAGTCGAAGCCGGCGGCCTTCTTCACGCCCGAGACGGCGGCGCTCGTCACGGTCGGCAACCTCGAAGACGACTTCGGCTGGGTCTCCGAGGCCGACTGGATTGTCGAGGCCATCGTCGAACAACTCGCGCCGAAGCGCGAGCTGATGGGGCGTATAGAGAAGGCGCGCAAACCCGGCAGCATCGTCACCAGCAACACCTCCGGTCTTCCCATCGCCTCCATCGCCGAGGGGCTTTCCGCAGACTTCCGCGCGCACTTCCTCGGGACGCACTTCTTCAACCCGCCGCGCTACATGAAGCTGCTCGAAGTCATCCCGACGCCCGACACCAGCCCCGAGGTCGTCCGGTTTATGACCGAGTTCGCCGAGCGGCGTCTGGGCAAGGGCGTCGTCGTCTGCAAGGACACGCCGAACTTCATCGCCAACCGCCTCGGCTCGGTGCTCGGCGCCTCGACGCTCGGCTTCGTGCTGGAGAACAAGTACACGGTCGAAGAGGCCGACGCCATCCTAAGCCCGCTCATCGGGCGGCCGAAGACCGGACTGTTCCGCCTGCAAGACCTCGTCGGCCTCGACGTGTCCAGCTCGGTCGGCGATAACCTCTACGGCCTCATCCCCGACGACGAGACGCGCGAGGTCTTGCGCAACCAGAACCTCGGGAGCTTGCGCACGACGCAGCTCGAACGCGGGCGACTCGGCGACAAGACGGGCCAAGGGTTTTATAAGAAGCCGCCGAAGGGCGGGAAAGCCGACATCCTCTCGCTCGACCTTGAAACCCTTGAGTATCGCGAGCGGCGCGAGCCAGACCTTCCTTCGATGAAGGAGGCGCAGAAGATTAAGTCGCTCCCCGAGCGCGTCGCGTTCGTGCTTAAGCAGGACGACAAGGCGGGGCGGCTGGCGCGCCACGCCGTCTACCACACGCTCGCTTACGCCTCGCGCCGCGTTCCCGAAATCACCGACCACCTCGTCAATGTTGACCGGGCGATGCGCTGGGGCTACTCGCACGAGCTTGGACCGTTCGAGCTGTGGGACGCGCTCGGCGTGCGCGAGACGGCCGAGGCGATGGAGCGCGAGGGCTTCGCGCCCGCGCCGTGGGTCGGGGAGATGCTCGACGCCGGCCACGCGACTTTCTACCGTCAGGACGGCGCCGCGCTCTCCTACTACGACCCGGCGCGCGGGGCTTACGTCACCGAAGAGTCGGACGAACAGAACATCAGCCTCGCGCATCTGAAGTCGGCGGGGCGCGTGGTGCGCGAGAACCGCGGCGCGAGCCTCATAGACCTCGGCGACGGCGTGGCGTGTCTTGAGTTCCACACCAAGATGAACACGCTCGACGCGGACTTGGTCGAGATGCTGCGCGCGGCGGTCGAGGAGGTGGAGTCCGGCGACTGGCGCGGGCTGGTCATCGGCAACGACGCCGCGGACTTCTCGGTCGGCGCCAACCTCGCGGGCGGCGTGACGAGCCTCGAAGAGGTCGGGCGCGCGTTGAAGGCGACGCAGGACGCGCTCTCCGCCGTGCGCTTCTGCTCGAAGCCGGTGGTGACGGCGCCCGCCGGGCGCGCGCTCGGCGGCGGGTGCGAGGTCGTGCTGGCCGGGGCGCGCGCGGCGGCCGCGGCCGAGACTTACGTGGGGCTGGTCGAGGTCGGCGTCGGGCTGATACCGGGCGCGGGCGGCTGCAAGGAGATGGTGCGGCGCATCGTCTCGCCGCCGATGCGCGCGACGGGTAACGCCGACCCGGTGCCGTTCCTACAGCAGGCGCTCCAGACAATCGCGACGGCGAAGGTCTCGACGAGCGCGGCCGAGGCGCGCGCGTTCGGCTACCTGAGCGAGGGCGATTTGGTAGTGATGAACCGCGACCACCAGCTCGCGGAGTCGAAGCGGCTCGTGCTCGAACTCTCCGGCGCCGGCTACGCGCCGCCCGCGCGGGGCGCGAAGAACTGTTACGCGGCCGGGCGCGACGCGCTCGCGGCTCTGCGCGCGGGGCTTTACATCATGCAGCAGGGCGGCTACATGAGCGAGTACGACCTGCACGTCAGCCAGAAGGTCGCGTGGGTCTTGTGCGGCGGCCCCGTCTCCTCGGCGCAGTGGGTGGACGAGCAGTACTTCTTAGACCTCGAGCGCGAGGCTTTCCTCTCGCTCTGCGGCGAGGCGAAAACGCGGGAGCGCATCGCGCACATGCTTTCGACGGGGAAGCCTCTGCGGAATTAGACTGGGAGGCGGGATGACGCGCACGGCCGAAGACGAACGGACTGACGAGAACGCGGAGCCGCGCCGCGCGTTGAGCGGGCTCGAATACATGCGCCAGCTCCTCTCGGGCGAGCGCGAGCCGTCGGGGATGGCGCGGCTGATGAACATGCGTCTCGTCGAGGTGGAAGAGGGGCGCGCCGTCTTCGCCGTCTCGCCCGACGAGCGCCACTACAACGGCCTCGGCATCGCGCACGGCGGGCTGGCTGCGACGCTGCTCGACTCGGCCTTGGGGTGCGCCATCAACACGGCGATGCCGGCGGGGCGCGTCTTCACGACGCTTGAGATGAAGATCAACTACGTCCGGCCGATGCGGCGCGAGACGGGCGAGGTGCGCTGCGAGGCGCGCGTGCTCCACGCGGGCGGCCGCGTCGCCACGGCCGAGGGGCGCGTCGTGGACGCCTCCGGGAAACTCTACGCGCACGGCACGGCGACCTGCATGTTGTTCCGCGCGCGCTGACGAAGTTCGACCGAGCGGGGGCTTGAAGGATGAAGGTCGGCGACGTGGTGGCCTGGGAGCGCACGTTCAGCGAGGAGGACGTGCGGGACTTCGCGCGGCTCTCGGGCGACGAGGGGGCGCACCACCTGCGGCCGGACGAGGCGGGGCGGCTGATGGTGCACGGGCTTTTGACGGCGACGCTGCCGACGAAAATCGGCGGCGACATCAACTTCATCGCGCGACAGTTGACGTTCCGCTTCCACCGCCCCGTCTTCGGCGGCGACACCGTCCGCTGCGAGGTGACGATAGAGGAGTTGACCGACGCCGGCCAGTACACGCGGCTCAGGTCTTCGTGGGTCTGCCGCAACCAGCACGGCAAAGAGGTGATGACGGGCGAGGCCGAGGGCGTCATCAGGATTTGAAATTTCAAAGTCGAGATTTGAAATCATTCTTTATAGAACGGCGGAAAGGTTTTTATGAAAGAAGCAGTGATCGTGGCCGGCGTGAGGACGGCGGTGGGCAAGGCGCCGCGCGGGAGCCTGCGGACGGTGAGGCCGGACGACATGGCGGCGGCCGTCATCGAGGAGTTGCTGCGGCGCGTCCCCGAACTCCCGCCCGAGACGATTGACGACGTGATCGTGGGGTGCGCGACGCCCGAGGGCGAGTCGGGGACGAACGTCGCGCGCATCGCGGCCCTGCGCGCGGGGCTGCCGAACGAGGTGCCGGCCGTGACGGTCAACCGCTTCTGCTCTTCGGGGTCGCAGACCATCGCGCAGGCGGCCGCCTCGATCATGGCGGGCTTAGCCGAGTGCGTCGTCGCGGGCGGGACGGAGTCGATGTCGATGCTGCGCGGCAACACCAAGTTCCGCCCCAACCCGCACCTCGTCGAGCACCGGCCGGGCGTCTACCTCTCGATGGGGCTGACGGCCGAGAACGTCGCGCGCCAGTACAACGTCACGCGCGAGGAGTCTGACGCCTTCTCCTACCGCAGCCACCGGCGCGCGCTCGCCGCGATTGCGGAGGGGAAGTTGAAGGACGACGGCATCGTCCCGCTCGAAGTCGAAGTCCGGGAGGTCGGCGAGGGCGGCGCGGTGAGGGAGAAGCGCCTGACGTTCGACACCGACGAGGGGCCGCGACCCGACACGACGCCGGAAGGCTTGGCGAAGCTGCGTCCGGTCTTCCACACGAAGGGGAGCGTCACGGCCGGCAATTCGAGTCAGACCTCGGACGGCGCGGCGGCCGTCGTCCTGATGTCGCGCGAGAGGGCGGAGTCGCTGGGGCTCCGGCCGCTCATGCGCTTCGTCTCGTACGCGGTGGGCGGCGTGCCGCCGGAGATCATGGGCATGGGGCCGGTGGCGGCCGTGCCGAAGGCTTTGAAGCTGGCGGGCTTGAAGATCGACGACATCGACCTCATCGAATTGAACGAGGCTTTCGCGTGTCAGGCCATCGCGGTGATGAGGGAGTTGGGGATGGACGACGAGCGCACGAACGTCAACGGCGGCGCGGTCGCGCTCGGCCACCCGCTCGGCGCGTCGGGCGCGAAGCTGACCGTGCAACTGATGGGCGAGATGCGGCGGCGCAAGTCCCGCTACGGGCTGGTCACGATGTGCGTCGGCGGCGGGCAGGGCGCGGCGACCATCTTCGAGAACCTTCAGACCTGAGCGGCGGAGGCGGCCGCGAGGAGGCGCGTTGTAGATGAGCAGTGACGACCCCTACGTCGGCTTTCAGGTCTCGCCGCGCGCGAAGGAGATTTACGGGCGGCTCCGCGAGTTCATGGCGGAGCACGTCTACCCGAACGAGAAGAGTTTCCACGAGCAGATAGAGACGGGCGAGCGCTGGCAGCCGGTCCCACTCATCGAAGAGTTGAAGGCGAAGGCGCGCGCCGAGGGGCTGTGGAACCTCTTCCTGCCGGAGAGCGAGTACGGGGCGGGGTTGACGAACCTTGAGTACGCGCCGATGGCCGAGCTGATGGGTCGCTCGGCGCACTTCGCGCCCGAGATTTTTAACTGCTCGGCGCCGGACACGGGCAACATGGAGGTGCTCGTCCGCTACGGCTCGGAGGAGCAGAAGGAGCGTTGGCTGCGCCCTCTGCTCGCGGGCGAGATTCGCTCCTGCTTCGCGATGACCGAGCCGGAGGTGGCCTCGTCCGACGCGACCAACATCCGCGCGAGCATCACGCGCGACGGCGACGACTACCTTCTCGACGGGCGCAAGTGGTGGACGAGCGGCGCGGGAGACCCCCGCTGCAAAGTCGCCATCTTCATGGGCAAGACCGACCCCGACGCGCCCAAGCACCGCCAGCAGTCGATGATCCTCGTCCCGATGGACGCCGCCGGCGTGCGCGTCCGCCGGATGCTCACCGTCTACGGCTACGACCACGCGCCGCACGGCCACGCCGAGGTGACGTTCGAGGGCGTGCGCGTGCCCGCGTCGAACATCCTTTTGGGCGAGGGGCGCGGCTTCGAGATCGCGCAGGGGCGTCTGGGCCCCGGTCGCATACACCACTGCATGCGCCTGATCGGGATGAGCGAGCGCGCGCTCGAAGCGATGTGCCGGCGCGCGGCGGCGCGCGTCGCCTTCGGCCGGCCGTTGTCAGAGCAGGGGACGCTGCGCGCCGACATCGCGCACTCGCGCATCGAGATCGAGCAGGCGCGGCTGCTGACTTTGAAGGCCGCGCTGATGATGGACACCGCCGGGAACAAGGCGGCGCGCAGGGAGATCGCGATGATCAAAGTCGTGGCGCCCAACCTCGCGCTCCGCGTCATCGACCGCGCGGTGCAGGCGCACGGCGGCGCGGGCGTCTCGGAAGACTTCCCGCTCGCCTCGATGTGGGCCAACGCGCGCACGCTCCGCCTCGCCGACGGCCCCGACGAAGTCCACCTCGAATCGCTCGCGCGGATGGAGTTGAAGGGGTACGAGCCGCATGACTGAAATCGAGGGCGTGGCTAAGCTCGGTGAGTTGGTCGGGCGAGAGGTCGGGGTGAGCGAGTGGGTCGAGGTGTCGCAGGAACGCATCGAGCGTTTCGCCGAGGCGACCGAAGACCGCCAGTGGATTCACACCGACCCGGAGCGCGCCGCGCGCGAGTCGCCCTTCAGGACGACCATCGCGCACGGCTTCCTGACGCTGTCGCTGCTGAGCGAGATGGGGCGGACGGCCGTCGCGGTGGGTGGGGTGCGGACGGGCATCAACTACGGGCTGAACCGCGTGCGCTTCGTCTCGCCCGTCCCCGCCGGGTCGCGCGTGCGCGGGCGGTTCACGCTGGCGGCGCTGGAAGAGGTTAAGGGCGGCGCGCAGGCGACGTGGGACGTGAAGGTCGAGCGCGAGGGCGGCACCAAGCCTTGCTGCGCGGCCGAGTGGCTGGTGCGCTACTACGTCTGAGGCGCGCGTCGGAAAGTTTTTCGGGAGGCCGTATGAGCGAGGTCGCACGAATCGGGAGCCAGCTCAAGCGCGCCGCGGAGGGCGAGGCGTGGCACGGTCCGTCGCTTTTGGAACTGCTGGCGGATGTGTCGGCCGCGCGCGCCGCCGCGAAGCCGGTTCCCGGCGCGCACGGCATCTGGGAGATCGTGCTGCACGTCGCGGCGTGGCAGGAGTTCGCGGCGCGCGCCGTCGAAGGCGGGTCGATGCCGGTTGACCTCGCGGAGGAAGCGAACTGGCCGCCGGTCGCGGGCGCGGGCGAAGAGGCGTGGCGCGCGTCCGTCGAGGAGGCCGGCGAAGTCAACAGGCGTCTGCGTCAGGCGTTGCGCAAATTCACGGACGAAGACCTTGAGAGAATCGTCCCCGGCCGCGAGTACAATTTCTACTTCCTGCTCCACGGCGTCGTCCAGCACATGCTCTACCACGCGGGGCAGATCGCACTGCTGAAGAGGGCTACGACGGAAAATTTATGAGCAGCACTTCCGAAGACGCTTCGCGGACGCGCACGTTCACGTGGGAAGACCCGCGCGCGCTGGCCGAGGCGGCGCGCGGCCTCTCGGGGCTGGAGTTTTTACGCAAGGTCGTTGCGGGCGAGTTGCCGCGCCCGCCCATCAGCGCGCTGATGAACTTCGGGCTGGCGGAACTCGCCGAGGGGCGCGCGGTCTTCACGGTCGAGCCGGCCGAGTATCACTACAACCCCATCGGCGTCGTGCACGGGGGCTTGGCGGCGACGCTGTTGGATTCGGCGATGGGGTGCGCGGTGCACTCGACCCTGCCGGCGGGCGCGGGCTACACGACGCTCGAAGTGAAGGTCAACTTCGTGCGCCCGCTGACCGCAGAGACCGGCGAGGTGCGCTGCGAGGCCGAGGTCATCCACGTCGGCGGCCGCACCGCGACCGCCGAGGGCAAAGTGCTCGACGCCGCGGGGAAGCTCTACGCGCACGCCACCACGACCTGCATCATCTTCAGGAGTTGACCGAGTTGACTCGACCGCCGGACACGCGCCCCGTGCGCCCGAGCGAGCAGCTCGACTGGGATTCGCTCGCCGCGTACCTGCGCGCGCTGCTGCCGGGGATGGCGGGCTTAACGTTCGACGCGGAGGCGCCGCTCGAAGTCGAGCAGTTTCCGGGCGGCCACTCGAACCTGACGTACCTCTTGCGCTTCGGCGGCGACGAGCTCGTGCTGCGCCGGCCGCCGTTCGGCCCCGTCGCGCCGAAGGCGCACGACATGGCGCGCGAGTTCCGCATCCTGCGCGCGCTCCACCCGGTCTTCCCGCTCGCGCCCCGGCCGCTCATGCTCTGCGAGGACACGCAGGTCGTCGGCTCGGTCTTCTACCTGATGGAGCGTCGGCGCGGGCTGGTGGTGCGCGCCGTGGAGCCGCCCGAACTCGAAGGCCGACCCGAGGAGCGGCGCCGGGCGAGCGCGGCGGTGGTGGACGCGCTCGCGCGTCTGCACTCGGTTGACGTGCGCGCGCACGGGCTCGACGCTTTGGGTAAGCCGGCGGGCTTTGTCGAGCGGCAGGTGCGCGGCTGGGCCGAGCGCTGGCGCGGGTCGCAGACGGGCGAGCTGCCGGAGATGGACGCGCTCGCCGCGTGGCTGGCGGAGCGTCTGCCGGCAGACCCCGCGCGCCCGACGCTGGTGCACGGCGACTACAAGCTCGACAACGTGATGCTCGACGCGGGGGACGTTGGAAGCGTCGTCGGCGTCTTCGACTGGGAGATGAGCGCGGTCGGCGACCCGCTCGTAGACCTCGGCATCCTGCTCGGCTACTGGGTGCACACCGCGACGGCCGAACAGAGGGATAGCGTCGCCACGGTCATGAACCGCGAGGGCTGGTTCACGCGCGACGAGATTCTCGCACGCTACGGCGCTGGAACCGGCTCCGACCTGGCGGGCGTCGGCTTCTACGAGGTCTTCGCCGTCTTCAAGCTCGCGGTCGTCCTGCAACAAATCTTCTTCCGCTACCAGCGCGGCCAGACCGACGACCCGCGCTTCGCCGCCCTCGGCGAACGCGTCGCGTGGCTCGCGCGCGTCGCGACTGCGCTGGCGGAAAAGCAGTAGCCAGTAGCCAGTAGGGCTTCCGCCCTGCGGGCGCTGACGCTGACACACGGACGATTCGCCGACGGCTGTTTTCCACTGACTACTGACTACTGTCTACTTCCTATGAACATCAACGCGGCGATTTTGTGGGAGCAGGGCGCGGCGCTGTCGGTGGAGGCGGCCGAGTTGGGCGCGCCGCGCGCGGGCGAGGTGCTGGTCGAGTTGAAGGCGGCGGGCGTCTGCCATAGCGATCTGCACCCGGCGCGCGGCGACTGGCCCACGCGGACGCCGCTCGTGCTCGGGCACGAGGGCGCCGGTGTGGTGCGCGAGGTCGGCGCGGGCGTGGAGGGCGTGCGCGAGGGCGACCACGTCGTCTTCTGCTGGGCGCCGCCGTGCGGCGTCTGCCCGCCGTGCCTTGAGGGGCGGCCCGTGCTGTGCGACCGCCTTGAGCGGACGACCTACCGCAACCGACTGCCGGCGGGCGACACGCTCTTGACGGCGCGCGGGCAGAGGCTGGCGCACTACAACGGCACGGCCTGCTTCGCCGACTTCGCGGTCGTGGCCGCCGAGGGCGTCATCGCCGTGCCGTCGGACGTGCCGTTCGAGGCGCTGGCGACGCTCGGGTGCGCGGTCGTGACGGGCGTCGGGGCGGTCTTAAACGCGGCGCGGCCGGAGGCGGGCGCGTCCGCCGCGGTCATCGGCGTCGGCGGCGTTGGCTTAAACGTCGTGCAGGGCGCGCGGCTCGCGGGCTGCGAGAAGATAGTCGCGCTCGACACGCGCGCCGAGCCGCTGCGTCTGGCGCGCGAGTTCGGCGCGACCGACGCGATTGAAGCGTCGGGGGAGAAGGTAGCCGAGCAGGTGAGGGAGTTGACCGGCGGGCGCGGCGCCGACTACGTCTTCGACACGGTGGGCGCGCCCGCGACGCTGGCGCAGGCGCTTCAGTTGGCGCGCAAGGGCGGGACGGTCGTCGTCACCGGCCTCTCGCGGCTCGACGCACTCGCCTCGCTGCCGCTCTTTCCGTTCGTCATGCAGGAGAAGCGCCTCGTCGGCTCGCTCTACGGCTCGGGCCGTCCCGCGCGCGACGTGCCCCGCCTCGTCGAACTCTACCGCGAAGGCAGACTCAAGCTCGCCGAACTCTCCGCGCGCACCTACAAGCTCAGCGAAGTCAACGACGCGCTCGACGCGCTCGCCGGCGGCGAAGGCGCGCGCGGCGTCATACGTTGGGAGTAGACAGCAGCCAGTAGGGAGAACAGAGGCGGCGCGTTCCGGTCATCGACCGAGCGCGCCGCTTGTCTTTCTACTGACTACTGTCTACTCACTCTCTACTAACTCACAAGAAGCACTTTGCCGCTGCGGCCGGGGCGCTCGGAGTGAGCGGCGGCGGCGAGGACTTCGGCGAGCGGGTATTCGGCCTCGACCGGCGGGACGATCTCGTGTGTCGCCATCGAGCGCATCATCTCGCCGACCGTCGCCTGCTGGCGCTCGGGCGCGGCCGAGCGCATCCAGTCGCCGAGCCAGAAGCCGCGCAGCGTCGTCGTGGCGAAGATCATCCGGCCGCCGTCAATCGGCATCGGCTGCCCCGAGAGCAGCCCGTAGACGAGCATCACGCCGCCGCGCCCGAGCGAACTCATCACGGCCGCGCCGGTCTCGCCGCCGACCGCGTCGATGGCCTTCGTTAAGCCGGCCTTGTCCACGATCTCGAGGACGCGCGCCGCGATGTCCTCCTCGTCGGTGCAGATTACTTCGTCGGCGCCGAGCGCCTTCAACTCCTCGCACTGCTCGCGCCGCCGGACGACGTTAATCGTCTTGAAGCCGCGCTGCCGCGCGATCTGCAACACGACGCGGCCCAAGGTCGAGCCGGCCGCGGTCTGCAAAAGCCACTCGCCGGGCCCCACCGCCAACTCCTCGACCGTCATGATCCACGCCGTCAGGGGGTTGACGACGAACTGCGCGGCGGTCTGGTCGCTGACGCCTTCGGGGACGGGGATGAGCTGCGCGGCGGGGGCGACGACGTACTCGGCCCACGTCCCCGCGACGCCGAGCGGGATCACGCGCTGACCGGCGCGCAGGTGCCCGACGCCCTCGCCGACTTCGGCGACCTCGCCCATGCCTTCGAGGCCCGGCGTGGCCGGCGGGACGGGCAGCACGCCGTAAAGCCCGCGCACCGTGAGCAGGTCGGACGGGTTGATGGGGCGCGCGCGCATCCTCACCAGAACCTGACCGGCGCCCGCCTCGGGGCGCGGCACGTCCTCGACGCGCATGACCTCGGCCGGGTCGCCGAACTCGTGAAACCTGACGCTTTGCATAGTTTGTCTCCTGACCCGTATCTCATTCAGTCTCGCCGCCGAGCGCGGCGCGCAGTTGCGGCGGTATCTCGACGGGCGCGCCGCCGCGCATGACGACGACGGTCATCGTGCCTTCAATCGCCAGCAACCCCTCCGAGTCGAAGACCCGGTAGTCGTAGCGGATTGAGGTGCGGCCGAGCTTGCCGACCGTGAAGAGCAGACGGAACGGCGCGTCGAGCGCGAGTATACGCTTGAACTGACATTCGAGGTGGACGCGCGGGAAGTCGTAGTCGCGCCGCCGCAGGTCGAGCGGCAACCCGACGCCGCGCAGCAGCTCGCCCTCGGCCTCCTCGACGATCTCGAAGATGCGCGGGAAGTGCAGGCGGCCGGCCGCGTCGGCGTCCGCCCAGCGGAGCCGCCGGTTGAACTCTACCGTCGGAATGGGCATAGATGAATTTAAGGAGAGCCAACGCCGCGCGGTGGCTCTCCTTAAGTTTTTAACACGCCGCCCCGGACAAGTCCCGGCCGGCCTAGAAGTTGAAACGCACGCCGAACTGCAACTGCCTCGGGTTGGCGGCCGAGGTGAAGCCGAGCGGCTGGGTCGGCGCGGCGTCGCGGTTGCCGCGCGCGCGCGTTGACGCGAGCTGCGCGAGCTGCGCGGCCGGCAGCCCGCCGACGACGTTGTTGATGCCGGCGAGGTTCGTCCGGTTGAAGAGGTTGAAGCCCTCGAACGTCAGCTCAAGGAACATGTCCTCCTTGAAGCGGAAGCGGCGCGCGAGCCGCGCGTCGAAGCTGTAGAAGGGTTCGCCGAGGCCCGTGTTGCGCCCCACGGTGAAGGGGCGGTCGGACTGCGAGCGGCCGTCGTTGTTGGCGTCGAAGCCGAGCAGCAGGTTGAAGGGGCGACCCGAGCCGGCGATGAAGATGGGCGAGAACATCCAGTCGCCGAAGACCTTGTCGGCGAAGGAGTCGCCTTCGAGCGGGCTTTGGAAGACGCCGCTGAAGACCGCGCGGTGGCGCTGGTCGAAGGCCGAGAGCGCGCGGTCGGCGCGCACGTTCAAAGGGTTCTCCGCCGACCAATCGCTGTTGAAGTCGGTGACCTCGTCGATGGACTTCGAGAAGGTGTAGTGCGCGTTGAGGCTGAAGTGGTTGGCGAAGCGGCGCTGAACCGAGACGGTCGCCGCGTGGTAGAAGGAGTTGGCCGACGACTCGTAGATGTTGTCCTGAAGCCGGAGCGGGTTGACGAAGTCGGACGAGGTGGCCGTGCCCGAGCAGGTCGCGGGGTTCGCGCCGAGGCGGAAGAAGCACGGCTCGTTGGTGCCGTTGACGACGAGCGAGGCCTTGTACTGGTTCACGTCGCGGTTGCGCGTCAGGTGAATCCCGCGCGTAAACAGGTAGCTGACTTCGAGCGAGACGCCGCGCCCCACGTCCTGCTGGACGCCGGCGCTCGACTGGTAGGTGGTCGGCGTCTCGTAGTTCGGCTCGGCGCGGAAGCGGACTTCGAGCGGCGCGGCCGGGCGCGGCGTGATGCCGAACTGCGCGAGGTCGGCCGCGGTGATCGTGCGGCTGCCGATGACGCCCTGCGCGAGCAGCGTCTGGTAGACGGTGAACGAGGAGGGGACGCCGAGCGCGGCCGACGTGGCGGTCGAGAGCACGATGTTGATGTTATCGCCGGGGAAGCCGGAGAGGGTCTTGGTGACGTTGGCGACCGAGTAGATGGTGTAGCCCGAGAAGATGCCCGCGCCGGCGCGCACGACCGTCTTGCCGTTCTGGAACGGCGACCAGGAGAACCCGACGCGCGGCTGGAAGTCGTCCTTGTCGAGCGGCATGTAGAACGGCTCGTCGCTGATCGAGTAGCGCAGCCCGTAGTTGAGCGTCAGGTTGGGGCGCGCCTTCCAGGTGTCCTGCCCGTAAAGCCCGTAGCGGTAGGTGAAGGAGTTGACCTCGGGCGAGCCGAAGCCCTGCTGGTAGACGATGGGCAGGTTGAGGTTGAACGCCTGCAAGGCGTTAATCGGCGTGTTGATGTCGGCGAGAAGCTGCGCGCGCTGGGTCGCGTCCGCGACGCCGGCGTTGATGAAGCCGCGCAGTTGCGTCAGCGTCGCGGCCGGGATGAGGTTGGCGAGCGGGATGTTGGGGCCGAAGTTGAAGCGCCCGCCGAAGAAGGTCTCGTTGTTGGTCGAAACGTCGGAGGCGATGAACGAGCCGCCGAACTTCCAAGTGTGCGTGCCGGTGACGTGCGAGACGTTGTCCATCAGCTCGTAGTCGCGCTGGATGGTGGCCGAGGGGAGGAAGATGTCGCGCCCGAAGAAGCCGAAGCCCTCGATGTTGAACTCGGGGCCGACCGGGTCGTTGGCGATCACGTCGAAGTCGAGGTAGCGGAACTGCGCCTTCAACTCGTTGAAGGTGGAGGGACCGAACTGGTGGTTCTCCGAGGCGAGCACGCCGCCGTTGAAGGTGTCGAGCGTGCGGCCGCGCGAGACGGCGGTGAGCGCGCCCGCCGCCTGGTTCTCGAACTTCGAGTCGTTGAGGAAGAAGCGGATGTAGGCGGCGTCGCGGTCGCTGAAGTTGTGGTCGAAGCGCGCGCCGAAGGTCGTCTGCGCGGACTCGAAGGGGAACTGCCCCGAGGCGCTGTTGAAGAGGCCGACGGTGCGCGGGTAGCGCGCCTCGGTGGTCGTCAGCGTCGCGTTCAGGCCGGTGCCGAGCGCCGCGAAGGGCGTCCCCGCGAGGAAGCTGAAGAGGCGCGACTGCGACGGCGTGATCTGGAAGATGTTGTTCGTCTGGAGGAGGTTGACGAAGGTCGTCTCGTCCTGGCTGAAGCGCTCGACGGTCGTGAAGAAGAACGTCTTGTCCTCGCTGATGGGGCCGCCGATGCTCCCGCCGAACTGCTGGCGGCTGAACGGCGACTTGCTCGCCGGGTTGAAGTCGAAGGCGTAGCGCGCGTCAAAGCGCTCGTCGCGGAAGAGGCCGAAGGCGGAGCCGTGGTAGCGGTTCGAGCCGGACTTGGAGACGATGTTGACCATGCCGCCGGAGGAGCCGCCGAACTCGGCGTTGTAGGAGTTGCGCAGGACTTGGAACTCCTGCACGCCCTCCTGGCTGATGGTCGCCTCGACGCCGCCCGAGACCGTGTTGGTGCTGCCGCCGTCAACGGCGACGAGGTTGCCGCGCCCGTTGTTGCCGCCGAAGGAGAGGCCGGAGTTGGGCGTCTGCGCGACGCGGAAGTCGGAGGCGTCGGCGATGTTGTCGGCGTCGGAGACGCCGGGGGTCAGGAGCGCGTAGTCGAGGTAGTTGCGGCGGCTGATGGGGAGGTTGGTGATCTGGTTGACACCGATGACCGAGGACTGCTGCGTGCGGTCGGTGTCAACGACCTCGCCGCCCGCGATGACATCGACCGTCTCCTGCACGCCCTTGGCCGAGAGCTGGACGGGGATGTTGGCCTGCTGGCCGACGGTCAGCTCGATGCGCGTCGAGCCGGGCGCGAAGCCGCCGCTGGCGGCCGCGACCTTCAGCTCGTAGGTGCTCGGCAGGAGGTTGAGGAAGACGTAGTGGCCCTCATCGTCGGTGTTGGTCGTGCGGCTCGTCCCCTTGGCCGTGTCGGTGACGGTGACGGTGGCGTTCGGAACGGCCGCGCCCGAAGAGTCTGTGACCTGTCCGCGCAACTCCGCGGTCGAGCTGGAAGCTTGCGAGAAAGCGGGGGAGACTCCGGCGGCTACGACGACGAGCGCCGCCAAGAAGAACCGAGTCAGGCTTCTCATAACGGTGACATCTCCTTGCGTAAGAGCGAAGTAGTGACGGTCAGGCGGCGCCGGGGGTCCGTGCGCGGGAGACGCGAGGCGCCGAGGCGAACAGTTGTGGAAAAAGTCCGAAAAAGGGAATGAAGCCTGAGCCCGAGAACCGGGAAAATTGACTGACCGAACGGTCGGTAAAGTAACACCGGGGTTTATAAACGTCAATGTTTTTGTTACGGACGCGGGGGCGCGGGGGTTTGTTGGCGGGGCGAACTTTTAGCGCGCCGGGCACTTCAACAGGCCGTCAGGCGCGCGGGTCGATGAGCGCCTTGACGACTCGGCCGGAGGCGACGGCTTCGAGCGCCTCGCCCGCGCGCGCGAGCGGGTAGGTTTCGAGCGCGAGCCGCGCCCAGGGGGCCGAGCGTTCCGCGTCGGCCATCAGCCGCGCGGCGCGGTAGAAGTGTGAGAAGTCGGAGCCCCAGCAGCCGCGCACGTCGAGGTGTTTGCGGTTGAGGTCTTGGTGGGGGTTGAAACTGATCTCGCCGTGGTCGGTGTACTGACCGACGACGACGACGGTGCCGGCGTCACGCGCGTAGCGCATCGCCTCGACGACCGCGAAGGGCGCGCCCGTCGCCTCGATGCACACGTCGGCGCCGCGCCCCTCGGTCTGGGCCAGAACCCACGCGGCGCGCTCCTCGGGCGCGTGCGCTTCCACGTCGAGCGTGGCCGAGGCGCCGACCGCGCGCGCGGCCGCGAGCCGACCCTCCGGCGCGCCCGTGCAGATGACGCGGAGCGCGCCGCGCATCAGCGAGAGCGCGACGGCCGAGAGGCCGACGGGGCCGGAGCCGAGGACGAGGACGGACGAGCCGAGGGGGATGTCGGCGCGCTCGACGGCGTGGAGCGCGGTCGGGAGCGCGCACCCGCCGGCCATGAAGCGCGCCGCGTCAACGCCTTCGAGCGCGACGGGGCGCGTCCCCGGCTTGAGATAGACCTTCTCGGCCCAGCCGCCGGCCAGCGTGTCTTCGAGGCCGTAGGTGATGCCGTAGACTTTGCGCGAGGGGCAGCGCGTCGTCGCCTTGGCGACGAGGCAGTGCCAGCAGGCGTGGCAGGTGCGGTGCACGTCGAGGAAGGTGACGCGGTCGCCCTCGCGGAACGCGCGCCCGTCCACGTCGAGCAGGCGGCCGCGAATCTTCTCCAACCGCCCGACCGAGACGTGACCCGGAATGAGCGGGTAGGGGACGCCCGCCAGCCGCCCGCGTTGCAGGTGCACGTCCGTCCCGCAGACCTCGCTCAGCTCGACGGCGAGCATCGCCGAGTCCTGCTCAAGCTCCGGCTCGGCCAACTCGCGCAGCTCGACCGCCTCGCCCGGCCCCGGCATCACCGCCGCCAACACCACTCCGCTCATGCCGACATTTGTAACACGGACGCATCGCCCTTTGAATCTCCGCCCGGCGGGGCGTCAATAAAATCAAAAGGAGAGGGCGGCCGAAAGTGGCCGCCCTCTCCTTTTGTGTGTCTGTGGTGTGCCAACTTTGGTCCCCGCGTTTGGGGCGCCCCGTTGACGGAATAAATTTACTGCGGCGGGTACGGTTCGGGCAGGTGGCATTTCGGCGCGCTCCCGCAGTTCTCCGCGAGACACTCGTTGTAAGCCGCGCAGCACCAGTAGAAATCGCCCTGGCCGTAGCCGAGGCAGGCGCTGTATTGGTTGTAGCAATCCGTAGCGCAGGTGTTGGCCTCAGATTTGGACTCGCCGAAAAAGACGAGCAACCCGGTCAGCAGTAGCAGGGTGAGCACTCTGGACATTAGGTGTCGCATCTGTTCGCCTCCTTGAGTAGCTGGGTTGAGGCGTCCAACTGTATTCCTAAACCCGCCGGGTGTAAAGGTTGAGGCGGTTTTGGCCGACGGCCGGACGGCCGAGGATTTTGAGGAGGCGGTCGGGGTAGTCGGTCATGATGCCGTCCACGCCGAGGTCGAGCAGGCGGCGCATGTCCGCCTCGGCGTTGACCGTCCAGGCGTGTACGCGCAGGTTGCGTGCGTGCGCGTCCGCGACGAACGCGCGCGACAGCAGCACGCCGAGCGAGCCGGCGCGCTCCGGCACCTGTAGCGCCTGCATCGGCGGGCCGTACGAGCCGCCGAGTCCAGACCTTTGCAGGGCGAGGAAGCCGGCCACCTCGGCGGCGCTGGCCGAGGTCGCGACCTCCGGGCACTCGCGCCGGAATTGCTCCATGGTGTCGCCGGCGAACGCCGCGACCATCACGCGCGCACTCATCCCGCGCTCGCGTATCAGGCGGCAGAGCGGCGCGACGACCGAAGGCTCGGCCTGCTTAGGCTCGATGTTGAAGCGCGTTTGAGGGAGCGCGTCGAAGACTTCGCGCAGCGTCGGGACGGTGAGGCCGCGCCCGCGCATGGGAAAACTTTTCCCGCCGTCGGGCGACCAGCGGTATCCGGCGTCGAGCCGTTTCAACTCCGCGAGCGTAAGCTGACGGACGCTCCCCGCGCCGTCGGTCGTGCGTCCGAGCGCCTCGTCATGGATGACGACCAGTTCGCCGTCGGCGGTGGCGCGCACGTCCGTCTCGATGACATCGACGCCGAGCGCGGCGGCGTGCTCGAAGGCGTAAAGCGTGTTCTCGGGCCACAGCCCGGCGCCGCCCCGGTGCGCGATGACGAGCGGGCGTCCGCGCTCGTCCTGACTGAAGAAGGGGTGCTCGGGCACGGCCTCACCCGCCGACGGCGACACGGCGAGGTAGAGTCCGGCGGCCAAAAGCAGCGCGACTCCGGCGGCCGCCGAAGCCGCGAGGAGGGCGGCACGCGCCCGGCGTTGGGTTCGTAAAGCGCACACCGTTTCAGCGTTGGACGCGGCCCGAGGCGTCGCCGCCGACCAGCGCCTCGACCTCCGCGACCGAGACGAGGTTGAAGTCGCCGCTGACCGAGTGCTTCAGGCACGACGCGGCGACGGCGAACTCGAGCGCCTCCTGCGCGAGCCGGCCGGTGAAGAGGCCGTAGATGAGCCCGGCCGCGAACGAGTCGCCGCCGCCCACGCGGTCTACGATGCGCACGTCGTACCTGCGCGACTGGTGAACCTTGCCGTCGTGCAGGAGCATCGCCGACCAGCCGTTCTCGTCCGCCGAGCGGCTCTCGCGCAGCGTGATGGCCACCGACTTCAGGCCGAACTTTTCGGCGAGCGTGCGCGCCACCTGCTCGTAGCCTTCGGCCGAGACGTGGCCGCCCTCCACGTCCGCGCCCTCGGCCTTGATGCCGAAGACCTTCTCGGCGTCCTCCTCGTTGCCGATGGCCACGTCCACCCACTCCATCAATCCGGTCATCGTCTCCTTCGCCTGCGCCGGCGTCCAGAGTTTTTTGCGGTAGTTGAGGTCGCAGGAGACCGTCAGCCCCGCCTCCTTCGCCGCGCGGCACGCCTCGGCGGTCGCCTCGGCCACGCGTGGCCCGAGCGCGGGCGTGATGCCCGTGAAGTGAAACCAGCCCGCGCCGTCGAAGACCTTCGCCCAGTCGAACCCGCCCGGCGCGACCTGCGAGACGGCCGAAGCCGCGCGGTCGTAGACGACGACGGACGCGCGCTGGCTCGCGCCCGTCTCAAGGAAGTAGATGCCGATGCGTTCGCCGCCGCGCGCGACGAACGAGGTGTCCACGCCGTGCGCGCGCAGCACCGAGACCGCGCCGTCGCCGAAGGGGTTCGCGGGCAGCCGCGTGACGAAGCGCGCGTCCAGGCCGAAGTTGGATAAGGAGACGGCGACGTTGGCCTCGCCGCCGCCGTAGGTCAGCTCAAGCTCGCGCGCCTGCGAGAAGCGCAGCCGCCCCGGCGTCGCCAGCCGCATCATGATCTCGCCGAACGTGACAACCCTCATCGTCTCCCCTCTTCCCCGCCGCGCGTCAGAGAGAGCGCGCCTCCCTGATCTTCTCGACGAACTCGCGCGCCGTGCGCGTGACGGCGGCGTAGTCGCCCGACTTCGCCGCGCCGGTCAGACTCCCGCCCGCGCCGACCGCCACCGCGCCCGCGCGTATCCACTCGCCGACGTTCGAGAGGTCAACGCCCCCCGTCGGCATCAAAGGCGCCTGCGGCAGCGGCCCCTTGATGGCCTTGATGATTGCGGGGCCGAACGCTTCGCCCGGAAAGAGCTTGATGATGTCGGCGCCCGCCTCCAACGCCTCGATCACCTCGCGCACCGTCATCGCGCCGGGCATCACCGGCACTTGGTAACGGTTGCACAGCCGCACCGTCTCGACGTTGAGCGAGGGGGAGACGACGTAGGTCGCGCCCGACAGAATCGCGACGCGCGCCGTCTCGGGGTCGAGCACGGTGCCGGCGCCGAGAATCAGCTCGGACGGTTTGTAGCGCGCCGCGAGCGCCTCGATGACGCGGTGCGCGCCGGGCACGGTGAAGGTCATCTCGACGGCGGGGCAGCCGCCTTCGAGCACCGCGTCGGCCGTGCGCGTCGCCGACTCGGCCGACTCGGCGCGGACGACCGCGACGAGGCCGGCGTCGGTGATGCGCTTCAGTATTTCGAGTTTTGGAATCATCTTCCGTCTTTCCCGCACGCCTTCAGCGGACGCCGAGCAGGATGTCGATGGTGAGCTGGTCGAGCCGCTCGTACCTCAACCCCTTCGACGCCAGCCCCGCCCGGTCGAAGTCCTGCGCGAGCAGCGCGGCCGCCTTGCCCGTCTCGAACTTGCCCGCGCCGCCGTTGCCGTCCGAAGCGGCTATCTCGGCGAGCAGCGATTTAATCTCCGGGTCGGCGTTCCAGCGCTCGCCCTTCTCCTTGAGGATGAGGTACGTCCTCATGCACCCGCGCGCGAAGTCTTTGACGCCCTCGTAGTCTTCGGTGCGGTAGGCGTGCGCGTCGAAGTGGCGCGGCCCGTCGTAGCCCACGTCTTCGAGGAACTTGACGAGCCAGAAGGCGGTCTTCGGGTTCGCCGACCCGAACCGCAGGTCTTGGTCGTAGCGTCCCGGCACCTGGTCGTTCAAGTCGATGTGGAAGAGCTTCCCGGCCTCCCACGCCTGCGCGACCGCGTGCGTCATGTTCAAGCCCGCCATGTGTTCGTGCGCGACCTCGGGGTTGACGCCGACCAGCTCCGGGTGCGCGAGCGTCGGGATCAGCCCGAGGTAGGCGCCCGTCGTCGGCATGTAGATGTCGGCGCGCGGCTCGTTCGGCTTGGCTTCGAGTGCGAAGCGGTAGCCGTACTTCTGGTCGAGCGAGTATTCGCAGAGGTAGTCGAGCGCCTCCCGCAGCCGCTTGACGGCCTCGTCGGGGCGGCGGCAGGCGTCGGTCTCGACTCCCTCGCGCCCGCCCCAGAGGACGAAAATCTTCGCGCCGAACTCCGCGCCCAAATCCATCGCGCGCATCGTCTTCTGGAGGGCGTAGGAGCGGACGCGGGCGTCGTTGGAGGTGAAGGCGCCGTCGCGGAAGGCGGGGTCGAAGAAGAGGTTGACCGTGACCATCGGCACCGTCAGGTTGTTCTCCTCGCACGCGCCGCGGAACTCGCGGACGATGCGGTCGCGCTCCGCCGCGCCGGCGCCGATGGGGACGAGGTCGTCGTCGTGGAAGTTGACGCCCCACGCGCCGACCTCGCCGAGGAGTCGGGCGGCGTCGTTGGGCGGGAGCGTCGGGCGCACGGCGTCGCCGAACGGGTCGCGGCCGCGGTTGCCGACCGTCCACAGCCCGAAGGTGAACTTGTGCCCCGGCTGCGGGGCGTACTTGTCTTCCGTCATCGTCCTCGTCTCCCTTTCTTCGTCCCTTCGGTTTAACTCCCGCGCCCGCGCGCGCATCGCTTTCAGTCGATGCCGCGCAACGCCGGGTAGAGCTTTCGGTAAGCCTCGTAGCGTTCGGACATGAGTCGCGCCGTCTCGGCTCGCGGCGCGACGCGCTCGCGCACGCGCACCGCGGCGGCGCAGGCTTGCCCCACAGATTCCCACGCGCCGCCGCCCACGCCCGCCAGCAGCGCCGCGCCATAGGCCGCGCCCTCGTCGGCCTCCACCAGCTCGACCTCGCGCCCGTACACGTCGGCCTGTATCTGCCGCCACAGCGCCGAGCGCGCCCCGCCGCCGCCGAGCCGGATGGACTCGACCGGCACGCCCATCTCGCCGAAGACGGTCAGCGTGTCGCGCAAGCTGAAGGCGACGCCTTCGAGTATCGCGCGGATGACGTGCGCGCGCGCGTGGCTCGCCGTCAGACCCACGAGCGCGGCGCGCGCGTGCGGGTCGAGGTGCGGCGTGCGCTCGCCCATCAGGTACGGCGCCCACAGCAAGCCCCCCGCGCCCGGCGGCGCCGCGGCGGCCTCTTCGGCCAGACGCTCGTAAGGGTCGCGCCCGTCGTCGCGCCCCGCGCCGAACTGGTCGCGGAACCAGCGCAAGCTCAGCCCCGCGCCCTGCGTCACGCCCATCACGTGCCAGCCGCCGGGAACGGCGTGACAGAAGGTGTGGACACGGCCGCGCGGGTCGAGCGCCGGACGGTCGGTCGCGGCGAAGACGACGCCCGAAGTGCCGATGGTCGCGCCGACCGCGCCCGGTCGGACGAGTCCCACGCCGACCGCGCCCGCCGCCTGATCGCCCGCGCCCGCGACGACCGGCGTCCCTTCAACCAAGCCCGTCGCCTCGGCGCCCGCCGCCGACACGCGCCCCGTCACCTCCGACGACTCGAAGGCGCGCGGGAGCAGACCGCGCTCGACGCCGACCGCGTCGAGCATCTCTTCAGACCAGCGGCGCCGCCCCACGTCGAAGAGGAGTGTGCCCGAGGCGTCGGCCACGTCGGTCGCCTTGTCGCCCGTCAGGCGCAGCCGCACGTAGTCTTTCGGGAGCAGCACCGAGCGCACGCGCGACCAAGTCTCGGGTTCGTTCTCCCTCACCCAGAGCATCTTCGGCAGCGTGAAGCCTTCGAGCGCCGGGTTCGACACCAACCGGATGAGGCGCTCGGCGCCGACGCGCTCGGTTATCGCGCGACACTGCTCGTGCGTGCGCACGTCGCACCAGATGATCGAGGGGCGCAGGGCTTCGTCGCGCTCGTCGAGCAAGACGGCGCCGTGCATCTGACCCGTCAGCCCGACGCAGGCGACCTCTTCGGCGCGCACGCCTTCGGACGAGAGCACCGCGCGCACCGCCCCGCGGCTCGCGCGCCACCAATCGCGCGCGTCCTGCTCGGCCCAGCCCGCGCGCGGCGAGGCGAAGGGCGCGTGCTCGACGGTCGCAGAGGCGACCACACGTCCCGCCTCGTCTATCACGAGCGCGCGGCTGCCGCCCGTGCCAACGTCGATTCCGAGTAACTTCATGTGGCGTTTCCGGCCTTAAGTTTTACCACTCCGGCGGCGGCGGCGTCATCCCCGAGTCGCGCGCACGCGCGGCCAACTCGCGCGCGAGCAGCGCCGCCGACACGCAGAGCGGCAGCGCGAGCCACGCCGCGAGCGGGTGCGCGCGCGCGCCGCCCGCCCACATCTCCGAGAGGTAACGTCCGACCGCCCAGTGCGGGAAGTAGCAGAGCATCGCGCCGTACGCCGCCCCGACCATGTTGATGAAGGCGGACGCGAGCGCGCACGCCGAGACGGAGAGCGCCGCCGCCCGTCTCGCCGTCGAGCCGCGCAGGGTAGCGAACCCCGCCAGCCCGAGGCACGCCAGCGGCATCGCCGGGAGCATGTAGCGCGGCCCCCACTGGCACGTCCCGTCGGCCTCGATGTTGAGGACGTACGCGGCGTGCGCGAGGAGCATCCCGCAGAGAAGCAACCGCTCGCGCCGCAGGCGGCGGGGGAAGAGCGCCAGCCCCGCGAGGCCCGCCCAGAAGACGGGCGCGTAGAGCGTCAACATGCGCGCGTAGAAGACCGACTTGGCCGCGAAGTTTCCCCAAGAGGGCTTGAAGAAGGTGTCGGCGTAGTCGCCCGCCACGTTCGCCGGGAGCAGAGGATTCCCGAAGCAGACCGCGTTGTAGACGAGCAGCGGCGCCAGCCCCGCCAAGCCCCCCGCGACGAAGAAGGGAAGCAGTCGCCAGCGGCGCAGCGTAAGGAAGTACAGCCCCGCGATCGCCGTCATGGGGAACGGCAGCATCGAGGTCGTCACGGTCAGCCCGAGCAGCGCGCCCGCGCCGAACGCGTGCGCCGACTGTCTCCCCACGCCGCCGCGCGCGAGTCTCAAAGTCAGGCAGAGCGCCAGCGCGAGGTAGCCGGCGGCCAGAGAGTCGTGCCACGCGATGCCGGAGTAGGCGAAGGCCGTCGAGCCTAAGCCGTAAGAGAGCGCGGCGACGAGCGGCCAGAAGACGCGCCGTGAACTGTCGGGGGCGAAGGCGCGCGCCGTCCTGAAGATGGCGACCGACGCGGCCGCCGTCATGAGCGACGCCGTGAGGAAGGTGACGAGCGCCGCCGTCAAAAGGTAGTCGCCGGAGTAGGAGAGGCCGAGCGCGCGGAGCGGGAGGTAGGCGAGCGCGCCGGCCATGAACTGACCGGGCTGCTTCGCCGGGTAGACGTGCCCGCCGAAGAGGAACGCGTCAACGACCGGCTTAACCTGCAAGGCCGGGACGCGCGAGCCTTCGAGGTAGAGGTGGCCGCGCTCGACGTACGCCTCGACCCCGGCCTGCTGCAAGGTGAAGGCTTCGAGGTTGCCCGAGTTGACCGCGACGCCGTACGCCAGCCAGAGCGACAGGAAGAGCAGCCACTCAAGTTTCGCGAGTCGTGGCGGCGCCACGCCGCGCGCGCGGGCGCCCCCCGATTTTTCGTCGTCGTGTATCATCGTGCGGCGGAGGATATTATCATTGGCCGAAATGGAAACGCGCATGAAGCAAACGTCCCACGTCGTCGCGCGGCTCGCGCTCGCCGCGTCGATTCTCGTCGCCGGAGCGCCCGCGCACCCCGCGCCGCCCGGACAGAAGCAGGACGCCGCCGCTTCGAAGTGGGTCGAGGAGACTCTGCGCTCGCTCTCGCCGCGACAGCGCGTCGCGCAACTCGTCGTCGTGGCGGTGCAGACCGAGTACATGAACTTCGACGGCGAGCGCTTCGCGGAGCTGCGGCGGCAGGTCGCGGAGGAGGGCGTCGGCGGCGTCCTCGTGCGCGGCGGCAGCCCCAACGAGGTCGCGGCGCTGACGAACGAGTTGCAAAGGCTCGCGCGCGTGCCGCTCTTAGTCTCGGCCGACTACGAGCGGGGCCTGCGGATGCAGATGAAGTCGGGGACGCCGTTCACGAACAACATGGGCGTCGCCGCCACGGGCGACACCGAGGCCGCCTACCGTCAGGGCAGGATCATCGCCGAGGAGGCGCGCGCCATCGGCGTCAACTGGCTCTACGGCCCCGTCGCCGACATCAACAACAACCCCGACAACCCCGTCATCAACATCCGCAGTTTCGGCGAAGACCCGCGCCGCGTCGCCGAGTTCGTCGCGGCGTCGGTGCGGGGCACGCGCGACGGCGGCGCGCTCGCCACCGCCAAGCACTTCCCCGGCCACGGCGACACGGCCGTTGACACGCACATCGGCATGGCCGCCATCCGCGCCGACCGCGCGCGGCTCGAACGCGTAGAACTCGTCCCCTTCCGCGCGGCCATCGGCGCGGGCGTCGATGCGGTGATGACCGCGCACGTCGCGCTCCCAGACGTGACGGGCGACTCTCTGCCCTCGACGCTCTCGCCGAAGATGACGACCGAATTGCTGCGCGGCGAGTTGAAGTACGACGGGCTGGTCGTCACCGACTCGCTCGGGATGGGCGCCATCACGCGCGGCTATCCGGGCGGCGAGGCGGCGGTGCGCGCGATAAAGGCGGGCGCCGACGTGGCGCTCACGCCGCCCGAGCCGAAGGCGGCCGTGGACGCGCTGGAGGCGGCGTTGAAGGCGGGGCAGTTGACCGAGGAGAGAGTCAACCGGTCGGTGCGCCGTCTGCTCGCGGCCAAGTACAGGCTGGGGCTTGCGCGCAGTCGCTTCGTCGATCCGGCGGCGGTCAACCGCGTCGTCGAGCGACCGGAGAACGTGCGCGAGGCGCAGCGCGTGGCCGAGGCTTCGATGACCCTGCTCCGCAACCGCGGCGACGTGCTGCCGCTCGACGCGGCGCGCGCGGCCGCGACGCTCTTCGTCGTCGTCGCGGCCGACGAGGACGATGAGGAAGGCCGCGTCTTCATCCCGCAGGTGCAGCGCCGCGCGAAGGGCGCGCGCGTGTTGAGAATCGGGCCGCGCGCCGGAGCCGCCGAGCACGAGGCCGCGCTCGCCGAGGCGGGGAAGGCCGAGCGCGTGGTCGTCGCGGCCTTCGTCAAGCGCGCCGCGAGCAAGGGCACGGTGGCGCTCCCCGAGGCGCAGGCCGAGCTGGTGCGTAAACTCATCGCGACGAAGAAGCCGCTCCTCGTCGTCGCCTTCGCCGGCCCGTACCTCGTCCGGCAGTTCGAGGACGTGCCCGCCTACATGGTCGCCTACGCCATCGAGGAGGTCGCGCAAGCGGCGGCCGCGCGCGCCATCTTCGGCGAGACGGGCATCGCGGGTCGCCTCCCCGTCACCGTCCCCGGCCTCTTCGAACTGGGCGCCGGGATAAAGCTCGCAGCCCGCAAGTGAAGCCCGCGAGCGACGACGCAAAATCTAAAAGTTCGTACGGGCGTCTGACCCCAGACCACCTTTTCACTCCGACACCGCATCCATAGGGGAAACAAGGGGGCGTTACAAAACGTCTGACCCGGCGCGCCGGGAGTCCACCCAAGCGCGCGCACGGGCCCGAGGGACTCTTCTATCCAACAGAGCCGACCCGAACGCGCGGCCGCACCCAGACCAGCCACGCCCGGCCGAGGTGTGTCCGAACGGAGGGAACATGAACCGCAGGCTTCTCCTCAGACCGGCGCTGCCGCTGGCGCTCGTCTCCGCGCTCCTCGCCTTCGCGCTCGACGCCGCGACCGAACCGGCCGCCGCGCGACAGACGGCCGACAAAGTCACCCAAGGGTCGCTCCGCGCGTTCGACGCCGACGGCAAGCCCGCGGGCGAGTGCCCGCTCAAGCACACCGCCGTCCGCGCCGAGGTCAGCGGCTTCATCTCGCGCGTCACCGTCACGCAGGAGTTCGAGAACCCCTTCGCCGACAAGATCGAGGCCGTCTACGTCTTCCCGCTGCCGCAGGCGGCGGCCGTGGACGACATGTTGATGACGGTCGGCGGACGCACCATCCGCGCAAAGATCATGCGGCGCGAACAGGCGCAGGCCGTCTACGAGGAGGCGCGCGCGCGGGGCCACGTCGCCTCTCTGCTCGATCAGGAGCGCCCGAACATCTTCACGCAGTCGGTCGCCAACATCCTTCCCGGTCAGTCCGTCAAGGTCACGATCAGCTACGTCGAAACGCTCAAGTACGAGGCCGGCTCCTACGAGTGGTCGTTCCCGATGGCGGTCGGCGCGCGCTACCTCTCTTCGGGCGCGGCGTCGAGTGAGAAGCCGACAATCGTCCACCCGAACGGCGTGGAAGACGGGCAGCCGCAGGACGACGCCCGACAACAGTCGGACGCGGGCGCGGGGTCGCTTGAGTCTTCGAGCGAGCCGACGCCCGCGCCGGCCGCGACGGGGGCCCCCGGCGCCTCGCGCGTCAACCCGGCGCGCGTGCCGCCGGGGATGCGCGCCGGCCACGACATCTCAATCGAGGTCTCTCTCGACGCGGGCGTGCCGCTCGAAGCGGTCGCGTCGGCGACGCACGAGATAGATGTCGAGCGGCGCGGCGCCGCCGGCGCCCTCGTCCGCCTCAAGGGCGGGGCGGCCATCCCCAACAAAGATTTCACACTCAAATACGATGTGGCGGGCGGGCGCGTCGAGGACGCCCTGCTGACTCACGCCTCCACGCGCGGGCGCTTCTTCACGCTCATCCTACAGCCGCCCGAACGCGTCGCGCCCGCCCAGGTCGTCCCGAAGGAACTGGTCTTCGTGCTCGACACCTCCGGCTCGATGTCGGGCTTCCCGCTTGAGAAGGCGAAGGAGACGATGGCGCTCGCGCTCGGCGGGCTCAACCCGCAGGACACCTTCAACCTCATCACCTTCTCGGGCGACACCAGCATCCTCTTCCCCGCGCCCGTCCCGGCCACCCCGGCGAACCTCGCGGCGGCGCGGAAGTTTCTCGACTCGCGCGCGGGCGGCGGCGGCACCGAGATGATGAAGGCCATCCGCGCCGCGCTCGACCCCTCGGACGCCGCCGACCACGTCCGCGTCGTCTGCTTCATGACCGACGGGCAGGTCGGCGGCGACTTCGAGATCATCGGCGAGGTGAAGAAGCACCCGAACGCGCGCGTCTTCTCGATGGGCTTCGGCTATTCGCCCAACCGCTTCCTCCTCGACAAGATGGCCGAGGTCGGGCGCGGCGAGGTCGAGTACGTCACCGACAACGACGACGGCTCGGCCGCCGCGCGCCGCTTCCACGAGCGCGTGCGCGACCCGCTGCTCACAGACATCTCGGTCGAGTGGGAAGGTCTCGCGGTCTCGGACACCTACCCGGCGGTCGTCCCCGACCTCTTCGGCGCCAAGCCCGTCGTCGTCGTCGGCCGCTACGAGCGCGGCGGGACGGGGCGCGTGCGGCTGCGCGGCAAGGCGGCGGGCGGCGACTTCGTCCGCGACGTGTCGGTCACGCTCCCCGAGGCCGATGACGCGCACGACGTGCTGGCGACGCTGTGGGCGCGCCGCCGCGTGGACGAGTTGATGGGGCGCGACATGATCGCCATGCGGTCGGAAGACCCGGCGACGGCGCCGCTGCGCGAAGAGGTCGCGCGGCTCGGGCTAGACTTCAGGCTGTTGACGCAGTTCACCTCGTTCGTCGCGGTCGAGGAGAGGATTGTCACCGACGGCGGCGACCCGCGCCGCGTTGACGTGCCCGCCGAGTCGCCGCCCTCGCCCTACGCGAACGGGGTCGGCGTGGCGGCCGAGACGGTCACGGTACAGGCTTCGCAGGCTTCGTTGGCGGTGAACTACTCGACAATGAGCACGGTCGTCGAGACCAGAATCGCCGAGCTTCCGCTCAACGGCCGGAGCTCGCTCTCGCTCGTCACGGTCACGCCGGGCGCGGCGCCCGCGTCGTCGGGCGGGCAGGGCGGCGTCTCCTTCAACGGCCAGCGCGCGCGCTCGAACAGCTTCCAGATCGACGGCGTGAGCGCCAACGTTGACGTGACGCAGGGCGGTCGCGGCGCGGGCGGTTATGCCTCGGGCGCGGCCCCGGGTTTCGGCGCGGGCGGCGGCGCGAGCGGCGCGGCCCCGGCCTCGGCCACGCAGGAGATGATCGTGAACACCGAGTCCGACGAGGCGCAGTTCGGCCGCGCGGCCGGCGCGCACGTCAACGTCATCACGCGCTCGGGGACGAACGCGCTGCGCGGCTCGGTCTTCGGCTACTTCGGCCACGAGGCGCTCGACGCCAACGACTGGTTCGCCAACCGCGAGGGCTTCGGGCGGCCGGCGCACCGCCTCGCGGACTTCGGCGGCACGCTCGGCGGCCCCTTCAGGAAGGACAAGACCTTCTTCTTCGCCTCGTACGAGGGGCAGCGATTGCGTCGCCCCGCGTTCACGATTACCGAGGTGCCTTCGCTCGCGGCGAGGCTCGCCGCGCCGGATTCCGTCCGCGCGTTCCTCGAAGCGTTCCCGCTGCCGACGGGCGCCGCGCGCGCCGACGGCTTCGCCGAGTTCGCCGCCCCGCACTCGACGCCCGCGCGACTCGACTCCTTCGTCCTGCGCGTCGATCACGTGGCGACCGACCGCCTGAGCCTCAACGCGCGCTACGGCGCCGCCGGCTCGTCGTCCGACGAGCGCGCCGCCTTCGGCACGACGCCGAACACCCTGAGCCGCGTGCGGAGTCTGGCGCAGACGCTCACCGGCACGCTCAACTATCTCCCCTCGACCTCGTCCGCGGTGGAGGTGCGCGCCAACTACAGCCGCGTCCGCGCGCGCGGCTCACTCCTGCTCGACGGCTTCGGCGGCGCGTTCGGGCCGGGTACGGACGCGGAGACGGGCGCTCTAACAACTCTTCTGACGAGGCCGGGCGGCTCCTTCGTCTTCGACCTCGGCGGCCGTGGCGCCGCGCTCGCGCGCGCCGACGAGGCCGAGAGTCTCCAACGTCAACTCAACCTCGTCGGCTTGTTCAACTTCGTCTCGGGCACGCACACTTTCAAGCTCGGCGCCGACTACCGAAGGCTGACGCCCGCCGTGGGGCTGCGCGCGAACGAGCGCGACTTCTACTTCGACGGCGTCGCGGGCGCGCTCGCCTCGACGGTCGCGCGCGACGCCGCGTTCACGCACGCGGGCGACTCGCGCCCGGTCTTCGACGACTTCGCCGCCTACGCACAGGACGAGTGGAAGGTCTCGCACAAGCTGACGCTCAATCTAGGGCTGCGCTGGGAACTGGCGCCTGCGCCGCACGCGGGCGGAGGCGCGAGCCCCGCGGCCGTCACGCAGACGGAAGACCCCGCGCGGCTCGCGCTCGCGCCCGAGGGGACGCCGCTGTGGGAGACGACCTTCTTCAACTTCGCGCCGCGCTTCGGCCTCTCCTACCAGCTCTCGGACGACTCGGGTCGCGAGACGGTGGCGCGCGCCGGCTTCGGCCTCTTCTACGACGCGGGCGGCGCCGAGACGGGCCACGCCTTCGCCGACTCGTACCCGTTCATGCTCGGCGGCGCGGCCTTCGGCGTGCCGTTCACGCCCGGCGCCGCGCCGGCGGCCACGACGGGCGCGCCGCTCTCCGCCTTCGACCCGCACTTGAAGATGCCTTACACGCTGCGCTGGCACGCCTCAATCGAGCGCGCGCTCGGCGGCTCGCAGAGGCTCACGGCCGGCTACGTCGGCGCGGCCGGGCGCAGACTGTTGCTCACGCGCACGCTCGTAGACCCGACGCCCGACTTCTCGCTCGCGCGGCTGACGACGAACGGCGGCGCGTCCGACTACCACTCGGCGCGTCTACAGTTCGGCGGCCGCGTGCGCAACGCGCTCGAAGCGCTCGCCTCGTATACCTTCGCCAAGTCGCTCGACGACTTCTCGGAGGACGCGCCCGCGCGCGCCCTGCTGCGCGGAGACGCCGAGCGCGGCCCGTCGGACTTCGACGTGCGCCACACGCTCTCGGGCTACGCCTCCTACAAGCTGCCCGCGCCCTTCCGCCGCGGCGTGGGGAACTCGCTCTCGCGCAACTGGGCGCTCGACGCGGTCTTCAACGCGCGCTCGGCGAGGCCGCTCAACGTCGTCTACGGCTTCCCCGTCGCGCACGGGTTCGCGTTCCTGCGCCCGGACTTGGCGGGCGGCGTGTCGCCCTACGTCTCCGACCGGGAGGCGCCGGGCGGGTGGCGGCTCAACCCGTTGGCGTTCGTCGTGCCCGGCGGGTCGCGGCAGGGGACGCTCGGGCGGAACGCCCTGCGCGGCTTCCCGTTCTACCGGCTCGACGTGGCGCTGCGCCGCCAGTTCAACTTCGGCGACGAGGTCAACCTCCAACTGAGGGCCGAGGCTTTCAACCTGCTCAACCACCCGAACTTTGACGACCCCGTCGGCACGCTCGCCCTCGTCGGCGCGCCTGGGCCGGGGTCTGCGCTTCGTCCCTACACGTACTTCGGCCGCTCGCTCTCGGCGCGCGGCTTCGGCGAGTGGGGGGCGCAGGCCGGCGGCTTCGGGCCGCTCTACGCGGCGGGCGGCGCGCGCACCGTCCAGCTCTCGCTCAAGCTGAGCTTCTAAAGCCGCTCGCGCCGCGCCGTAATTAAAATGAATCCGCGCCGGCCCGGCCGGTGTCTTAAACGGCGAAGACGGTTGGCGCGCCAACCGTCTTCGCCGTACGCGTGTCAATGTTGAAGAGGTGCTCCCGAAGCATGAGATCAAAGACCGCTGTCTCGAACCTTCTGTTGTTGACGATGCTTTTGACGCACGTCGCTCCGCCTCCGACGCACGCCGTCACGACGCGCGTCGGACAGGAGTCCTCCGAAGAAGAGGAGGACGAGCCGCAGGGCTTGCGCTTCCGTCTGAGCGAAGCGGGCGCGCCGAAAGAGCGCGCGCCGCAGAACCGCGTCGAAGAGGGGCGGCCGCTCCCCGAGTCGGAGACCGCGCGCCTGCTCGCGCGCCTGCCCCCGCTCAAAGAGGAAGAGGGCGACGCGCGCGGCCTCAACTTGCGCGAGCGCGGGCTCCCGCCGCCGCGCGCGGGTCAGACCATCGCTAATGCGTTCGCACCGCCCGAGCCGGCGCGGACGCCCCCGCCGTCGGCCGCGAGCGGCGCGCTCGAAGTGCTGCGTTTCGCCCCCGAGGGCGAGGTCGAGTTGGCGCCCGCCGTCAGCCTCACCTTCTCTCAACCGATGGTCGCGGTCGCGTCGCAGGAAGAGGCGGCCGCGACCATCCCCGTCAAACTCTCGCCGCGGGTCGCGGGCGAGTGGCGCTGGCTCGGCACGCAGACGCTCGTCTTCCGCCCCGAGGCGGAGGGCGGCCGTCTGCCGGCCGCGACCGTCTACGCCGTCGAGGTGCCGGCCGGGACGAAGTCCGCCGCGGGCGGCGCGCTCCCGCGCACGCTCTCTTACAACTTCTCGACGCCACCGCCCACGCTCAAGCGCACGCACCCCGCCGGCGAAGGCGTCGCGCGCGACGCCATCATCTTTTTGGAGTTCGACCAGCGCATCGACGCCGCGCGCGTGCTCGAACACGTCAGGCTTGAGCCGGCCGCGCTCGCGCTGCGTCTGCGTCAGGCCACGGCCGAAGAGGTCGCGGCGGACGAACAGGTGCGCGCTCTCGTCGAGAGTTCGCAGCCCGGTCGCTGGCTGGCGCTGCGCGCCGTGGCGCCCGACGGCTCGACCAAGGAGGCGCTGCCGACCGAAACGAAAGTCGAAATAGTCGTCCCGCCGGGCGCGCCTTCGGCCGAAGGGCCGCGCGTGACGAAGCGGCGGCAGGGCTTCTCCTTCAAGACCTACGAACGCCTGAAGGTCGAGAGCGCGGCGTGCGGCTACGGCGAGAGCTGCGCGCCCTCGGACGACTTCCGACTTGATTTCAACAACCAGCTCGACGCGCGCGAGTTCAAACCCTCGCAGGTCACAATCACGCCGGCGATTCCCGACCTTAAGGTCACGCTCGACGGCGACACCGTCGAGATCGCGGGCCGGAAGCGCGGCGCGACCATCTACACCGTCACGGTCGCGCGCGCGTTGCGCGACGACTTCGGGCAGACGCTCGGCGGCGCGAACAGCTTCACCTTCCGCGTCGGGCGCGAGGAGCCGGCGCTCTTCGCGGAGGGCGACGGCTTCGTCGTGCTCGACCCCGCGCGGCGGCGCTCCTTCAGCGTCTACACCATCAACCGCCGCCGGCTCAAGGTCTCGCTCTACCGCGTCGCGCCCGCGGACTGGGAGCAGTTCATCTCCTACGAAGAGCAGCGCCGCGACGCCTCGGCCGGCGGCGAAGGGCGTGCGCTCAAGCCGCCCGGCACGCTCGTCTCCGAGCGCGTGGTCGAGACGCGCTCCACGCCCGACGAGGTGTGCGAGACCGTCATCGACCTTTCGCCCGCGCTCGGCCGCGTCTACGGGCAGGTGTTCGTGCGCGTCGAGCCGATCGAGCCGCGCGGCGCGCCGGTGCGCGCCTACGCCTACGGCCCCAGCGACGGCGCGGTGGACGCGTGGGTGCAGGCGACCGACATCGGGCTTGACGCCTTCGCGGACAGGGACGCGCTCTACGCGTGGGCCAGCTCGCTCGGCGACGGCCGCTCGCTCTCAGGCGTCGAGGTGTCGGCCGTGCCCGAGGGGCTGTCGGGCGTGACGGGCGCGGACGGCCTCGCGCGCCTGCGGTTCGGCGCGGGCGACAAGATGGGGCGGCCGCTCCTCTCCGCGCGCCTCGGCGAAGACGTGGCCGTGCTGCCGCCGTCTTACTCCGAGTACGGCGGCGCCGGCCGGGAAGCGTGGCGGCGCGAGGGCGATGAGACGCGGCTGGCGTGGTACGTCTTCGACGACCGAGGGCTGTACCGGCCGGGCGAGGAGGTGCGCGTCAAGGGGTGGGTGCGAAAGGTCGGGCTTACGCCGCGCGGCGACACGGAGATGTTCACGCCGCGCGAGGGCGAGGCGCTCCGCTACGTCGTCAAAGACTCGCGCGGCAACGAGGTCGCGAAGGGCGCGGCGGACTTGAACGCGCTGGCCGGCTTCGACCTCACGCTCAAGCTCCCGGCGGCGATGAACCTCGGCGACACGCGCGTCGAGTTCAACCTCGGCGGCTCGTCGCAGCTACACTTCTTCAAGGTGCTGGAGTTCCGCCGCCCCGAGTTCGAGGTCGAGGCGCGCGCGTCCGAGGCGCCGCACTTCGTCGGCGGGTCGGCGACCGCGACCGTCGGGGCGAGCTACTACGCGGGCGGCGGTCTCCCCGGCGCGGAGGTCAAGTGGACGGTCGAGGCGCGCGCCGTCGGCTACACGCCGCCGGGTCGAGCCGACTACACGTTCGGCGCGTGGTCGCCGTGGTGGGGCGTCGCGCCAGTCTCCGGCGCGACGGCGCCGCAACAGCTCAAGGGCCGCACCGACGCCGAAGGCCGTCACGCGCTCCGCATCGACTTCGACTCGGTAGACCCGCCGCGCCCGACGAGCGTGACGGCGACGGCGCAGGTCGCGGACGTGAACCGTCAGGCGCTCTCGGCCGAGACGACGATGCTCGTCCACCCGTCGGAGGTCTACGTGGGCCTGAAGACCGCGCGCACCTTCGTCCGCGAGGGCGAGCCGTTCGACGTGCGGCTCGTCGTCACCGACATCGACGGCCGCGCGGTCGCCGGGCGCGACGTACACTTGCGCCTCGCGCGGCTCGACTACGTTCAGGAGGAAGGCGAGTGGGTGCAGAAGGAGGCGGACGCGCGCGAGCTGGTCGTCGGGAGCACGGGCGGCGAGTTCGGCGCGGTGCTCCCGACGGGCGGCGGCGGCGTCTACCAACTGAAGGCGCGCGTGCGCGACGAGCGCGGCCGAGTTAACGAGAGCGAGCTGACGCTGTGGGTCGCGGGCGGGAAGACGCCGCCCTCGCGCGGCGTCGAGCAGGAGAAGGTCGAGTTGATCCCCGACCGCAGGGAGTACCGCGCCGGCGACGTGGCCGAGATACTCGTCCGCGCGCCGTTCGCGCCGGCCGAGGGGCTTCTGACGCTGCGGCGCTCGGGCGTCCTGCGCACCGAGCGTTTCCGTGTGGACGGCGCGTCGCACGTCCTGCGCGTGCCGCTCGAAGAGGCTTGGACGCCGAACGTGCGCGTGCAGGTCGATCTGGTCGGCGCGGCGGCGCGCGTTGACGAGGACGGTCGTGAACGCCCGTCGCTGCCGAAGCGCCCGGCCTACGCGTCGGGCGAGCTCAACGTCGCGGTGCCGGCGGCCGCGCGACGCCTGAGCGTGAAGGCGACGCCGCGCGACGCGGCGCTTGAGCCGGGCGGCGAGACTTTCGTGGACGTGGAGGTGCGCGACGCGCAGGGGCGCGGCGTCGCGGGGACGGACACGGCGGTCGTCGTCGTGGACGAGTCGGTGCTGGCGCTCGCGGACTACAAGCTCGCAGACCCGCTCTCGGCCTTCTACGCCGAGCGCGAGGCCGCGACGGACGACTTCCACCTGCGCGGGCACGTCGAGTTGGCGAGCGCGGAGGAGCTTGAGCACAGGCTGAGCATGACGCTGGGCGACCGCAACTTGGGCGCCGGCGCCCCCGGCACTGGGGGCGGCGGGGCAGGCGGGGGCGGCGGGGGCGTGGACTACTCGCGCGCTTTTAAAGTCGTCCCGAGGCATGTGGCGGAGATGGCGGTGTCAGCGCCCTACATGCGTGAAGTCTCCCCCTCCGTGCGGGTCGTCACCAGATCGGGAGTGGAGCCGGCCGAGCCTGAGCTGGTGCTGCGAAGGAACTTCAACGCGCTCGCCGTCTTCGCCGCGTCGCTGCCGACCGACGCCTCGGGGCGCGCGCGGGTCAAAGTAAAACTTCCCGACAACCTGACGCGCTACCGGGTGACGGCCGTCTCGGTCGCGGGCGGGCGCCTCGCCGGCTCGGGCGAGTCGGCGGTCACGGCGCGGCTGCCTCTGATGGCGCGCCCCTCGGCGCCGCGCTTCCTCAACTTCGGCGACCGGGCGGAGCTGCCCGTCGTCTTGCAGAACCAGACCGAGCGCGACGCTGAGGTAAGCGTCGCCGTGCGCGCGACGAACGCCGTGCTGCCGTCGGGCGCGGGGCGGCGCCTGACGGTGCCTGCGGGCGACCGCGTCGAGGTGCGCTTCCCCGTCGCGGCGGCGAAGGCCGGCACGGCGCGCTTTCAGGTCGCGGCCGTCGCGTCGGGGGCCGGCGGCGGCTCGGACGCCGCCGAGTTCTCGCTCCCCGTCTACACGCCCGCGACGACCGAGGCGTTCGCCACCTACGGCGTCATCGACGAGGGCGCGGCCGTCCAAGCCGTGAAGGCGCCGGCCGGCGCGTTCGGCGAGTTCGGCGGGCTGGAGGTGCAGACCTCCTCGACGCAGTTGCAGGAGTTGACCGACGCCTTCGTCTACCTCTACCGCTACCCGTTCGAGTGCGGCGAGCAGGTGGCGTCGCGCGTCATCTCGGTCGTCGCGCTCTCGGACGTGCTCGCCGCCTTCGGGACGAAGGGGCTGCCCGCGCCCTCGGAGCTGCGCGCGTCAATCGGCGCCGACCTCGAACGCCTGCGGGGCTTGCAGAACGAGGACGGCGGCTTCGGCTTCTGGCGTCGCGGCGAGGCGTCGGTGCCCTTCGTCTCGGCGCACGTCGCGCACGCGCTGGCGCGGGCACGCTCGAAAGGTTTTAGCGTGCCCGACGGGATGGAGGCGCGCGCGCTCGGCTACCTGCGGCAAGTCGGGTCGAAGATTCCGAAGGAGTACGGCGCCGAGTCGCGGCGCGCGATTGAGTCGTACGCGCTCTACGTGCGCGCGCTGATGGGCGAGCGCGACGCGGCGGGCGCGCGGCGCGTGATCGCCGCGTCGGGCGGCGTCGAAAAGCTCTCGGTCGAATCGCTGGGCTGGCTGCTGCCGGTGCTCTCGGGCGACGCCGCTTCGGCGAAAGAGGCCGAGGCCGTCCGCCGCCACTTCAACAACCGCGTCGTCGAGACGGCGGGCGCGGCGCACTTCGCGGACTCATACGAAGACGGCGCCTACACGATTCTTCACTCCGACCGCCGCGCCGACGGCGTCGTCCTCGACGCGCTCATCGGCGACCGCCCCGAGAGCGACCTCATCCCGAAGCTCGTCCGGGGCTTGCTCGGCGGCCGGCGGCGCGGGCGGTGGGCGAACACGCAGGAGAACGTCTTCATCCTGCTCGCGCTCGAACGCTACTTCAGGACGTACGAGCGCGAGACGCCAGACTTCGTCGCGCGCGTCTGGCTGGGCCAGTCGTTCGCGGGCGAGCACGCGTTCAAGGGGCGCAGCCCCGAGCGCCGCAGTCTCGAACTCCCGATGTCGGAGCTTGTGTCGCGCACGGCCACTCCGGGCGGCGCGCCCGTCCCGCTGACCATCGGCAAGGAGGGCACGGGGCGACTCTACTTCCGCGTCGGCGCCACGTACGCGCCGTCGAATTTGAACGTCGAGGCGGCCGACTACGGCTTCCGCGTCGGGCGCGCGTACGAGGCGGTGGACGACCCCGCGGACGTGCGGCGCGACGCAGAGGGGCTGTGGCACGTCCGAGCGGGCGCGCGCGTGCGTGTGCGCGTGCGGTTCTTCAACCCGGCGCGGCGCTACCACGTCGCGCTCGTTGACCCTCTGCCGGCGGGGCTGGAAGCTCTGAACCCGGAGCTGGCGACGACGGGGCCGCTGCCACGCGGCGCGCGCGAGGAAGGGGTCGCGCGATACGGGCGCGGGGTGACGGACTACTACCGCTACTGGCTCGGGACCTGGTACGAGCACCAGAATCTGCGCGACGAGCGCGCCGAGGCGTTCGCCGCGTTGCTGTGGGAGGGCGAGCACGAGTTCGTCTACTTCGCGCGCGCGACGACGCCCGGCCTCTTCGTCGTCCCGCCCGCGAAGGCCGAGGAGATGTACGCCCCCGAGACCTTCGGCCGCGGGAGCACGGACCGCGTCGTCGTCGAGTAGTGAAGTGTTTGAGACCTTAGACGCCCAACAGCTCGCGCAGCCGCGCGGCGTTGCGGACGGCGTTGCCGCCGCCGTCGTTGTTGAAGTAGGCGTACACGTCTCGGCCCGACCGCGCCCACTCTCCGATTCTGTCGGCCCACCAGCGGAGGTCGTCTTCGGAGTAAGAGCCGCCGTAGAGGTGCTCGCGGTCGGGGCCGTGCAGCCGCGCGTAGACGAACGGCGCGGTGGCGCGCAGCACGCACGGCAGCCGCGCCCCGCTCATCACGCAGTAGGCGGCGCCGCGCGCTTCGAGCAGGCGGAAGACCTCCTCGCGGTGCCAGCTCGGGTGGCGGAACTCGACCGCGACCTTTAAACCTTCGGGGACGATTGAAAGAAAGTATCCGAGGCGCGGCAAGTCAACTTCCAGCCCCGGCGGGAGCTGGACGAGCAGCACGCCGCGCTTCGGCCCGAGCCGTTCCAGCCCGGCGCAGACTTCCGCCAGCCGCCGCTCGGGCGCGTAGAGCCGCGCCGAGTGCGTCAACGCGCGCGGCGCCTTGAACGTCCAGACGAAGCCGCCGGGCGACGAGTCGCGCCAGCGCGCGAACGACTCGCGCCGGGGCCAGCGGTAGAAACTGCTGTTGACCTCGACCGTCCCGAACGCGCGCGCGTAGAGCTTCAGCCGCGCGCGCGGCTCAAGCCCCGGCGGGTAGAGCACGCCCTCCCAATGCCCGTAGCTCCAACCCGAAGTCCCGACGTGAATCGCCATCCCGCCGCCGAGTGTAATACACTCGCACGCTCGAACCCCTTATGTGGCACCCCGAACCCGCCGTCAGACATCCGCTCCCCGATGCGCGCTGGCCCACACGGGACGAGGCCGCGCGCGCGCTGCTCTTCCGACCGATCAAGGTCGGCCGCGTCGAGCTTGAGAGCCGGACGTGGGTGCCGGCGATGGTGCCCTGGCGCGCGACCGAGGACGGCTTCGTCACGCGCGAGAACCTCGAATGGTACGGCCGCTTCGCCGCCGGGCGACCCGGCGCCGTCGTCGTCGAGGCGACCGGCATCCGCGACGTGCCCTCCGGCCCGCTGCTCCGCATCGGCCACGACCGCTTCCTCCCCGGACTCCGCGAGCTGGTCGAGACCGTCCGGCGCGAGAGCGGCGGCCGCACGCGTCTCTTCATCCAGATCATCGACTTCCTCTCCGTCAAGCGGCGCCCCGAGAAGGCGAAGTTCTTCGACCGCTTCCTCGCCGTCTCCGAACGCCACCGCCGCGCGCTCGCCGGGGTGACGGAAGACGACGGCTGGCTCTCGCTCGAAGAGCCGGCCGTGCGCGCCTTCCTGAAGGACGCGCCCGACGAAGTTTTGGAGAAGGTTCTCGACGAGCGCGAGCTTGAGGCGCTGCGCTTCGGCTACCGCGAGCGCGTGACCGACACGCACCTCGCGCACGTCCGAGAGCTGCCCCGAGTCCTGCCCGGCCTCTTCGCCGACGCGGCGCGGCGCGCGCGCGAGGCGGGCTTCGACGGCGTCGAGCTGCACTACGCGCACGCCTACACGATGGCCTCGTTCCTCAGCCGCCGCAACGACCGCGCCGACGGCTACGGCGGCTCGCCCGAGGCGCGCGTCCGCCTCCCGCTCGAAGTCTACCGCGCGGTGCGCGAGCGCGTCGGCGCGGACTACACGGTCGGCGTGCGCTTCCTCGGCGACGAGGTGATTGACGGGGGAAGCCGCGTCGAAGACGCCGCCCTTTACGCGGCAGAGTTCGCGCGCTCGGGGCTGGATTTTCTCTCGGTGTCGAAGGGCGGGAAGTTCGAGGACGCGAAGCAGCCGAAGGTGGGCCAGGCCGTCTACCCCTACACGGGGCCGAGCGGCTACGAGTGCATGCCGACCGTTTTGTCGGACGCGCGCGGCCCGTTCGGCCGTAACCTTTCGCTCGCGCGCGCGGTGAGGGACGCGGTGCGCGCCGAAGGGTTCGAGACGCCGGTCGTCGCCGCCGGCGGCGTCGGGACGTTCGAGCTGGCCGAGGAGATTCTGCGGCGCGGAGACGCGGACATCGTCGGCGCCGCGCGCCAGTCGCTCGCCGACCCCGACTGGTTTCTCAAGACGCTCGCCGGCCGCGGCTCGGAGGTGCGCCGCTGCACCTACACCAACTACTGCGAGGCGCTCGACCAGTCGCACAAGCAGGTCACCTGTAAGCTCTGGGATCGCGAAGGCGTCAAAGACCCGTCCGTCGCGCTCTCAACGGACGGCCGACGACGCCTCCTCCCGCCGCGTTGGAAGGATGAAGGATGAAGGCGGAAGGGTGAAGGATGAAGTGACGGCCGTTCAGCGTCCTCTTCATCCTTCACCCTTCCGCCTTCATCCTTCGACTTACTTCTCGCCGCGCGCGGCGCGGTAGGCTTTGAGGAAGTCTTCGGCGGCCTCCTCGGCGGGCGTCTGGTCGCCTTCGGACTCCCAGACGACGCGCGCCGCGCGGTCGGCGCCGAGCGCGATGACGTACAGCTTGCCCCAGACGAACGGCTCGGTCGGGATGGCCGAGCGGCGCTGCGCCGTCACCTTGAAGACGAGGATGAGGTCGGCCTCCGCGTAGTCCTCGGCCGCGCTCATCATCCGCGACTTGCGGATGTACTTGTTGAGCTTGGCCGCGATGAGCCGCGCGCCGGCCGCGTGCAGCCGCGGCGGGTCGCCCGCCAGCGCGCGCCTGTAGTCTGCGAGCGCCGCGAGCGCCGGCTCGCGCGCGTCCACGACCAGCGACTTCGAGACCAGCAGCGCCACCCTGCGCCGCCCCGTCACCTCCCACAGCGGCCCGCGCGGCACGCGCGCCTCGCGAGCCTCCGCCCGCTGCCCCGCCGCCACACGAATCGGCGGCAAGCCCACGCCCGCGGCAAACGCTGCGACGAGCAGGAGGGCGCTGACGGCCTTACGTGTCGTTGTCGTCTTCGTCATCGGTTTACTCACGCGCGCGCGGCCGCCTCCTCGTAGGCCGCGACGAAGGCCGGGTCGCGCCGCCGCAGGCTCTCCATATCGACGCGGCGGCTGCGCGTCATCAGGCTGTAGGCGAAGGGCAGCGGGGCGAGCCGCGCGTAGTGCTCACCCGCGCGCTCGAACCAGACGCGGCTCTCGTCGGCCGCCTGCTGATACTCCTCGATGACGGGGCGGCGCTCGCGCTCGAACTCTTCGAGCGCGGCCGAAACGTCCGCCCCGCCCGCACACGCGGAGACGTGGCGGAAGAGCGCAATCGAGTCCTCGATGGCGAGCTTCGTCCCCGACCCGATCGAGAAGTGCGCCGTGTGCAGCGCGTCGCCGAGCAGCACGACGTTGCCGCGGCTCCAACGCCCGTTCCTCACCAGCAGGAAGTTTATCCAGCGCGAGTTGTTCGACAAAAGCTCCTCGCCCGCGAGGTCGCGCCCGAAGACGCGCGCGAGGTAGCCGCGCGCCTCCGCATCCGGCATCCGGTCGAGCCCCGCGCGCGCCCAAGTCCCCTCGTCGCACTCGACGATGAAGGTGCTCAACTCCCTGCCGAACTTGTAGGAGTGCGCGGCGAAGACGCCCGCCTCCGACTCGCGGAAGGTGAGCGTCAGCCCGTGGAAGAGCCGCCGCGTGCCGTACCAGATGTACTTGTTGCGCCCCTGCGCGAGCGCGGGGCGGAACTCATCCGCGTAGCGCTCGCGCACCAAACTCCCGACGCCGTCCGCGCCGACGAGCAGGTCGCAGCCGTCGGCGAGCGCGCCCACGTCCTCGACCGCCGTGTTGAAGAGGAGCCGGACGCCCAGCTCGCGGCAGCGCCCCTGTAGGACGTTGAGGAGCGCGAGCCGCGCGACGCCCGAGAAGTCGTTGCCGCGCACGCTGATCTTCTCGTCGCGCAAAACGACATCGACGTTGTCCCACGTCTCGAAGCTCTCGGTGATGCGTCGGTGCGACTCCGGGTCGGCCTCGCGCAAATTTCTCAGCGTGCGCCCCGAGAAGACCACGCCCCACCCGAACGTCGCGTCCGGCGGGTTGCGCTCGTACACCGTCACCTCGCACGACGCGTCGTGCCGCCTCATCAGAAGCGCGAAGTAGAGCCCGGCCGGCCCCCCGCCGATGACGTTGATCTTCATGCCTCGGGTCTTTATTCCTTGAGCAGCTCGCGGGCGATGATGAGCTTTTGGATTTCGGTGGTGCCTTCGTAGATGCGGAGCGCGCGCACGTCGCGGTAGAGGCGCTCGACGACGGAGCCGCGGACGAGGCCGGAGCCGCCGTGTATCTGGACGGCCTCGTCCACGACGCGCTGCGCGGCCTCGGTGGCGTAGTACTTGGCCTCGCTCGCCGCGCGCGTCAGCAGGGAAGGAGAGGCGCCCGCGTCCTTGAGGTGGGCGGCGCGGTAGACGAGCAGGCGCGCGGCGTCGATCTCGGTCTGCATCACGGCCAGCTTCTCCTGCACGAGCTGGTGCATGGCGAGCGTGACGCCGAACTGGCGGCGCGTGCGCGCGTGGCGCACCGCCTCGTCGAGCGCGCGCCGGGCCATCCCGCAGGCGGCCGCGCCGACGCTGGCGCGGAACATGTCCATCGTCTGCATCGCGAGGCGGAAGCCGTCGCCCTCTTCGCCGACGCGGTCTTCGGCCGGCACGCGCACGCCGTCGAACTCGACCTCGCCGATGGGGTGCGCGGCCACGAGCTCCGTCCGCTCGGTGACGCGGAAGCCGGGCATCCGCGCGCCGACGACGAAGGCCGACAGCTCCGCGCGGCCGTCGGCGCGCGTCCCCGTCCGCGCGAAGACCGTGTAGAAGTCCGCCAGCCCCGCGTTCGAGATGAAGCACTTGCCCCCGCGGATGACGTAGGAGTCGCCGTCGCGCGCCGCAGAGGTCTGGACGGCCGACACGTCCGAGCCGGCCTCCGGCTCCGTCAGCGCGAAGGCGGCTATCGACCGCCCCGACCGCGCGCGCGCGAGCCAGAACTCGCGGACGTGCTCGGGCGCGGCGAGCGAGACGGCGTAGGTGCCGAGGCCCTGCATGACGAAGGCGAGGTCGGCGAGCGGCGAGTGGTAGGCCAGAGACTCGCGCACGAGGCAGAGGGCGCGCGCGTCGAGCGGCGTGCCGTCGCCGCGCGCCACCGCGTAGCTCAGGAGGTCGGCCTGCGCCAGCAGGCCCAGCAGCGCGCGGAAGTGCCCGTCCGCCTCGGCGCCGTCCTCGCGCGCGGACAGCGGCTCGACCTCGCGCGCGGCGAAGTCGGCCACGCCCGCCGCGAGCCGCGCGTGCTCGTCGGTGAAGAAAGGCGTCTCCTCGATGAATCGGTCGCGCTGCATCCCTTGGGTGCCCCTTACTCGATGCGGATGATGTCGCCGGTCTTGCGGTTGACGACCAGCGTCCTCGGCGGATTGTAAACCGCCCGCTCGCGGAACAGAACCGCGTCGCCCGCCGGCTCCGGCGTCTCGAAGGAGCCGAAGGGGCGCGCCGCGCCGCCGCGCACTTCCGCGATCTCGTCGCCGATCTCTTCGTGCTGCCAGACGTACCCGCCCGTCCGCAGGTCGAGCCGCGCGACGAAGTCGGCGCCCGTCACGTAGAGGTCGTGGCCGTCGCGCAGCGGCTCGCCGACTTCGGCGGCCGGGACGGGGCTGCGCCAGAGCGCGCGCATCGACGGCTGCTCAAGACGCACGACCAGCCCCGTCCGCGCCTCGCCGTCGTTCAGCTCGCAGAGGAGCAGCAGGTCGCCCTCATGGACGGCGAAGCGTAAGCCCTCGACGAAGTTGCGCCCCGCGAGCCACAGGTTGAAGCGTCGCGCCCGGTCGCGCTTCATCCGGCGGCCGTTGCCGTTGGCCGCGACGTGATAGTTGAAGCCGCCCGACTCGAACTCGAAGGCCGCGCGATCGGGCGGCGCATCGGCGTTGACTTTCGGCACCCGCCGGAAACTGTCCGCGCGCGCCGGCGCCTTGTCCGCGCGCGGCTCCGCGCCGGGCGCGAGCGCGAAGGCGGCGGCGAGCGCGAAGGCGGCGGCGGTTGTGAGCCGGGTGCGGGTCATCCTTTCGCGGGCGGCGCGCCGCCGAAGCGCGGCGCGCGCTTCTCCGTGAAGGCGCGGAACGCCTCGGCGTAGTCCGGGTGCTGCATGCAGACCGCCTGCGCCTGCGCTTCGAGTTCGAGCGCGGTGTCGAGCGTCACGTCCATCTCGCGCTCAAGCATCTCCTTCGTCACCGCCAGCGCGAACGACGGCCCGCGCGCCAGACGCTCCGCCCACGCGCGCGTCTCCGCCTCAAGCTCGCCGGCCGCGACGACGCGGTTGTAGAGACCGCAGGCCAGCGCCTCGTCGGCCGTGATGAAGTCGCCGGTGTAGAGCAGCTCGGTCGCCTTCGAGAGTCCGACGACGCGCGGCAGCAGGTGCGCCGCGCCCATGTCCGCGCCCGAGAGCCCGACCTTCACGAAGAGGAACGCGATGCGCGCCTCGGTCGAGGCGATTCTCAGGTCGGCGGCCAGCGCGATGCACGCGCCCGCGCCGGCGGTCGTGCCGTTTAAGGAAGCGACGACGGGCTTGCGCAGTTGCCGCATGTTGCGCACCAGCTCGCAGGTCAGCCGCGTGAACTCCAAAAGCCCCGCCGCGTCGCGCGACTGCAACTCGCCGATGATGTCGCGCACGTCGCCGCCCGAGCAGAAGGCGCGCCCCGCGCCCGTGACGACGACGGCGCGCACCTCCGTCTCGTCGCGCAGCGCGGCGAACGCGTCGGTCAGCTCGCGGTAGACCTCAAAGGTCAGCGCGTTCAGGCGCTCCGGCCGGTTGAGCGTGACCCACGCCACGCCGTCGCGCACTTCGTAGAGAAAACTTTTCGGCTCAATCATGGCTTCGCGTTTAGGGCGGCCTTCACTTGGGCGAATATCGGGTGGGAATTAACCGCAGAGACTTCAGAGGACGGCCGTGGCCTCGATCTCGACCTTCGCGCCGTCTTCGAGCAGACCCTTGACCTCGACGAGCGCCATCGCCGGGTAGTGCCGCCCCATCAGCGCGCGCCAGCGCTCGCCGATCTCCGCGGTGCGCGCGACGTACTCGCGCTTGTCCGTGACGTAGACGACCATGCGCGCGACGCCGCCCGGCGCGCCGCCCGCCTCCGAGACAACTGCGAGGACGTTGCGCAGCGCGCGGTCGAACTGCTCGACGAAGTCGTCGCTCACCAGACGCTGCCCCTCGTCCCAGCCGATCTGCCCCGCGACGAACAGCAGCCGCGCGTCCGCCGAAGTCAACTGACCGTTGGCGTACCCGCGCGGGCGCCCGAGCGATTTGGGGTTGATGGTCTTCATTCAGAAAAGGACGGCCCCGCCGTCAACGTTGATGGCCTGCCCCGTGATGCCGCGCCCGTCTTCGGAGGCGAGGAGCAGCGCGAGCGCGGCGACCTCCTCGGGGGTGACGAGGCGGTGCTGCGGGCTCATGCCCTTGATGGCCTCCAAAGCCTGTTCGGCGCCGCGCCCGGTTCTGGCCTGGATGTTCTCGACCGCGCGCGTCGTCATGTCCGTGTCCACGTAGCCGGGGCAGACGGCGTTGACGGTGACGCCCGTCCGCGCGACCTCGACCGCGGCCGAGCGCGTCAGCCCCAGCACGCCGTGCTTCGACGCGGCGTAGGCGGCGATGTAGGGCGCGCCCGTCTTGCCCGCGATGGAGGCGACGTTGATGACGCGCCCCCACCCGCGCTTGACCATGTGCGGCAGCGCCTCCCTCATGCAGTAGAACGTCCCCGAGAGGTTCACGTCCAGGTGGCGGCGCCAGAACTCGTCCGACGTGTCGGCGAACTTCGAGCTCTCGGCGACGCCCGCGTTGTTGACGAGGATGTCGGCGCCGCGGCCGAAGAACCCGGCCGCCGCCTCGAAGGCGCGCGAGATGGAGGCGGGGTCGGCCACGTCGCAGACCGCGTGAGAGGCCGCGCCCCCCGCGACGTGGTCGTGCTCAGCGCGCACCTCGGCCGCGACGCTCTCGACCTCCGGGCCCGTGCGCGCGACGACGAAGACGCGCGCGCCCTCCCGCGCGAAGAGGAGCGCCACCGCGCGCCCGATGCCGCGCCCGCCGCCCGTGATGAAAGCCGTCCTGTCCGCGAGTCTCATAAGCGAGTCCAGAGTGTATCTCAATTCCCGCTTGAGGGTGGAGCGGGGAGCGCCCCGGCGCCGCGACGCGCGGGCCGGAACGTCTCGGGGGAAAAAAAGTTCCCGCCGTGATCCTTTTCGCGCGCGCTTTCCGCCTTAGTGTGCAGAGGACATCCGGAAGCGCGCAGGCCGGTCACCCGACGCCGCCCAGCGCTTGAGCCCATCATCGCCAGTCATAGAAAGGTTTCTTAAAATGAGACTCCCCAGAATCGCCACCGCCGTCCTACTCGCCGCGACGGCCGCCTCCACCTCGCTTCTCACCACGGTCAGCGCCGACTCGCCGCACGCGCGCCCCTACGGCGACGCCAAAGTTTTGGCCACGTTCCCGACTCCCCCCGGCTTCCCCGAAGGCATCGCGGTCAAGGGCAACAAGGTATACGTCTCCGGCCCCGCGCGCTTCGGCACCGCCGGCACCGGCCCCTCGACGGTCGTCGCCTTCAACCGCGACACCGGCGCGACGGAAGCGACCTACACGACGCAGGGCGAGGCGCTCGCGTTCGAGCACGCCAACTCCTGCATCGCCTTCGACGGCCAGGGCCGGCTCTACGTCCTGAACATCCAGCTCGGCATGTACCGCATCGACACCGGCTCGGGTCAGCAGGAGTCCTACTCGGCGCCTTTCCCCGACCTGCCCGCGTGCGACGGCAACAACGCGCCCTGCTCGCCGACGTTCTTCGACGCGCCCTCGCTTCCGAACGACATCGCGTTCGACGAGGACGGCAGCGCCTACGTGACCGACTCCTTGCAGGCGACCATCTGGCGCGTCCCGGCGGGCGGCGGCACGCCGCAGATTTGGTTCCAGGACGCGCGCCTCGGCACCGTCCCCAACGGCATCGGCGCCAACGGCCTCCGCCTCAGCCCCGACCGCTCGAAGGTCTTCGTCGTCGTCTCGATTGACCCGACGGGCATGCCCTTCATCTACACGCTGCCGCTCGTCGCTCAGCCGCAGGCGTCCGACCTCGCGGTCTTCAAGGCGTTCGCGCCGGGCGACATCCCCGACGGCATCGCCTTCGGCAAGTCGAGCAACCTCTACGTCGCCATCGCGACGCCGCTCGCGTCGGGCGTCTCCATCCTCAACCCGGCCGGCGCGGAGGTCGGAAGGCTGACGAACCCCGCGGGCAGCCCGGTCTTCCCGTACGACTCGCCGGCCAACATCGCCTTCGACGGCCACGGCTCGCTGCTGGTGACCAACCACGCCTTCGCGACGATGATCCCGTCGAACTTCAACGTGCTCGACGTGTACGTCGGCGACAAGGGCTCGCCGCTGTCGAAGCCCGACCTGCCGTAAGCGTTTGTCGAAGGTTCTGTAAAAAGCTTTCAACCGCTGAGACACGGAGACGCGGCCTTGAAGATTTACGTCTTCAAGGCCGCGTC
>DASVQX010000028.1:0-75854 GCA_036388915.1 Pyrinomonadaceae bacterium
CCCCCCCCCCCCCCCCGCCTCTGTTTCTACTGTCTCCTGACTACTTCACCCGAAACAGTGGAGCTTGCCGTCCTGCGAGCCGACGACGACGCGCCCCGAAGCGATGGCCGGCGAGGCCGAGACCGGCGCGCCGAGGTTGAACTCGGCCAGCTTCCGGCCGTCGCCAAAAGCCAGCACGTAGAGGCGGCCGTCGTTCGAGCCGATGAAGACGCGCCCGGCGGCGACGGCCGGCGACGACTCGACGCGCGCCTGCGTCCCGAACGTCCAGTGCGGGCGCCCCGTGTAGGCGTCGAGACAGTGAACCATCTTGTCGCGCCCGCCGACGACGACGCGCGCCTCGATGACCGCCGCCGACGAGTAGAAGGGGAACTGCCGCTGCGGGTTCTGGTAGCGCCAGCCGATCTGGCGCGAGACGAGGTTGACGCCGAGCACCTCGTTGTTGAAAGTGCCGTAGAAGGCGTTGCCCGCCAGCAGCGCCGGGCTGGCGCCGGTGTAGGCGCCCGACCGCACCTGCACCACCTCGCGCCCCGTCGCGATCCGCACGCCGCGCAGGATTTCGTCGCACCCGGCGACGTAGGCCACGCCCTCCGCCACCCCTGCGGTCGAGTGCACCTGCCCGGCCGTCTTCACCTTCCAGAGCTGCCGGCCCGTCGCCGCCGCGACGCAGTAGATGTGCGTGTCGTACGAGCCGACGACGACCCGGCCCGCCGAGACGACCGGCGACGACTTGATCTCGCTGCCCGTCTTGAACGTCCACACGCGCGCGCCCGTGTCGGCGCGCACGGCGTGGAGCACGCCCCCGAGGTCGCCGACGTAGACGACGCCGCGCGAGACCGCGGGCGAAGACTCGCCGATGGGGTTGCCCGCGTTGTAGCGCCAACGCTCGCGCCCGTCGGCGAGGTTGACGGAGACCAGCTCGCCCCTCTGCGTGCCGACGTAGACGGCGCCGCCCGCGATGGCCGCCGACGACTCGACCGACTCGCCCGCGTCCACCGACCAGAGGTGGCGCAAGTTCCCGCCGACCTGCGAGCCCGAGTAGCCCGACAGCAGAGGGTTCCCGCGGAACTGCGGCCAACTGTCGGCCGGCGTCACAAAACTATCCCAGCTCGCGCGCGCGGCCGAAGGCAGAAGCCCGAGCGCGAAAGGAAGCAGCAAGAAGTCGCGGCGCCGTAGGCCGCGCGGCTCCGTCTCGGCCGCCTTCATCCTCCCGCCTTCATCCTTCATCCTTCTCTTCAGTACGCCCACTCGTACACCTCCAGCGCGCCCGCCGCGTCGAACGCGCGCGGGTTAAAGCGCCCAGTCCACTGCCCCGCCGCCTCGGTGGCGAGCGCGGGCAAATCTTCCCTTGGCACGCCCGACTCCGAAAGTCTCCGGCTCAACTCGCCCGCCGCCGCCAACCCGTCCAGGCGGCGCGCGAGCGCCTCGCCGCCCGCGCCGCTTTCGCCCGACAGCTCGGCGTAGCGCGCGCCGACCTCCGCGGCGTTCCAGCGGACGACCGAGGGCAGCAGCGACGCCAGCGCCGCGCCGTGCTCCGCGCCGTAGCGCGCCGTCAGAGGGTTGGCGCAGGCGTGCGCCGCGCCGAGCATCGAGTTCTCGATGGCCGCCCCCGCGAGGTGCGCGCCGAGCAGCATCCGGCCCCGCGCCTCCACGTCCTCGGGCGCTTCGAGCACGCGCTCGTACGCGCCTTCGAGCAGCCGCCACGCCTCGCGCGAGAACATTTCCGAGAGCGGGTTGCGCCGCGTCGTGACGTAAGTCTCGACGGCGTGCGCGACCGCGTCGAAGCCGGCCGAGGCCGTCACGCCGCGCGGCGCCGAGAGCGTCAACTCCGCGTCCAGCAGCGCGACGCGGAAGGCGGCCGACGGGTCGCCGCACGCCATCTTCGCGTGCGTCCGCTCGTCCGAGACGAGCGCGTAACTCTGCGCCTCGCTCCCCGTCCCGGCGGTCGTCGGCACGCCGATCATCGGCAGCAGCGGCCGCCGCGCACGCCCGTAGCCGACGTAGTCCTGCATCCGCCCGCCGTTGGTGAGAAGAAAGTTGACGCCCTTCGCGCAGTCGAGCGAGCTGCCGCCGCCCAAGCCCACGAACGAATCGACGCCCTCGGCCTCGGCGAACGCGCGCCCGCGCTCGACCATCGCGGCGTCGGGGTTCGCCTCGAAGTCCTGGAAGTGCGAGACGGAGACGCCCGCCGCTTCGAGCAGACGCGAAGCCCTCTCGACGTGCCCCGCCTCGACCAGCCCGCGGTCGGCGACGAGCAGCGCGCGGCGCAGTGCCAGGTTCCGCGCCTCCTCGCCCAGACGCGCGAGCGACCCGGCGCCGAAGATGACCCGCGTCCTCGGTTGGAAGTCGAAACCCTGCATGACGAATCAAGAATTAAGAGGGATGGACGGGACGAACAGGATAAGGAATCAAAGTCTTTATCCCGCCCGTCCCGCCCACCCCTGTTAATTCATTCCCTCGCGACCAAGACTCACTCGCCGGGCTTCGCGGCCGGCGTCGCCGCGGGCGTCGCGGCGGGCTTCGCGGGCGGGGCGGCGGCCGGGCCGCCGCCCTCCGCGAGCGCGAAGAGCTGGTTGCGGTTGGTGATGAAGAGCATGCCGCCCGCCGGGATGGGCGTCGAGTAGACCGAGCTTCCCATGTTGATCTCGGCCAGCAGCTTCTTCTCGCGCCCCGCCTGCATGATGACCACGTCGCCGTCCTCGTCGCCGAGGTAGAGCCGGCCGTCGGCCGTCAGCATCGGCGAGCCCCACACGGCCGCGAACATGTCGTGCACCCAGAGCGGCGCGCCGGTCTTCGCGTCAAGCGCGTGGAGGAAGCCGCTGAAGTCGGGCTGGTAGACGATGCCGTCGGCGATGGCCGGCGTCGAAATCGAGCGCCGAATCTTGTCGTAGTGCCAGACGCGCCCCGTCTGCGTGATGTCGCCGCGCTTGGTGGCGTCGATGCAGTACATGTGGCCGACGCCCTCGCCGTGCTCGGGATCCTGCCCGTTGGCGAGGTAGACCTTGTCCTCGTAGATGACCGGCGTCGAGATGATCTCGTTGCGCGTCTTGGGCCACACGGAGTCCTTCGGGTTAGTGTCGAACTCCCAGAGCTTCTTTCCGGTCGCGGCCTCGTAGCCGCGCACCCACCCGTCGCCCTGCCCCATCACGACCTGATCGACGCCGCCGATCTTGCCGACCGAAGGCGTTGACCACTGGCCGTGCAGAATCTTGTCGCCGGGGCTCGCGTCCTCCCAGACGACCTTGCCCGTCTTCTTGTTGACGGCGATGATGGCCGGCGCCTTCGGCGAGGGGATGTTGACGTGGCTCTCGTCCTGCCCGTTCGAGGTCGAGACGAAGACGAGGTCGCCGTAGACGTTGGGCGACGAGTTGGCGAGGTTGTGCGGGAAGGTGCCGACCTCCTCCATCATGTCGAGCCGCCAGACCACGTCGGCCTGACCCGCGCCCGTCGCCTTCTCGTCGGTGACGGGGCCGTCGTTCTCGTTGTCGGAGAAGCCCTTCAGGTCAACGCACATCAGCTCCGCGCGGTTCGAGACGTAGTAGACGCGGTCGCCCTCGACGAGCGGCGAAGAGGCGATGCCCTGGAACGGCCAGTCGTTGACGCGCCCGGCGGTGACCTTGTCGTGGACGGCCTGCCAGAGGAAGGCGCCGGTGTTGGCGTCGAAGGCCATCAGCACGCCCTTGTCGCCCGTGATCTTCGGGTCGCGCTTGGCCTCGTTGTTGGTGCCGACTAAGACGACGCCGCCCGCGACGGTGATGTTGCCGTAGGTCTGCGACCCCAGCTCCGCCACCCACTTGACGTTCTTCTTCGTCTTCACGTCCCACGACGTGGGCATCCCCTTCGCCTTCGAGACCATGTTGCGGTCGGGCGTCCCGCCCCACATCGGCCACTCGCCGGTGCCGGGGTCGGAGGCGGAGACCGGGTAGACGGTAGACAGTAGACAGTAGACAGTAGCTAATACCGCCACTCCCACGCTGATGGTTCGGATTCCGATTTGACGCTTCCTCAACATTGATTTCATCTTCAACTTTGCCTCTCCTCCTACCGCGCACTGCCATCCGCCCGCTGCCTACTGATTCGCGTACACCTTCAGGTTGTCGAAGTAGATCTCCGCGAGCGCGCTGCCGAAGATTCCGGGGCTGCCCTGCCGGTTGCCGATGGGGTCTGTGCGCTCGATCGTCCACGCCTCCGGCTCGGGCGCGTCGGCCGGCCAAGCCTTGCCGCGCGCCCTCACCTGACCGTTCGGCAGGTTCTCGACCCGCAGCTTGACGCGGTACCACGTGTCCACCTTCCACGCGAACGGAACGTCTACGCGGCGCGCTGTCTCGGGCTGCCACGACGTTAGCTCAAGCTTCTGCGCGTTGCCGAAGAGCGTCAGCCCGTAGCGCTGCGCGACGACGCCGACGTCACCCACCTGCCGCCGCTTCGTCGTCGCGAGGATGTCGGCCTCGACCGTGTAGTCGTGGAGGTCGCTCGGCCCCATGAAGGCGCGTGCGCGGCTCAGGAGCGAAGAGCCCTCGGTGGTCTTCACCAGCACCCTCTTCCCCTCCACGTCGCGCGTGATGAACTTCATGCCCGTGTTCGTCCAGTGCTGCGGGAAGGTGTTCAAGGCCATCGCGTCGAAGTTCTCCGCCCACGGCAGCGGCGGGATGACGCGCACGCGCGCCGCGCCCGTCAGGCCGCCCACGGCCGCGCGCACCTCGCCAGTCTGGACGACCGCTTCCGAGCCGGCCGTGAACTGCCCCGCGTCCAGCTTCCCGTTGAGCTTGTCCAGCGCCCAGCCGGTGACTTCCTGCGAGCGGCGCTCGCCCAGGAACTCCCCCCGCTCGTCGAAGAGGCGGACGCGGAAACGTACGCGCTCGCCGGGGCGCAGGGTCACTTCGGCCGGGATGACCTGCACGTGCGTGACCGTGCCCGGCCTGCTTATCAGCGGCCCGCCGCCGCCTTCGTGCCTTTCGGCCGGCCGGGCCGCCTTCTTCCCGATGCAGTAGAGCGCCGAGTCGCTGACGAGGAAGACGCGGCCGTCCGAGACGGCGACCGAGGCGATGATGGACTCGGGCTGCTGCTCGGTGCCGAGCTGGTCTTCGTCCAAGACCTTCGCGCCCGTCGGGCCGGGTTCGATGATGAAGAACTTACCGTTCTCCGTCCCGACGTAGAGCTTGCCGTCGGCCAGCACGGGCGACGCCTTCTGAATGGTCCCGAGGTTCTGGAGCCAGAGCTGCTTGCCGGTCGTCACGTCGAACGCGCCGAGGTTCGCGCCGTTGTCCACCTGATAAAGCCTGTCGCCGTCGAGCACGGGCGACGAGAAGCCGCCCTGCCAGCCGTAGACCTTCCACTTGAGTTGCGCCATCTTCAGCTCGCCCTTGAGCGAGGCGTCGAGCGCGGCCATCATCCCCATCTCGTTCGAGTCCAGATTCTCCTCGCTGTGCGTGAGGATGGCGTCCGCGCCGCGGACGACGACGCCGGTGTTCAGCCCGCGCTTCGAGACTTCGATCTTCCAGACCGGCTCGCCCGTCTGCGGCTTGACGGCGTGAACCCAGCCGTCGCTCGCGCCCTGGATGAGCACGCGCGTCCCGCCGACGTTGGCGATGATGGGCGCGGCGTAGGTCGTGTCGTAGGGGCGCGCGCCGGGCGCGCTCGTCCAGACCGTCTCGCCCGTCCGCTTGTCGAAGGCCATCCAGCGGTGCAAGCCCCGATGGTGCGCGCCCCAGCTGAACGTGACGCCGCTGACGATGACGAGGTCGCCGTCAACCAGCGGCGAGACCGTGCGCCCGCCGTGCGTCGTCAACAGCCCGAAGTCCTCGCCGAGCGAACGCTCCCACAGAATCTTTCCGTCCCTGCCTGACATCCCGACGAGGTGGCCGCCGCCGCCCATCGCGTAGACGTTCCCGGTCGAGGGGTCGCCCACGGGCGAGGCCCACCCGACGCGGTGCGGCGGCACGTCCGAGAGGTAGACGTTGAAGTGTTTCTCCCAGAGCACGCGCCCCGTATCGGCGTCGAGGCACATCAGACGCTCCTGCAAGCGCTCGCCCTTCTCGTAGGCGTTCCAGAGGTAGACGCGGTTCCCCATCACGACCGGCGTCGAGCGCCCGCCGTAGGGCGCACGCCACGCGAGGTTCTCGCCCGAGGGCGACCACTTCGCGGGCAGCCCCGTCTCGTGCGAGACGCCGTCGCGCGCGGGGCCCCGCCACTCGGCCCAGTCCGCGGCCGAAGCGCGCGGCGCGGACGCGAGCAGGAACAGAATCGTTAAGAGCGTGTAGGGCTTGAGCCGTAGGGGGTGTGCACTCGTCTTCAAGTTGTTTCGCCTCGCAGTTCTCAAACTTCGGGTTTGTCGGGCGCGTCGGGACCCGGCGGATCGGATTTTTTTCCGCGGCCCGCGGCGGGGCCGCCCGCCGTGGCGTTCGCTAAAAAAGGCTTGAAAAGAAACCTTGTGCGGGTCTCACACGTTTATAACACGCCGTGAGATGAGGCCGAGCCGCCGCGCGGCCAAAAATTTTCCTTGCTTTTGAAGGCCCGCGAGATGTAAATACGCCGCAGCGCCGCGATATGTTTTTCCGGCCGGCGGGCCGCGTTTCCACGGCATTCCGAAATCACGTACAAGCGCCCAATTTATTGGATTAGGAAGGCGGCGCCGCGCCCGCCCCGGCGCCCGCGCCCGACAAGTTAACACCACCTCGGCGGCAACGAAAACCGGAGTTGAAGACCATGAGGCTCACGCGCATCACACTGGCGGCGCTCCTCGCGCTCGCGCTGGCGGCGACGGCCGCCGCGCGGCAGGACCCGAAGCAGGCGCTCAACGAACAGCTCTACGAGGCCGCGCGCAAGGGCGACGCGGCCGAGGTCCGAGCCGCGCTCGACAAGGGCGCCGACGTGAACGCCAAGTTCCGCTACGGCGCGACCGCGCTCTTCAAGGCCGCCGAGCGCGGGCACACGGAGGTCGTCAAGCTGCTCATCGAGCGCGGCGCCGACGTGAACGTCAAGGACACCTTCTACGGCTCGACGGCCATGGGCTGGGCCTTGCAGAAAGGTCACACCGGCGTCGTGCGCGCCATCCTCGCCAAGAGCACCGAGGACGCGGGCGACGTTTTGATGACCGGCGTCGGCAGCGGCAACGTCGAGATGATCACGGCCGCGCTCGAGACCGGCAAGGTGCCCGCCGACGCGCTGACGGGCGCGCTCGTCACCGCCGGCTCGGACGCGAAGAACGCCGCCATCGTCGAGATGCTCAAGAAGGCGGGGGCCGTCCCGCCGCCCGAGGTGGACGCGGGCGTGCTCCAGTCCTACGTCGGCAAGTACAAGGGCGAGCCCGGCCCCGAACTCAACATCACGCTCAAGGACGGGAAGCTCGTCCTCACGGGCGGCGGCGGCTCGGCCGCGCTGATGGCCGTCGATCAGAAGACGTTCCGCCCGCCCGACTTCGCCGGCATGTCCGTCACCTTCAACGTCGAGGGCGGCAAGGTCACCGGCCTCAACTTCAAACAGGGGCCGAACACGACGCTCCTCAAGAGAGTGGACGCCACCAAGTAGACAGGGGCTTAAACATGAAACGACTCACGCTCTCGCTCTTCATCGTGTGCGCGGCCGCGTCGGGCGCGGCGGCGCAGAACTGGCCGCAGTTCCGCGGCGCGGGCGCCTCGGGCGTGGCCGAGGGCAAGCCGGCGCCCGTCAAGTGGGACGCGACGAAGGCGTCGGGCGTCTTGTGGAAGACGCCCGTCCCCGGCCTCTCGCACGCCAGCCCCGTCGTCTGGGGCGACAAGGTCTTCGTCGTCACCGCCGTCAGCAGCGAGGAGAAGCCCGAGTCGCGCTTCGGCCTCTACGGCGACGTGGAGCCGGTGAAGAACGACCCCAAGCACGCGTGGAAGGTCTACGCGCTCGACAAGAAGACGGGCAAGGTCGCCTGGGAGCGCACGGCCTATGAGGGCGTGCCGAAGGTCAAGCGCCACCCGAAGTCCACGCACGCCGCCTCGACGCCCGCGACCGACGGCAAGCACCTCGTCGTCCTCTTCGGCTCCGAGGGTCTCTACAACTACGACCTCAACGGGAAGCTGCTGTGGAAGCAGGACCTCGGCACGCTCGACGCCGGCTGGTTCTACGACCCCGACTACCAGTGGGAGTACGGCAGCTCGCCCGTCATCTACAAGAACCTCGTCATCGTGCAGGCCGACATCCAGAAGGGTTCGTTCATCGCCGCCTACGACATCAAGACCGGCAAGCAGGTCTGGAAGACTTCGCGCGGCGACGAGCTGCCCGGCTGGGCCTCGCCCGCCATCTACGAGGGCAAGACGCGCGCCGAGCTGGTCACCAACGGCACGAAGGCCATCCGCGGCTACGACCCGCTGACGGGCAAGGAGCTGTGGAAGCTCACGCCCAACTCGGAGATCACGACGCCGACGCCGATCTTCGGCCCCGAGCTCATCTACGTCACCAGCGGCTACCGCCCCATCCAGCCCATCTACGCCATCCGGCCGGGCGCGTCGGGCGACATCACGCTGAAGGACGGCAAGGAGTCGAGCGAGTTCATCGCGTGGAGCAAGACGCGCGGCGGCACCTACATGCCGACGCCCATCCTCTACGGCGACCTCCTCTACACGCTCTCGAACAACGGGGTGGTGACCGCCTACGGCGCGACCTCGGGCGAGCGCGTCTACCAGCAGCGGCTCGCCGACCGCGGCGGCGCGTTCACCGCCTCGCCCGTCGGCTCCGACGGGAAGCTCTACCTTTCGAGCGAGGACGGCGAAATCTTCGTCGTCAAGGCGGGGCCGAAGCACGAGCTGCTCTCGGTCAACCCGATGGGCGAGGTGCTGATGGCGACGCCCGCCATCAGCGACGGGATGCTCATCGTCCGCGGCATCAACCACGTCTTCGCGGTCGCCGACGCCCCGGCCGCCCCGCCCGCGAAGGCCGCCAAGTAACTTTGCGAACTTAATTCTTGAAGGAAATCTACACAGTGAAATCGTCAGCCAAAATCTTCTTCGTCCTGCCCGCATTTTTACTGACCGCGCTCGCCTTCTCCGCCGCCGGACGGGCGGCCGGCGAGACGAACTGGCCGCAGTGGCGCGGCCCCGACGGCTCGGGCGTCTCCGCCGAGCGCGGCCTCCCCGAAGAGTGGGGCGAGGCGAAGAACGTCCGCTGGAAGACCCCGCTGCCGGGCAAGGGACATTCGAGCCCCGTCGTCTGGGGCAAGCGCGTCTTCGTGACGACGGCCGTCGAGGGGCCGGTCGTGCCGGGCGCCAAGGCGACCACGCACCTCATGGAGGGCAAGGAGTGGCGCCACCCCGACAGCGTCGGCGCCGACCGCAAGCACGCCTTCAAGGTCATCGCGCTCGACCGCGACACGGGGCGCGTCGTGTGGGAGCAGACCGCGTGGGAGGGCACGCCCTTCGACGACCGCCACCGCAAAAGCTCGTACGCCTCGGCGACGCCCGCGACCGACGGCAAGATGGTCTACGCCTACTTCGGCACGGAGGGGCTTTACGCCTACGACGTGGGCGGCAAGCTGGCGTGGAAGTTCATGCCCGGCAAGATGGGCACGGTCGGGATGGGCAACGGCACCTCGCCCGTCCTCTTCCAGAACCTCGTCATCGTGCAGGCCGACGAGGAGGAGGGGCAGAACTCTTACATCGTGGGGCTGGACAAGAAGACCGGCAAGGAGGTCTGGCGCACGCCGCGCAAGGTGCAGGTTAGCTGGGCCACGCCGCTCCTCGTCAACACGGGCAAGCGCACCGAGCTGATCGCGAGCGGGACGGAGTCGATCATCTCCTACGACCCGGCGACGGGTAAGGAGCTCTGGCGCGGCAAGGGCGTCGAGAGCAACGCCATCCCCTCGCCGGTCGCCACGGCGGGTCACGACATGGTCGTCGTCTCGGCTGGCTTCCCCGCCAAGGTCGCCTACGCCATCAAGCTCGGGGCGTCGGGCGAGTTGAAGGACACCGACATCGCTTGGAAGTACGCGAAGGGGACGGCCTACGTCCCGTCGCCGATTCTCTACGGCGACTACATCTACCTGCTGAACGACAAGGGCGTGATGACGTGCCTCGACGCGCGCACCGGCGAGGTCAAGTACGAGGGCGGGCGCGTCCCCGTCCCGGCGACCTTCACGGCGTCGCCCGTCGCCTTCGACGGCAAGATTCTTTTGACGAGCGAGGACGGCGACACCTTCGTCGTCAAGGCCGGGCCGAAGCACGAGGTGCTGCGGACGAACTCGCTTGGCGAGCCGGTCTACGCCTCGCCGGCGGTGGCCGACGGCAAGATTTTCATCCGCGGCGAGAAGAACCTCTACGCCATCGGGCCGGCCGGGAAGTAGGCGCCCGCCGGGTGGACTAAAAGGCCGGGGCGGGCGCATTCTAGGAACAAGCGCCCGGCCCGCGCCGTCTATAAGGGAGGGCGCCCGCGACCGCCGGCGCCCTCCCTTCCATTTTTAGCCACAGGAGTGACGAGCATGTTTGAAGAGACGCAGAGTCAGGAGCCTACGCGGCGGACGCCTTGGTATCACACGTGGCCGGTCGTGCTGGCGGCGTGCGTCGTCGCGCCGCCCGTCGGGCTCATCCTGCTGCTGACGCGGCCGGGGCACGAGTTCAAGGTGCTCGGCGCGATGCTCGTCCTCGTGCTCGGCGCGACCTACGCCTACCTCCTCTTCGGCCCGCGCAGGGCCAACGACCCGAGCGCCGACGCGCACTACGCCGAGCTTGAGCGCCACCGCGCCGCGCAGCAACAGCAGGCGCCCCCGGCCGACGCTGCCGCGGCGCCCGCCGCCGACCCGCAGGCGGTCGCCACAGACCCCGCCGCCGCGCAGCCCGCCGCCCCCGGCGAGCCGCAGCAGCCGGCCGGTGCGGGCGGGCAGGTCGCGGGGGCGGCGCCCGCCGTCGAACAACCGGCGGCGCCGCGCGCCGGGCGCCGGAACTACTGGACGAACTTCCGCGGCCCCGCGCGCGACGGCCGTTACGACGAGCAGCCCATCAAGACGAACTGGCAGGGCGGGTTGGCGCAGCTCTGGAAACAGCCTTCGGGCGGCGGCTACGCCTCCTTCTCGGTGGCCGACGGCGTCGCCTACACCATCGAGCAGAGGCGCGGGCAGGAGGTCGTCGCCGCCTACAACGTCGAGACGGGGCGCGAGCTTTGGACGCACGGCTGGGACGCGCTCTACACGGACTCGACCGGCGACGGCCCGCGCTCGACGCCGACGTGGCACGAGGGGCGGCTCTACGCGCTCGGCGCTCTCGGCGAGCTGCGCTGCCTCGACGCGCGCAGCGGGCGTCTCATCTGGTCGAAGAATATTTTGAAGGACGCGGGCGCGTCGAACATCCCGTGGGGCATGGCGGCCTCGCCGCTCGTCGTTGACGACAAGGTGATCGTCATTCCGGGCGGCTCGAACGGCAAGTCGGTCGTCGCCTACAACGCGCGGACGGGGGCGCCGGTCTGGGGCGCGCTCAATGACGCGGCCTCTTACACTTCGCCGATGCTGGTCACGCTCGCCGGGCGCCGCCAGATACTCGCCGTCACCGCGCGCAACGTCGCGGGGCTCGCGCCCGAGGACGGCAAGGTGCTGTGGGTGTTCCCGTGGGCCAACTCCATCGGCGTTAACGTCGCGCAGCCCATCGTCGCGGGGGCCAACCGCTTCTTCGTCTCGTCCGGCTACGGCAAGGGCGCGGCGCTCGTCGAGGTCGCGGACGCGGGCGGCAAGCTCTCGGCGGCGCCGGTCTGGGAGCGGGCGTCGATGAAGAACAAGTTCAACAGCTCGGTGCTGCACGACGGCCACGTCTACGGGCTGGACGAGGGGATGCTGACGTGCGTCGAGTTGGAGACGGGGCAGCAGAAGTGGAAGGCGCGCGGGTACGGCTACGGGCAGGTCGTCTTAGCCAGCGGCCACCTCATCGTGACGACCGAAGAGGGCGAGGTCGCACTCGTTAAAGCCACGCCCGCCGGGCACACCGAAGTGGCGCGCTTCACAGCACTTCAGGGGAAGACCTGGAACGTCCCGGCCATCGCCGGCGGCCGCCTCCTCGTCCGCAACGCCACCGAGATGGCCTGCTACAAGCTCGCCGACTGAGCTTTTCTTAGACTCAAAACAGGAGGGGCGGGAATTAGATTCCCGCCCCTCCTGTTTTACGACCGGGCGTTAACTATTTGAGTGACAGCGCGGCCAGCGTCGTCTCGTCCTTGACCAGCACCTCGTCGCCGAGGAAGACGGGGTGCGCCCAGGTCTGCGAGGTGGCGACGGTGTACTGCGCCGACGGCGTGAAAGAGGCCGCGCCCGCCGGGAGGACGTAGAACACCGCGTCGTTCGTCAGCGCGACGAGCGTCCCGCCGAGGTTCAACAGCGAGGCGTTCTCGCCCATCCTCCCCGGCCCCTGCCAGACGGTCTTGCCCGTCGCCGCGTCCACCGCGAAGAACTGCCCCTTCTTGCGCGTCGAAAGCCCGTAGAGCGTCGAACCGTGGACGACCGGCGTGTTCATGTAAAGCTCGTTCTCGGCGTTGCGCCACACCTCGCGCGCCGCCCACTTACCGCCCTCACGCGACGGCCGCAGCGCGACCAACCCCTGCTCTTCGAGCGAGACGACGACCGTGTCTTTGTAGACGACCGGCGTGTTGCAGTTCGTGTCGTAAGAGGTCTTCGCCGGCACCTTCCACAGCGGCGCGCCCGTCGCGGCCGAGACCCCGACCAGTTCCGTCCGCGTGAAGGTGACGAGTTGACGCTCGCCGCCGGCCGTCAGCACGACGGGCGAGGAGTAGGCGGGGCCGTCCGCGTCGTAAGTCCACTTGACCGCGCCGGTCGCGGCGTCGAAGGCGATGAGCGCGCCCCGTTCGTGACCGCCGACGTGTGCGACGAGCAGGTCGCCCAGAATGATCGGCGACATCGCCGTCCCGTAGAGCGGCGAGGTCGTGGGGAACTGCTTCGAGAAGTCTTTGCGCCAGACGACGCGCCCCGTCTTGGCGTCGTGAGCCGAGAGCAGACCCGAGATGCCGAGCGTGTAGACGCGCCCGTTTGCTACGACCGGCGTGGACTTCGGCCCTTTGCCGTGGCCGGTCGCCGCCGGGTTGACCGTGTAGGGCGCGGGCGCGGGCGCGCTCCGCCACAGCTCCTTGCCCGTCGCGGCGTCGAGCGCGAGCAGAACCTCGTCCTCGCCCTGCCGCGCGAACTGGTAGACGACTCCCTGACTTACGACCGGGGAAGAGTGGCCGACGCCGACCGTCACGCGCCAGCGCGGCTTCAACTCCTTCGGCCACGCGGCGGGGGGCGCGACCCCGGCCGCCACGCCGTCGCGGTTCGGCCCGCGCCACTGCGGCCACTCGACCGCCGCGGCCGCCGGCGCGGCTCCCTTCCCGCCCGCGTCACCCGTCGCAGTCGAACCCGCCGCCGTGCTCGCCGCTTCCGCGCTGACGGGCGCGGGCGTCTCGCCCGTCGCTGGCGAAGGCCGCGTCGCGGCGTCGCCCGTGCCGGCTGCTGCTGCGGTCGTGTCGGCCGAGCGTGACGGCGGCTGGTCGGTCGCGCGCGCGGCGCAGGCCGCGACGGCGAAGGCCAGAAGCGTCGTGGTCAGGAGTAGCGTGCGGCGTCTGCTCATGTTCGGTCTCATCTCGGTGCGGCGTTCGCGTCTCTAAAACAGCAGCTTCACCCCGAACTGGATGTGGCGCGGGTCGCGCGCCGAGGTGACGCGCCCGAACGTGGGCGAGCCGAGGAAGTTGTCGGGCAGGTTCAGGTTCGGGTGGTTGAAGAGGTTGAAGACTTCGGCGCGCAGTTGCAGGCTCAGCGACTCGCCGAGTGCGGTGTTCTTCACGAGCGACGCGTTGACGTTCTGGTAGCCGGGCCCCGTCAGGATGTTGCGGCCCGCGTTGCCGAACGTGCCCGGCGCGGGGAAGGCGAAGGCCGAGGTGTCGAACCACTGCTCGGGCGTGCGCGGCCCGTCGTTCGGGTTGCCGATGACGTTCGGGCGGTCGTTCGCGCCGAAGCCGAGCGACGAGCGCCCCGTCCCGCTGTTGTCGAACTCCTGAATGAGCGCGACCGTGAAGGGGCGTCCGGTCTGCGCGGTGACGATGCCGTAAGTCTGCCAGCCCGTCAGGAGCGTCGTCAGAAAGCCGCTGTCGTTGGCGAACGCGCGCCCGCGGCCGAACGGCAGGTCGTAGGAGTAGCTGACCGAGAGGCGTTGGCGCACGTCGAAGTTCGAGAGCGCGCGCTCGGCCCTCAGGTCGTAGGAGTTCTGCGGGAAGTTCGGGTCGCCCGCCGAGGTGAAGAAGTTCGAGGCGTCGTCAATCGACTTCGACCACGTGTAGGAGCCTAAGAGCGCCAGCCCGCGCGACAGACGCTGCTGGTAGCGCGCCTGCATGCTGTGATAGGTCGAGGAGGCGCGCGACTCGATGAGGTTCACGTCGTCGAAGAACGGGTCGGGGCGCGGGACGAAGGGCAGCCCCGGCGGGAGCGCGCTCGGCTGCGGCTGGTTGATGTCGCGCGCCGACAGGAGCTTCGTCCCCTTCGAGCCGACGTAGGCGACTTCGAGCACGCCGCCGCGCCAGAGCTCGCGCTGGACGTTGGCGTTCCAGTGCTGCATGTAGGGCGTACGCAGGTCGCGCTGGATGGCGAGCGCGGAGTCGGGCAGCGCGAACGGGAAGTTCGCGGGGAACGGGTTGTCGAGCGTGGGCGCCACGCCGAGTTGCGGGACGGGGAAGAAGAGGTTGAAGTCGAAGTAGGGGCGGTTGAAGTAGAGCGCCTCGCCGGGCGCGAGCGGCGACTGGTCGTAGTAGACGCCGTAGCCCGCGCGCAAAACGGTCTTGCCCGCATCGCCAATCGTCCACGCCAGCCCGACGCGCGGCGCGAAGTTGTTCCGGTCGGGACGTGAGCCAGCGCGCGGGACGCCGTTCGTCCCGACGGCGACGAGCGTGCGCGTCGCCGGGTCGTAGACGTTCGCGCGGTCTTCGGCGTCAACCGGCGGCGAGTTGTACTCGTAGCGCAGGCCGGCCGTCAGCGTCAGCCGCTCGGTCAGTCGAATCTGGTCGTTGAAGAAGAAGTGATAGCTCTCCGCGCGCAGGTGCTGCGCGTTATCGACGCGCGCGCCGCCGGTCACGGTGGGGAAGCCCAGCAGGAGGTCGCCGAGCGAGTTGCCGGTGTAGGCGAACGGCGTGAACTGGATGAGGCCGCGCGACTGCACGTCGCGGAAGGCGTTCTGCTGGACGGCGCGCAGGTCTGCGCCGAACTTGAAGAGGTGGCCGCCGCTCGTGTAGGTCGCCGTGTCGAGCAGTTGGAAGGTGTTCGTCACGCTGTTCTGCGGGTTGTTGAACTCCTCTCCGAGAGGCGAGAAGCCGGTGACGGTGATGAAGCTGAGGCCCGCGTCGCGCGGGTTCGGCGAGAGGTCGGGCAGGCCGACGCGCTGGTTGACCGACGCGGCGCGGTTCTCCTGAAGCACCGCCGAGGCGACGCGGTTGAAGGCGACGCGCGCGTCGTTGACGAAGGCGGGGCCGAACACGCGCGTCCACCCGGCCATCGCGTTCTGCGCGCGGCGGTTCACGTCGTTGCCGTAGCCGGGGACGGCCGCGAACGTCGGCCCCGCGAACGGCTCGAAGAGCGCGCGGTCGCCGAAGCTGTAGCGGAAGGCGAGCGTCGAGCTTGAGCCGAGGACGTGATCGACGCGCGCGTCGAAGTTGTCGTTGCGGTCGCGCTGCGTCGGCGACGAGACGAAGTTGGCGAAGGGCGTCGCGCGGTTGGGCGCGGGGTAGAGCGCGGCGATCCGGCGCCCGACGGCGCTCTGGCGCTCTAAGGGGATGACGTTGCCGGGGAAGCAGCCCGCCTGCGACTGCGCGTTGCAGGGGAGCGGCTGGAAGGTCACGGGGTCAACGCGGAACGGGTCGCGGACGAAGACCGGCTGGCCGAAGAAGTCGAACGAGTGCGAGAAGTCGCCCGCGCGTTCGGCGAGCGTCGGGACGTTGGCGACGCGCGTGATTCCCTCGCGCGAGCGCGTGCCCTCGTAGTCGGCGAAGAAGAAGGTTCGGTCACGGCGTACGGGGCCGCCGACGGAGAAGCCGAACTGGTTGCGGATGTACTTCGGGGCCGACTCGCCCGCGGGCGCGAAGAAGTTGCGCGCGTCCAGACGGCCGTTGCGGTGGAACTCGTAGAGCGAGCCGTGAAAGGCGTTCGTCCCCGACTTGAGGACGACGTTGACCTGCGCGCCGCCCGAGCGGCCGAACGCGGCGTCGTAGGTCGAGGTCAGCGTCTCGAACTCGCGGATGGCGTCCACGGGCGGGCGGACGCCGAAGGTGTTGAGCTTGGGGTCAACGTTGTAGACGCCGTCCAGAAGGAAGTTGTTCGAGTCCTCGCGCGCGCCGTTGACGGAGAAGGCGAAGTCGCCGCGCACCGAGCCGGCGGAGCCTTGCGCGGGCGGCGCGGCGCCGGGGACGAGCAAGGAAAGCTCGTAGAAGTTGCGCCCGTCGAGCGGGAGCCCCTCGACCTGCCGATTCAGGATGACCGTCCCGAGCGAGGCCGAGTCTTTCTTCAGCAGCTCGACGTTCTCGGTGGCGTCGATGACGACCTCCTGCTCGCTCGGCCCGCCGATGCGCAGCCCCGCGTCAACCCGCAGCTCCTGGTTGACGTGAAGCTCCACCTGCTGGACGTGCTTCGCGAACCCCTGTCCCTCGACTTCGAGCCGGTAGGCGCCGGGCGGAAGCTGCGTGACGACGTACTGGCCTTCGCCGCTGCTCGTCACCGCGCGCGCCTCGCCCGTGCCGAGGTTGGTCACGCTGACCCTGACGCCCGGCACCGGCGACCCGTTCGGGTCGGTGACCGTGCCGAGCACGGAGGCGCGGTGCGTCTGCGCGGAGGCGCAAGGTACGAGAGTGAAGGCGGCGCACAGCGAGATGGACAAAAGTACGAAGGCTTGGAGCTTTGACTTCAAGACGGACTCTCCTCAGTGGGTCTGCGGGCACGGCGCGCGCCGGTCGAGCGAAGCGAGCGCGTATTTTCGTCGTCGCCGTAACTCAGCTTTTTGCGGCGAAAAGGGGCGCAAAAAGCGCGCGCCCCTTTAATTTTCCGGCGGCGGCGGGTCGGATTTTCCTCAAAATCTGAAACCGCCTGCTAGAATGCGGAGTATAAAGGGTCGCCCCGGACAGTGGCTATCGAACGCGGAGTTATACGTCCCCATGCCGAAAAACGTTTCTCTTCTTAACCCCTCCTGCGCGAGGCTCGCCTGCCTCGCGCTCCTCCTGTTCTGCGCCGCCGCCGCGGCGCGCGCGCAGACGACCAGCACGCTCGCCGGCGACGTGAAGGACGCCAACGGCGCGGCCATCCCCGGCGCCGAGGTCAAGGCCACCAGCCTTGAGACCGGGCGCGCGAGCACCGCCGTCTCCGACGCCGAGGGGCGCTACGTCTTCGCCGGCCTCCCCGTCGGCCCTTACGAGGTGCGCGCCGAAAAGGCGAGCTTCAGGGGCTTCGTCTCCGAGCGCGTCACGCTGACGGTGAACGAGACGGCGACGCTCGACATCCTCATGCAGCCGGCCGGCGTGGGCGCCGAGGTCACGGTCACCGACGAGGCGGCGCTCGTCAACACGCAGACGCCCGAGCTGAGCTTCCTCGTCGGCGAGCGCGCCATCCGCGAGCTTCCCTTGAACGGCCGCAACTACACAGACCTCGCGTTCCTCCAGCCCGGCGTCGTCGCCTACCCGCACCGCGACACCGGCTCGGTCGTCGCGCACGGCGTCGGGATGAGCATCAACGGGCAGGACCCGCGCTCGAACGTCTACCTGCTCGACGGCACGCCGCAGAACGACTTCACCAACGGGCCGGCCGGGAGCGCCGCCGGCACCTCGCTCGGCATCGAGTCGATCCGCGAGTTCCGCGTCGAGACCAACGCCTACAGCGCCGAGTACGGGCGCAACTTCGGCGGGCAGGTCAACGCCGTCTCGAAGTCCGGCACCAACGCCTTCCACGGCTCGCTCTACGAGTTCCACCGCAACGACAACCTCGACGCGCGCAACTTCTTCGACCCGGCGCGCAAGCCCGAGTTCAAGCGCAACCAGTTCGGCGGGAGCGTCGGCGGCCCCATCCGCAAGGACAGGGTCTTCTTCTTCGGCGCCTACGAGTCGCTGCGCGAGAACCTCGGGCGCACCGTCCGCACCGTCACGCCCGACCTCGACGCGCGCGCCGGCATCGTCACGCGCTGCAACGTCACCGTCGCCGCGGGCCAGTCGTGCCCCGAGGCGAACATCGTCCGCACGACGGTCGCCGTCAGCCCCGTCATCCGGCCCTTCCTCGACGAGTTCCCGCTGCCGAACCTCGGCGCGTCGCGCGTCGTGGGCAACCTCGCCGCCTACACCTTCGGCTTCGACCAGCAGGTGCGACAGCACTTCCTCTCGGGGCGCATCGACTACAACCGCTCCGAGCGCGACCAGTTCTTCGGGCGCTACACCTTCGACGACGCCGACCAGCTTTTGCCGACCGACTTCCCGCAGTTCCCGCGCACCTTCTTCTCGCGCAACCAGTTCTTCACGGGCGAGTACCGGCAGACGCTCTCGGCCTCGACCCTGAACACCTTCCGGCTCAACTTCAGCCGCACGCGCGTCGGGCAGAACGTCCAGGCGAACCTCGCCAACGCGCTCCCCGAGTTCGTGCCGGGCCGCGGCATCACCGGCGACATCGACATCGGCGGCATCCCGCGCTTCGGCCCGCAGTCGTCGGGCAACCTGCGCCTCGTCCAGAACGTCTTCGGCGGCGAGTACAACCTCGTCCACAGCCGCGGCCGGCACTTGATTAAGGCCGGCGCGCTCGCCGAGCACTATCAGGACAACATGGTCAACCCGACCTTCAGCAACGGCATCTTCACCTTCGCCTCGGTCTCCGACTTCCTACAGAACCGCGCGCAGCGGTTCATCGGCCTGACGCCCGAGGCGCAGTTCGACCGCTACTGGCGCTTCACGCTCCTCGGCTTCTACGCGCAGGACACCTGGCGCGTGCACCAGCGCCTCTCCTTAAACGGGGGCCTCCGCTACGAGGCCGCGACGATGCCGCAAGACCGGCGCGACGTGTCGCTCCCGAATTTGAGCGACCGCACGCCGACGCCGGGTCAGCTCTACCGGAACCCGACGCTGAAGAACTTCGCGCCGCGCGTCGGCTTCGCGTGGGACGTGACCGGCGACGGGCGCACTTCGCTGCGTGGCGGCTACGGCGTCTACTTCAACACGAACAACCAGCAGAATTTGATCGTGACGGTGACCAACCCGCCGGCCACGCCGCGACCCGTCATCAACAACCCGGCCTTCCCCGTCCCCAACTTCGCCGGCTCGCTCTCGATCCGCCCCGTGCAGTACGAGCTCGACAACCCCTACTTGCAGGTCTGGAATTTGAACTTCCAGCGCGAGCTTTGGTTCGACACGGTCGTCACCGTCGGCTACGCCGGCTCGCGCGGCGTCCACCTCCTGCGCAGCAACGACGTGAACATCCCCGCGCCCGTCATCCGCGCCGACGGCACGCCCTTCTGGCCGGCGGGTCAGGCGCGCCCGAACCCCGCGTTCACGACCATCGAGCTCAAATCGTCGGACGGCAACTCCTGGTACAACGCGATGATCTTCGAGGCGCGCAAGCGCTTCGCGCGCGGGCTCTCGGCGCAGCTCTCCTACACCTTCGCGCGCAACATCGACACGACGCAGGCTTCGACCTTCTTCTCCGACGCGACCAACGGGACGACGACCGCCTTCCCCGAGTTCCCCGGCCTCAACTACAACAAGGGGCTCTCGGACTACCACGCCAAGCACAACCTCGTCGTCAACTTCACGTACCAGCTCCCGTTCGGCGAAGGGCGCGAGGGGCTGGCGGGCCTGCTGACGCGCGGCTGGCAGTTGTCCGGCATCGGGCAGGCGCGGAGCGGGAACCCTCTGACGGTCTTCGTCGCGCGCAACCGCTCGCGCTCGCAGTGGTCGCCGTCGCTCGCGCCCGGCATCGGGTTCGACCGGCCGGACTTCGCGCCGGGCTTCGACGCCGAGTCGGCCGTCTTAGGCGGCCCCGACCAGTACTTCGACCCGGCGGCGTTCCGCCTGCCGGCCGCCGGCACGCTCGGCAACGTCGGGCGCGGCGCGCTCATCGGCCCGAACCTGCGCGTCTTCGACCTCTCGCTGGCGAAGAACACGCGCTGGCGCGCGCTCGGCGACGAGGGGGCGGTGCAGCTCCGGCTGGAGGCTTTCAACCTCTTCAACCGGGCCAACTTCGCGCCGCCCTCGCTGATCGTCTTCACCGGCGCGGCCGACAACGAGCAGCCGCTCTCGACCTTCGGCCGCATCCGCTCGACGACCACCTCGTCGCGCCAGGTGCAGCTCGGCGTCAGACTGACGTTCTAAAAGAAGTAGACAGTAGTCAGTGGACGGTAGATAGTAGGCGCCGCTCGACGGGCGTTGACGCTTACACCCCGGCCGCCCGGCGGAAGGGGTTTTCTACCGGCTACTGTCTACGGTCTACTGTCTACTCTCCTAAGAGGTCTTCCGAAAATGCTCTGGATCATCTTCGCCCTCGGCGCGGCGGTCGCGTGGGGGCTGTACGGGCCGGTTTTGCATCAGGGGCAGGTGCAGTTGGGGAGCCCCCTGCGCGCGCTGCTGTGCGTCGGCGCGGCGTACTTTCTGATCGGGGTGATCGTCCCGGTGCTCGGGCTGTCGTCGCAGGGCGGGGTGAGCACGGGGTTCACGACGAAGGGCGCGCTCATGGCGACGGCGGGCGGCGCGCTCGGCGCCGTCGGCGCGGTCTGCATCATCTACGCCTTCCGCGCCGGGGGACTTCCGACCTACGTCATGCCGCTCGTCTTCGCCGGCGCGCCGCTCGTCAACGTCCTCTTCTCGATGGTGCTCCACCCGCCGAAGAACGCGCCGAACCCGCTGCTCTACGTCGGCTTCGTCCTCGCCGCCGCCGGCGCCGGCATGGTGCTCTACTTCAAGCCGCAGTCTTGAAGTCCGGCAGGGATTCATATACAGTGCGCCGCGCTTTCTGAGGCCGCGGCACGGTGGGCACGTGTGCTCTGCCCCGACGTCGTGCCGCGCGCCGTCCCCACCCGAAGGGAGACTCTACCGTGTCCCGTAACCTCTTGGCGCGCGTCCGGCAGGGCGACGAGGGGGGCGGAGGCCCCGCGATGGCCCCACAGCCCGATCAGGATTTCCGGCGGACGAACGTTTTCTTCGTGGCGTTCCTGGTCCTCGGGCTCGCCTTCGTCCTCTCGCACAAGTACAACGACACGTCGGTCAACATTTCGACGGCGCTGATGTGGGTGATGGCGTGCCTGGCGTCGGGCGCGGCCGTCGGCTTCCTGTTCGGCATCCCCAAAATTTATCAGGGCAACAAGACCGTCTTGGATCTCACCGGCGGCGCGTCTTCGCCGCCGGGGCAGCAACCCGCGACGCCCGCGGGCCAGCCGCCCGCCGGGGCAGGCGCGGAGAAGACTACGACGGCGCCGCCTCAGCCGCAGGGCGAGGCCACCAACTACCGGCAGGAGGTCAACACCAACCTGACGGAGATTTCCGACTGGCTGACCAAGATCATCGTCGGCCTCGGGCTCATCAATCTCGGGCAAATCCCCACGTACCTGGACCGGATGGCAAGCAGCCTCGCCGGCGGCCTGAGCCCCGCCGCGGCCCAAGCGCAGAAGGGCTTCGCCTTCGGCCTGATCACGTGCTTCTCGGTCTTCGGCTTCCTCTCCGGCTACATCTACACGCGGGTCTTCCTCTCGGTACTCTTCTCGCGCAGCGACCGGCAGGCGATCTCCGACGCGTCGCAGCAGGCTCAGCAGGCCACTAGGGCGGCCGAGAGCGCGGTGGTCAAGGCCGAGAGCGCGTTGCAGGCGGCCGCCTTGGGCGTAGGCAAGTCCGCCGACCCGCGCGGCGCGGAGGACGCGTCGGCCGAGGCAAGCGGCGGCAAGCTGGGCGATCCGTGGAAGAGACAGTTCGGGGGCGAGAGCGAGAGAGGCAACCGCAAGCTCGACGCGGAGGTAACGTGGGCGTTGAGGAGCGCGAACCTTTTCTCCGTGCGGCTCCGCGTTTACTCGACCAAGCCCGCGGAAGACCCGCTGCGCGGCACGGTTCAGTTCTTCCTGCACCCCACGTTTAAAAACGACCGCCCCGTCGTGAAGGTCGGGGCGGACGGGGTCGCCGAACTGCTGCTGACCGCGTGGGGCGCCTTCACCGTCGGCGCCCTGGCCGACAAGGGTGAGACGAGGCTGGAGCTTGACCTCGCCGAACTGGAGGGCGCCCCGCAGGAGTTCCGCAGCAGGTGAGACGCCGCGCGCCCGCCCTAGCGTACGGCGCGCCGGCCGATGCAGTAGAGGTGCCCCGAGGTGCGGATGAAGATTTGGCCTTCGGAGACGGCCGGCGAGCTGAGCGTGTATTCGGCGAGGTCGTTCTCGGCGAGCACCTCGAACTGCGGGCCGGCCTTGACGACCGAGGTCACGCCGTCCTCGCTCGTCACGTAGAGCCTGCCGTCGGCGAGCACGGGCGAGGCGCTGTAGGTGCCGGGCTTGAGGCGCTGCTGCGCGTAGACCTCTTTGCCGGTCTTCGCGTCGAGACACCAGACGATGCCGCGGTCGTTGACGACGTAGAAGTACTTGCCGTCGGTCACCGGCGTCGGCACGTCCGGCCCGTTCTGCGTTGACCACGCGAGGTGCGACTTCGACACGTCGCCGCGCCCGCCCGCGCGCAGCGCGAGCAGCGGCTTGACGCGCGTCGGCACGTAGATGAGCCCGTCGTAGACGACGGGCGACGCGACGATGCGGAAGAAAGGCTCGCGCTCCGGGTTCAGGCCGCCCGCCCTCCACAGCTCCTTCCCCGTCGCCGGGTCGTGCCCCGTCACGTAGTCGCCGCCGCTCACCACGACCTCGGTCGCCTTCCCGTAACGCAGCAGCGCCGGCGTCGTGTAGGCGTCGGGCGACTCGCGCACGGCGTCGGTCGGCCGCTCCACGCGCCACAAGGTCTTCCCCGTCTTCTTATCGACGCGCAGGACGTACGAAGGGTCGTCGGTGTTCATCCCGTGCAAGACCTGCACGTAGAGCGAGTCTTCGTGGAGCAGCGGCGAGGAGGCGTAGCCCCAGTTGAGGCCGAACGCGCCGTAGTCCTTCTGGATGTCGCGCGACCACAGCTCGCGCCCCTCGAAGTCGAAGCCCTTGAGCACGCCCGTCCCCGTCATCACCCACACGCTCTTGCCGTCGGTCACGGGCGAGGGGCTGGACATGTTCTGCTTGCGCATCCTCACGTTGCCGCCGCCCAGCTCGCGCCTCCACACCACCGCGCCCTTCGAGCGTTCGACGCACCAGAGGCCCAACTTGTCGCCCTCGGCGACGCTGAGGAAGAGGCGGTCGCCCCACACGATTGGCGTCGAGCCGCTGCGGTCGGGCATCGCGAGCTTCCACGTGACGTTCTCGGCCGCCGTCCACTTCACGGGCAGGTTGCGTTCGGCGCTCACGCCGTTCAGGTCGGGGCCGCGCCACTGCGGCCAGTTGGCGAGCGCGGGCGTCGCGAGCGCCGCGAGCAACGCCGCGAGACACGACGACGGGAACAGCTTTCGCATCCTCTTCTCCTCCAAGATCGGGTTGGCGACAGATTCTAGCGCGACTTAGGACCGGGGCGCCCGAAGAATTTTACTCCTCGCGGAGCGAGGCCAGCAGCGGCGCGCGCAGCGCGGCCGCCGTCGCCACCAGCGACGCCGCCAACCCCGAGACGACGACCGCCGCGAGCAGTATCCCGAGCGACGCGAAGGGCAACCGCCCGCCGCGCGACGCGACCACCGGCGCTATCGCCGGGAGCGCGCACAGCGCCCCCGTCAGCAGGCCGCACGCGAGCAGCAAGGCGTTCTCGGCGACGATCATCAGCCCGAAGTGCGAGCGCCGGTAGCCGACCGCGCGCAGCAGCGCCAGCTCCCGACGCCTCTCCAAAACGTTCCGCAGGAGCACCGCCGCCAGCCCCAACGTCCCCAGCGCCAGCCCCAACCCGCCGAGCATCTGGAACGTCGAGAGGTACGTGTTCTCGACCCTGTGGAAGCTCGCCAGCCGCTCCGAGGTCGAGACTGCGTCGAAGCCGAAGTCCGCGAGCCGCCCCTCAAGCGTGGCCGCCACGCGCTGCACGTCGGCGGCGTCTTTGTGCGGCGGCACGTCGAGCAGGAAGACGCGGTACCCCTCCTGCTCGGGGAAGTGGCGCAGGAAGTTCCGCTCCGACACGATCAGCTCGCCCTGAAAGATGCTGTCCGCGAGCGTCGCCACCAGCCGCAGACGCAGCGGCTTCGCGCCGCCTCGCTCAAGCAGAAAGTCTTCGCCTAAGCCGAGGTGCAGGACGTACGCGGCCGAGTTCGCGTCCGCGACGAAGGGCACCGCGCCGTCCGAGAAGTCGCGTTCGAGCAGCAGCCAGGGGTTCGACTTCGCCTCGCCTTCCGTCCCGACCGAAGACCCGAAATCGAAGCGCCCCTCGCGCAGGAAGTCGCCGCCCGGCGCGAGGATGCGCGGCTGGCTCGGGCGGTAGAGGTTCAGACAGCTCGCGTCGTCTCCGGGGCGCAGGCGGAACCGCGCGAACGTGACGCCGTCGAGCGCGGCCTCGCCCTCCCCCGCGCCGTAGAGGTTCAAGGCGTCGCGCCCCTCGGGCGTGTTCGGGTCGTGCACGACCGGCAGCAGCGTCTCGGCCAGCAGCGCGTAGCCGCCGCCGCCCGACTTCCTGTCGCGCGCCGCCGCCGCCGAGTCGTCGCGCCGGAAGGCGTCCACCGCGACGATGATGAAGGCGGCGGCCGCGATGAGCGTGATGCACAGGACGCTCCGCCCCGGCCTGTAGGTCGCGTTCCGCATCCCCAGGCGCGAGACCGCGCGCCAACCGCCGCCGGAAATAGTCCCGCGCCCGCGACCCTTGAGCCACGCCGACTGGAACCCCAGCAGCGAGACGAGCAGCAGCGCCCCGCCCCCGAAGAACCCGGCCGCCTGACCCAACGCACCCGCGGCCGCCGCCGCGACGAGCGCGAGACCGCCGAGCAGCGCCGCCGCCGGAACGAGCAGTCGCGACGACGAAAAGACCGACGGCCGTTTTGAAGACTCGGCCGGCTTCGTCTCCCACTCGCGCGCGCCCGCGAGCAAGCTACGCGCCGACGCGCGCCGCAAGCCCCGCAGCGTCCAGACGATGCACAGCAGCGCGGCGACGACCCCGCCCAGCGCGCCGAAGACGAACGGCCACGGCCCCGCGTGCAGTTCGAGCGCGGTCGTCCCCACGGCCCCGACCCACCACGTCCGCAACCCCTTCATCAGAAGCCACCCGTAGGCGTACGCGCCCGGCAGCCCGACGAGGCTCCCCAGCGCGGCGAGCACCAGCGCCTCCGCGAGGAAGACCGAGCGCACGCGCCCCGGCGTAAAGCCCATCGCGCGCAGCAGCCCGATCTCGCGCAACCGCTGCTCGACGCCGAGCCGGAAGAAGAGCGCCGTCAGCATGAGCGCCGAGGCGACGATGAAGAAGCTGAAGTAGAGGAAGTATTCGCCGAAGTCGGTCGCGCCGCGCGAGGCCGCGAGCCCCTCGGCGCGCACTGCGTAGACGGTAAGCCCCGCCGCCGACGGCTCAAGCGTCTCGCCGAGCGCCGTGGCGAACGCGTCGCGCGCTGCCTCCGGCGTCTCGCCCTCGACACGTCGCACGCGCAGAGAGGTCAGCGACCCGAAGCGCGAGCGCCAGAGCTCCTGCGCGCGCCCGAGCGTGACGAAAGCCTTCGGCGCCGTCCGGTGCTCGTCCCAGTAGTCTTCGTCGCGAGGGCGTATGCGCGAGAGCTCCACGGGGAACGGCGGGTCCCAGTCGGCCATGCTGCTTGAGCCGGTGATGCCCGGATATTCCGGCACGAGGTCGCGGTCGGCCGCCGCGCCTTCGACGGGGACGACGCCCGCCAGCCGGAACTCCGCCGCGCGCGTCGAGAGACGCCCCGCGTCCTCCCACAGGTAATACTCCAACGTCACCGAATCGCCCACGGCCGCGCCCAACTCGCGCGCCGCCCACTCGTTGAGCACGACGGGCGCGAGGCCCTTGTCGTCAACGGTCGCGCCGGGAAGTTGAGACCGAGCCGCGAGACTGCCGAAGGTCTCTTCGTCGAACGCGGTGACGATTGAGTAAGGGACTTCGCGGTCGCCGACGCGGATCGTGTTGGCGAGGTAAGAGAAGACGGGCGCGGTCTTCATCCCCGCCCGGCCGGCCGCCCCGCGCGCGGCGTCGGCCAGCGCGTCGGGCACCATGCCGCTCTCGCTCTCGAGCGCCAGCCCGCGCGCGGCGTCCAGCCAGCGCAGCTTCACGCCCATGTCTTCGAGCGTCGCCGACGCGCGCAGGATGCCGTTTAGTTTTTCGGTCTGCGCGCGCGCCGCCTCTTCCCCGGCGTCGCCGTCGCGCGCGGCGAAGAGGACGGTGTTGACGCGCCCCGTCCGGTCGAGGCTCCTTTGGAGCGACGCCAGCGGGACGAAGACGGCGCGCACCTCCGTCTGGCGCGGGCGGACGGAGAACTCGCCAAGCTCAGACGCCGCCAGCGTCTCGCGCACCGTCAGGCGCGCGCTGCTGCCCACGTCGTCCTTGCGCCCGTGCAGAGACTCGACGGGGATGTCCGACGGCTGCTCGACCCTCAGCACGACCGCGTCGCCCGCCGCCGCACCAAGCTCCGACGCGAGCCCCGGACTCAGCAGAACCTCGTCGCTTTTGGGCGCGCGCTCGGCGGCGTCGGCGCGGCCGTGAAACTCCCAGAAGCGCGCGTCCACGCCGTAGACCTGCACGGAGAGCGCGCGACGGCCGCTCGCCTCGTGCGTGACGACGCCGTCGGCGACGACGAGGGGGCAGGCCGCGTCGAACCCCGCGTCGCCAAACCCGCCGGCAGCGCGCACGTCTTCGGCCAGACGCTCGCGGAAGAAGTTCGGCGCGCTCGCGACGTGCGACGCGCGCCCGAGCCTTTGGAGGAACAGCCCGCGCAGGCTCGCCCTCACCGACTCGCCCACCAGCAAGGCCCCCGCCAGCACCGCGACCGCCACGGCCACGCCGAACACCACGGCGAGGTTCGTGCGCCAGTAGTAACTGAGATTGCGCCGGACGAGATTCAGCATCGGTTAAAGGACAAAGGACGAAGGCGGAAGGATGAAGGACGAAGTGAATGTTGTCTTAACGTCATCCTTCATCCTTCCGAAGCCTCTGCTCGGTCAGGCGGTAGCGCACGGGAAAGTGTGCGGCGAGTTCGGGGCTGTGGGTGACGACGACGAGGATGGTCTCCTGCGCGCGGTGGAGTTCGAGCAGGAGCGAGGCGACGCGCTCGGCCGCCTTCTGGTCGAGGTTCCCCGTCGGCTCGTCGCACAGCAGCAGGCTCGGCCGCATCATCAGCGCGCGCGCCAGCGCCGCACGCTGCTTCTCGCCGCCCGAAAGCTCGGCCGGACGGTGGCCGACGCGGTGCGAAAGCCCGACCGCTTCGAGAAGTTCCCGCGCCCGCCCGCCGTAGTCCTCCCCGCCGCCGCGCGCGACCAGCGTCGGCGTCAGGACGTTCTCCAGCACCGAGCACTGCGGGAGCAGGCAGTGGTCTTGAAAGAGGAACCCGACCTCTCGGTTGCGGAACGTGGCGAGTTCCCTCTCGCCGAGCGCGAAGGGGTCGTGGCCGTCGAGCGTGACCGTGCCCGAGGTCGGCGGCTCAAGCGCGCCGAGGACGTAGAGCAGCGTGCTCTTCCCGCTCCCCGACGGCCCCATCACCGCGACCGAGTCGCCGCGCGCGAGACTGAGCGACACGCCCGACAGAATCGGAAGCGACCCGCCCGGCGTCCTGTACTCCTTCGACAGGTTCTCGACTTCAAGCACTCGGTTTCGACCTTCGACCGTTTGAGAATTTAACCGCCCGCGCCAACGCTCACGCGACCGCCGCCGGCGGCGCCTTCGTCCCGCGCGTCGCCTCACCCGCCGCAATCTCTTCGTAGACTTCGAGGGCGCGGTCGGCCATCCGCGCGACCGTGTAGTGGCGGCGCACGCCCTCGTAGCCGTCGGCGCTCAGCCCCGAGGCGAGTGCCGCGTCGTCCCTCACGCGGAGCAGACCTTCGGCGAGGGCTTTGGCGTCGTCCGGCTCGACGAGCAGGCCGCCCCGCGTGCGCTCGACGACTTCGGTGAACGCGCCCCGGCGCGGCTGGACGACGGGCACGCCGCACGCCATCGCTTCGAGCAGAAAGATTCCCTTCGGCTCGTCGTACGTCGCCGGCACCGAGAGCACGTCGAGGCCGCGCAGGAACTCGATCTTCCCCTCGCGGTCGAGCGCGCCGCGGTAGTTGAACTCGGCGCCCAGCCCCGCCTCGCGCATCCGACGCTCGACGCCCGCGAGGTAGCCCTTGTGCTCGTCGCCGAGGTAGCCCGCGACTTCCAGGCGCGCCTCGCCCGCCTTCAGGCGTTCGCGCATCTTCACGTAAGCGTCGGCCAGAAGGTGCAGGCCCTTCTCCGGCGCGACGCGCGCGAAGTAGCCGACCGTGAAGGCGCCTCCCTCCTCGCGCGGCGCGCGCCGCTCGTAGCCCTGGAGGTTGATGCCGAGCGGCACCAGCCTCATCTTCTCGCGCGGGATGCCGAGGTAGCCGGGCATGAACTCTTCGTAGTACTCGCTGACGGCGAGGAAGCGTTCGACGTGCGGGACGTTCTCTCGGATGAGCCGGAGAGAATCCGAGCGGTACGGCTCGGGCAGACCTTCGAGGAAGAGGTCTTCGCCTTGGAGCGTGCAGCAGACGGGGCGGCCGAGCGCCTCGCGGAGCGGGCCGGCCAGCCCGATGAGCAGCGTGTAGGGGAGGCAGAGCACGTCGAACGGCGGCTCGGTCTTGAGCCAGTCGATCAGCTTCTCAAGCTCCTTGCGCTGGTTGCCGTCCTCGCCCTTGAGCATCGAGACGGTCATCTCGCCGAGCATCCTGGGGCTGGTCTGGATGGAGCTGCGCGAGGCGAGCCGGAGCGCGAGCTTCGAGTCCCAGAGGCGGTCGAGCAGGCGCGGCGTGCGTCGGAAAACGGCCGAGTGCTGTTCGAGGTAGACGCTGATGCCGCCGAAGAAGACGCGCCCGCGGCTGACGTTCGGCTCGTCGGTCAGCGTCGGCGTGTAGAGCGGGACGAGCACCACGTCGTGACCGCGCGCGAGCAGCTCGGTCGCCAAGGCGTTATCGCGCAGGCAGCTCCCGCAGTACATCTGCGCCGCCCCGGCCGTGATGTAGAGGATGCGCATTCTTCACCCGGCGGCCGCGCGGTGGAACGCGCGGCGCGCGTAGAGGTGCTCGAAGAGGTTGCCTTCGTGCGGCTGATTCCACTGCACGAAGTTGGTCGCGACCGCGCCGACGTTCAGGCGCCCGACGAGCGGCGACTGCGCGAGGCGGCGGACTAACCGGGCGTCGCGCGTGACGGCCGTGACGACGAGCGTCGGCCCGAGCGCCGCGGGTATCTCTTCCGGCCTAACTTCGACGACGCTGGCGAACGGGAACAGGAACTCGCGATTGGCGAGCGGGTGCTCGGGACTGTCGCAGAGGACGACCGTCGGCAGAAGGTAGGCGCAAGCGTCGCGGCGCGCGAGGCGTTCGTCGCCCCGGCGCGCGGCCGTCACGTCGCGCGCGCCCGGCTCCTGCATGGCCGACTCGACCATGTTGTTGATCCGCTCCGCGACCGACGGGTCGGCGAAGGGCGCGAGCACGGCGTCGGGGTCTTCCTCGGCGCGCGGGACTATCTTGGAGAGTTTTTCCGCCAGCGCCTCAGCGATCGCGGCGGCGTGGCGCGTCACCCACACGCCAGAGGCGTTGACGCAGGAGCGCCCGCCGTTGTCTGCAATCGACGCGGCGATAACGTCGAGGTGCTGCTCCCACTCGTCGGCGCAGTCCTCGCCGATGACGATCTTACTGTAGCCGGGGCCGTGAAGTTCAACGCGCGGATCGTCCTTCCACGCGCCGACCGACGACACGTCGCCGAACATCATCCCGCGCCCCGTCTGTTCGAGGATGACGCCCGCGCCCGCGTGGTCGGTCGGGTAGTAGCCGAACGCCTCGCGCGGCACGCCCGCGCGCGCGAACGCTTCGATGAGGCGGTACGGCGTCCAAGGCTCGGCCGCGCCGGGCTTCAACACGAGCGGCGTCTTCAGCGCGACGGCCGGCGTCCACAGCGCGTGGACGGCCGGAGAGTTGCTCGGCAGCACGACGCCGAGCGACTGCGCGAGCGGGTAGAAACTGAGCGCGCTCCCGCCCTGCTCGACGAAGCCCTCGTCCAAAACTCTCAGGTCGAGTCCGCGCGTGAGGCCCGCCAGCACGTCGCCCATCGTCGAGAGCACGCCGCGAATCTTCTCAAGGTTGCGGCGCACCAGCACGTGCGGCATCCCCGTCGTCGCCGTCACCTGCCGCACGTAGTCCTCGGGCGTCTGGTTGGATTCGCCGAGCGGCAACTCGTCCGACGCGAAGTGCTCCGCCGCGCGTGCGCACATCCCGAGCAACTCTTCGACGCTAAACTTCGCGAGCGCCGCGCGCGCCTCTTCTTGCCCGCGCAGGTCGCGGCGGATCAGCCCGACGTTCGCCTGACTGACCTCGACGAAAGGCTCGCGCGTCCGGTAGTGCACCGCCCGCGCCGCGTCCAGACTCCGGTACGGCTCGCCTTTGCGAAGGATGGGGATGTGTAGCATAAGGCAGAAGTCAGTAGACGCCTTCGACGACGTTCGTCTGAAGTTTCGAGAAGGGGCGGACGTTGCGGACGCCGTCCCAAGGGTACGGGTCGCAGGGCGGCTCGCGCTCGGCCTCGTCGCGTTCGAGGAAGCGCGGCATGAAGAACTCCTTGGTCAGCGTCGTCAGCCGCACGCGCCCCGTCTCGCCGTAGCCGACGACGCGCGTCGGCTCGTTGGGGTCAACGACCTCGACCATCGCGCGCGGCGCGGGCGGGTAGTAGATGATGTCGAACGGGTCGCCTTCGGCGCGCGGCTTGTGGACGGCCAGCCCCATCAGAGTGTTCCCGTAGGTCGGCGCGAAGTAGGCGCCCTCGGTCAACTCCTCGACCGCGAAGCGGTGGAACTGCGGCGTCATCTCCGTCCCGCCGCAGAAGACGCCGGTGATGCCGATCTTCTTGAGCGAGACTTTTTCGCAGAGCGCTTCAAGAAGCTTCGGCGTCGTGAACAGGCAGCGGATGTTTTCGTGCGCGCGCAGGAGCGTCAAGCCCTGCTCGACGACGTGCTGCTTGTACGCCTCGGCCTCGCGCGGCTTGCCCGCCTTCAGGAGCTTGATGACCCAGCGCGGGTCGAGATCGACGGCGAAGCAGATGCCGCGGCGGTGCTGCGCGAGGTGCTCGACGGCGAGCCGCAGGCGGCGCGGCCCCGTCGGCCCCAGAGAGAGCCAGTCGGCACCCTTCGGGAAAAACTCGTCGGGGAGCGTGCCGCTGAACATCTCGTAATCGACGCGGAAGTCGTCGATGTTGATGCGCGATTTGGGCACGCCGGTCGAGCCGCCGGTCTCGAAGACGTAGACGGGGCGGTCGGCCAAGCCCTTCGGCACCCAGCGGCGGACGGGGCCGCCGCGCAGCCACTCGTCCTCGAAGGGCGCGAGCTTGTCCAGGTCGTCGTAGGTCTGAACCGCTTCGCGCGGGTCGAAGCCCAGAGTCTTCGCGCGCTCCAACCAGAAGGGGCAGCCGGTCGCGGGGTCGAAGTGCCACGCGACCACCTCGCGCACCCACGCGTCGAGCGCGGCGCGCGCCTCACCGATTTTCGTGTCGAGTGTTTCGGCTGGTGCTGTCATTTTCGTTCACGGAGATTAACCGCACGGGCGGTCGCCGCACAACCCTCGTACGCGGGATTTCGCGGAAGAGTTTTGGACAAAGCTCACTCAAATTGGACGCGGGCGTGTAATTTCGGACGCGGCCGCTCCCGCCCGTCACAAAACGATTTACAGACGCCTCGGCGCGGCTGCATTATACCCCACACCCCAGACCGCCCCTGCCCCGCGCCGAGGAGGGCAGTCGAGACCCGAGAGACTTACTAGCTCCAGTGAGGAGGCGACCCGAATGAGAAGCACGCGTGTTCTGCCGCCGGCGTTGGCGGCGCTCGCCCTGTCCCTCTTGTGCGCGACCCAAGCGGCGGCGCAAGCCACGCCCGAGTGGCCGCAGTGGCGCGGCCCCAACCGCGACGGCATCTCCAAAGAGACGGGGCTGCTCAAACAGTGGCCCGAGTCGGGGCCGCCGCTGGCGTGGAAGACGACGGGGGCGGGGCGCGGCTACTCTTCGCTCTCCGCCTCGAAGGGGAGGCTCTACACGATGGGACTGCGCGGCGAGCGCGAGTTCGTCGTCGCCTTCGACTTCAAGACCGGCAAGGAGCTGTGGACCACGCCGCACGGCTCGGCGTTCCGCAACGACCGCGGCGACGGCCCGCGCGGCACGCCGACCGTTGACGGCGACCGCGTCTACGCCCTGGGCGGCAGCGGCGACCTCTCGGCCTTAGACGCCAGCACGGGCAAGGTCGTCTGGACGATGAACGTCTTGCAGAAGTTCGGCGGCTCGAACATCACGTGGGGCATCAGCGAGTCGCCGCTCGTCATCGGCGAGAAGCTGCTGGTCAATCCGGGCGGCCCCGGCGCCAGCGTCGTCGCGCTCAACAAGCGTGACGGCTCGCTCATCTGGAAGAGCCAGAGCGACCGCGCCGGCTACTCGTCGGGCATCCCCATCACGGTGGGCGGCAAGACGCAGGTCGTCTTCTTCACCTCGACGCGCGGGCTCGGGCTCGACCTCGAAACGGGGGCGCTGCTGTGGGACTACCCGAAGGCCGCCAACGACACGGCCAACGCGGCGACGCCGGTCGCGCGCGGCAACCGCGTCTGGATTTCTTCGGACTACGGCAACGGCGGCGGGCTCGTCGAGATTAAGCCGGGCGAGAAGGGCGTGACCGCCTCCGAGGTCTACTTCACCAAGGAGATGCGCAACCACCACAGCAGCTCGGTGCTGGTGGGCGAACACCTCTACGGCTTCTCGGGCGGGATACTGACGGCGATGAAGTTCGACACGGGCGAGGTCGCGTGGAAGGATCGCAGCGTCGGCAAGGGCGCGGTCATTTTCGCCGACGGCCTGCTCTACCTTCTGAGCGAGAACGGCGTCGTCGGACTCGCCGAGGCGACGCCCGAGGGCTACCGCGAGCGCGGCCGCTTCCGCATCCCGCAGGACTCCCTGCCGACGTGGTCGCACCCCATCGTCGCCGGCGGCCACCTCTTCCTGCGCGACCAGGACACCGTCTACGCCTACGACGTGCGCGCGAAGAAGTGAGCGCGAATTAGTCAGCGCGCGACCCCCGAGCGCCCTTCCTCGAACGCCCTGACGACGCAACCGACGACCTCGTCGGCCGCGGCGTCGGGGCGTTTCCCCTTCGGGTGGACGCCGCAGACGGCGGTCGTGCGCGAGTGGTCGAGCGACGGGCTCCAGAGCGGGCGCCCCGCCGCGTCGCGCCCGTAGGTGACGTAGGCCGAGAGCGTGTTCAGCCCCGTACCGGGTCGCTCGCCGATGAGGTGGACGACCGCGTCCACACCCGTCAGCTCGCCGACGTGATAGCCCGCGCGCACGCGGCCGTTCGAGACGACCACGTCCGCCCCGCCGACGTGGAGGCCGGCCTCGCCCAAGCCCCGCCGCAGGCGCGGCAGCACCGCGCGCAGATTCTCGTTGAGCGCGTCGGCGTTCAGCCCGTCCGAGAGCACGAGCTGCACGCGCGGCCGGCGAGACGTGTAGAGCGCGGCGACGCGCGCGGCGTCTTCGGCGCGCAGGCGCTCGCCCGACGAAGGCTCCGAAAGATACTGCTCGCGGTCGCGCGCCTCTGTGCGCGCGCGCAGGTGGCGCGGGCTGGCTTCGCGGACGACCGCGTCGTCGAGCGCGGCGTAGAGAGCGCGCCGCGCGTGCGCGTAGATGCCGCCGAGCCGCGCCGAGACTTCCGAAGGCGGCTCGTAGTCGGCGCCGTGCCCGCGGCCGAGGTCGAAGCCGCGCCCGCCCAGTGCCGCGAGCTTTTTGCCTCCCTCAACCCGCAGCGTCTCGCCCGGGCGCGTGTCGCCGCCGGCACGCATGTACGCGGCGTAAAGCTCCGCCACACACGCGGCGTCGCCGCGCGGACGGCCGCGCGCGTCCAGCACGCCGAGTTCGGAGAGACGCTTCCCCATCGGCGTCGAGACCTGCCGGCCCGCCTGCTCGCGCAGGCGCGGGTGCTCGCGGAAGGAGGTCGTCAGGTAGCCGAGCATCGGGTCGGCGTTGCCCGCGACGGCCATCAGGTAGGCGGGCGCGGCACGCTCGACGATCTGTTCGGTCAGACGGTGCAGCTCTTCCGGCTCGATGCCCATGTGGAAGGTCGAGCACACGTCCAAGCCCATCGTCAGCCCGTGCAGCTTCGCCATCACGGTGTCTTCGAGGCACGCGCGCAGGAGTTGGTCGCCCGTGCGGAAAACTTCGGGCCCGATGAAGCCGGCCACGTCGTTGACGATCATCCACGCGCCCGTATGCTTGCCGATGTGGCGCGCCACGCCGTAGCTGCGCGCTTCGAGCGTCAACATGTCCACGCCCTCGGCGGCGCCGTTGGTGACCTCCGACCCTTGGCCCGTCTCGAAGTAGAGGCCGTCGAAGCCGCGCGCGAGGTCTGCGATGCCGTCAACGTCTAAGCCGACCATGCCGCCGAGCGCGCGCGACGTTCCGGCGAGACTCTGGAAGCCCACGTCAACGCGCGAGCGTGCGCGCGCGCTCGACTGTTTGACGATGTCGGAGAGGACGCAGTAGCGCGTCGGCAGTTCCAGACGCTCGACCGCCGAGCGGAGCAGTTCTTCGAGCCGCGCGATTGTGTCCACGTCGTCGGCCGCCGGGTTAAGCCCGATGATGACATCGCCGCAGCCGTAGGCCAGCCCTTCGAGGATCGAAAAAAGAATCTCCTCGTCGTCGTCGCCGGGGCTGTTCGGCTGGATGCGCGAGCCGAAGTGACCGGGCGAGCCGACGCGGACGCCCTCGCCGGGGAGCGGGTTGAAGAGTTTGCGCGCGACTGCCGAAAGCTCTTCGTTCGTCATCAGCTTGACGACCGCCGCGACGGCTTCGCTCGAAAGCCCGTCCGCGTGGCGCCGCGCCCACGCCGCGCCGCCCGCGCCGAGCAGGGCGGCCTTCAGTTCGCCGATTGTCAGGCTTGAGATTTCGGCGACGAGCCGCGCGTCGAGGGAAGCGGAGAGCGCCTCCGTTACGCCGTCTTCGACGAGCGCCGTGCGCGTCAACTCGCCGACGGTGAGCGCGCCCAGCGCCTCGCGCGCCGACGAGCGCATAGACTCGTCGCGCGTCCCGCCGACGAGCAGGTCGCCCTCCTTAAACTCGTTGGCGAGCGCGAAAGTCCGCAGCAGCTCGCGTCGGTCTGAAGCCATGCCTTTAACTCTCAGCCTCGACCCCGCGCCCCCGGAAGTCGCGCGCCGCCCGAGCCATGCGTCGGAGCCGCCGCAAGACCTTCGGCAAAAGCCACGCGAAGAGGACGAGGAAGACGGCGACGACGAAGAGGATGACGACGGGGTGGAGCGCCGCGAGCACGACCGCGCCCACGGCGATCACGTCCTCGACGAGCGAGAGCGCCCAGTTCGTGAAAGGCTCCGGGCTGACGTTGGCCGCCGCGCGCACGGTCGCCTTCGTCCCGTGCGTCGAGAGCGCCAGCCCGCCGCCGACGAGCAGCGCGATGACCTGCACGGCGGGGCTTACGTCGGAGGTCGCGGCCGCCGCCAGCGCCGCGCCCGCCGGGACGCGGATGAAGGTGTGGACGGCGTCCCAGACCGTGTCCACGTAAGGAACCTTGTCGGCGACGAACTCGACCGCGTACAGCCCGAGCGCGACGCCGATGATCCACCAGTTGTCGAGCGCCTCAAGCCCGCCGGGCAAGCGCGCGAGCTTGTAGTGCTGGAGCAGCCCGAGCACCGCCACCGTGGCGTACAGGTTGATGCCCGAAGTCCAGGCCGAGCCGAGCGCCAGCCCGAGAATCTGTACCAGGTTCATCCTCGCCCGCCTTCCACGAACGAACGTTCCGACGGGTGCGACGACGCGCGCCGCACGGTTCACTACATACCCGCTCGGCAACGGTTTGACAAGCCGCTCGGCCCATCCCGTAAATTATTTCGCGTAAATTATTTTGACCCGACGCGCGCTGGGATTCGACGAAGCCCGCCCGCGTCGAGGCGCGGCGCACGCGCTCGGGGCACATGCTCGTGCGGCCGCTCGTCAACGGGAAGGAGGTCGGCCGGTTCGTCCTCGACGGCGGCGCGGGCGGGATGGTCATCGACCCGCAGGCGGCCGAACGGCTCGGGATGCCCGCGCTCGGCGAGATGGTCGCGGTCGGCGCGGTCGGCATGTCGCGGACGCGCTTCCGCCTGAGCGACACGTTCGAGCTGGGGCCGCTGGCGGTCAAAAACTTGCGCCTCACGGAGCTAGACAGGGAGGCTCGCGTGGTTCGAGCTGGCGGGCGCGCGCTTCCTCTCGCCGGAGGTCGAGTTCGCGGGCGCGGGCGCGGGCGCGTTCTCCGACCCCTACACGGGGGGCAACATCGGCGCGGGCTTCCTGCGCGAGTTCCGCGTCGTCTTCGGCTACGCCAACAAGCGCATCGCCTTCGAGCGCCTGCGGGACGCGAAGCCGTCGGGCACGCGCTGAGGCGGGCGCGTACTTCTCTGGCGGCGACGTGCGCGGGCGGCTATAATTCGCGCGCTTGGAAACCTTCAACTTCAGAGTCGGGCGCAGCCGGATACAGGGTCGCGGACTCTTCGCGGCCTCGACGCTGCCGGCGCGCCGGAAGCTGGGCGAGCTGGGCGGCGAGATCATCACCGAGCGCGTGGCGCGCCGCCGCGCGCGCGCCAACGACTGCATCATGATCGTCGAGTTCGGCGACGGGTTCGCGCTCGACGCCACGCACTCCGAAAGCCCCTTCAAACACGTCAACCACTCGTGCGAGCCGAACGCCTTCATGCGCGTCTGCCGCGGGCGCGTCGAGTTCTACGCGCTGCGCCGCGTCGAGCCGGGCGAGGAGGTGACGTGCGACTACGGCGAGACGCACCACGACGGCACCCTCCCCTGCCGCTGCGGGAGCGCCCGGTGCCGCGGGAACCTCTGACCCGCCCTTCCTGATTTTCAGTAATTCATTCCGCGACGGAAACTCACTCGACGATCTCGAAGTCGATCCACTGCGCGGCGACGCGGTACTTCTCCTTGGCGAGCCGGTCGGTGACGATGAGCTGGAGGACGTACTCGCCGGGGCCGAGTTCGTTGCCGAGTCGGAGCTGGCCGCCGGCGCTGATGTCGCCCGCGACGTTCTGCGGCCGGCCGTCGAACGGCAGCACCTGACCCGTGAAGACCGCCCGGCCGTCGCGGAAGAGTCGCACCTGCGTCTGCATGCGCGCGGCGCCGCCCGCCGCTTCGACCTTCGCGTTGTAGATGTGGAAGCCGTAATCGACGGCCGCGCCGCGCCGGAAGCGACGCACGGCCGCGCCGCCCAACGGGTCGGGCGCGCCCGCGTCAGTGGCCGTCGCGTCGCCTGACGCGGGCGCGGCCCCGGCGACGCGCGACGACAGGACCAGCCCCGAGAGTGCGAGGCGGTCTTTCTTGAGGTCGGGCACCTCGACGAACTGGCTGGCCGAGCCGACGCGCTCGGTCGCCGTGTCGCGCACGGCCACACGCAACTGGTAGCCGCCCGCCTTCTTCGCCGGGACGATCATGTTGTAGACGAGCCCGCCCCGCAGCGTCTTCTCGTAGTCCTCGGCCTTGACCAGAACCGTGTGCGTCATGTTCGCCTCGCCCACGGGCCGGCCGTTGACGCCGAAGGTGAGCGCCACCACGTCGAGCACGGCCTTGTACGTCCCGTCGGGCTGGCGCGTGAAACTCACGTCGCCGCCTTCGACGTGCAGGAGCGAGCGCACGAAGGCGCCCTGTTTCACGTCCCTGCCGAAGAGTGGGGTCAGGCGCAGGCGGACGCCGCCCGCCGGGAAGGGCGCGACGAGCGCCGCCCGTATCTGCTGCGCGCGCGTGCGCGGGCGCGAGGTCGGCGTCAGGCTCTTGCCCTCGAAGCCGAAGAAGCCGGCGCGCGTGCGCACCTTCAGCCCCGCGCGTCTGACCTTGACCGACACCTTGTGGAACTTGAGCCGCCCCGTCGCGGCGTCGAACGTGCCCTCGCCGGGGCGGAAGCCGATGAGGTAGTAGCCCCTCTGGTCTTCGATGGCGCGGCGGACGCCGCCGCCGATGTCGTTCGTGTTGACGTAGGCGACGCCGCCCGTCTCCTCGGCCAGCGTCTTCATCCCGCGCTGCGAGTCGTGCAGGTCGGCGCTTCGCACCTGCGAGAGCCGCATCAGCGACTCGGGGTCGAGGACGACCGACTGGCCGGCGTCGAAGATGCCGAGGTTCTGGAGGCCGCGCGCGTCAACGGTGTAGATGATGACCGAGGCGCGGTTGGCGCTCTCGACGACGCGGTTGATGCCGGCGAGCACGCGCCCCGCGTCCTCGTCGGGCGGCGGCACGGGGATGCCGTCCGAGAGCATCACGAGCGACTTGCGGCCGGGCAGCTCGCTGAGCGCCCCGACGACCGCGTCCAGGGCGTTGAGCGTCCCGACGCTGAAGCGCTCGCGCCGCCGCACCTCGTACTGCCGCTCGGCATCCGTCTTGTCGAAAGTCTCCTCGATGCGCTCGAAGACGGTCGTGCGGTTCCACTGCGGCTGCCAGCGCAGGTTCTTGACGGCCGCGCCCAGCAGGCGCTTGTCGGAGGTGAACTGTTGGAGCGCGCCGCTGCCGCCGCTCGTCGGGATGATGGCGACGAAGTCGCCCGGCTCCATCTGCTCGTCAACGAACTTCTTGATGGCGCGCCGCGCGTAGTAGACGCTCTCCCACGACATCTGGAGGTCGTTGAAGACGAAGGCGATGGTGCGCCTGACCTGCTCGGGGCGCAGGCGCGCGGCCGGCACGGGCGGCACGCCGGGGACGGGCGCCGGCGCGTCCGCCGAGGGCGTCGAGGGCGTCGGCGCCGACGAGACGTTAGAGACGTAGGAGAAGTGCGTCAGCGCCTGCGGCTTCCCGTCCACCGTCACTTCCAACTCTTCAGGCCGAAGGTCTGTCACCTGCCGCCCCTTCTTGTCGGTTACGACGGCGTCGAACTGGACGAGGTTCGTCGTGATGCGAACCACGTCGTCGTCGTCCGCGTCATCGACCTGCGGCGCGGGGCGCGTCGGCGTCGTCTGCGTCGTCGCGGCCGGCGGCGGAGTCTCGGCGGGCGCGGGCTGCTGCTGTCGCGCGGGCGCCTGCGACTGGAAGACGGCGGAGGCAAGAAGGAGGGCGAGAAAGTGGGCGGGTCGCCTTTTCATCTGTGCACCTCGGAAGAGAGCGAATCCGTAGAGCGAATCCGTTTTGAAGGGGAAGACGCGGCAAGCCGCCCCCTCGCGGGGCGGCCGGCGGCCGGAGAACATTTGACGGCCGCGAATTATATCCCGGCGCGCACGCGACCGCCAGACTGCGCCGCCGGTAGCTTGTCCGCCCCGCGCCCGTGTAGTTTAATGCAGAAAACTTTCAGCGCAGTCCGTGGCAGAAGGAGACCGATGCCGCCAAAGATTCAGACGGAGCCGGAGCCGGGCGACCGCACGCCCGAGGTCGGGTCGGCGACCGACGTGGCGCCGCTCGGGCGCGACGCGTCGAAGCCGGCGCACGAGCTGACGGCCGACGAGGACTCGGACGTGGCCGACTGGGACAGGGTCGCCGCCGGTGAAGAGTTCAAAGGGCTGCTCGCGTCGAAGCGCCGCTTCATCGTGCCGGCGACGGTCTTCTTCGTCGTCTACTACTTCGCGCTCCCGCTGCTGGTGGGCTACGCGCCGGGCCTGATGCGGAGGCGCGTGCTGGGGCCGCTCAACCTCGCGTACCTCTTCGCGCTCTCGCAGTTCTTCATGGCGTGGGGCGTGGCCGCGCTCTACGTGCGCGCCGCCGGCGGCTGGGACGAGACGGCGCGCCGCATCGTCGAACGGCTCGGCGCGACGAAGAAAGGGAGGTAGGAGCCCGTGGCGACTTCGCTCGTGATGTTCCTGGTCTTCGTCGCCGTGACGCTCGGCATCACCTACTGGGCGGCGCGCCGCTCGACGGGGACGAGCGCCTACTTCGCCGCCGGCCGCCAGATTAAGGGCTGGCAGAACGGCGTGGCCGTCGCGGGCGACTACATGAGCGCCGCCTCCTTCCTCGGCATCGCCGGCATCATCGCCTTTCAGGGCTACGACGGCTTCATGTACTCGGTCGGCTTCCTCGTCGCCTACCTCACGGTGCTGCTCGTCGTCGCCGAGCCCTTGCGCAACGCCGGCAAGTACACGATGGCCGACGTGCTCGCCTACCGCTTGAAGCCGCGCCCGGTGCGCGCGATGGCCTCTTTGAGCACGCTCACCGTCTCGACCTTCTACATGATCGCGCAGATGGTGGGCGCGGGCGCGCTCGTCTCGCTGCTTCTGAAGGACTCGGGCGTCACGTACGAGTCGGCGGTGGTCGGCGTCGGCATTTTGATGATCGTCTACGTCGTCTTCGGCGGGATGCTGGCGACGACGTGGGTGCAGATCGTCAAGGCGATTCTGCTGATGGCGGGGACGATTCTGTTGAGCGTTCTGGTGCTCGCGCACTTCGGCTTTAGCCTCGGAGCGTTCTTCGACGCCGTCGCGCACGTCACCTACACGGGCGCCGACGGCCGCCCCGTCACGCAGGACTTTTTGCAGCCCGGCCTCCGGTACAAGCCGCCCTACGGCGCGCTCGACCTGCTCTCGCTGGGGATGGCGCTCGTCTTCGGCACGGCCGGGCTGCCGCACATCCTCGTCCGCTTCTACACCGTGCCCGACGCGAAGACGGCGCGCGCGAGCGTCGTCTGGGCGATGGCCATCATCGGCGTCTTTTACATCCTGACGACCTTCCTCGGCTTCGGCGCGGCGACCATCGTCGGCCGCGACGCGATTGCCAGGAACGGCGGGACGAACATGAGCGCGCCGCTCTTAGCCCAGACGCTCGGCGGCGACGTCTTCTTCGGCTTCGTCGCGGCCATCGCGTTCGCGACCATCCTCGCGGTCGTCGCGGGGCTGACCATCTCCGCCTCGACCTCGTTCGCGCACGACTTCTGGACGAACGTCATCCACCGAGGCGTCGAGCGCGCGCCGGGCGAGGAGGTGCGCGTCGCGCGCATCACGGCCTTCTTCGTCGGGGGGATTTCCATCGCCATCGCCATCGTGCTCGGGCCGGCGGCCAATGTCGCCTTCCTCGTCGCGCTGGCCTTCGCGGTGGCGGCGTCGGCCAACCTCCCCGTCATCGTGCTCTCGCTCTTCTGGCGGCGCTTCAACACGCGCGGCGCCGTGGCGGGTTTGGGGACGGGGCTGCTCGCCTCCATCGCGCTCATCCTCTTAAGCCCGAGCATCATGTCGGTTGACCCGCCGACGGTGACCGGCGCGGCGCGCCACCTCATCCAGTCGCCGCCCGTCTTCCCGCTTGAGAATCCGGGCATACTCAGCATCCCGCTCGGCTTCCTCGGCGCCTTCCTCGGCGCGCTCACCTCGCGCGAGCCTGCGGCCGAGGCGAAGTACACCGAGTTGTCCGTCCGCGCCAACACCGGCCTCGGCGCGGAGAAGGCCACGACGCATTGAGGGAGTAGACCGCAGTCAGTCAGAAATTTTCTTCACGCGCCGCGGGGAAGTGGTAGAATGCGCGCCCGGCAGACGGGCGGCGGACACGCGCTCCCTTCCACCGCCCCGACTCGAAGTCGGAACAGCTCTCGCCAACGGCACCGCTCTTACAACAAAGGATTCATTATGAAGAGGGGAATTTGCGTCCTCGTCCTCGCGGCCCTTGTGTCCAGCGCGCCCGCGGCCCACGCCAAGCGCGCGGCCGAAGACCCGCTGAGCGCCGTCCTCAAGCGCGGCGGGCGCGCCGTCTCGCTCGGCCTCAAGGTGCGGAAGAAGAAGCCCGACTCGCTGCAACGCTTCCTCGAAGTGCTCGACGGGAGCGTGCCGAACGCCTACGCCACCGGGTTCGTCGTCGGCGACGGGCTGGTGATGACCGCCTACCACGTCGTCTCGGGCGGCCTGAGCGCGCAGAAGAGAACCTCGCTCGGCTTCTCGCGCGACGAGCAGCTCGAAGTCGAGGCGTACGTCAACGGCTGCGAGGCGACCGTGCTCAAGGTGGACGCGGAGGCCGACCTCGCGCTCCTGCGCGTGTGCGGGACGAAGAAGAGCGTGGGCACGCCCGCCTTCCAGCCTGTCCCCGCGCCCGACGAGATGCTCCACGTCATCGCGCGCCCGAACGGCGTCAGGACGGTCAGGCGCGGCGCCTCCTCCGGCCCTTACACGTACCGCGGGCAGCAGTACTTGTCGGCGAAGATCGAGGGGCGCGACGGCTTCTCGGGCAGCCCCGTCTACAACGACCGGGGCGAGATCGTCGGCGTCTTCAGCGGCTACGACTCGACGCGCAAGGTCGCGCTCATCAGCCCCGCCGCGAGGGCGCAGAAGCTTCTGGAAGACTACGCCTCCGACCTCCGCGCCGAGCCGTCGAACGCGACCGACGCGGGCGCGCGTGAAGAACGCCGCCACTGAAACGGGCGGCCGTCACCTGAGCTGGCAGATGTCGAGGACGTTCATGTCGGTGTAGTCAAGGTTCTCGCCGCCCATCGCCCAGATGAACGTGTAGCTCGAAGTCCCGCACCCCATGTGGATCGACCACGGCGGCGAGACGACCGCCTCGTCGTTCGCCATGACGAGGTGGCGCATCCTCTCCGGCTCGCCCATGAAGTGCATGACGCGCTGCCCCTCCTTCAAATCAAAGTAGAAGTAGACCTCGCTGCGGCGGTCGTGCAGGTGCGGCGGGCAGGTGTTCCAGACGCTCCCCGGCTTTAAGAGCGTGACGCCCAGGAGCAGTTGCGAAGACTTGCAGACCGCCGGCACGACGTACTGGTAGACCGTCCGCTCGTTCGATGTCTCGCGCGAGCCGAGCTCTAACGGCACCGCCTTCTCCGCCGAGACGTGCACCACCTCGAAGCGCGCGTGCGCCGGCGTGGACGCCAGATAGAACCGCGCCGGGCTCCCGGCGTCGGCCGACTCGAACGTCACCTCCTCGCTCCCCATCGGCACGTAGAGACAGTCCTTCGGCGCCAGCTCGTAGGCGCGCCCGTCAACCTTCAACACCCCCTTCCCCGCCCCGACGTTGACCGCGCCCAGCTCGCGCCGTTCGAGGAAGGGCTTCCCCTTCGCCGACGCCGGCTCCTGCTGCGCGGGCAGCGGGACGGGCTCGCCCGAGGGCGCGGCGCCGCCGATGACGAAGCGCTCGTAGTGCAGGTAGTCGAGGCGCAGCCCGCCCTCGGCGAAGAGGTCAGGGATGTGGTAGCGGTCGCGCAACTCTTCGTTGGTCGCGCCCTCGACCGAGCCGGGGTGCGTCGCGTAGTAGGTCTTGCGGTACATGATTCCGTTCCCTCCGGTTTGGAGTTTAAGCCCTCTGCCTTAAGCCCGGCCGGTGACGTTGTAGATTAAGAGGCCGAAATAGATGAGCACCACGACGGCGACCGCGAAGTAGTAGCGGAGCAGCGTGCGCGGCGTGTTCCCGCCGTCCGACGCGCGCAGCTTCCGCGTGCCGGCGATGAGCAACGCGAGCAGCACGGCGACGCTCAAGAGCAGGAACCCCGCCCGGCTCATCAGAGTGACGGGCCGGCCCGCCGGCGTGAAGTGCACGGCAACGTCGGGAGGGGTTCTGCCCCACAGCGCCAACTGGCCGAGCAGGACGGCCGGCAGCGAGAGCCACGGGAGAAGGCTCAGTTTCCGCGCGCGTCTCACTTCCATCTCTTGCCCCTCTCTCTCAGTTCCCTGACGAGCTCAGGCGTAACTCAAGCCCGCCCGCGCCCCTCATCTCCCGAAGAAGCCGGGGTCCATCAGGTACCAGTTGACCAGCCCGGCCAACACCCCGACGCCGAACACCGACAGCACGACGAGCTTGTCCCTCGTCGTCTCCGGCCTCCCGCCCCTGTTCGGGAACAGCATCAGGAAGAGGCCGCCCACCACGCCGACGGGGCCGAACGCCGCCATCTTCAGAGAGTAGCGGCCCTCTGTGTGCAACTGAGTCCAGTTGTAATAGGTCATGCCGGCAAAGAGCAGGACGAGCGCCGCCCCTAACAGGCGGGCCTTGAGATGACGCATCGGCGGATTCTCCTCGGTCGGGATTAACGAAATGCCCGTCGGCGGTTTAATTCGAGCAGATGATATTCGCGTGTCGCACGGTCAGGAGCTACCTGCCCATCTGCTTCATCCAGACGTTCGTATTGCGCCGAAGGGTTCGGCCTAACCGCGCGGAGGTCGTCGGCGGCCTTCCATCCGGCCGGCGCGCTCCGCCTGATTCTGGGCGCGTTCTTCGGGGCCGTGCGCTTCGGCCTTCGCGATGTGGAGGGCGGAGCGGATAAGGCCGAGGTGCGTGAACCCTTGCGGGAAGTTGCCGAGGAGTTCGCCGCTCACGGGGTCGATCTCTTCGGCGAGCAGGCCGACATCGTTGGCGTAAGCGGCGACGCGCTCGAACAGTTCCCGCGCCTCGTCCACGCGCCCGGCCTGCGCGAGGCAGTCAACCAGCCAGAAGCTGCACAGCGCGAAGGTGGCCTCGCCGCCGGGCAGGCCGTCCTCGTTCAGGTAGCGGTAGACCAGCCCGTGCGAGGTGAGGCGCTCGCGTATCCGTTCGACGGTCGAGACGACGCGCGGGTCGGTCGCGGGCAGAAAGCCGACCTGCGGGATGACGAGCGCGCAGGCGTCGAGCGCCGTCGAGCCGAACGCCTGCGTGAACGCCCCCGCGCGCTCGTCGTAACCTTCTTTAAGAATCGCCCGCCGAATCTCCTCCCGCGTCCTCTCCCACAACCCCCGGTCGCCTTCGAGCCGGTCGCGCGAGGCGAGGCGGACGGCGCGGTCGAGCGCCACCCAGCAGAGCAGCTTCGAGTAGAGGAAGTGTTGCGGGCCGCCGCGCACCTCCCAGATGCCCTGATCCGGCTCGCGCCAGCGCGCGACCGTCTGGTCGGCCATGTAGCGCAGCACCTCCCACAGCTCCGGCCGGACGCGCCGGCGCGCCCGCTCGTGGTAGAGGTGCGCGGCGTCCAAGACCTCGCCGTAAATGTCGAGCTGCTTCTGCCCGAAGGCCGCGTTGCCGACGCGGACGGGGCGCGACCCGCGGTAGCCTTCCAGATGTTCGAGCACGTGCTCGGTCAGGCGCGTGCTCCCGTCCACCCTGTACATGACGCGGAGTTCGCCGCCGCAGGGGATGCACAGGCGCTCAAGCCAGCCGAAGAAGTCCGTCGCCTCCTCGCTGTAGCCGGCGAGTTGCAGCCCGTAGAGGATGAGCGACGAATCCCTCAGCCAGGTGTAGCGGTAATCCCAGTTGCGCACGCCACCGACCTCTTCGGGGAGCGACGTGGTCGGCGCGGCGACGAGCGCCCCCGTCTCCTCGTAGGTCAGCAGCTTGAGCGCGAGCGCGCTCCGCTTGACGAGCGATTCGTAAGCGCCGCCGTACGCGCACGTCCCGGACCACTCGCGCCAGTATTCGAGCGTCTGTTCAAGCTCGGCGTCCGCGTCGAACTCGGGCAAAGGGAGCGACGCCGCGTCGGCGTCCCCGACGTAGTTGAGCGCGACCCACACGCGCTCGCCGGCCGCGACTTTGAAGCGCGCGACGAGCGCCCCCGAAGCGTCTTCGCGTAGCTCCGAAGGGCAGGAGAGCGCGAGCGCCTCGCGGCCGCGGCTCGCGATGACGCCGCCGTCACGTCTTTGGAAGGAGGCTTCGGCGCGCGCGTAGTCGAACGTGGGGCGGAAGCTGACCTCGACCTCCGGCTCGCCCGACAGCCCCTCGACCAGCCTGAGGACGCGGTAACGCGCGGCGATGTCCTCGCCCTCGTGCGCGCGGTTCAGACGCTCGATTGGCATCAGGTCGGTGAGGCGGAACCGCCCGCCGTCGTTCGAGAAGACGGTGGCGAGCACGTTCGTCTCCTCGACGTACGAGCGCTCGGAGGCGGAGGGGCGGGACGCGGGGCCGACGCGGAAGTGCCCGCCCCGGCGGCGGTCGAGCAGGCGGCAGAAGACGGCGGGGCTGTCGAAGCGCGGCCAGCACAGCCAGTCGATTGAGCCGTCGCCCGAGACCAGCGCCGCCGTGTGCGCGTCGCCGATGAGCGCGTAATCGCCGATGGGTCGGTACTCGTTCTCGCTCACGATAGTCTCGGCGGTCGGTTTACCCGCGGGAACAAGTTGAGAAGCCTATTGAAGACCGAAAAAGCGTCGGCTCAGCCGACTCGGACGGCGAGCATGGAGATCGAGCCGCCGTCAAAGCCCTCGACGAGGAAGCTGACCTCAGTCGTGAATCGTCCGCGGCCGTTCCTGCGCGGTGACGATGGTCGATGGCAGGTACCAGTGCGCCGAGACGCACAGCATCGCCTTCGGCCTCGGCATACTCGTTGCCCGCCGCCGGGAACGCCCGGAACGTCATTCAGCCGTTGCCCGACCCGCCGACGCGCCGCGTCCACTCGACGAGATTCTGGAGTAGCTGGCGGATGAACTCCCTCGTCGCCTCGTCCGTCAGGTTCCCGTCCTTATCAAACCTCTGGGAGGCGTTGCCGATCATCACCTCCGGCTGGTTGATGGGGAACATGTTGAGGAAGACCATTACCTGCCGCAGGTGGTACTGCGCGCGCGCCGTGCCGATGGCGCCGACCGACGCGCCCATGATGGCCGCCGGCTTCCCATTCCACGCGCTGTCGCCGTAGGGGCGCGAGGCCCAGTCAATCGCGTTCTTGAGCACGCCGGGGACGGAGTAGTTGTACTCGGGCGTTACGAACAGGACGGCGTCCGCCGCGCGGATGCGGCGCTTCAGTTCCGAGACCTTCTCGGGCGGGTTCCGCTCGTCGTCCTCGTTGAAGCCGGGGATGCCGTCAATCTCGAAGATGTCGATGGTCGCGCCTTCGGGCGCGAGTTCGGTCGCGGCGCGCAGGGCGGCGCGGTTGTAGGACTCGCGCCGGAGGCTCCCGGCGATGCCAAGAATGGTGACAGGTTTACTCATCTTTTACCCTCCCGGTCGCCATAGTATTTTTGTTAGAACGGCGACCACGTCTCTAACTTTACGTTGACGGCCTCGGACAGGCCAGTGGCGAGGCTGTCGAAACCATCACCGCACCCCTTCCACCGTCCGACGCCCTTTTATCTGTCCGGCGTGTCGTCGCCTTCCGCCTCGAACGGCGCGGTGCCCGTCTCCGGCGCCGGCCCGCGCGAATCGCGACGGACGGGCGAGTGCGCCTCGGCGCTCTTGGGGAAGGCGAGCGACGCGACGACGGCGAGCAGCAGGACGAGCGCGACGAAGCCGAGCGACAGCCCGACGGGAATTTTATAAACGTCGGTCAGGAGCATCTTCGCGCCGACGAAGATGAGCACGACCGAGAGCCCGAGTTTAAGGTAGTGGAATTTGTGAATCACCCCGGCGAGCAGGAAGTAGAGCGAGCGCAGGCCGAGGATGGCGAAGACGTTCGACGTGTAGACGAGGAAGGCGTCCTCGGTGACGGCGAAGATGGCGGGGATCGAGTCCACCGCGAAAATCAGGTCGGTCGTCTCCACGAACACCAGCACGACGAAGAGCGGCGTCGCGACCCGGCGCGCGAGGCCGCCGGGCTTTTCGGCTTCGCGGACGAAGAAGTTCTGACCGTGGTAACGGTTCGTCACCGGCATGATGCGGCGGACGAGTTTGATGACCGGGTTCGACTCGGGCTCGATGTCCATCTCGTCCTGCGTCGCCATGCGGACGCCGGTGACGACGAGGAAGCCGCCGAAGACGTAGATGATCCAGTGGAACTGCTTGATGAGGTACGCGCCCGCGCCGATCATCGCGCCGCGCATCAGGAGCGCCCCGATGACGCCCCAGAAGAGCACGCGGTGCTGGTACTTCGACGGCACCTTGAAGTAGGAGAAGACGAGGACGAAGACGAAGATGTTGTCTACGGAGAGCGCCTTCTCGATGAGGTAGCCGGTGAGGAATTCCAGCGCCGGCTGCTGCCCCATGTAGTGATAGACGCCGTAGTTGAACGCGAGCGCGAGCGCGACCCACGCGACGCTCCACCCGGCCGCCTCCTTGACCGAGACCTCGTGCGCGTTGCGGTGGAAGACGCCCAGGTCGAGCGCCAGCAGCAGCAGCACGAAGACGTTGAACCCCACCCACAGCCAAATCTGATCCATGACAGCCCGCTCTCCTTGCCCCCTCGCCCGCAGTCTTTATCCCGAGCCGCCCGCCCCGGGGGAGTTCAGCGCGAGCCGTTTGGGGACGCGCTCCCCGGCGACGACCGACGCGAGTGCCGTCTCCGACACCGCGAACAGGTCGTTCGCGATGAGGAGCAGCAGGATGAAGATGATCTCTGAACCGACGGCAAACATCTCTGACACACGTCGAACGGTTAAGCGTGAGACGGCCGAATAGGTCGAAAACAAAACCCGCCTGAAACTGTAATTTAGGTTTTGTAGACCGTAGCACAACGAGTCGAGATTTGAAAATAAAAGTCAAAACGAGAAAAGACCGTGACGGCGGCGGTTGAAAACCGGAAGCCTGAGGGGCGAGAGACAAATGCTAAAACACCTGAAACGCGCGGTCGGACGGCGCGTTTAACTCTCCGCGATTGCGCCGCGAAAAGCCGAGATCACCTCCTGCGACGGAGACCGGTCGTAGACCGCATAAACGACCTGTCGGAAGCAGCCGTGAAACGGCCCGCCCGGCCCGAGCGCTTCGGCAAACAGCCCGGCCACCGAGGCGGGGTCATTCTGGAACACGCCGCAGCCCCACGCCCCCAGGACCAGCGCGGGGTGGCGGTGGCGGGCGGCCACCCACAGGACTCTCGACAGCCGCCTCCGCATCGTCGGCAGCAACGAGCCGGCCTTCTCCGGCTCGTTTCTTTTAACGGCGCCTGCGTTCACCGCCGGCGCCGTGATGAACGAGACCGCGTACGGCTCTTCGAGCAACCCGCCGTCGTCGTCCCTGAAGACGGGGACCCGGGGCGAGTAGATCATGTGGTCGGAGTAGAGGCTCGTGCCGGCGCCGCGGTTGAACTCGTACATCTCCCGCCGCGAGGTCAGGCAGGCGTAGAGCGCCGACGACCTCGCCAGCGACTCCTCCTGCGCCTGACTGCCCGACAGGAAGCCGCCGCCCGGATTCTTGGCCGAAGCGAAGTTGAGGCAGAGTACGTCGGGCCGGGTCGCTTCGACGGCCAGACGACGCGCCGCCCGGAGGCTCGTCTCCGGCGTCACTTCGACGCGGCACTCCGGCGCCCCGCGGCCGCCCTCACACCCCGTCACCTTATCGGGGAAGTCCTCCGGACGATACAGGCGCGTCCCCTCGAGCGCGGAGGCGAGCCCGTCGGCTATCCGAACGACGCGCCCCGACGGGCTCTGATACTCACCCCTCTCCAGAATCTCTAAGGTCTCTCTGGCCTTGGAGGCGCGATTGCTTCTGTTCATAATCATCACCGGCCTGACGGTAGGACGTTCAAGACTCCTCCGAAACCTCCCCGCCCCTTCTAAGTTCTTCCCTGACGCTGGCGAGAATCCGGCCGAGCATGTTTCTCCCCCGCCCGTCGCCGCCGTCTCCCCAGTAAGAGTCGTTGCGCGTGTGCTCGACGAGCAACGCGTCGCCCGTCGCGAGGAGAATGTCGCGCAGCTCCGCGTGCTGGGTGAACTTCGCCAGCACGGCCCTGCGCATGACCTCGTCCTTGACCCTCTCCCAGTCGGCACGCAGGGGCTTGCTCCGGTCACGCCCCATCCGCGCCGCTATCATCGGCGACTTGACCAGCCGTATCGCCTCCTCGAACTCCGTCCCGGCGAACTTCTGCGCCTGGAAGTAGTGTTCGCTCGTCGGCCAGACCTTGCCGTCCAACTCTACCGGGTGGGCGGCGAAGTTAGAGAAGCACCCGAACGGCTCGCTCACTTTGTAGAACTTGATGACTCGCATCAGCCTCAACTCCCCGTTTTGCTAATAGCCCTGTCGGCTACCCGGCTCGGCCGTTGTCGTCCCCCCGACAGCCCGCCCGCCAGCAGCGCGAGCCGTTCGCGGTATTCAATCCTCCGCATCCACTCCCGCGGCCAACGGCCCGCGCCGAGATGCGCCCCGGCGAAGGCGCCCGTCAGGCACGCAATCGAGTCGGAGTCGCCCGACGTGACCGCGGCCCTTCGGAGGGCGTTCGACGGCTCGTCCGGGTAGAGCAGAAAGCACAGAAGCCCCGTGGCCAGAGCCTCTTCCGCCACCCACCCCGCGCCCGTGGCGAGGCACGGGTCCGCGCCATAATCCGGCGCCGAGAGCGCCGCTTCGAGCCGGTCGAGGACGCCCAGACACTCATCCCAACCCCTCGCGATAAACTCCCCCGGCGACCCGACCCCCGGCCGCTGCCACAAGTCGCCCAACCAGCCCGCGTGATACACCGCCCTCTGCGACACCGCGTAGTCCCTCAGCGCCTGCACTAACGACCGCGGCTCCGCCCCCGCGGCCAACCGCGCGACCGCGAATGCGGTCAGGTCCGAAGCGGCCAGCGCCGTCGGGTGTCCGTGTGTCAGAGCCGCCTGGAATTGCGCGATGGCGGCCCGCCCCGCTTCACTCACGCCGTGGGCGCGCGAGTCGAGCAGCCCGACCGCGGCCACCCTCATGTTCGCCCCGCACCCTTTAGAACTCTTCACCGTCGCTTCGAGCCAGTGCCCGCCGGCCTCCAGGGCTTCGCAGGCTCTGAGGCAGGTCATGCCGGGGGCGCGGTTGTTGTCGGGCGAGTTCAACCACCCGACGAACGCCGGGCGGATGAGCGACTCCACGGACGCGGGCGACAGGTCGCGCCTGACGACGGCCTCCGCCAGCGCCTCGCCCACGGCCAGCGCCATCTGCGTGTCGTCCGTCACCCTGGCGGGGTCACCCTCCAACTCGCCGGGACCGTCGGGCGGCCAACGGCCCAAAATCTCCGCCACGGTGAGAAACTCCGTCGGCGCGCCGAGGGCGTCCCCGAAGGCGAGGCCGAACAGACAACCCGCAACCCTGTCTTCCCGCGACACGCGACTCTTCTCCACGCCCGCCCCCGCCCGCCGAAAAATTCTTCTTGACAACGATTCAACTTAGCGTATCATCTACGCTAACGATAGCGTAGCACGGACGCTATTTCGTGTAAAGAAGTTTTTCGACGGCGGGGGGCCGAGCCGATGACTTTCAGCTACGAGTTCGAGAGACCGGGTCTGACCGTCGATTGCGTCATCTTCGGGCTGGACCTCGAAGCGGGGGCCTTGCAGGTCATGCTCATCGAGAGGGACTTGGAGCCTTTCGCGGGCATGTGGGCGATCCCCGGCGGCTTCGTCCGCCCCGGCGAGACGCTCGAAGCGGCGGCGGCGCGCGAACTGCGCGAGGAGACCGGCATCGCGGACGTTTTTCTGGAACAGCTCTACACGTTCGGCGGGCCGGAGAGGGACCCGCGCGGGTGGGTCGTCTCCGTGGCCTATTACGCCCTCGTCTCCCCCGAGAAGCATACGATCCACGCCGCCACGGACGCGCGGCAGGCGCGCTGGTTCCCCGTCGCCTCGCTCCCGCGGCTCGCCTTCGACCACGCGGAGATACTGAAGACGGCGCTCGGGAGAGTCCGCGGGAAGCTGACCTACGCGCCCATCGGCTTCGAGCTGCTGCCGCGCAAGTTCACGATCAAGCAGTTGCAGAAGCTGTACGAGATCGTGCTCGGCACGTCGCTCGACAACCGCAACTTCAGGAAGAAGATTTTCGCGCTCGACGTGCTCAAGGAGTTGAGCGAGATGCAGCAGGGCGTGCCGCACCGCGCGGCGCGGCTCTACGAGTTCGACGAGCGCAAGTACCGGCGGCTCGTCAGGAGCGGCCTGAGCTTCGGACTCTAGTTCACGTTCGGCGGCGAAGAACGGCGCCGAACTTTTTTTGCCCTCAAACCTTAGCGTTGATTTTACGCTAAGCAGACCCGAAGGAGGTCAGTCAATGAGTAAGAGGATCGAACTACTCGTCATCGACCCGCAGGTGGACTTCTGCGACCCGGCGCGCGGCGCGCTCTACGTGCCCGGCGCCGAGCACGACATGGGGCGGCTGGCCGCGATGGTCCGCCGCCTCAAGGGCAAGCTCGACGACATCCACGTCACGCTGGACTCGCACCACTTCATCCACATCGCGCACCCCATCTTCTGGAAGGACTCGAAGGGGGCGCCCCCCCCGGTCTTCACGCGCATCAGCCGCGCCGACGTGGAGCAGGGCGTCTGGACGCCCAAGGTGCCCGGCATGTACCGGCGCGCGCTCGACTACGTCCGCCGCCTCGAACAGAACGGGCGCTACGACCTGACCGTCTGGCCGCCGCACTGCCTCATCGGCAGCCCCGGCCACGCCGTCTTCCCCGAGCTTTTCGCCGCGCTCACCGAGTGGGAGACGCGCTTCGCCTTCGTGGACTACGTCACCAAGGGGAGCAACATCCTGACCGAGCACTACTCGGCGGTGCAGGCCGACGTGCCCGACCCCGCCGACGCCTCGACGCAGATCAACACGCGCCTCGTCCAGACGCTTGAGCAGGCGGACACCGTCGTCATCGCGGGCGAGGCGCGGACGCACTGCCTGGCCAACACCGTGCGCGACATCGCCGACAGCTTCGGCGACGACTCGTTCGTCTCGAAGCTCGTGCTCCTGACCGACGCCTCCAGCGACATCCCCGGCTTCGAGCCGCACGCGCAAGCCTTCATGAGCGAGATGGCCGGGCGCGGAATGCAGCTCTCGACCACCACCGAATTTTTGGCCTGACGAAAGGAGTCCGAAAGATGCCGATACTCAACGACGCGAGCCTCGACCAAGTCACGCTCCCCAACAGCCACTACGGCTACTCCGCCACGCGCCTCGAAGAGCTGGGCGCGACCGAGTACACGGTCGTCACCGTCGCCTGCGACGTGAGCGGGAGCACGGCCGACTTCATCTTCGACATGGAGGCGGCCATCACGCGCGTCGTGCAGGCTTGCAAGTCGAGCCCGCGCGCGGACAACCTGCTGCTCCGCCTCGTCGCCTTCGACGACTCGCTCTCCGAGCTTCACGGCTTCAAGCTTCTGGAGAACTGCAACCTCGCCGACTACGGCGGCGTGCTGCGCGCGGGCGGCTCGACCGCGCTCTACGACGCGGCCGAGAACGCCGTCTCCTCGACCACCGACTACGGCCGGCAGCTCCTCGCCGGCGACTTCTCCGCCAACGGCATCCTCTTCGTCATCACCGACGGGATGGACAACGCCTCGCGCCTCCCCGCGCGCAAGGTCAAAGAGGCGCTGTCGCAGGCCGTCAGGAGCGAGGCGCTGGAGTCGCTCGTCTCCGTGCTCATCGGGGTCAACGTGCAGGACCCGCAGGCGGCGCGCTTCCTGCGGCAGTTCCACAAGGACGCGGGCTTCACGCAGTACGTCGAGCTCGACAAGGCCGACGCGAAGACGCTGGCGCGGCTCGCCGAGTTCGTCTCGCGCAGCGTCAGCGCGCAGTCGCAGGCGCTCGGCACGGGCGGCGCTTCGCGGCCGCTCGTCTTCTGAAGGGGGGGCGGATGAACGCAGACAGCGCCTTTCAGGTTGGCTCGACACACGCGGTCTGTCAGGACTACGCGGTCGCCGGCGAGTGCGCGGCCGACGCGCGTGCGGGCGGGGCGGGGCCGGCGCCCCGCCCGTACGTCGTCCTGTCCGACGGCTGCTCGTCCTCGCCCGACACGGACATCGGCGCGCGGCTGCTGGTCAAAGCCGCCGAGCGCCTGCTCCGCGAGTCCGGCGGGCCGCACGCGGACGGCCTCGCCGGACTCCACGCCGAGGCCGCACGCCTCGCGCTGTCGTGGGCCGAGTTGCTCGGCCTCAGGCCGCAGGCCGTCGATGCCACGCTGCTCACCGCGCACCTGTGCGGCGAGGAGCTGGTCGTCGGCTGCTCGGGCGACGGCGTCGTCTGCCTGCAAACAACCGAGGGCGCGCTCGACGTGTACGCCGTCTCGTACCCTTGCGGCTATCCCGTCTACCCCGCTTACGCGCACCAGCCCGCGCGGCTCCGGGCGCTCGCTGACGCCGGGGGGGCGCGCAAAGAGGTCACACGCCTGCGCGCGGACTCGGCCGACGAGCGCCTGCGGCCGGCGCGCGTGTCGGACGGCGGCGCGCTGACGGAGGTGTTCGCCGTCGCCGCCGCCGGCTACAAGTTCGCGGCGCTCCTCTCCGACGGCGTCCACTCCTTTCTCCATTCGGGGCGGGCGGAGGCGGTCGCCCTGGAGTCGGTCTTGCCCGGACTCGTCTCCTTCAAAAACACACGCGGCGCTTTCGTCGGCCGGCGCATGAACGGCTTCCTGAAAGACTGTCGGCGTAAGGGCTGGCGGCACGGCGACGACCTGTCGCTGGCGGCGCTGCACCTCGGAGGTTAAAGATGACGCTGAAAGCCGTCTTCCCCGGTCTCAACACTCTCTTCAGAGGCGACGCCACGGGGACGCGCTATCACATCCGGGGCGGGGGAGAGGTGCGTTTGGCCAAGTCCGACTTCAAGGCGCAGGGCGGCGAGGGCTCGATCTACGTCAGGGGCGCGCACGCTTACAAGATTTACACCGACCCGCAGCGCGCCATCCCGCCCGCGAAGATTCAGGAGCTCTCGGCGCTGGCGCTGCCGAACATCGTCCGCCCGCTCGAACTCCTGCTCGACGAGAGGAACCGGGCCGCGGGCTATTCGATGCGCGCGGTCGGGAGGTCTTTCTCGCTCTGCCAGCTCTTCCCCAAAGCCTTCCGCCTGCGGAACAACCTGACGCCCGAGGCGGCGCTGCGTCTGGTGCGTCGGATGCAGGAGGGCGTGAGCCACGTCCACTCCAAAGGCATCCTCGTCATCGACCTGAACGAGATGAATTTTCTCGTCGCCGAGGACTTCTCGGAGGTCTACTTCATCGACGTTGACAGCTACCAGACGCCCTCCTTCCCCGCGACGGCGCTGATGGAGAGCGTGCGCGACAGGCACGCGCGCGGCTTCGACGCCGGCTCCGACTGGTTCTCCTTCGCCGTCGTCTCCTTCCAGACGTTCGTCGGCATCCACCCTTACAAGGGCACCTACCCGCCCTTTCAAGGGCTGGCCGACGCGGGGCAGAAGCTCGACGCGAGGATGCGCGCCAACGTCTCCGTGCTCAGCCCCGGCGTCACCGTCCCGGCCTCCTGCCTCCCCTTCGGCGTCATCCCGCCCGCGTACCTCGACTGGTACCGGGCCGTCTTCGACGAGGGCAAGCGACTCCCCCCGCCCGACGACGCGCGCGCCGTCGTCGCGACGCCCACGCCCGCGCCTTCGGGCCGCGTCGGAAGCTCGCTCTTCGAGGTCGCGGAGGCGGGTGAGTTCGACGACGAGATCGTCTGGCACGACGGGCTGGTCACCGTCACGCGGGCGTCCGTCTACTTCGGCGGCGAGAGGTTCGCGAAGCCGCGCGCCGACGCGCTCGTCGTCGTGACCCCGCGGCTGCGGCGTCTGGTCGCCGCGTACATGGACGGGGGCGCGCCCCGCCTGCGCGACCTGACCGCCGGCCGCGACCTGCCGCTCTCAATCGGGGGCGAGGAGATCGCGCTGTGCGGCGGCGGCCTCTACGTCAAACAGGGGGAGAACGTCTTCGCCGTCGAGTTGCTCGAACTCGGGGGCGACATTTTGCCCGGCGTGAGGGCCGCGGCCAATGTTATGATGAAGTCCACGCGGATGTTCGAGGGGCTGGCGGTGCAGAACATGCTGGGGACGCACTACGCCTCGATCCTCGCCGCGCCCGGCGTGTGCCATCAGGTGAGGCTGCCCGAGCTGGACGGCTATCAACTCCTCGACGCGCGGCTCTGCCGCAACGTGCTGCTGGCGGTCGGGGCGCGCGGCGGGCGTTACGACCGGCTCGTCTTCCGCTTCGCGGACGACTTCGGCTCCTACGACGCGCGCGTCGCGCGGGACGTCTCCTCGACCGACATCAACTTCACCGTGCTCGACACCGGGATCGTCCTACACCTCACCGACGAGGGCGCGCTCGAAGTCTTCTCGCGGCGCAAGGGCGCGCCCGAGGTCAAGACGTTCCACGACCCGGCCGTCGGCGCCGACGCGAGGCTCTTCCACACGGGCGCGCAGGCGCTCGTCGCGCGCGGCCCGAAGCTCTACAAGTTCACGATGCGGCGTCGGCCCTGACGCACGGACAACAGACGGAGGTGCGGCGACCCCGCGGATGACTTCGACCAACCAGAGCGGACGATACGAGAAGCAGCACCGCGGCACGCAGGCCGCCTACGAGGCGTACTTCGCCGGCATGGACGCCTCGATGCAGCAGAAGGTGGCGCTCACCACGGCTCACTTCCCCGTCCGCGGGCGCATCGCCGACATGGGCTCCGGCTCCGGGCGCGGGACGTACGACCTGGCGTGCCTCTACGGCGGGCTGGAGCTGGTCGGCGTGGACATCAACCCCGTCTCGGTCGAGCGCGCCGCGCGCGAGTTCCGGCGCCCGAACCTCTCCTACGTCGTGGGCGACATCTCCGAGATGGTCTTCCCCGAAGAGTCGCTCGACGGCGTCCTCGACTCCTCCGTGCTCCACCACGTCACGAGCTTCAACGACTTCGACGTCGGCCGCGTGCACGCCACGCTCGGCAGACAGGTGGCGCAGCTCAGAACCGGCGGCGTCATCATCATCCGGGACTTCGTCATCCCCGACGGGCCGGAGCGCGTCCGCCTCGACCTGCCCGCATCGGACGGCTCCGAGACGGGCGAGGTCGCCGAACTGTCCACCGCGGCGCTCTTCGAGCTGTTCGCGCGCGAGTGGCGCGGCAGCGTCAACCGCGACGCGCCCGTCCCGTTCGCGCGCTCCGAGTCGCCGCGCGCGGGCTTCGTGCGTTACGAGGTCGCGCTGCGCGCGGCCGCGGAGTTCGTGCTCCGCAAGGACTACCGCGCCGACTGGGCGACCGAGGTGCTTGAGGAGTACACCTACCTCAGCCAGTCGCAGTTCGAGCAGTCGTTCCGCTCGCTCGGGCTGCGCGTCGTCACCTCGCGCCCGCTCTGGAATCCGTGGATCGTACAGAACCGCTTCGAGGGCAAGTTCTACCTTTCAGACCTGAGCGGGGCGCCGCTGCCCTTCACGCCGACGAACTACCTCATCGTCGGCGAGAAGGTGCGCGCGGGCAGCGGGGTGGAACTCTCCGAGCGGCAGAGCCGGACGATCACGGCGCCGACCTTCCTGAGTCTCAAGGGGTACAGACACGAAGAGTCGGGGCAGGTCATGGAACTCGTCGAACGGCCGCACCGGACGGTTGACGTGGCGCCATGGTTCGAGAACGCGGGACAGGTCTTCGTGGTCGCGAAGAAGGATTTCCCGCGCCCCATCATCAACGCCTCCCCCGACCGGCCGCGCCTCGACTCCGCGCACCACTCCGGCTACGTCACCGAGCCAGTCAGCGCCATCGTTGACGCCGGCGGCGACGAGGAGAAGGAAGTCCGCCGCGTCCTGCAAGAGCGCGCAGGTTTCGGCGCCGAAGACGTTGTCCGCGTGGGCGGCCGTTTCTCTTATTTCACTTCGCCGGGTGGGGTCGATGAACTCGTCGTCTCGCGGCTGGTGGAAGTCCGCCCGCGCCAGATGAACCTCTCATTCCCCAACTACACCCCCTTCACCGACGCCGGGACGGTGCGCGAGTTGGACGCGTCGCAAGTCCTGCGGGCGTGCCACGTCGGCGGGATGTTCGACGCGCGGCTTGAGATAAACATCTACCGCCTGCTTCGCGAACTCGGCAGGGGCTGCGGGCCTTGGATCGGGGCGCCCGTCGCTTTGCCCGTCCGGCCGCACGCGTTCACCCCGTCAGAGTCCGCGCAGGTCTTGGCCCCCCCGGCGCGCGCCGCCTTCGGCCGGCCGGAGCCACTCCCCCGGCCGCAGTTCCTGTCTTTATGCGAGGGCAGTTTCGTGGAGCGGGATAGTGCGGGCCGGATGCTGGCCGAGGCACGGTTCGAGTACGTGCGTCCCGCCCGCCTGAGTCACAACACCCTGGTCGTCCTGCCGGCGTTCAGAACCGACCGGGGCGTGTTCGTCGGCGTGGAGCAACGCGACCTGCCGGCCGTCCAATCATTCGGCGGAAGCTCGGCCATCGCGGCGGCCCCGGCGTGGCGCCTGCCGCCTTCGGTGACGCACCTGTTCGAGATCGCGGACTTCCTCAAGGGGGCGTTAAGGCGGGATTTCAATCTCGACGCCGGCCGGGTGTGGGAGTTGGGGGGAGCGTATTTCCCGACCTCGGGCGTGACGCCCGAAGTAGTCTACCCCTACGTCGTCGAGGTCAACGTGGAGGGATGCCCGGACGCCGGGCTTCAATTCGTTTCGTTGAGTGAGTTGACGGCTAAGCCCGACTTGCTACAGGACGCTCACCTTCTGGTGACGACTCACAGACTAGCCCACGCCCTCGGAGTTCTGTCCTCACAAGATGGAGGTAGGTGAGGGCCGTCGTGTCGCGGGTCGGGCGCGTGACGTTGTCAGGTGCGGCCGCCCGTCACCGCCCTGACCATCGCCGCCTTCGACCCCTGTGCGAAGCGCCGCTGTAACGCCCGACTCAACGGGTACGCCGCCCTCGCCATGAGGTGCCCAGGACGGGAGAACGCGTACAGGTCATACCAGACCGACCCGTCACCTTGGTCCCACTCGACGCTGAACCTCTCCTCGCCCACCTCGGCGTGCTCGGCCACCGTCCCATACGCGAACCCGCACCTTCGCAGCACCCCTTGTTCCTCAAGCAGATAAACTATGCGGCACGCATTCAGCGACCAGAATCCGAAATGGCGGACGAGCACGGCGACGGTCGTGCCGACCTCGACGGGCGCGCCGCGTGGGTAGAGCCGGCACCACCCGAGGTCGAACATCTGCCAGGAACGGATGGCCGACGCGGCCCGGGCGAAAGCCTCTTCGCCCGAGCCGAGCAGGACGCGGTTATGATCGACGTTGTAGCCGGCCGGAGTTGGTCCGCGTGATGCGCCGACCTCCGGGTAAGAAAATGGTTGCTGTCGCTGGGTGGCGAGGAAAGATTCAATCGCCGATGCGGAAGGTTCGCGTAGAAGAAACATTCCCGTTGCTCAAATTACCGCGAGCCTCCAGCGCCCTGCGTCACCCGTCGGTGGGGGCGACGTGGCTTCACCCCTTGCTTTCGGAAGCACTCTCAGTCGGGGCGATGTGGCTGAGTTAGATTTCCTTTAGGGATTAACAATAATCTTGTTGTCAACGCCGAGAACCCCTCTAATCGCGTAGAGGATGCGTTCCGCGCGAGACTTAATGTCGCCGGAATTTGAAGCGGGATTCAGGAGTCCCTGTCGAGCAGCTTCGTCGTGTTCTCTGTGATGCTCGGAGGCTGGTATATCTCGGCGGTGTTCCCGCGCTGCCGGTTGAAGAGCGATGCGGGGATGAACTGCGGCGCGCCGAGGGCCGGCCTGTCTCCGGCCGCGCCCAGGTCTTTGCGGCCGGCGCCTTTGCCGACGGGCACGACGTTGTCGTTAAACAGCCACGAGAAGACCATCCAGAGCAGCCCCGCCAGTCCCGCGGTGAGGACGAGCAGCAGCGGCCCGGGCGCGTCCCCCTCGAAAGCGAGCAGCATGGCGGCGGGCAGCAGGACGCCGCTGATGAACATCAGCTTCGCGCCGCGCCGTATGCCGCGACGGCGCGCGGTCATCAACGGCGCGCGCGGGACGAGGGACTCGACCGGGGCGTGCTCGTCGGCCGCCATGTAGGCCGCGATCCCGGCGAGGTGAAATCCGCACTTCGGGCAGAAGCGAACTTCGTCTAAAGACTGCTGGCCGCACTTGGGACAAAACATCCGGTTCACCTGTGGCTCGGGCGGCGTATCAGACTACCGCCGGCGTTACGCAGCCGCGCGCCGATACGTTCCGAGGTCGGGTGTCCGCTTCGGCGCCGGCCTGCATGATAGCAGACGCGCTGCCGGCCCTGAACTTAACGGAAAGTCCGAATGACATCTCCCGAACGGAGCCGGCGCCAAGACCCGCGGGTCAGCCTGTCGTGGGTGCCGGCCGTCCCGCGAAGCCGTTTCATCGCCGGCAACGTCGGGCCGGTGCAGGCTAAGTCTTCCGCATCGCTCACGCGTTCCGGCCCGCTTCGCCGCCGGCGGCGAGGGGGACGCGGACGAAGATGGTGGCGCCCGCGCCCGGCGCGCTCTCGATCTCCAGTTCGCCGCCGACGAGCGCCGCGCGCTCGCGCATGTTGACCACGCCCATGCCTTTGTTGCTGTCGGCGGCGACCTCCTCGCCGGGGTCGTAGCCACAGCCGTCGTCCTCGACGACGAGCACGGCCAGCCCGTCGCGGCGTTCGAGGACGACGCTGACGTGTGCGGCCCCGGCGTGCTTGTGGACGTTCTGGAGCGCCTCCTGGAGGATGCGATAGAGGTTCGTCTCGACCTCCGGCGGGAGGCGCGGCCCGCCGAGGCCGAGGCCCTCGTAACGGGCTTCGATCCGGAAGTGCTCCGACCACTCCCGCACGAAGGTCTGGAGCGCGGCGTCGAGCCCGAGCTCGTCGAGCGCGGCGGGGCGCAGCTCCCAGGCGAGGAAGTCCACGTCCGAGTTCAGCCGGTCGAAGATCGACTGCATCCTCTCGGCCGCCTCGCCCACCCCGGCGCTCCCATCCGTTTTGGATTTGAGGAAGTCGATGCTGAGTCGCAGCGCGGTGAGCTGCTGACCCAGCGTGTCGTGCAGCTCGCGGGCCACGCGGCGGCGCTCCTCCTCCTGCACCGTGACTATCTGGCGCAGGAGCGAGCGGCTGCGCTCCTCGGCGGCGCGCCGCTCGCGCACCTCCGCCCGCAGCGAGGCGTTGGCCCCGGCCAGTTCCAGCGTGCGCTCCCTGACGCGCCCCTCCAGCTCGTCGTGCGCGCGGCGGAGGGCGTCCTCAAGCTCTTTGCGCTCCGTGAGGTCGCGCGCGACCTTGGCGTACCCGGTCAGCACGCCGTTGGCGCGCAAGGGGGACATCACGCCGCTCACGTAGAAGCGCACGCCGCGCCTGCTGACGTGCCAGCGCTCGTCCTCCGCGCGCCCCGCCTCGCGCGCCCGCCGCATCTCTTCGGCGGGGACGCCCCGTTCGCGGTCTCCCGGCGTGAAGAGGATTTCGTGGTGCCGGCCCGTGATCTCCTCCTCCGTGTAGCCGAAGGTGCGCTCCGCGCCGACGTTCCAACTCTTGATGTGCCCTTCCGTGTCCGTCGTCAGGATGGCGTAGTCCGTCACGCTCTCCATCGTCAGCCGCAGCCGTTCTTCGGACTCGCGCAGGGACTCTTCCGCCCGCCTGCGCCCGGTGATGTCGCGGATGACCGCCAGCAGGCCGACGGCCGCGCCGCCGCCGTCGCGCAGGACGTTGACCGTTGACTCGACGTGAATCTCTTCGCCGTCGCGCTTGACGTGAATGTTTCCTCCGCACCAGATGCCCGTCTCACTCAGCGCCCTCAGCGCGGCGGCCTCGTCCTCGGGGCGCAGCCAACGGTATTGAAGGACATCGGCTAGGACGCGGCCGAGCACTTCCGAAGCGTTGACGCCGTACCGCCGCTCGGCCGCCGGGTTGAGATACGTGATGCGGCTGTCGTTGTCCACCGCGATGACCACGTCGTTGACCTGCGCGAGCACTTCGCCGCGGAAGCGGTTCGACGCGGCGTCGGCGCTTTCGAGCATGTAGACCTGCTCGCCGACGACCAGCGCGTCCACCTCGCCGCCGCGTATCGCGCGCAGAGTCTCCTCCGCCTCCTCAAGCTGCGCCCGCAGCTCGGCGTTCTCCGCGCGGAGCGTCTGCCAGTTTTCAGCGTCCGTGGACACGCGTCGCCCGCCCCCTTCCTTACGCCTTGCGCAGGTCGAGCCCGAGCAGGATGTGCTCGGTCTGCGACAGGTCGCCGACGAAGCGGCGCAGCGGCTGCGGCAGTTTTTTTATCAACGTCGGCGCGGCGATGATCTGCTCGCCCTTGGCCAGCGTGGGGTGCTGCGCGATGTCGATGATCTCAAGGTCGTAGCGGCCGTCGAGGTGCTCTTCGCAAATCTTGCGGATGTTCACGACGGCGCGCATCGCGCGCGGCGTGTTCCCCGTGACGTAGAGCCGCAGGACGTAGCGGCCGTTATCCTGAGCCGCCGCGTCTTCCGGCGCGTCCTCCGTTTTGACCTTCTTTTTCATGGCGGCGACTTTCAGTTCAGCGGCTGCACGTCGAGTCCGACGAGCACGCGGTCTTCGTTGGAGAGGTCGCCGATGATCTTCTTGATCGGCTCCGGCAGTTGCCGCACGAGCGTCGGGACGGCGAGTATCTGGTCGCCCGCGGCCAGCTTGGGGTTGACGAGCAGGTCCACAACCTCGATCTCGTAGCGCCCGGCGAGGTGCGTCTCGCAGATGCGTTTGAGGTTGCCGAGCGCGGCGACGGATTTCGGAGTCTGCCCGGCGACATACAGACGCAGTTGGAACTCCGCCTTGGGGGGAGAGCCTTTTTGAGTTTTGGTTGTCATCACGCTCAACGCTTTCCTTTCGGCTTACCGTCACCGGGGCGGACGCCGCGCAGCCGCGCCATCGTCTGTAGGTTCTGCGCCGTCGCGTCCGCCTGCGAAGTCTCCTGCGCGACGGCGCAGTTGACTTCCGCCTCATCCGCCTCCGCCTCGGCCTGGAGCGCGGCGATCTGCGCTTCGAGGGCTTGTCGCTTGCCGGCCAGCTGCCGCACGCGCCGCTCGTGATCCTGCCGGCGCAAGGACGCGGCGGTGCGCTCCTGCGCCTCCTGCGCGACGCGCGCCGTGCCGGTGAGCACGCGGTCGGCGCCGAGGTAGACCTCCACCAGGTCGATGCCTTTGTCGGTGAGGACGAACTCGCGCACCTGATTCGAGTGCCCCATGCCGCGCGACTTGAGCACGAAGAGCGTGCGGTTGCGCTCGCCGTTGTACTCGACGTTTCTGAGCAGGAGCCAAGTATCCATCAGCGACGAGACGCCGACCTGCGAGTCCTCCGGCGACGCGCCGTTCGCGCTCGTGGTGAGGCTGGTGAAGAGCGTCGTAATCTGCTCATGCTTGAGGAAGTCGATCAGCCGCAGCAGCGTCGGCTTGACCTCCGCGTCGTTGCGTTCGATGGTCAGATTGCTGACCGGGTCTACGACGACGACCGACGGGCGGAACTCCAGCACCGTGTCGTGCATCGACACCAGATGCTGCTCCAGCCCCTGCAAGGTGGGGCGCGTGGCGTGGATTTCGAGCAGCCCTTTTTTCACCCAACGCTCAAGGTTGACGCCTATCGAGCGCATGTTGCGCAGGATTTGCGCGGCCGACTCCTCGTAGGCGAAGTACAGGCAGCGCTCGCCGCGCCGGCACGCGGCGTCCACGAACGTCGCGCCGATGCTGCTCTTGCCCGTGCCCGGCGAGCCGGAGACGAGCACGCTGCTGCCGCGGTAGACGCCCCCGACGCCGAGCATCTCGTCGAGCCGCGCTATCCCCGTGGGGACGCGCTCGGTGGGGGCCTTATGGTCGAGCCGCAGCGAGGTGACGGGCAGCACCGACAGCCCGCGCTCGCCGATGAGGAAGGGGTATTCGTTCGTGCCGTGCGCCGAGCCGCGGTACTTCACGACGCGCAGACGACGCGTGGAAATCTGCTCGTCCACGCGGTGGTCGAGCACGATCACGCAGTCGGCGACGTACTCCTCCAGCCCGTAGCGCGTCAGCGTGCCGTCGCCGCGCTCGCCGGTGATGACGGCCGTCAGCCCCCGATCCTTCAGCCAGCGGAAGAGCCGCCGCAACTCCGCGCGCAAGATGGCCTGATTCGGCAGCCCCGAGAAGAGGGCTTCGAGCGTGTCGAGCGCCACGCGCTTCGCGCCGACCGTTTCGACCGCGTGGCCGAGCCGGATGAACAGCCCTTCCAAATCATAATCGCCGGTCTCCTCGATCTCGCTGCGCTCGATGTGGACGTGGTCGAGCGCGATCTTTTTCTGCGCCGAGAGCTTGTCCAGGTCGAAGCCGAGCGAGCGGACGTTGGCGGTCAACTCCTCCGCGTTCTCCTCGAACATCATGAAGACGCCGGGCTCGCCGAACTCGGTCGCGCCGCGCACGATGAACTCCGCGGCGAGCATCGTCTTGCCGGCTCCGGCCGTGCCGCAGACGAGCGTGGGGCGGCCGGCGGGCAGGCCGCCGCCCATGATCTCGTCGAGACCCTGTATGCCGGTGGGCGCCTTCGGAATCGAGGCGCGGGCGGCGGTTCGTGCTTTTGCTTCTTTCATGGGGGACATCCTTTGATCCGTTGGTAGTGTACCTCAGCGCAGGGGGCATGACTGCGCGAGTCCGCACACGCCACTCTTGAGCGGCGGCGTCGCGGTCGAGGGCTTCGACGAGGCCGAGGTGATGAGGAGGAACGGGTGGGGAGCGCGCTCGTCGTCTCGCAGCACTTCCACATCGCGCGGACGAGGCTGGCCGTCGAGGGTTGCGGGGTGGGGCCGGTCTACGGCGCGCACGCGGAGTACTTCGAGCCGAGGGATTTGTACTCCCTCGCGCGGGAGGTGATCGGGTACGGGGCCTACCTGCCGCTCAGTCTAACTCTCCGTGTCCTTCGTGTTGTTGACGAACGGCACGAGCCCCTGCTTGACCTCTTCGAGGGCGATGCTCGTGGGCCGGCGCCGCTTCGGGTCGGTCCCGATCCGGGGTTGCGCGCCGCGCTGGAGTTGCTTGCTCCTCTGCGCGGCCACCAGCACCAGCCGGAACCTTGAATCTATCCCGGGCCAGTTCCCGTCCCCGTCGTCACCCAACCCGCCGCCCGCGGGCTTATCTGTTTCAGGCATTTAGCTTCTCCTCTGCACGGCGCTCAGTAAGAGCGTTACAGACCACCGGACCTTGGTGGCCTATAACGCCCGCATTAGAAAATAGAAGACGGCCCCCCCGGCGACGGCGATGGCCGTGCCGTGCAGCCAGCTTATTGCCGAGTCGCGACAGTAAGGGCATCTCATCTCCCGCAGTCGCAGACGCGTCCGGCACCACTTGCAGTATCTATTCATGCAACACCTCGGCCTCACCTTGCGCGTATCGGCCGGCGTCCCGGACGAGCGCGGCGAGTTGGGCTTCGTCCACCCGTCGGCCGCATTTCAAACCTGTGAACGGACTGTCCACCAGCCAGAAGTCCGTATCACTTACACCGTCGGCCGGCACGAGTTCCTCAAGCGCCCGCCCGTCGAGAGCCGTCGGCTTGAAGAGTTGCATCCCCCAGTGGCTCACGCGCGCCAGCATCCCGTCCCACCGGCTGCTGAAGACCGGCACGCGGAAGCCGCCGCGTTCGTCGAGCGCGAACCAGTCGCCGTTGGCGCGCCGCATGGCGTACAGACCACTCATGACACGTCCCTTCGCTTCAACAGTTCAAGAGGTGATGTGAAACTCTTCCGTCTGGTTGATGCGGCCGAAGATGCCGTAACAGACACAGACGCAGGCCGCGCCCGCCGCGCCGATGGCGAGCCAAAGGTTAGCCCCGCCGCCCTGCGCGTCCAGCGCACCCTGCGTGTCCCTGAACGCGGCAAACAGGTAGAACTGCCAGGCGGCGACGGCCGCCGCGGCCAGCCCGACTACCCACAACAACATCTTCATTTGACTCTTCCCGTTTTGGCTCACGTGCTCACCCCCTTACTTTGTCAGGAGACCGCACGTCCGCCGTCGGTCTGTGACCGTCCGTGTTTTCGCGCGACCTGTTGGGCGATTGCACGAGCCCGTGACGGGCGTGCGTCCGCCACAGGTTTTTTGTAAAGTTCGAATAGATCGGGCTCTCAGGCAGCCCCACGTCATCGCCCTCGAACCTCGCCGCCTCCGAGGTGTCCTCGGCGTAGTTGCCAACTTCTCGGTTCATTCGTCCTCCCGGCCGCGCTTCGCACACTTTGCCGAGACGACACGGCCCGGCATCAAGGATGGTTACCGCCGCGAATCTGTGCCGTTGTCTAAAGAGCGGCTAAGTCACATTTATCATGTGTAGGTTCGACTGTCCGTGCGCTGACACACATACGCGCGGAAGCGCGCGAAGCATGTTGGAAGAGGCCGTTGGCGGGATTCACTTGAGCGGCCGACGCATCCGCCGTCGAAAGTAAGCGCCTGGCTGTTAACTGTGCGGCGAACTTCCGACGCCGAACACACGAAGGGCGCCGACGGCGACAAAATGCGTTCGCCGTCGGCGCCCTTCGTGTTCCAGTCGCGACGTATTCTTAACCTGGCCGTCCGACGTAGATAGCGCCGGCCGCAGCCTTAGAAGCGGCGCCCGCCGTTGCGATCTTCACGCGGCTTCGCCACGTTGACGGTCAGGTTCCGGCCGTTGAGGTCGTTGCCGTTGAACTGCGCGATGGCGGCCTCGCCCTCTTCCTTCGTCGCCATCTCGACGAAGCCGAAGCCGCGCGAGCGGCCCGTGTCGCGGTCCTCGACGACCGTCGCCGTCTCGACCGTGCCGGCCTGCGCGAAATGCTGACGGAGATTGTCGCCCGAAGTCTCGAACGCGAGGTTGCCGACGTAAAGTTTCATGGACATGTGTGTGTACCTCTCCCTTTGCGGAGTATCAAGAGAAGCTGTCGAATCGAAGGGTCTTCGGCGTAACGGTAGCAGCGAAGGGTCGTGTTCGGGTGCTCGGTCGGAGCGGCTTCTGTGGTGTAGAACCGGCCTGCTCTCGAACAATCCGAACCGCCGACGCTGTCGTAGCGTGGGGCGCTTCACCGTGAACGCGCAAGAGAAGGAATAACTGTAGGGTATGATGCGCCCTTCGGCCACAGGGTTGTAAAGGGCCTCGGTGCGCACGCTGACAAAGATGCTCAACCCCTGACTGCTTGCGGCGCTTCGGCTGTCGATTGTGGGTGGGCGTTCAGGGCTGGCGCGCTCTTCTTCGCCCGCTTATTGAGGAGAAGTCGCTCGTCCGCGAGCTTAACGAGTCGCGTCAACAGGCCGTCGTCCTCCGGGTGTGCGGAGAGGCCGAAACTCATGCCGAACGCCGCGGGCGCCCCCACTCTCTCCCCGAGTTTTATGAACGCGTCCGACAGGCGGCGCATCATCGAGCGGGCGGCTTCGTCAGCAAAGAATCTCCGAACTGATGGCCGCCCAAGTCATTGACCGTCTTGAAGTCGTCGAGGTCGATGAGCACGACCGAGAGCGGGGCTTTGTGGCGGGCCGCGCGCTTGAGTTCTTCGTCGAGTCGCTCGTAAAAGGTGCGGTGATTATAAAGGCCGGTGAGGCTGTCGGTGCGCGACAGGTGGCGCAGCCCGCCGATCTTCTCCTCGACGAAGGCGCTGAGGGTTTCGGACGGCGTCGAGGGCAAAAAAAGAAGGGCGGGGCGTGTTCTTAGCAGTGCCCCACCCTTCGCATTCCCTTTGGAAACTGCCAACGGCAACCGTCGATACCGGCACCTCGGCCGATCTTCTGACTTTCATCGAACCGGCCATACCGGCAATTACTATTGAAACAAGAGTACACAGCCTAAATGGTAAGCACCCGGCCGTCTGTGCGATGCCTCACATATGATATGCTTCCGGAGGAACATTCATGTGAACGCTGCCCGGCCTGTCAACTGCCTATGCCCGCCAAAGCAGATCTGCCCGCCCCGACGAAGAACCGTCTCCTCGCCAGGCTGCCCCCGGAGGAGTACGGGCGGGTCCTGCCCCACCTCGGGCGGGTCTCCTTCCCCCTCGGCCAGGTCGTCTACGAGTCGGGCGGGCGGATGGAGCACATCTACTTCCCCACCTCGGCCATCGTCTCGCTGCTCTACACGATGGAGAACGGCTCGTCGGCCGAGATGGGGATGGCGGGCCGCGAGGGGCTGGTCGGCGTCGCCCTCTTCATGGGCGGCGACACGATGCCCAACCGCGCCGTCGTCCAGAGCGCCGGCGGCGCCGTCAGGATGAGGGCGAGGCTGCTGCGGGAGGAGTTCGCGCGGGGCGGCGCGTTCCAGCGCCTGCTGCTGCGCTACACGCAGGCGCTGCTCACGCAGATGTCGCAGACGGCGGTCTGCAACCGCCTCCACGGGATCGAGCAGCAGCTCTGCCGGTGGCTGCTGCTGAGCCGCGACCGGCTGGACTCGGACGAGCTGGTGATGACGCAGGAGCTGATCGCCAACATGCTGGGCGTGCGGCGAGAGGGCGTCACGGCGGCGGCCGGCCGCTTGCAGGAGCAGGGGCTGATCAGCTACGTGCGCGGCCGCATCCAGATACTCGACCGGCGCGGCCTGGAGGCGGCGGTCTGCGAGTGCTACAAGGTGGTCAAGGACGAGTACGACCGCCTCCTCGGCTGAGGGCGTCTCGCTCCCTCCACCCTTATAAGTGGCCTATCGCACAGACCGGCTTTCTCCGCCGTGTTAATTTTAAGCGGTATATCCAGTGCCAAGCACTCTCGACACCGGAACCGGCCCGCCACCTTCACCCCTGAAGTCTGCCGAGTTAGCCTCCACACGATCAGACGAGAAGTCACGTTGCGGGCGGCCGCGGGAAGGCATTCGACGCCTGCGTTGCGGCGGCGCAGATAACGATCATGAGCACAGACCCTCGAATCAAAGTCATTAAGCTCGCCGAGCGAAAGCGGCGGGCGAAAGCGCGCATCAAGCAGGCTCGGGCCGCCGCCCAACGCCCCACGCAGGACGAAGCGCGGGCCGCCGCCGACACCGTCACGGGATGGGTTGACGAGTTACGCAGGCAGAAACGGCCGGACGCCGACGCGTTGAGCGATTTCAATAACCTGTTTGAAGACCCAGCATGAAAGCTGCTCTCTCGACATCGGGACCGGGCCGGCAAGCCCCTTTCTTGTGCCGTCTATTGTCATTCATGACCGACCGGAACAAGGAGACTCCTGATGCCGTCCACCGCCAAACCACGCGCGCCCGCCGCGAACCGGCTGCTGGCCGCCCTGCCTCTGAATGAATACCAACGCCTGCTGCCCGAGTTGGAACAGGTCACGTTGCCCTTCGCCGAAGTCCTTTACGAGCCCGGCGAACGCATCCGCCACGTCTACTTCCCGAACGAGTCCATCGTCTCCTTACTCGCCGAAGTGACGGCCCACTCGCCCCTCGAAGTCGGACTCATCGGGAACGAGGGGGTCGCGGGCATCTCCGTCTTCATGGGGGTGGACGCGTCGCCCTATCGCGCCATCGTGCAGGGCGCGGGTACGGCCATGCGCATGAAGGCGGCGGTGCTGCGAAAGGAGGCCGACCATGCGGGCCCGCTGCACCGCCTGCTCCACCTCTACGCGCACTCACTGTTGACGCAGGTCTCCCGCTCGGCCGCCTGCAACCGCTTCCACGCGGTGGACGCGCGCCTCGCCCGCTGGCTGTTGATGACCGGCGACCGTTTGGGTGCCAATGAGTTTCGCCTGACGCAGGAGTTCATCTCCAACATGCTGGGCGTGCGGCGCGAGGGCGTCAACAAAGCTGCCGGCGCCCTCCAGAAGGACGGGCTGATTACATACAGCCGCGGGCGGATCAAGATTCTCGAACGGGTGGGACTGGGGGCAGTCGCCTGCGAGTGTTACAGGATCACCAAGGACGAAAGTGACGGCTACCTGCGTAAGAACTGAGCCCCGACACGGCAGTCCCGTCAAAGAACCGAAAAGGAGAATGGAGGAAGTGATTTGAAGGTCACCCGGGAGTCGTCGGGGCACCACTCAAAACGTTCCGGGTCGGCAAAGCTTCAATCAATGCCGGTGCGTTGGCTGACGCGTCTCTTCGGGTGCTGGCACAAAAAGATGTGTCCCCCGTATACCGGAGGCGGAGGAACGTATCGCACCTGCATGAACTGCGGCGCGCGCCGGCAGTTCGACGCGGGGCGGGGTAAGATGACCGGGTCTTACTACCACTCCTCTCCTTACACGCTATACGAATCCCGTTCGCCGTGACGAGTGTTGTATACGATTCGACTGAGACGTAAACATCAACAGCGTCGAGGAACTGGAGCAACTCACAGACTCGCCGAGCAGTCTAACCACGTAATAGCACGCGCAGCTCGCCGGATGAGCTTTGCCTCTCGGGAGAAGATCATGACAATCAACGGCCGGGCAGTTAAGCCATTCACAGCCAGATTCATAGATGAAGGGTCGGAGGTTCGTTTAGAATTAATGAATGAGACCGACCAGACGCTCAAGGGCGTCGAGATTCTGGCCGTCTTTCTGAAGGACGAAGAGACACCGGGCGGCGGCCCTTCACGGGCCAGTATTAAATTCGAGGCAATAAAATGTGTACGACCGAGAGAGACGACCGTCCTGTCTCACAGGACTTGGATCGACGGTAAGCCGGTCGATCACAACCGAGACCAGTTAGCACGACTTAAAATCATCGCGGGCGAAGTCAAACCTTACGTGCTGGACATCTCCTGGGAGGACGCGGACGGGAGATCACAGTTTCAACGGATACCGGTAGGGCACTAATCGGACGACCACATGTTAAGCCCGGAATTAGAGGGGAAATTGCGCGAGGCCGGACTCGCCCTCGACGGGGCGACGAGTGGAAATATCATCGAGCTCTGCAAACAGTACCTCGCGGTGCTCGCCGAATATCGCAGTGAGCTTTACAGGCTTCCCGACACGCTGGACCTTCGTCCGGGGCCAACGTCCTCATCATCGCGGGAAGACATTAAAGGCGTCAGGAAAGCAGTCCGCTCAGCCATAGAACGCACCACGCAAGAGCGCCGCCGGACCGAGGCGCTCCTCTTCTCGTTCACCGCGATCAGCGGTTACGGGGCGGTAATGACCCTCAACAGGCATAAATATGAAGGCGGTAACGACTGGCAGTTAAGCTCAGGCGGGGTGAATCTGAGAGACGACTCGGGCGGTAAGAGAATGACGATCCAAGCGGCCGTCGAGACCGCCAGCCTGCTCCGGCGTGAGGAACACGTAGCCGGAAACGCGGTTGCGGCGGGTGCGCGCCGCACAGCTCGTCAGGATATTTCCTGTTCGGAGCCGGAGCCATAGAAGGAAGTACGTGATGATAATTTGTGAATTCTGTACGCGGTACGAACCGTCCGGTAAGTGCGGGGTCGGCCTTAACATACCCAAACGGATGGGCTGCCGCGAGTTCGACCCGGGCATGGAGAAATTCTGTTCCGACCCCAAGGATTTCGTCAGCCCCCGGCAGATTATCGAGATGGCCACCCATTTCGACATCAAAGGAACGGAGCTGAAAAAGATCAAGCTCATGACTGTGAGGGCGGATGCCGAATTCCCGTGATTGGTGGTGAGCCGGTAAGCGAACTATAGCTCTAAGACCACAGCAGAAGGGCGAGAGTCAAATCTCTCGCCCTTCTGCTTTTTGCGACGCCGCGCCGGTCAGCCTCACCGCATGCCTGACGTAAAAAATAATTTTGAGAGATGAGCGATTCGACCAGGTCCCTGCGCATTACCGGGCGAAGAAGGAAGTCGGTCGATGATTCTGAAAGGAGAAGAATCGTGTTACTGAAAAGAGTCGGATCAATCTTACTGCTGCTGACCCTCTCGCTGTGCGCCGAAAACGTCCTCGCCGCGTCCCCGGAGTCGGGCTTCCTGAAGCGGACGGTCACAGTCGGCGACGGGCAGCGCGGCTACCGCGTTTACATCCCGGAGAACTTCGACCCGAAAAAGAAGTATCCGGTCGTTCTGTTCCTGCACGGGTCAAGGCAATGGGGCGAGGATAACGAGGGTCAACTCGGGTTCGGGCTTCCCGCGATGATGCGGCCGGGCGGGCGCGTCGAGACGAAGTTGGAGCCGAAGCTGCTCTCCTCATTCATCGGCGTCTTCCCGCAGTCTCGCCCCGAGACGCCCTGGTCGGGCGAGATGGCCGAGTACGCGGTCAAAGCTCTCGACCAGACCGTCGGCGAGTTCAAAGCCGACGGGCGAAGGCTCTACGTCACGGGCTTCTCTCTGGGCGGGTACGGTTCCTGGTACGTCGCCGCCAAGTACCCTGGGAAGTTCGCCGCCATCGTCCCCGTCGGCGGCAACATCAAAATCCCCGCGAGCTTCCCGCGGCCGTATTTAGAAAAGTTCATCCCGCCGGACATGTTGGCCCTCTACGACGCCGGAGACCCGCACGCGGCCTTCATCAAAGCGGCGGGGAAAATTCCGGCGTGGATATTCCACGGTGAGACGGACGAGCAGGTCCCGGTCGCCGACGCGCGCAGCACGGCCGCCGTGCTGAAGGCGTCGGGCGCGAGCGTCCGGTACACGGAGTACAAAGGCGCGGGCCATTTCATCTTCGACAGGGCCTACACCGAGCCGGGGTTCTGGACGTGGCTGCTGGCGCAGCGACTCGCCAAGTGACGCCGCGCGTCGCCGTCCTTCAGCCGGAGCGAGAATTTGTTGACGGGCGGCATTGAAACAAATAGGCTCTCGCCATCTTCGCGACCGAAGGAGGAAGGTCGAGGCCGCCCGACTCTATGACTGCCGAACTGTCTCACGAGGTGACGCGGCTCCTGCACGACTGGCAGGGCGGCGACCGCGCGGCTCTGGAGAAGCTGACGCTGCTCGTCTACGACGAGTTGCGGCGGCTCGCCTCCCACTACCTGCGCGGCGAGCGCAGAGACCACACGCTCCAGGGCACGGCGCTCGTCCACGAAGCCTTCATCAGGCTCGTCGGGCAGAGCGGTTTGGAGTGGGAGGGCCGCGCGCACTTCTTCGGCGTCGCGGCGCGCCTCATGCGACAGATACTCGTTGACCACGCGCGCAAGCACACGGCGGCGAAACGCGGCGGCGGCGCGGAGCCTCTGCCAATCGAAGAGGCGGCGATCTTTTCCCCACGGCGTGCGGCCAACCTTATCGCGTTGGACGACGCGTTACGAGAGTTGGCGCGGTTCGACCCGCGCAAGAGCCGCATCATCGAGCTGCGCTACTTCGGCGGCCTCTCCATCGAAGAGATTGGCGAGGTGGAGGGCGTCGCCGTCGCGACCGTCAGGCGGCAGATGAGGACGGCCGAAGCCTGGCTGCACAGGGAGATGTCCGCCCGCTGAATGGTATTTCGATGACACCGGAACGCTGGCAAAAGATCGAGGGGATTTTTGAAGCCGCCGCCGAGCGCGAGCCCGATACGCGCTCGGCGTTTCTCGACGAAATGTGTGACGGGGACGCGGAGTTGCGGCGGGAGGTCGAGTCGCTGCTCGCGCACCAGCAGCCTACGGGCAGGCTCGTCTCCACACTTTTTTATGACGCGGCGAGGTTGCTAAAGCGCGCGCCGTCAGCCGCGGGCGACGAGACGCGATTTATCCCCGGCACGGTCCTGGCCGAGCGCTACCGCATCGTCGGACAACTGGGCAGGGGCGGCATGGGCGAAGTCTACCGCGCCGACGACCTCAAGCTCGGGCAGGCGGTCGCCCTCAAGTTTCTCCCCGAACGGCTCTCGAAAGACGCGGCGATGCTCGAACGCTTCCACCGCGAGGTGCGCACCGCCCGCAAGGTCTCGCACCCGAACGTCTGTCGCGTGTTCGACATCAATGAGACGGGCGGCCAGCACTTCCTCTCGATGGAGTACATCGACGGCGAAGACCTGAGCGGCCTGCTGCGGCGCATCGGGCGCCTGCCCGAAGACAAGGCCGTCGAGATCGCGCGCCAGCTCTGCGCCGGCCTCGCCGCCGCGCACGAAGAGGGCGTGCTGCACCGCGACCTCAAGCCCGCCAACGTGATGCTCGACGGGCGCGGCCGCGCGCGCATCACGGACTTCGGCCTGGCCGGTTTGGCGGACGAGTTTCACGGCCACGAAATCCGCTCGGGCACCCCGAGCTACATGGCCCCCGAGCAACTGTCGGGGAAGGCCGTCTCGGTCAAGAGCGACATCTACGCGCTCGGGCTCGTGCTCTACGAAGTGTTCACGGGTAGGAAGGCGTACAGCGCCGACAGTCCCGACGAACTGCTCCGGCAGCAGGAGACGAGCGCGCCGCCGAGCATCTCCAGCTTCATCAAAGACGTTGACCCTCTGGTCGAGCGCGTCATCTCGCGCTGCCTTGAGAAGGAGCCGGAGAAGCGCCCCGCCTCTGCGCTCCAGGTGGCGGCGGCCCTGCCCGGCGGAGACCCGCTCGCGGCGGCCGTCGCGGCGGGCGAGACGCCCTCGCCCGAGATGGTCGCGGCGGCGCCGAAGGAGGGGAGCCTCAGCCCGGCCGTCGGCGCCCTCTGTCTGGCCGCCGTCCTCGCGGCGCTCGTCACCCTCTGCGTCGGGTCGGAGACCGTCTCGCTGCTCCGCATCGTGTCACCCAGAAAGCCGCCCGAAGTCCTGTCCGAACGCGCGGGCGCCGTCGCCAGAAGGCTCGGCTATCCCGAGACGCCGGCCGACACCGCGCACGGCTTCAACGTGGATTGGCGTTACATCGATTACGTCAACGGGCATGACAACTCGCCCGAGCGCTGGCGCGTGTTCAAGGGGAACCGGCCCGCCGCCTTACAATTCTGGTATCGACAGAGCCCGCAACATCTCGAACCGCAGGCGGACATCACCGTCAAGCCGGGCGACCCGCCGCCGCTCCTCCCCGGCATGATCTTCTCAGTCCTCGACATGGCCGAAGGGCGTCTGCTGGAGTTTCACGCCGTGCCGTCTCAGGCCGAGGCCGCGCCCGCCGACCCGGCACCCGCCGACTGGCGCGTGCTCTTTGAAGAGGCGGGACTGAGTCTCGCGGACTTCCAAAAGGCCGAGCCGCAACAGCTGCCGCCCGTCTACGCGGACGAGCGCGCGGCGTGGGAGGGCTTCTCCGCCGGGCAGCCGCGCTTCCCCCTGCGCGTCGAAGCCGCGGCCTACCACGGCCGCGCGGTTCATTTCGAGGTTCGCGGCCCGTGGAGCCAGCCCTCACTAATGCAGCCCGAAGCGGACGCGGGGAGTACGAGATTCTTCGCCATCATCTTCGCCGTCTTCATGACCGTGAGCGTCACGGGCGTCGCGCTGGCGCGCAGGAACTTGCGGCTGGGCCGCGGAGACCGGAAGGGCGCGTTCCGCCTCGCCGTCGTCATCTTCGCCCTGAGCCTGACCGCGTGGCTCGGCTCGGCGAGTCACGTCCCGACCTTCAGGGGCGAGCTGCGACTCTTCTGGTTCGCCGTGGCCGAAGCGCTCCTCAAGGCCTTCATCATCTGGCTCTTCTACGTCGCGCTGGAGCCTTACGTGCGCCGCCGTTCGCCTCACCGGATTATCTCCTGGAGCAGGCTGGTGGCGGGTAACTGGCGCGACCCCCTCGTCGGCCGGGACATCCTGACTGGCATGATCCTCGGCCTCGGTTACCACGCCGTCATCATCGGCGTCGAGCTTCTCACGCGAAAGTACGGGCTGCCCGCGGACGTGTTCTGGCGCGGTTTCATCTCACAGTTGGGCGCGGGCGGTATCGTCTCGACGCTCCTGGGATGGCAGACCTTCATGTCCCTCCTGCACGCGATGGGCTACGTGCTGCTGCTGCTGCTGCTCTCCCTGCCGCTTAAAAGAGACTGGCTGGCCTCGGCCGCGCTGTGGCTGCTCTTCATGCTCCCTGAGCTTTTGTCGTTCGCCAACGACTCCCTCCTCGGGCTGCTCGCGCGCGCGACGATGTGGGCGCTGGTCGTCTTGGTCGTCTCGCGTCTGGGTTTGCTCGCGATGGCCTCCGTCCAGTTCTTCTTCTTCATGGGGGTGTTCTACCCGTACACGACGGACTTTTCGTCGTGGTACGCCGGGGGCACCATCTTCGCGCTGGTCGTCTGCGCGGGCTTCGCCCTTTACGGGTTCTACACTAGTACGGCGGGGCAACCATTCTTCCGCGGCGAACGGTTCATCGAATAAAGGTTCTGCGCCCTTCCGTTATGCGCGACGTACTGACTAAAGCGTCTTTAACTTGAGTGAATATCAAGTGGGAATCAAACTGCCTGCGGGCGGGTTAAATCTCGGTCTTGCGGTGCGCGATGAGCCGCAGCAGGCCGTTGATGCCGGCGTGCGCCAGCGCGTAGACGATGATCGCGATCACGATCGGCAGCGCCAGCGTGTAGCCGCCCTCGGCCGTCGGGCTCGCCACGATCCCGCGGAACGGCCGGTAGAGCGGGTCCGTCAC
>DASVQX010000029.1:0-99772 GCA_036388915.1 Pyrinomonadaceae bacterium
GTCCCGGCCTCCTGTTTTTTGTGCCCTGATAACTCGCGGCGGCGCTGCTCAACGCGGCGCCGACACCGCCGAGCGCAGGAGGTTGAGCAGCCGCGCTTCGTCGTCAAACTCCATCCCGACCTCGACGACGAGGCACGGGAGCGCGAAGTCTAGCCCGCGCAGCTTCACCGCGTCCTTCGCCGTCGTCAGCAGGGCGCGCGCGCCGCCGCGCGCGGCCTCGCGCGAGAGGGCGTCGGCGTCGGCGGCCGTGTACGAGTGGTGGTCGGCGAAGGCGCGCGTGTAACTCAGCTCGAAGCCCTCGCGCCGCAGGTGCTCGAAGAACGCGCGCGGGTTGCCGACCGCGCAGAAGGCCGCGACCGGCGCGCGCGCGCCCGACGGCTCTGACGTTCCGACGGCGGCAACTTCATCCTCCGACCGCCCGAACTCCCCGAGCGGCACAATCCCGCGCGTGCGCACGCGCGAGGTCACGACCGCCACGCCTCCGCCGACGAGACGCCCGACTTCGGCGCGCAGGGCGTCGAGGTCTTCGGCCAGCTCGGCGCGCGTGATGACGACGCAGCCCGCGCGCGCAAGCGCCGACTTGGGTTCGCGCAGGCGGCCGCGCGGGAGGAGGTGGCCGCCGCCCCACGGGTCGGTCGCGTCGAGCGTCACCACGTCCAAATCGCGCGCGATGCGCAGGTGTTGGAACCCGTCGTCGAGGACGAAGACCTCCGCCCCCAACTCGCCGCGCGCCCAACGCGCTGCCGCCACGCGGTCGCGGTCGCAGACGACCGACGCCGCGCCCAAAAGTCTCTCCGCCAGAAGCCTCGGCTCGTCCCCGCACTCGGCGACTTCGGCCAGCACGCGCGCGCCGTCGGACGCCAGCACCCGCGCCGATTCGTCCGCCCGCCCGTAACCGCGCGTCAGCACGCACGCGCGCAGTCCCTCGCGCGCCAGCGCCCGTGCGAACCACTCGACCAGAGGCGTCTTGCCCGTCCCGCCCGCCGTCAGGTTCCCGACGCTGACGACCGGCGCACCCACCCTCTCCGTTTTAATCAAGCCCGAACGGTAGAGGCGCAGGCGCGCACGCGTCACAGCGCCGTAGAGCCAGCCGAGCGGTGCGAGTGAGAGCGACATAAAGGCAGAGGTTAGAGGCCGGAGGTTAGAGGTTGGAAGTCAGAGTCTCTTCTTCTACTAACCTCCGGCCTCCAACCTCTAACCTCTCTTCGAGGATCGGGGCGAGCAGCGCGACGGTGCGCGCGGTGGCGCCGCGGTTCTCTTCGAGGACGACGCGCGCCCGCTCGCCCAAGCGTCGGCGCTTCGCGTCGTCTTCGAGCAGGGCGCGGAGGGCGTCCGCGAGTTCGCGCGCCGCCGCGTCGTCGGACGTGCGCGGTAGTTGGACGAGCGCGCCGCGTTCGAGCAGCGCGGCGACGACGGCCTTGAAGTTCGAGGTGTACGCGCCGGTGACGACCGCGCGCGCTTCGAGCGCCGGCTCAAGCACGTTGTGGCCGCCGACGGGCGCGATGCTCCCGCCGACGAAGACGACCTCGGCGAGCGCGTAGACCGCGCGCAGCTCGCCGATGCTGTCGAGCAGGATCACGTCGCACACGGCGTCCGACTCGGCCGTCGCCTCGCCCCGGCGCGCCCAGCTCAGGCCCGAGGCTTCGACGAGCGACGCCACCTCCCTGAAGCGCTCCGGGTGTCGCGGCGCGACGAGCAGGCGCGGGCGTCTCCCCTCGCCGTTTAAGAGTTTGAAGGCTTCGAGCAGGACGCGCTCCTCCGGCGCGTGCGTGCTCGCGGCGACGACGAGCGGGCGGGCCTTGTCGATGCGGAAGCGGCGGCGGAGTTCGTCGGTGAGCGGACGCGACGCAGGCTCCTCGATGTCGAACTTGACGTTGCCGGCGACGCGCGCGCGTTCAGGCGCCAGCCCCAGCGCGACGAGCCGCGCGGCGTCCGGCTCGGTCTGCGCGGCCGCGAGCGTGAGGTCGGCGAGCACGCGCCGGATGAAGGGGCGGATCAGTCTGTAACGCCCGAAAGACTTCTCGGAGATGCGGCCGTTGACGAGCGCGACCGGCACGCCGCGCCGCGCGCACTCGCGGAAGAAGCGCGGCCACAGCTCGGTCTCCATCACGAGCACCGCCGAGGGCCCGACGGCGCGCAGCGCGCGGCGCACGCTCCACGCCCAGTCGAAAGGGAAGTAGAAGACGCGCTCGGCCTGCCCCGCGAAGACCTCGCGCGCGACGCGCTGCCCCGTCAGCGTCGTCGTCGAGACGACGAGCGCGAGGCGCGGGTGCTCTTCGAGCAGCGCGCGCACCAGCGGCCGCGCCGCCTGCGCCTCGCCGACCGAGACGCAGTGGAGCCACACCACACGCCGCCCGCCCGCGTCGAACTTCGGCAGGGAGCCGGCGCGCTCCGACAACCCGGCGGCGTACTTCCCGTGCCGCGCCGCGTCCAAAAGAAACCTCGGCAGCAGCGCTAAGACGCCGATGCCGAGGAGGATGCTGTAGAGGAAGTACATCTTGTGAAAGCCGCGAGCCGCGAGCCGTCAACCGCGACGAGGAGGAGACCCGTTCTCCCTCGTCGCGGTTGACGGCTCGCGGTTAACGACTCTTACTCACTTCGCCCGCTCCATGTAGCGCCCCTCGACGGGATCGACGCGGATGCGGTCGCCCTCGTTGACGAAGGGGGGGACGGAGATGGTGACGCCGTTTTCGAGCTTGGCCGGCTTGTTGACGTTCGAGACGGTCGCGCCCTTCATCGTCGGCTCGGTCGAGACGACGGTCAGCTCGATGGAGGGCGGGAGGTCGATGCCGATGGGCGAGCCTTCGTAGTACTCGGCCTGAATCCTCATGCCCGGCAGGAGCCACTGCGCCATGTCGCCGAGGTCTTCGTCCGAGAGTGCCGTCTGCTCGTAGCTCTCGGTGTTCATGAAGTGGTAGTGCGAGCCGTCGGCGTACATGAACTCCATCTCGTGCTGTTCCATCGCGGCGCGCTCGACCGTGTCGGCCGAGCGGAAGCGGTGCTCGAAGCTGGAGCCCGTGCGCAGGTCGCGCAGCTTCGTCTGCATCATCGCGCGCAGGTTGCCGGGCGTGTGGTGGCGCGCTTCCATTACTTTGCAGGGCTTGCCCTCGAAGACGATGACCATGCCCTTCCGGATTTGGGTCGCGGATATTGCCATAAAATTGTCTGACTCCGAATGCGTTAATTTTCGACTTGTGCGGGCGAAAACCCCGGCTGCCCACACAGTGGGCGCCCGCGAGCCTTTCGCAAACCCCGTAGTCTAGCGACCGGCTCGCTCCTTTGTCCAGCGACGGGGAAGGGGAGCCCGACCCGGCGGAATCAGACCACCGTCCCGCCCGATTCGGACGAGTCATGGGACTCCAGCCTGAAGAAGACGCGGAGCGTGACCTGGTATTCGAGCCGCCCCGATTGCAGCCCGCCGCGCATCTCCTCGACGACGAACCACGACAGCTCGCGCAGCGTCTCGCGCGCGCGGCGGACGGCGACCTCGATGGCGTGGCTGAAGCTCTGGTCGGAGGTGCCGACGATCTCGACACCCTTGAAAACCGTCTCGCTCATGTTAAAGAGTCCTCCGGCGTCCGGGATTTAGGAGTTGAGATTTGAGACCTCAAATCTCGTCCGATGTGTCTTCGCTTGAAAGCAGGGCGGACGCTAACACGCGTCTGGGTGCGAGTCAAGAAATCCGAACGCGGGGACGCGCGTGAGAAAATTTGGATGCCGTAAAACCTCAGAGCGGGCGGGAGACCGCAGAGACATCGGAGGGAGTGATGTCTTCCACTGTCGCCCGCCCGCTCTTCCGGAGGAGCCCACCTTCCTGAGCGATTAAACGACGACCCCGTCCTAAAGTTTCCGAAAATTTTTTCGCCGCGTGGCGTGTGAAAAGTTCGGCGCCGCGCGTCCCGCCGCGTGGATGAACGTCCACGCATCGCGGCCGATTGTCAGGCGGCGCGGGCGCGGAGCGTGCGGCGCTGGCGCGCGACCTGGTCGAGCCAGAGTTGCGCCTCCTGATAATGCGGGAAGCGCTGCTCGTCGGTGCGGAAAGCCTTGGTGTGGTAGTAGCGGCGGCCGTTGATGAGGCGGGCCGGGTGCTTGATGTGGAGCATCTCGTGGTAGAGGATGTACTCGACGAACCACTCGGGCACGTCCGTCGAGTCGAGCGTCTTGCTGATGACGATGGTGTCGTGGACGCCGTCGTGGTGGCCGAGGATGGTGCGCGTGCGCCGCTGCGACCACGTCAGCGTCGGCTGCTCTATCTGGCCGCCGAAGTAGCGCTGGTTCAGACGCTGGAACATCCGAGCGAGGTCGTAGACGCTCCCTTGCGCGGACGAGACCATCTTGCGCCCGCGCTGCCTGCGCGCGAGGTCGGAGGCGCGCAGTACCTCGGACGAGAAGGCGTAGTCGCGGTAGACCCTCTCGTAGAAGGGCGGCGCGCTGCGGCGGCGCAGCAGCTTCGAGACGAGGATGAAGGCGAGCGCGCGGTGGACGTTGACGGGCGCGCCCTTGAACACGTCCGACAGCCGGACGTAGACGCGCCCCGAGCGCAGCCGGATGGTGTGGTTCAGCCCCGCGTAAGGGTAGTAACGCACGTCCACCTCGGGCACCGGGCGCTTGGGCGCGAGCGTGCGGAAAGCCTCAGCGAAGAGTGCGGAGAGCAGTGGCTGAGAGTCGGGCATAATCTTGTAACCCCGCGCGAGGGACCGCCGATTTAACTGCTTGGACGCCGCCGGGAGCCGGGCGGCTGTAGTCGGAACGGGAACCCGAAGCTTTAGGGCTTTGATATTAAGAGTCTTCGGAGCGGGGCGTCAAACGACACTTTTCGACCCGTCGCTAAGCCTTTTACTTGCCGACAAATGGCCGCCCGGCGCCGCGGGCCGCCCGCCGGGGCGCCAAAATAGCCCCCTCCCAATCTCTTGCGGTGCAACGGTTTAACCCGGACGGGGTGAGAAGCCCCGTTGAGACGCGGTTGTAAGTCGAGCCGATTCAGCGGTTAAGGCTCGGGGGCGGGCGCTTGCTGGACGGCCCGGCGGGGCGCTGGCGGTGAACGGGTGGGGGTTTGCGCCCCTTTTCGGCAATCCGTTATACTTCAGGAGACCGCTGTGCGGACGGTCGTGGCCTCCCCTTCCGTCCGGCCGGGAATTTAGTTCTTGACAGTGCGGGGTGGGGACGGTAAACAATTTAAAGATGGCCGCGAGAGGCCGCGCCGCCTCTTGCGCGCGGCGTCTCCCGGCGTCCGACCGTCAGAAACCCCCTTGCAGCCCCGCTCGCCGTCCCTGAAAGCAATGGCAATCCGAGCCGCGACATTACCCACGCAGGCCGACTGGGCGCCCGACGCCCGCGGCCAAGCCGTGCTCGCCGCCATCATCAAGGAGCACCTGCGGACGGGCGAGCCCGTGGCCTCGCGCTCGATCTCGGGGCGCGTCGCCGGCGGCGCGGGGTGGAGTTCGGCGACGATTCGCAACGTGATGGCCGAGCTCGAAGAGCACGGGCTGGTCGAGCAGCCGCACACCTCCGCCGGGCGCGTCCCGACCGACAAGGGCTACAGGTTCTACGTCGATCACTTCGTCGGCGACGCGCGTCTGTCACGCGCCGACATGTCGGCCATCGACCGGGGCCTCGGGCTTCAGAGCGAGTCCGGCTCGCAGCCCGCGCGGCTGATGGAGCGGGTCTCGCACGTCCTGTCGGAGCTGTCGGAGAACGTCGGCATCGTCGTCTCGCCGCCGGTGGCCGACAGCCGGCTCGAACACATCGAGTTTCTGCCGCTCGCCGACGGGCGCATCCTCGTCGTGCTGGTGCTCGCGTCGAACGTCGTCCAGAACAAGATCATCCGCATCGACGAGCCGTTCGCGGCCGAGGAGCTTGAGTCGGCCGCGCGCTACCTGAACGCGGAGTTTTCGGGGAAGACTTTGCAGACCATCCGCGCCGAGGTCATCGCGCTGATGGGCGAGGAGAAGGCGCTCTACGACCGTCTGCTCCGCACCGCCGCGCTGCTCTTCGAGCGAGGGGTCGAGGGCGGCGACGACGACGAGACCGGCGCGGTCTACATCGACGGCGCCTCGAACATCCTCGCCAAGCCCGACTTCTCCGACGTGGAGCGCCTGCGCGAGCTGTTCCGCACCTTCGAGGCCAAGTCGCGCCTCGTCAAAATCTTGAACGAGTGCATCGCGCGCGAGCCGGTCTTCGGCGACGTGCACGTCGTCATCGGGCGCGAGCACACCGCGCCGCAGCTACGATCGTGCGCGCTCATCACCGCGCCCTACCGTCTGGGCGACGGCTTCGTCGCGGGCACGGTGGGCGTCGTCGGCCCGATGCGTCTTGAGTACGCGCGGACGATGGCGGCGGTCAACTACCTCGCGCGCGTCGTCGAGCGCGTGCTGCGCGAGGAGGCGCGCGCCTGAACCGAGTGGGGGCGCGCTGAAGTTTGCTTTTCGGCTCCGGGGAAAGGCTGCACACAGGGATGACTCAATCGAACATGGCAGACAAGGGCGGAAGGAAGCCGAACCGCATTCCCGTGCGCTTCGTCGGCGATGAGGAGGGCGCGAAGCCGGAGGCCGGCGCGGCGAACGACAGCGGGCTGACGCCCGACGAGTTGGGGCGCGAGTCCTCCTACGACGACTCGACCGAGATGGGGCGACGCATAGAGACCGGCGAGGCGCAGGAGTCCGGCTCGGCCGAGTCGGGCGCGACGGGCAGCACCGACCCGTCGGAGCAGCCGCGCAGCCGCAACGAACAGGACACGACCGTCTCGCACTCGAACCCGGACGAGCCGGGCGGCGGCGGCGCCTCGGGCACCTCGGCGGAGCCGACGCGCTCGGCCTCCTCGGCCGCCACGCAGTCGGGGCCGGGCGCGCCGGCCGGGCCCGCGGTGGCCGAGCTGCTCGCGACGCGCGCCGAGCTGAAGCGCGTCGAGGGCGAGTTGAAGAGGCTGACGGACGAGCGGCAGGAGTTTAACGACAGGCTCGCCCGCCGCCAGGCCGAGTTCGACAACTTCCGCAAGCGCACCGAGCGCGAGCGGTCGGAGACCTACCAGCGCTCGCTCGCCGAGGTCGTGCGCCGGCTCCTGCCCGTGCTCGACAACCTCCAGCGCGCGCTCGACGCCGAGCGCGTCATCGAGGTCAAAGAGTCGGCGGAGTTCCGCCACTTCCTACAGGGCGTCGAGCTGATCAACCGCCAGCTCGGCGGCGTGCTGGAGAGCCTCGGCGTCGAGGCCGTCCCGACCGTGGGCGAGCTGTTCGACCCGCACGTCCACGAGGCCGTCGCCACCGAGGAGACGGCCGAGGTCGAGCCGGACACCATCACGCAGGAGATGCAGCGCGGCTACCGCCTCGGCGACAAGCTCCTGCGCCCGGCGATGGTCAAAGTGGCGACCAGAGGGTGAGCCGTCAGTAACCAACCGCGGCGGGACTCCCGACCCCGCCGCCATTCAGTCCAACCCCTTTACACCCGTTAACCGCGCGCGGTTAACCCCTGTCTCCCCCTTCGCGAGAGAAACGTTATGGGCAAAGTAGTCGGAATCGATTTGGGAACGACCAACTGTTGCGTGGCCGTCCTGGAAGGCGGCGCGGTGCAGATCGTGCCGAACAAGGAGGGCGGACGCACGACCCCCACCGTCGTCGGCTTCACCGACAAGGGCGAGCGGCTCGTCGGCCAGATCGCCAAGCGCCAGGCCGTGACCAACGCCGCCAACACCATCTACGCCGTCAAGCGCCTCATCGGCCGCAAGCACAAGGAGGACGAGGTCGAGCGCGCGCGAGAGACTTCGCCCTTCGAGATCGTCGAGGCGTCGAACGGCGACGCGCGCATACAGGTGCAGGGTCGCGTCTACAGCCCGCAGGAGATTTCCGGCATCGTCCTGCAACGCCTGAAGGCCGCCGCCGAAGACTTCCTCGGCGAGGCCGTGACCGAGGCCATCATCACGGTGCCCGCCTACTTCGACGACACGCAGCGGCAGGCCACGAAGGACGCGGGCAAGATCGCGGGCCTCCGCGTCGAGCGCATCATCAACGAGCCGACGGCCGCCGCCCTCGCCTACGGGCTGGGTCGCGGCGAGTCCGAGCGCATCGCCGTCTACGACCTCGGCGGCGGCACGTTCGACATCTCCATCCTCGAAATCAACGACGGCGTCTACGAGGTTCTGGCCACGTCGGGCAACACCTTCCTCGGCGGCGAGGACTTCGACGAGCGCATCATCAATTGGATGATCACCCAGTTCAGCGAGGAGACGGGCATCGACCTGCGCACCGACCGGCTCGCGCTCCAGCGCCTTAAAGAGGCCGCCGAGCGCGCCAAGTGCGACCTCTCGTCGCTCTCCGAGACGAACATCAACCTGCCCTTCATCGCCGCCGACTCCTCCGGCCCGAAGCACTTCAGCAAGACGCTGACGCGCGAGACGTTCGAGGGCTTAATCGGCGACCTCGTCGAGCGCACGGTCGAGCCGTGCCAGAAGGCCCTGTGGGACGCCAAGCTCCAGCCGAAGGACGTGGACAAGGTGCTGCTCGTCGGCGGCCAGACGCGCTCGCCCATCATCGCGCGCACCGTCCGCGAGATATTCGGCAAAGACCCTTCGGCCGAGATCAACCCCGACGAGGTGGTCGCGATGGGCGCGGCCATCCAGGGCGGCGTCCTGACCGGCGACGTGAAGGACATCGTGCTCCTCGACGTGCTCCCGCTCTCGCTCGGCCTTGAGACGCGCGGCGGACTCTTCCACAAGATCATCGAGCGCAACTCGACCATCCCGCTCCACAACTCGCAGACGTTCACGACCGTCGTCGATAACCAGTCGTCGGTGGAGATTCACGTCCTTCAGGGCGAGCGCGAGATTTCGCAGCACAACCGCTCTTTGGGTAAGTTCGAGCTGGTCGGCATACCCAACGCCGCGCGCGGCACGCCGCAGATCGAGGTGACGTTCGAGGTGGACGCCAACGGCATCCTCAGCGTCTCGGCGAAGGACAAGGCGAGCGGGCGCGTCCAGCAGATGAAGGTCACGCCCACGTCGGGGCTCTCGGGCGACGAGATCGACCGCATGATCGCCGAGGCGCAGACGCAGGCCGAGGCCGACAGGCGCGCCCGCGAGCTGGTCGTGCAGCGCGCGCGGCTCGAAGGTCTGCTCCGCAACACGCAGCGCACCTTCGTCGAGTTCGGCTCGTCGCTCTCGTCGGGCGAGCGCGTGATGACGCAGGACGCCTTCGCCGAGTGCGAGGAGCTGCTGAAGTCGGAGAACGTCGAGGCCATCGGGGAGGCCACGCAGCGGCTCGAACGCATCGCATCGCAGCTCACGCTGGCGATGCTCAACCCCGTGGCCGAGCACAACGGACGTTAAAAGCAGCGGCGTGTGACAAGGTGGCGGGCGGCAAGTTAGAATCTCTTTTTAACTTGTCGTCCGTCACTTCACTTTTTTAAAGAGATGGCTGCTAAACGAGACTACTACGAAGTCCTCGGCGTGAGCCGGGGCGCGAACGAGGCGGAGATTAAGACGGCCTACCGCAAGCTGGCCGTCCGCTACCACCCGGACAAGAACCCCGGCGACGCCGAGGCCGAGGAGAAGTTTAAGGAGGCGGCCGAAGCCTACTCCGTGCTCTCCGTCGCCGAGCAGCGCGCGCGCTACGACCGCTTCGGCCACGCCGGGGTCTCAAGCGCGGCGGGCGCGCAGGGCAACTGGGGCGCGCAGGGGTTCGGCGGCATCGAAGACATCCTCGGCGACCTCTTCGGGTTCGGCGACGTGTTCGGCGGGCGCGGCGCGGGGGGCGGCCGGAGGGGCGCGGCGCAGCGCGGCGCAGACCTCCGCTACGACCTTGAGATGACGCTCGAAGAGGCGGCGGCCGGGATGACGGCGCAGTTGCGCATCCCCCGCCTCGAAGCCTGCGACGCGTGCAAAGGCTCGGGCGCGGCGCCGGGCACGCAGCCCGAGTCGTGCTCGGGCTGCGCCGGCACGGGGCAGGTCAGGTACCAGCAGGGCTTCTTCTCGGTGGCGCGGACGTGCGGCCAGTGCCGCGGCGCGGGGCGCGTGATACGGACGCCGTGCGAGTCGTGCAAGGGCGCGGGGCGCGTCGAGCGCGAGAAGCAGATCGAGGTCAAGATTCCGGCGGGCGTCGAGACCGGCTCGCGGCTGCGTCTGGCGGGCGAGGGCGAGGCGGGCGCGCAGTCGGGGCCGGCCGGCGACCTCTACGTCGTCATCCACGTCAAAGAGCACGACGTGTTCGAGCGGCAGGGCAACAACCTCTACGCCTCCGTCCCCGTCACCTTCGCGCAGGCCGCGCTCGGCGCCGAGACGACCGTCCCGACGCTCGACGCGCAGGAGTCTTTGAAGATTCCGGCGGGCACGCAGACCGGCACGGTCTTCCGCCTCAAGGGTCACGGGATGCCGGTCTTGGGCGGGCGCGGGCGCGGCGACCTCTTCGTCTCGGTCACGGTCGTCACGCCGACGACGCTCACGCGCGAGCAGCGCAAGCTCCTCGAACAGCTCTCGCAGATCGAGGAGAAAGACCTCGGCGACAAGGGTCTCATGGACAAGGTGCGCGACATCTTCGGCTGAGGCAGCGCACACCGACGAAAAGGGGGAAGGCCGCTCAATCTCTTGAGCGGCCTTCCCCCTTTTCGTCGCCCCGGCTCAGTTGCCGCCGGGTCGGTTGTTAGAGTCTCCGGCGTCGCTCGCGCGAATCCAGTAGTCGCGCGGGTAGATGCGGTAGACCTTTGCGTCCGCGCCCTCGACCGTCTTGAGGTACTGCTCGTAGGCGGTGAGCTGTTTCTCGGGGCCGATGACGTAGAAGACGCCGCCCTCGACGCTCGCGGCCTTGCCGCCCAGGCCGGGCAGGATGCGCGCGTAGACCGTGTTCATGCGTTTGAACAGCTCGTCCGAGAGGTTCGGCGTCCGCCGCAAGTCCAGCAACCCCTGCCTGAACTTGCGCACCGCCTCGGGCGGCGTGCCGTCGGCGATGTCGGCGGCCATCTGCTCGCCGCGCGTCTCGTAGCCGGAGGCCGAGCGGAACTGCGAGAAGGCGACCGCGATGGCGTACTCGACCAGTCCGGGGTCGGGCTTGGCCTTCTTCAGTTCGTCGATGACGAAGCGGAGCGTCTGCGGCAGCTCCGGCGTGCGCTCGGCGTAGTAGCTGACGCGGCCGAGCGCGGGCGAGCCGCCCAGCCCGTTCGAGTAGGCGAGGCCCGCGCCCCACGTCTTGATGAAGATGGCGTGCGCGCCGCCGCCGCCGTAGAGCCGCGAGGCGAGGAACTCAAGCAGCGCCTCCCTGTTGTCGGCGTCGGCGTAGGTCGCCGACGGCGCCGAGTTGAGGAAGACGCCGCCCTGCGTGTTCGGGTTGACCAGCCCGACGAAGACCGGCGCGCCCTTGTCGCCCGCGCGCGCACGCACGTTCGACTCGACCAGTCGCACGTTCGCGTACTTCGCGGGCGCGTGCGGCGCGGTCTGCAAGCCGCCGAGCAGTTCGCGCACGCCCGGCTCAAGCGTGGCGCGCGTCGCCGACGAGGAGATCATGAAGGCGCGGGCGCCGCCCGTCTTGAGCAAACTCTGCCGGACGGCGTTCAGCTCGGCGAGCGCCTGCGCGGGCGGGACGAGCAGGTCGGCGCGCATCTGCCGGACGAGATAGTCCCAGTCGGACGCGAGCGTCTCGTCGGGGATGTCGGCGAGCAGTTGATCCAAGTCCTTCGCCGCCTCGGTCGCCAGAGCCTTCGCGCCCGGCGACAGCGCGTGGAAGGCGGACTTGAGGTCGTTGTAGTAGCGGTCTTTCAGGTCGCCCTTCTGGAAAGTGCTCAGCAGGTTCTTCAGGTGCTCGCGCTCGGCGTTCTGCTTGGGCGCGGCGGCGAGCGCGTCGAAGAAGGCGGCCGCGGCGTCGCGGTCGGCGCCCGCGTCCTTGAGCAGCCAGCGCAGGCGGTGGACGTTGTGCGACTGCGTCATAAACGACGCGACCGAGAGCAGCAGCGGGTTGTCCTGCCGCCAGTAGGCGTTCGCGGGGTCGTTGACCCACGACTCCTCCGACCCCTGCGTGCGGTTGCGCATCCCGCTCAAGATCTGATCGACCACGTCGCGGATGCGCGCGAGGTTCTCCGGGCGCCAGTCAGGCGAGGTCAGCACGAGCTTCATCCACGCGAGCGCGCGCCGCGACTCGGCCGCGTCGTTGCCCGCGCCGCGCACGACCAACTCCGCCCGGTTCGTGCGGAAGTTGGTGCTGAAGTACGCGTTGAGCGCCAGCACCTCCTTGCGGAGCATCTCGCTCATCTGCTCGAAGGGGATTGGCTGGCCGTCCTTGATGACGCCGACCTGCGTCAGGAGCGCCGGCATCGTCGAAAGGTAGAAGAGTTTGTCGCGCGGCACGCCGTCGAGCCGGAGCGCGAGGCCCGTCGTCGCGCTCGTCATGTTCTCGAAGTTCGACGCGACGAGCGGCACGTTGCCCGGCAGGGAACTGACCTTGTAGTCGAGCTGGTCGTCGAGCGTGAGCGGCGGCCGCTCCAAAAACTTGAGCGAGGCCGACTGTCCCGCCTTCTTTTCTAACTCGGCGGTCATCGCGTCGTACTCGGTCTTGAAGCGGCGCAGCGCCTCCTGCTCGTCTGCGACGCCGTACTGCTTCATCACGCGTTCGGCCTCGGCCTTCGCGCGCGCGGCGCGCTCCTGCTCGCCCCGCGCGAGCATCTGCGGCGACGGCTTCGCCGCCACGGCGTAGGGGACGGAGTCGGCCAGCTTCCACCGCGCGACCAGCTCGCGCCACGCGTTCTTGTCCGACGCGAGCAGTTGGTCTACGGCCGCCAGCTCGGGCTTGAGCGTGACCGACTTGCGGAAGCCGGGCGTGCGGTTGAGGTCTACGAGGTGCGTCATCCACTCGGAGCCGGCGCTGCGGAAGCCGAAGCCCGGCGGCGAGTTGACGAACTTCGAGAGCGTGCGGCGCGACTGGATGACGCGGCTCTTCAGACGCTCGTTAAACTCCTTCAACTCGGGCGAGCCGTCGGCGAAAGCGGCGACGCGCTTGACCTCGTCCGCGATCTTCTGACGGATGGCGGCGATCTTCTCGTCGGTCATGTTCGCGGGCGCCACGTCGGTCAGGCCCACGTAGACCGGGTTGCCCTCGACCATCTCGTCGTCGAGGTAGGCGAAGACGCCCTTCGCGCCCGTCTCCATCGCGCGCGTCTTGGTGTCCACGAACAGCTTGTAGAGGTTGGTCGTCGCGTCGCCCGCGAAGTTCCCGAGGAAGAGGCTCAGCAGCGTCTTCTCCCGCGTGTCGAGCTTGAGCTGCGCCGGGTAGGCGAACAGCACCCAGCCCGGCTGCTGCTCGTTCTTGTGCGGGTACTCGACCAGCTCAATCGTCCCGGCCGGCGCCGGCTTCGGCGCGGGGATGTCCGACTCGGACATGAACCGCCGCGACTCCTGCTTCGGCTCCAAGCGGTTGAAGACGGCGTCGAGCCGCGCGAGCACGTCGCCCGCCGGCATCTCCTTCGGGAACGAGGCGACCATGCCCATGTTGCCGAGGCGGTAGTTGTCGGCGTGGAACTTCTTGATGTCCTCGGGCCGCATCTCGCGGATCGAGTCGGGCCAGCCGCCCGCGGACATCGCCAGCGGGTGCGTCGCGCCGTAGACCTTCTGGTTGAGCGCGCGGAACAGGCGGCTGATGGGGCGGTCGTAGGTCGTCCGCATCTCCTGATAGACCGTGCCCTTCTCTTCGAGGCTCAAGCGTTTGTCGGCCGGGTTCTCGCTCACGCCCCAGTGGCTCACCTCGCGCCGTATCTCCTCGTCGGTGTAGTCGGGGTGTAAGAGCGCGTCCATCTGGCTCTCGAAGAGCTTGTAAAAGACCTCCGGCCCGGCGGCGGTGTGCATGTGGTAAGCGGTGCGCCACTGCTGCGTGAAGGCGCTGGAGCCGGCGAGCGACATGCTCTCCAGCCCCGCGTGCGCGCGGCCGACGTTGCCCTTGCCGAGCAGGAGGTGCTCCTGCGTGTGCGGCTCGCCGTGCTCGGAGGTCGGGAACGAGTTGACCCACGCGAAGACCTGCGGGACGGACTGGATTTGCAGGAAGTCGAGCGTGAAGCCGGTGCGCGCGTGGCGGAAGCGCGCGCCGAAGGGCTTGTCCGAGTCGTTGAGGTAGACGGCCTCGGCGCGGAAGCCCGAGACCGTCTGCCCCTCGGCGAGCGTGTCGAACGAGACTTTTGAGCTTTGGCGGGCCGGCGCCATTCGCGGCATCCCTCCTGAAAGAATAGAGAGGCAGAGAACGAGAAGCAGCGTACGAGGGCGAGAGCTGTGCATGTGTGACTCCTGACGGCTTAAGTTTGGGCGGCCGCGCGCGTCGCGTCGGCCCCGGACGGGAGAGACGGATTTTACGCCAGAGCCGGACGCGCGCGCCACCACGACGTTCCGACTTTCGCGCCCGAGCCGCGACTATTGTCATTTAAAATCCACGGCGGGAATACGTAGATGCAGTCAGTTGGATTTCGCCGCGCCGCCGCGCGAACGCCCCGGCGGGCGGCCGTGTTATATTCGCCCGCGGCGGCGACCGACCGCCGCGCCGGAAGACTTTTATGGAACACATACGCTACTCAGTCGCCGCCTGTCAGACCGACCTGCCGAACCCGGTCGAGCGCCGCGAGATGCGCCGCAACACCGAGCGCATGCTCTCGATGATCGACTCGGCGGTCGCGGGCGCCGCGCCGTTCCTCCCCGTCCGGCTCGTCGTCTTCCCGGAGTTCGCGCACGCCGCGCCGGTCTTCCCGACCGTCAAAGAGCTGCTCGACAAGCTCGCCGTCCAAATCCCGAACGAGCACACCGAGGCGCTGGAGATGAAGGCGCGCGAGCACGGCATCTACATCCAGTCGGGCACGATGCTTGAGCGCGACGACAAATACCCCGGCGTCGTCTTCAACACGACCTGCCTCGTCGGTCCCGCCGGCGTCCTCTACAAGTACCGCAAGGTCAACACCTGGATTCCCTACGAGGTGCACGCCAGCCCGCACGACCTCGAAGGCTACGACGAGCCCCTTTTCCCCGTCGCCGACACCGAGATCGGGCGCATCGGCTGCGCCGTCTGCTACGACTGGCTCTTCCCCGAGGCCATCCGACAGCTCGCCGCGAACGGCGCCGAGGTCTTGTTGCGCGTCTCGGCCTACATGGACCCTTGGGGCGCGACCGCGCCGATGGACTGGTGGACGGTCGTCAACCGCTGCCGCGCCATCGAGAACACCGCCTACGTCGTCGCCGCCAACCAGGGCGCGAGCCTCAAACACTACCCGCCCTATTCGTGGCCCGGCGGCAGTCAGGTCGTGGACTTCGACGGCCGCCTGCTCGCCGAGGCCAGCCCCGGCCCCGGCGAGCGCATCGTCGTCGCGCCCGTGGACATCTCCGCGCTCCGCCACGAGCGCGCCGCGCGCCGCGGCCACCACACGCTCGCGCACCTGCGGACGGAAGCCTACCCGGTCTACAAACGGCACACCTACCCGCCGCGCCTCGAAGGGGAAGGGGGCGAGGCGCCGCACTCCTACGAGCGCAACAACCGACTCATCGACGAGGCCAAGCGAAGGCTCTGAGGCGGCGGGCGCGGGCGTCGCGCGCGGGCGCCGGAGAAAGTAATTGACAGGCGGCCGACTTTGTATTAAAAACACTTCGTTCGGACAGGCAACAAACCGACACCCCGTCCCTAGCTTGTATAAAAGGTAATAGCCGGCATAAAAATTCAGCCGTAGGTCTGCGCTCCACTGCTTGGTAGTCTTAGAGCACGCCCGCGCCGGGACGTTCAAGCAAGTCGAGGTGGACTGCCGTCAGCCACCCAATTGAACACGCGAGGCACAGTCATGTGTAAATTCAGGCGAACTCCGCTTTCCCGTTGGGCGGCCGCGCTCTTGTGCGCGGTCGCTTTCGCGTTCCCGGTCGCCGCCCAGTCCAACAAGGGCACGATCACGGGGACGGTCACAGACCCGAACGGCGCGGTCGTCAAGGACGCCACCGTCACCGCGACCAACGCCGCGACGGGCGAGACGCGCACCGCGAAGACGAGCGACGACGGCACCTACACCATGCCCGCGCTCGACCCCGGCGTCTACAGCGTGCGCATCGAGGCGGCGGGCTTCCAGGCGACGAACGTCCAGGAGGTCAGGCTTGAGACCGGCGGGCGGCAGGCCGTGGACGTGACGATGACCGTTGGCGGCGTCGGCGGCGACACCGTCACGGTGACGGCCGAGGCGCCGCTCGCCGAGACCGAGACGAGCGTGCGCGGCGACCTCATCACGGGGCGCGAGGTGACCGACCTCCCGCTCCCGCAGCGCAATTTCACCATCCTCGCCACGCTCTCGCCCGGCGTCACGCGCCCCGCGGTCGGCACGCTCGGCGGCGGCGGCAACTTCACGGCGGGCGGCGTCGGCGAGTCCACCGAGTCCACGCGCTTCCGCGAGTCGGGCGGCTCGGTGCTGGCGGTCAACGGCGCGCGCGTCACGCAGAACAACTTCATGCTCGACGGCGTCGATAACAACGAGACGCAGTTCGGGCAGATCGCCATCTTCCCCGACCCCGACGCCATCGCCGAGTTCCGCATCGACACCAGCGTCCCGCCCGCCGAGTCGGGGCGCGCCGGCGGCGCCGTCATCAGCACGACGATTAAGTCGGGCGGCAACGACTTCCACGGCACGCTCTACGAGTTCTACCAGGGCGCGTTCGCCAGCGCGAAGCCGACGAACAACCCGAACCCCGGTAACTTCGTCCAGCACAACTACGGCGGCGTCATCGGCGGCCCCATCTTCACGCCGAACTTCGGCGAGGGCGGGCCCACTTATTGGAGCGGGCGCAACAAGTCCTTCTTCTTCTTCTCGTACAACAAGCAGAAGGGCTCGCGCCCCATCCCCGAGTTCGGCTTCGTCACCGTCCCGACCGCGAGGATGAGGGTCGGCGACTTCGGCGAGCTGCTCCGGCCCACCGAAACCCAGACCTACACCCGCGCGAGCGGCGGCACCTTCGTCGCGCCGGTCGGCACGGTCTTCTGCGCCAACGCCGCGCCCGCGCTCAACAACGACCTGCGCAACTGCGGCCAGGCGTTCTCGCCCGCGGGCCTCGCGCTCCTGAACGCCTACCCGCTGCCGACCGAGGGGGGCTTGCAGAACAACTACGCGCGCAACCGCAAGTTCCAGTTCGACCAGAAGGCTTACACGACGCGCCTCGACCACACCTTTAACGAGAAGAACACGCTCTTCGGCCGCTACAGCTACTCGAACCTCGGGCGCTCGCGGCAGAACAACTTCCCCCTCGGCACGTCGCCCAACGGCAACGACCTGCCGTCGGGCTTCGGCGCGGGCGACGAGTTCGGCAAGACGCGCCAGATCGCGCTCGGCGACACGCACACGTTCACGCCCACCATCGTCAACGACGCGCGCGCCGGCTACAGCCGCGTCGAGATCGGCATCTTCAACACGGGCGTCTTCGGCGCGGGCGGCTTCAGCCCGACCGTCGGCAACAACCTCGGCATCGCCAACAGCAACATCGACACCAACAGCTCGGGCATCCCGCTCATCGGCGTGGCCGACGTGCCGGCCATCAACCAGTTGGAGTTCGTCGGCGACGGCGGCCCCTTCTACTTCACGTCGAACAACTACTCGTTCCTCGACACGGTGACGGTCGTGCGCGGCAGCCACACGCTCCGCCTCGGCGGCGACCTGCGCGTGCGCCAGAACACGCAGTTCGACGCGGGCCGCGCCGGCGCCATCAAGGGGCAGTACCAGTACGGCACCTCGGCCGGCGGCTTCCTCTCGGGCAACTACAGCGGCATCGGCCCCGAGGACGCCGGCTCGGGCACGGCCAACCTCCTGCTCGGCTACGCGCCGGCCTTCGCGTCGCGCGGCATCATCAGCTACACGTTCCTGCGGTCGAACAAGGAGATCGCCTTCTTCGTCCAGGACGACTGGAAGGCCACGCCGACGCTGACGCTCAACCTCGGCCTGCGCTACGACATGTACACCGCGCCGACCGAGCGGTTCGACGCGCAGTACAACTTCGACCCGGCTTCGGGGCGCCTCGTACGCGCGGGCGACGCGAGCGGCTTGGGCCGCGACCTCGCCAACACCGACAAGAACAACTTCGGGCCGCGCCTCGGCTTCTCGTGGAGCGGGCTGCGCGACGACCGCCGGATGGTCGTGCGCGGCGGCTACGGCATCGTCTACACGCCGGACGTGAGCGGCCAGTTGCCGCTGGCGTTCAACGCGCCGACTTCGAGCAGCTACAACTGCACGCTCCAGGGGAACACGGGCGGCTACAACTGCTCGCAGTTGACGACGGCGACCAGCCTCGACACGGGCATCCCCATCCCGCCGACCAGCACGGCCTTCCCGGACTCCTTCGTCCCGGACACCAGCCAGCGCATCTTCTACGTTGACCCGAACAACAAAAACTCGTTCTACCACCAGTACAACCTGACGTTCCAGTACGAGTTCTTGCGCAACTTCCTGTTCGACGTGGCCTACGTCGGCTCGGCGGGCAGGAACCTCCTGCGCGTCCAGAACATCGGCCAGTCGCTCACCACCGGGCCGGGCTCGCGCGAGGTGGCGGGCTTCAACGAGGTCGTGACGACGCGCTTCAACGGCACGTCGCGCTTCGACGCCTTCCAGGCCAAGGTCGAGCGCCGCTTCACGCGCGGCTTCTCGATGCTCTCGTCCTACACTTGGGCGCACGGCATCGACGACACGCCGGGCGGCTTCGCCGGCCAGAGCCTCGGCCCCAACCGTTACGGGCCGCAGAACCCGCTCCGGCCCGAGTTGGATCGCGGCAACTCCGACCTCGACATCCGCCACCTCTTCCGCTTCGAGAACGTCCTCGAACTGCCCTTCGGGCGCGGCCGCCGCTTCGCGGGCGACGCCCCGCGCGCGGTCGATTACATCATCGGCGGCTGGCAGTGGAACAACAACATCACCATCGGGAGCGGCCCCGTCTACTCGGTCGTCATCGGCGGGCAGCGCCCCGACCTGATCGGCGACCCGACGCCGACGGCCGAGCAGCGCGCGCGCGGGCTTGAGTTCAACCCGGACGCCTTCGCCTTCCCCGTGACGCCGATCTTCGGCGGCGCGCCGTGCAACCCGAATTCCAGTACGGGCAGCGAGCGCTGCTACGGCAACCTCGGGCGCAACACCTTCCGCGGTCAGGCGATGGAGTACTGGGACTCTTCGGTCTTCAAGAACATCCCCGTCCCGGCCATCAGCGAGGACTTCAAGGTCCAGCTCCGCGTGCAGGCTTACAACGTGCTGAACCACATCAACAAGTTCGTCCCGAACCGCGACGTGAACTTCAGCATCCAGAACGGCGTGCGCGCCTACAACGACGTGAACGTCGGCCGCGACACGGCGCTCCAGAACCCGCGCCAGCTCGAATTCTCCATCAAGCTGCTCTTCTGAGGACTTGAAGGGGAGACGGGCTGACGCCTAACGGAGACCGAGGCGGGCGCCCCCGCGATGGGGCGCCCGCCTCTTTTTCCGCCCGGCGGAGCGCGCGTGCGCGGCGCTTGAGTTTGCCGGCGCGAGCGGCTAACCTTTCGGCCGTCTCTCCTTTCTTTCGGGGCGCCGCCGCGCGCGCCCGCCGTGCGTCCCGTGTCGAACTCAAACGCGAAGTCTTACAAGTCACGCGCGCTGTCGGCGCTACTGCTGCTGGCGTCGCTGGCGTCGCCGCACGGCGCCCTCGCCTTGACCGCCGCGCCGGCGCAGGGCGGGCAGTTGACGGAGGCGGGCGTCGCGCAGCTCGTCGAGCGCGCGCGGCGCGGCTCGCTCGGCGCGGAGGAGTTCGCGGGCGCCGTCGCGGTCGGACACGCACTCGTCGCCGGGCGGCGCTTCGGCGAGGCCGCAGAGCTTTTCGACGCGCTCGTCCGCGCGAGGCCGTCCGACCGCGCGGCGCTCTACGGCGCGGCGCTCGCGACCTTCAACGCGGGGCGCGCGGCCGACGCCGAGCCGCTCGCGCGACGCGCCGCCGAGGCCGCGCTCGCCGAAGGCCGTGCGCGCGGGCGCGAGGCGGAAGCGGCCGACGCGCTCGTCCTGCTCGCGGTGGTGCTCGCCGTGCGGGGCGACGGCGCCGGGGCGCTCGAAGCTTCCGCCCGCGCCGCCGCGCTCGCGCCCGACAACTTCGACGCGCGCCTCACACACGGGCGCGCTCTCTACGGCGCGGGCGACGACCGCGCGGCGGCGCGCGCCTTCCGCGCGGCGGCGGCGCTCAGACCCGGCGACCCGCGCCCGCTCTTCTTCCTCGCCTCCGCCCTCGAACGCGCGGGCGACGGCGCGGGCGCGCTCGCGGCCTACCGCGAGCTGGCGGCCGCACAGCCGCGCGCCTCGGAAGGCCACCTCGGACTCGGCGCGCTGCTCGTCAAACGCGGCGGCGCGGAGGCGGAAGAGGGAATCAAGGCGCTCGGGCGCGCCGTCGAGATTGACCCCGACCTCTACGAAGCGCGCGTGACCTTGGGGCGCGCCCTCGTCGCTCGCGGGCGTGCCGCCGAAGCGGTCGAGCACCTGCGGCGCGCCGCCGCGCTCGCGCCCGGCAACCCCGAGCCGCACTACCAACTCTCGCTCGCCTACCGTCGCCTGGGTCGCAAGGAGGAGGCCGCCGCCGAGTCCGCGCTCGTCAAACGCATCAACGAGTCGCGCCGCGCCGGCGCCGCCCCCCCTTCGCCCGAGCATTAGCCGAACAAGTTCTAAAGAAGTCCGAGCCGGACGGACGTTGATGACAGTGCCGCTTCCTTCATCTCTTCTTAAAAACTCTTGCGCGCGGCTGGCGTGCGTGTGGCTCGCGTTGGCGTTCTTGTGTGTGCCGGCCGGGGCGCAGCGCCGGAGTCCCGCGCGGGGCGGGGCGGCGGCGGCGCGTGGGCAGGGGCAGCGGGGCGGAGCCGACCCGGCGCTGCTGCGTGAGGCCGCCGAGTTGATGCGCGCCGGGAGGCTCGCCGAGGCCGAATCGGTCGCGCGCGGGGCCGCGGAAGCCTCGCCGCGCGACGCGGACGCGCGCGCTCTGCTCGGGCTTATCCTCGAACAGTCAGGGCGGCGCGCGGAGGCCGAGCGCGAGTTGCGCGAGGCCGTGCGGCTCGACCCGAAGTCGGCGGCCGCGCTCACGAATCTCGGCGTCCTGCTCTCGCAGTCGGGGCGCGAGGCCGAGGCCGTGCCGCTCTTCGAGCGCGCGCTCGCGAGTTCGCCCGCTTACGCGCAGGCCGCCTACAACCTCGCCGTGCTCTACGTCGCGCGCAAGGACTTCGCGCGCGCTCTGCCGCACCTCGAACGACTCGCGGCCGCGGGCGGCGGGGCGGAGGGCGCAGACCTACCCTTGCTGCTCACGCTCGCCGACGCGTACGCGCGCGCGGGGCGCGGGGCGGAGGCCGGCCGCATCGCCGACGCGGTCGAGCGTCGCGCCGCCGCAGACCCGCGCGTGCTCTTCACGCTCGGGCTCGCGCTGGCCGGCGCGGGGTCGTACGAGCGCGCCGCGCGACTCTTCGAGGCGACGAACCGCCTGCGCCCGCAGACCTACGAGGTGCTCTACAACCTCGGCGTCGCGCTCTTCAACCTCGACCGGCTCGAAGAGGCCGAGCGCGCTCTCGGCGACGCCGCGGCGCTCAAGCCCGACGAGGCCGAGGTCTTCTTCCGGCTCGGCCTCGTCGCCTCGGCGCGCGGCCGGGGCGACGAGGCGCTGGCTCACTGGCGGCGCGCCGCCTCTTTGCGCGCCTCCTACCCCGAGGCGTATTTCATGATCGCGGAGGAGTTGGTCAAGACGCGGCGCACCGAGGCGGCCGTCCCCTTCTACGAGCGCGCGGTCGAGCAGGACCCGGCGCAGCCGGTCTACTACACGCGGCTCGGCGTCGCCCACTTCCGCGCCCGCCGCTACCGTGAGGCGCGCGCCACGTTCGAGCGGGCGCTCATGCGCTTCCCACAGGACGGCGCGCTCAACTACCTCGCCGGTTACGCCGCGCGCGCCGAGGGCGAGTTCGACCTCGCGACCAAATACTTCCGCCGCGCGCTCGAACTACAGCCCGACAACGCGCCGGCCTACGCCAGCCTCGGCTTCCTCACCGGCGAGCGCGGCCAGCACGAGGAGGCCGAGCGGCTCCTGCGCCGCGCGCTCGCGCTCGACCCCGACAACTTCCCGGCGACCTACGACCTCGGCCGCCTGCTCGTCCGGCTCAAGCGCTACGCCGACGCCGTGCCGCTGCTCGAACGCGGCGCGCGGCTCGGCACGCGCGACCCCGGCGTCCACTACCAACTCTTCCTCGCCTACTCGCGTCTGGGTCGCAAGGCGGACGCCGACCGCGAGCTGGCCGTCTTCAAGCGTCTGGAGGAGGCACGCAAGTCGGCCGACTCCGGTGGCGCGCCGATGGGCGGGCAGCCCGCGTCGGAGGAACTGCCGCCGCCCGAGACCGTCGCGCCCTCAAAGCCGCCATCCAGTCAGAACCGCCTGCGGTAGCGGGCGGTTCTGGCTCCCGCGTCGGAGCCTTTCTGAGTCAGACGCACCCGCCCACTACCGCAGGCGGTTCTGACCTTCTCCAACTTAAGTTGGATTCGCGCGCGCGCGGCATGTGATAGATTTGCGCGGTTTCGCGGAAAGTCCACCCCGCAGGCGTCCGCCCGCGGCAAACGTAAGAAAAAGTTTTCGAGGGTCAGAAGATGAGGAAGGCGTTTCCCCCCGTCCGCCGTCTCGCGGCTTTGCAACTCGCGCTGCTCTCGCTCGCGGCCTTCGCCGCTCTCTGCCTCTACGCCGCCGCGCCCGCCTCGGCCGAGAGCGACGACGACGAGAAGGCGGCCGAGCCGCGCTACGAGGAGCTGGTGGCGAAGACCTACGACCTGCGCTTCGGCAAGAACCCCTTCGCGCCGTCGAACGCCTCGTCCGCCACGGGCACCTTCATCCCCGGCTCGAAGTTCATCTCGGCCGACCGCTGCGCCTCCTGCCACGGCGACGTGCACGCGCAGTGGCGCCAGTCCGCCCACGCCAACGCCTTCCGCGAGCCTTTCTACCAGAAGAACGTCAAGGACATCATCTCGCAGCGCAACATCGCGCACACCCGCCACTGCGAGTCGTGTCACAACCCGGCCGCGCTCTTCTCGGGCGCGCTCACCGACAAGCCCGCCTTCAAGAAGCGCCCCTACGACGACGAGGGCGTCTCCTGCATCGCCTGCCACTCTATTCAGGACGTGAACCGGCGCGGCATCGGCGGCTACGTGATGGGCGAGCCGGCGCTGCTCGTCAAGCCCGACGGCACGCGGCTCCTCGAAGGCGTCACCGACCAGCAGATTCTCGACGACGTTTCTTCGCACCGCCGCGCGATGATGAGGGACGTGCTCAAGTCGCCCGAGTTCTGCGGCGCCTGTCACAAGTCGCAGGTGCCGAAAGAACTCAACGACTACAAGTTCCTCCGCGCCTTCGCGGTCGCCGACGAGTTGCAGATGTCCTCGTTCTCGAAGGAGTCGCCGCACCCCTTCTACGTCCGCGACAGAGAGACGTGCAACTCCTGCCACATGAAGCCGGAGGCGGCGCCGCTCTTCGACGTGTCGGCCAAAAACGGCGCGGTCAAGTCGCACCGCTGGGCGGCCGCCAACACCGCCATCCCGTTCTTCTACAAGTACGCCGAGCAGCTCGACGCCGTCACCAAGTTCCTCGAAGGCGACGTGATGGGCATCGACATCTTCGCGCTGCGCCGCCAGCCGAAGGGCGCGGGCGCCGAAGAACTGCTCGCGCCGCTCAACCGGAGCAGCTTTAAGATCGAGCGCGGCGACACTTTGACCGCCGACGTGGTCATCACGAACAAGAACATGGGACACTCGTTCCCGCCCGAGCTGCGCGACTTCTACGAGGCGCACGTCGAGTTCACCGTCTCGGACGCGGCGACCGGCAGACAGATTTTCCGCTCGGGCTTCATCAAGCCGGACGGCTTCCTCGACGAGTCGGCGCACAACTACAAGACCTACCTCGTGATGGCCGACGGCACCTTTAACGAACGCCACCACATCTGGAAGACGCGCGTCGTGGCGCAGAACAACCAGATCGGGTCGGGGCGCTCCGACGTGGCGCGCTACCGCTTCCAGATGCCGAGGGACGCGGGCGACGCCGTTAAAGTCACGGCGCGCTTGCGCTACCGCCGCTTCACAAAGGTCTTCGCCGACTACGCGCTCGGCAAGGTTTTAGACTTCCCCGTCGTGACGATGGCGACCGCCGAGTACACACTGAAGGTCGGCGAGAACGCCGCGCTGGCGCCCGCGAAGGGGGCGACGCCCGACTGGCGGCGCTGGAACAACTACGGCATCGCGCTCTTCGACAGCCGGCAGTTCGCGCAGGCGGCCGAGGTCTTCGCGCGCGTGGCCGAGCTGGACGAGGCGTACCGGCCGATGGCGCTGACGAACCGCGCGCTGGCGCTCATCGAGATCGACCGCTGGAACGACGCGTCGAAGTTGGTTGACGCCGCGCTTGAGATAAATCCGAACCTGCACCGCGCGCTCTTTCAGCGCGCGCGCATCAGGACGAAGCGCGGGCAGTTGACCGATGCAGAGGCGGACATCCGCCGCGTGCTCGAAGCCTTCCCGCGCGACCGCCTGAGCTTGCAGCAGCTCGGCGAGTTGTCGAAAATTAAGCGCGACTTCCCGGCGGCGCGCGAGTGCTTCGAGCGGATACTGCGCATCGACCCGGAGGACGCCGGCTCGCACTACAACCTGATGCTCGTCTACCGCAAGCTCGGGATGAACGACGAGGCGCGCGCCGAGGCGAAAATCTTTCAAGACCTCAAGGACGATCCGGGCGCGCTCCCCGTGGCGAGCGAGTTCCTGCGCCGCCACCCCGAGATGAAGGGCGAGAGCGTCCCCTTCCACGTCCACGACCTTTTGCGCGACGGGGGCGAGACGGCCGGCGGCGAAGAACGTTAGAGAGTTTTCAACAAGAACAGAGACAGGGGTGATTTCCTCGCAATGAAGAGAATGAAAGTCGTCGTACTTTGGGCGGGCGTTTTTGTCTTCGCGGGCGCGGCGGCCGTCGCCGCTTCGGGTTCCAGTGCGGCCACGGCCCAGAAGGGGAGGGCGGCGCAGGTGGAGCGCGGCCGCGCCGTCTACTCCGCGAACTGCGGGCGCTGTCACGGCTCGGACGGGCAGGGGCGCACGCGCATGGCCGAGACGGTCGAGCCGCCCGACCTCTCCGACCCCGCGTGGCTGCGCGGGCGCAGCAGCTCGCGGATGATCGCCTCGGTCGCCAACGGCCGCGGCCAGATGCCCGCCTTCAAGAAGAAGCTCTCGCGCGAGGACATCGCCGCCTCAATCGCCTACGTCCGCACGCTCCGGCGCTGACTTGAGGCGCTAACCCGGCCAAAAACACGCCGGGTGCTGGTATAATCCCGCCCACGTTCTCCTGCTTTTCGGCGCAGCCTTTCGGGAGGGATTAACCACTGAAGACGCGAACGCAGAAGTCCGCCGCGCGGCTCCTCGCCGCGTGCGCCGCCGCCCTGCTCGCCTGCGTCTGCGCGCTCGCGCAGAACCACGCCCCACACGTCGAGAAGATCGAGCCGCCCTCCTGGTGGGCCGGGCACACGGTCAACCCCGTGCGGCTGCTCGTGCGCGGCAGGGAGTTGCACCAAGCCCGCGTGCGCCCCGCCCCCGGCGCGCCGTTCGAGGTGCTGAACCAGACGGTCAACGCCGACGGCACGTACGTCTTCATCGACCTGCGCATCGACCCCTCGGCCCGCCCCGGCACTTACGAGTTGATCTTTACGAAGGGCACGGGCGGCACTCCCTTCAAGTTCGGCGTCAACCCCCCGCTCGACCCGGCGAAGAATTTTCAGGGCGTGACTACCGACGATGTCGTCTACCTCATCATGCCCGACCGCTTCGCCGACGGCGACCGCACGAACAACGCGCCCGCCGACTCGCCTCCGGAGGCGAACGACCGCCGCAACCCGCGCGCTTGGCACGGCGGCGACCTGCGCGGCGTCATCAACCGCCTGCCGTATCTGAAAGACCTCGGCGTCACCGCCGTCTGGCTCACGCCGTGGCACGACAACTGGAACGGCGTCAACCGCTGCGACAAGCCGTGGTGCCCGAACACGTACTACCACGGCTACCACGCCGTCGATTACTACGCGGTCGAAGACCGCTTCGGGACGATGGAGACGCTGCGCGAGTTGGTCGAGAAGGCGCACGCCCTTGGGCTAAAAGTTATTCAGGATCAGGTCGCCAACCACGTCGGCTCGCAGCACCCTTGGGTCAAAGACCCGCCGCTCCCCGACTGGTTCCACGGCACGCTCGCCGACCACCTGCGCAACCCCTTCCGCGGCGACCTGCTGCTCTCGCCGCACGCGCCCGCGGAGGCGCGCCGCCCCACGCTCGACGGCTGGTTCTCCGACGACCTGCCCGACATGAATCAGGAGCAGCCCGAGGTCGCGCGCTACGAGATACAGAACTCGCTCTGGTGGGTCGGCATGACCGGCATCGACGGCGTCCGGCAGGACACCGTCCAGTACATGCCGCGCTTCTTCATCCGCGACCTGAACGTCGCGCTCGACCGGCAGTACCCGCGGATGTGGATGGTCGGCGAGGCTTGGAACGAAGACCCCATCCACACCAGCTTCTTCATCGGCGGGCGCGAGGGCTGGGACGGCATCGACACGCGGATGGACGCGGTCTTCGACTTCCCCGCGTGGGACGTTTCGCGCAACGTCTTCACGGGGAAGATTCCCGCCAACGCGCTCCGCCAAGTCCTGCGCGCCGACTCGCTCTACCCCGACCCTTCGCGCCTCGTCACGATGGCGAACAACCACGACACGCGCCGCTTCATGTCTCTGGAAGGCGCGACGCCCGAAGGCGCGATGCTTCACCTCGCGTACCTCCTGACCATCCGCGGCACGCCGCAAATCTACGCGGGCGAAGAGATCGGGATGGAGGGCGGCGACGACCCCGACAACCGTCGCGACTTCCCCGGCGGCTTCCACGGAGACGCGCGAGACGCCTTCACGCGCGCCGGCCGCACGCCCAAAGAGCAGCGCATGTTCGAGTGGACGCAGGGACTGCTGCGTCTGCGGCGCGAGCACGCGGCGCTCAGGCGCGGCGCGCTGCTTGATTTGCACTTCGACGAAGACTCCTACGCCTACGCGCGGCGCGACGCGTCCGAGACCGTCGTCGTCGCGCTCAACCGCGCCGCCTCGCCGAAGGAGTTAACGCTGCCCGCCTCCTACCTCGACGCACGCGAGGGCGCGCGGCTCGAACCGCTGCTCGGGGCGACAGACCGACCCGCGGTCGCCGCCGGCTCGCTCAAGCTGACGGTCCCGGCGCGCTCGGCCGTCTTCTACAGGCTCGCGGCGCGCTGAAGGTTCGCCGACAAATTTTCTCCACCGCTTCGTCGCTCTTTTCCGTTGCCCCCGAGGTACATTTGTTGTAGCTTTCAACTAAATCAAAACACTCGCGAGGTAACAGTTGAGCTTCCCAAGAGCCTGCGGCATCCTTCTGCACCCGACCTCCTTGCCGGGCCGCCACGGCGTCGGCGACCTCGGGCACGAGGCGTACCGCTTCGTGGATTTCCTCGTCGCGTCGGGGCAGAGCCTCTGGCAGGTTCTGCCGCTCGGCCCCACCGGCTACGGCAACTCGCCCTACCAATGCTTCTCGGCCTTCGCCGGCAACACCTTGCTCGTCAGCCCCGAGCTTTTAGTCGAGCAGGGCCTGCTCGCGCCCGGCGCGCTCGAAGGTCTGTCGGAGCTTCCCGCCGGCCACGTCGATTACGCCGAGGCGTTCCCGCGCAAGGAGGCGCTGCTCAAAGAGGCGTTCGAGAACTTCCGCCGGACGGAGCCCGCGATAGTCGCCGCCGCCTTCGAGGAGTTCAAGGCCGGCGCGGCCGCGTGGCTCGACGACTACGCGCTCTACCGCTCGCTCAAGCGCGAGAGGGGCGAAGCCGCTTGGACGGAGTGGGAGCAGCCGCTCGTCCGCCGCGACGCCGCGGCTCTCGAAGACGCGCGCCGCGCGCTGGCCGAACAGATCGAGGAGGTGAAGTTCAAACAGTTCCTCTTCTTCGACCAGTGGGCGCGGCTGCGCGAGTACTGCCGCGGCCAGCAGGTGCGCATCGTCGGCGACATCCCCATCTTCGTCGCGCAGGACTCGGCCGACGTGTGGGCGCGGCCCGAACTTTTCAAGCTCAAAGACGACGGACGCCCCTCGGTCGTCGCCGGCGTCCCGCCCGACTACTTCAGCAGGACGGGTCAGCTCTGGGGCAACCCCCTGTACGACTGGGAGCGAATGCGCGGGGAGTCTTTCGGCTGGTGGGTCGAGCGCGTGCGCGCGATGCTCTCGCTCGTGGACGTGATTCGCATCGACCACTTCCGCGGCTTCGCCGCCTACTGGGAGATACCGGGCGGCGACCCGACGGCCGAGCGCGGCCGCTGGGAGCACGCGCCGGGGCGCGAGCTATTCCAGTCAGTCAAGGCCGCGCTGGGCGAGCTGCCCATCATCGCCGAAGACCTCGGCTTCATCACGCCCGACGTGATCGAGCTGCGCGACGAGTTCGGCTTCCCCGGCATGCGCATCCTTCAGTTCGGCTTCGCGACCGACTCGACCAACAAAGACCTCCCGCACAACTACGTCCGCAACACGGTCGTCTACACCGGGACGCACGACAACGACACGGCGGTCGGCTGGTTCCGCAGCCAGCCCGAGGGCGGCGCCTCCGTCCGCTCGGCCGAACAGGTCGAGCGCGAGCGCCGCTACTGCCTCGACTACCTCTCGACGGACGGCGCCGAAATCAACTGGGACTTCATCCGCGCGCTCTACGCCTCGGCCGGCGACACCGCCCTCGTCCCCTTGCAGGACGTGCTGGGCCTCGGGTCGGAAGCGCGCATGAACACGCCGGCCACGATGTCCGGCAACTGGTCGTGGCGCTTCCGCGAGGGCGACCTGAACGAATCTTTGAGCGCGCGACTCCGGCGACTCGCCGAACTCTACGGCCGCTTCCCCGCGGTGCCCCCCGAAGCGCGACCCGAGCACACGGCCGAGAGCTACGAGTTCAAGCAGACGTGGGGGTGAAGGGGAGTGACCTTCCGTTCGGCACTCCGCCCCGCGCCGCAGACAAATTTTATGATGACCGTCAAAACGTCAACCGCGCGCCTCCTCTTGTCCTTCGTCTTCGTCTGCGCGGCGTCGGCCGTGTGCTCGGCGCAGCGCCTGCCTTCGGTGACGAAGGTCGAGCCGCCGGACTGGTGGGCCGGACATTCCATCAACCCCGTGCGCGTGATGCTGCGCGGGCAGAACCTCGGCGGGGCGCGCGTCGCGGCCGTCGGCGCGGGGGTCAGGACGGGGCTCGTCCGCGTCAACGAGGCGGGCACCTACGCCTTCGTCGATGTCTTCATCGACAGGAACGCGGCGCCCGGCAACAGGCTGTTGAGGGTGACGACCGCCGTCGGGGCGGCCGACACGAATTTCGGCGTCGCCGAGCCGCTCGCGCGCGCCGGACGCTTCCAGGGCTTCACGCCCGACGACGTGATCTACTTCATCATGCCCGACCGCTTCGCCGACGGCGACCGCGCGAACAACGACCCGCGCAAGTCGCCCGGCCTCTACGACCGCACGAAGGGGCGCTACTACCACGGCGGCGACTTTCAGGGCGTCATCAACCGCCTGCCGTACCTCAAGGAGCTGGGCGTCACCGCGCTCTGGATCAACCCCGTCTACGACAACACCGACCGGCTCGACGAGCGCGAGATGTACCCGGAAGTGGAGGGCGGCCCCCGCAGGCCGACGACCGCTTACCACGGCTACGGCGCCATCGACTTCTACGGCGTCGAGGAGCACTACGGGACGATGGCGAAGCTGCGCGAGCTGGTGGACAAGGCGCACGCCGCCGGGTTCAAGGTCATTCAGGACCAGATCGCCAACCACACGAGCCCTTACCACCCTTGGGCCACAGACCGCCCGACGCCGACGTGGTTCTACGGCACGGTCGAGAGCCACCTCAGCAACAACTGGCAGAAGTGGACGACGATGGACCCGCACGCCTCGGAGTTGACGCGGCGGCGCAACCTCGAAGGCTGGTTCATCGACATCCTGCCCGACCTCAATCAGGACGACGAGGAGGTGCGCCGCTACCTCATCCAGAACACGCTCTGGTGGCTCGGCACCGTCGGCTTCGACGCGGTGCGGATGGACACGCTGCCGCACGTCCCGCGCCACTTCTGGCGCGACTGGACGGCGGCGATTAAGGGCGAGTACCCCCGTGTGAACGTCCTCGGCGAGCTGTTCGACGGCGACCCGGCGCTGCTCGCATATTTTCAAAAGGGTAAGGTCGGGCACGACGGGCTGGACACAGGGATAGACACCGTCTACGACTTCGCGCTCTTCTACGCCGTCCGCGACTCGTTCGCCAAGGGCGAGTCGGTGCGTAAGCTCTCGCAGGTGCTCGCGCACGACCACCTCTACCCGCGCCCCGAGGTGCTCGTCCCCTTCGTCGGCGTCCACGACATGCTCCGCTTCATGTCCGAGAAGGGCGCCACGGTCGAGGGGCTTAAGCTGGCGCAGACGTTCGTGATGACGACGCGCGGCACTCCGCTCCTCTACTACGGCGACGAGCTGGCGATGCCGGGCGGCGGCGACCCCGACAACCGGCGCGACTTCCCCGGCGGCTTCCCCGGCGACGAGCGCAACGCCTTCGAGAAGGCCGGCCGCACCGCCGTCGAGAACGAAGTCTTCGAGCACGTCAAGCGTCTGGCCAGGCTGCGCGCGGAACTGCCGGCGCTCAGGCGCGGCTCGCTCGTCCATGTCTACGACGAGGAGCAGCAGACCGTCTTCGCGCGCGTGCTCCCCGACCAGACGACCTTCGTCGCCTTTAACAACGACACGAAGCCAGCCACGGTCAAGTTCAAACTGAGCGACGCCGGCCTCGACCCCGTCGGGCGCTACTTGATGAGGCACGACGGCTTAGGCAAGGGCGGCAACAGCGGCGGGCGCTGGAGCGGGGACGACGTGGAGATGGAGATGCCGCCGCGTTCCGCCGCCGTCTTCACGGCGGTACTCGATAAGAACTGAAACGGCTCGAAAGCTCATGACCTTGAAGACGAAGCCCTTCGGCGAACAGACGGCCGTCGTCACCGGCGGCGGCACCGGCATCGGCCGCGCGTTCGCCGGGGCGCTCGCCGGGGCGGGCGCCCGCGTCGTCATCGCGTCGCGCAGCGAGTCGGCGCTCATGCGGACGGCCGGCGAGCTGAACGCGGCCGTCGGCGCCGAGCGCGTCCACACCTACGCCTTCGACGTGCGCGTGCGCGACGAGTGCGAGGCGCTCGTCCGTCACTGCGTCGAGCGCTTCGGCTCGCTCGACGTGCTCGTCAACAACTCGGGACTCGCCGTGCCCGAGACGGTCGAGGAGATTTCCGAAGAGGGTTGGGAGACCGTCCTCCAGACCAACCTGAAGGGCGCGATGTGGCTGGTGCGCGCGGCGCTCCCCCTGATGGCGGCGCGCGAGTTCGGCGACATCGTCAACGTCTCTTCGCAGGCCGGCAAGCACGGCTACGCGGACGTGCCCTCGTACTGCGCCTCGAAGTGGGGCCTGCTCGGCTTCGCCGAGTCCGTCCGCGACCACGCGCGCAAGACCGGGGCGAACGTCCGCGTCTTCAACCTCTGCCCCGGCCTCGTTGACGTGGAGAACACCGCGCCGGGGGCGGCCGCGCGCCCCGGCTTCGTCCACGTCTCGAACATGGCACGGACGCTGATGTACGCGCTCTCACTCGACCGCGAGGTCGTGCTCGAAGACATCAACATCTACGCGAGATGACGACCTGAGGAGGACGAACATGCGTGACAAGCCGCGCCTGAGCTTCTGGCAAATCTGGAACATGAGTTTCGGGTTCCTCGGCATCCAGTTCGGCTGGGGGTTGCAGCTCTCGAACATGAGCGCCATCTACGAGCGGCTCGGCGCCAACCCGGACGAGCTGCCGCTGCTGTGGCTGGCCGCGCCGCTGACGGGGCTTATCGTCCAGCCCATCATCGGCTCGATGAGCGACCGGACGTGGGGGCCGCTCGGGCGGCGCCGCCCGTACTTCCTCGTCGGCGCCATCCTCGCCAGCGTCGCGCTCTTCATCATGCCGACCTCCTCGACGCTCTGGATGGCCGCCGGGCTGCTCTGGGTTCTCGACGCCTCGATCAACGTCTCGATGGAGCCGTTCCGCGCCTTCGTCGCCGACAAGCTCAACGACGAGCAGCGCACCTCGGGCTTCGTCATGCAGAGCTTCTTCATCGGGTTGGGCGCGACCTTCGCCGGCTGGCTCCCGCTCATCTTTCAGTACTACGGCGTGACGGGCAACACCGAGAGCGGCATCCCGCTCCCCATCAAGTACGCCTTCCAGCTCGGCGCCGGCGCCTTCCTGCTCGCCGTGCTCTGGACGGTCTTCACGTCGAAGGAGTACCCGCCCGAGGACCTGGAGGAGTTCCGGCGGATGCGGCGCGAGAAGCGCGGCTTCGCCGCCGGCCTCGCCGAAATCTCGGAGGCGCTGCGCGAGATGCCGCGCACCATGAAGCAGCTCGCGCCCGTGCAGATTTGCACCTGGCTCGGCCTCTTCTGCATGTGGCTCTTCTACGGGCCGGCGGTCGCGCGCCACGTCTTCGGCGCCACCGACCCGAAGTCGCAGGCTTACACCGACGGCATCGTCTGGGCCGGGTTCGCGATGTCGTTCATGAACATCACCTGCTTCGGCGTGGCCTTCCTGCTCCCGAAGCTGGCGGCGGCGCTCTCGCGCAGGGGCGTGCACGCCCTCTGCCTGCTGTGCGGCGCGGCCGGGCTGCTCTCGGTCTACGTCGCCAGCTCGCCGTGGGCGCTGGTGGCGGGGATGGTCGGCGTCGGCGTCGCGTGGGCGTCGATACTCTCGATGCCGTACGCGATACTGTCGGGGTCGCTCCCGGCGGCGCGGATGGGCGTCTACATGGGCGTCTTCAACTTCTTCATCGTCATCCCCGAGATCGTGCAGGCGCTCACGTTCGGCCCGCTCATCCGCGGCGTCTTCGGCGAGAACAACCCGCGCGCGCCGCTCTACGTCGTGATGATCGGCGGCTTCTTCATGATCCTCGCGGCGCTGCTCGTCCTGCGCGTGCGCGAGGAGCAGTCGGACGCGCCCGTCGGCGCCGTCATCCGCGGCGACGAGCACGAGCCTCTGATGACGCAGGTCACCGCGCAGCCCGTCCCGAGCACCGGCCTCGTTGACGACGAGAGTCTGAAGTAGGGGAGGTGAAAGCCGTGCGACGCAAGACCGTGCTGTTTCTACTCTGGTGTCCGCTTCTGCTGACGGCGCTGGCGGCGCGCGCCGAGGCGTGCTCGTGCAGCGGCGGCGGCTCGCCGTGCCAGATGTACGGCGGCGCGGCGGCGGTCTTCGTCGGCACGGCGACCGACTCGCGGACGAACAAGCCGAGGTCCGTGGAGGCCGCGAGGGCGGAACCGGACTGGACGCCGGTCGTCTTCAAGTTCGCCGTCCTCCAGCCGTTCCTCGGCGTCGAGGCGACGGAGGTCGAGGTGGCGACGGGGCACGGCGGCGGCGACTGCGGCTACGAGTTCCGCAAGGGCGAGACCTACCTCGTCTACGCCTCCCGGCGCGGCGAAGGCGGCCCGCTCGTCACCGGCATCTGCACACGCACCCGCCCCGTCTCGGACGCCGCCGAGGACTTCGAGTTCCTGCGGGCCTTAGGCGCGCGCGGCCCCGGCGTCTCCATCGACATCACGGTCACGCGCGCGCGCCACCGCGTGAAGACCGGCGACTCGGCGCGGGTCGGCGGCTACGAGGGCGCGCGTCTCGCCGTCGAGGGCGCGGGCGAAAGCCGCGAGGTGAGGACGGACGCCGAGGGGCGCGCCCGCCTCTCGAAGCTCAAGCCCGGCACGTACAAGGTGAGGCTCGCGCTGCCCGAGGGGCTGACGACCTACAAGGAGGAGCAGGAGGTGACGGTCACCGACCGCGGGTGCGCCTCGGTCTTCTACGGCGTGAAGGACGACGGGCGCGTGAGCGGTAAAGTCTCCGACGCGGAGGGGAGAGTCGCCGCGGGCGTCCTCGTCACGCTCGTCGAGGCCGACGACCCCGACCCCGAGCGCCACTACGCGGTCTCCGAGCGGACGGGCGAGGACGGCCGCTACGAGTTGAAGGGGCTGCCGCCGGGGCGCTACCTGCTGGCCGTCAACCTCCACCGCTACCCGCGGCCGGACGACCCGTCGAGCGCCTACCCGCGCACCTACTACCCCGGCGTCGCGCAAGCCTCGCAGGCCGAGGCGGTGACGTTGGGCGCGGGCGAGCGCGTCAAAGACGTGGACATCCTGCTGCCAACGCGCCGCGCCGAGAGCGTGGTCAGCGGCGTCGTCGTCTGGGACGACGGCCGCCCCGTCGCCAACGCGCGCGTCAGCTTCAGGGACGTGACCTACCAAGGCCCCGGCATCAACTACGGGCTGCCGCCCGCCGACGCCGAAGGGCGCTTCACGCTCAAGGGCTATCGGGGTCAGACCATTATCATCGTCGTCGGGAGTGACCGCGAGTTCGCCGGCGACTTCAACCGCGACGGCCCGATGGAGCGCGTGGAGCCTCTGCGAATCACGCTCGCCGAGCCGACCGAGACGGTCAGAATCGTCATCACCAAGCTCAGGTGAGAGAGTAAGTTTTCAGTCTTCAGTTTTCAGCGCCGTCAAACTTATGAGAGCAGAACGTGGACAACTTAACTGGCGCGCACTCGTCGCGGCGCTCGCCGTCGTCGCATCGTTGTTCGCGCACGCTCACGCGCGACAGCAGCAGCGCGACGTGTCGAAGGAGAGGGCGCGGGCGTCCGTCCCCGCTTGGGTGCGCGGCGGCGTCGTCTACGAAATCTACCCGCGGCAGTTCTCGGAGGCGGGGGACTTCGCGGGCGTCACGGCGCAGCTCGACCGCCTGCGGGAGCTGGGCGTCAACATCCTCTGGCTGATGCCCGTCCACCCCATCGGGCAGGAGAAGAAGAAGGGGCCGGTCGGCAGCCCCTACGCCGTGCGCGACTACTACGCGGTCAACCCCGACTACGGCACGCCGGCCGACCTCAAGCGGCTCGTCGCGGAGGCGCACCGGCGCGGGATGAAGGTCATCATCGACGTGGTCGCCAACCACACCTCCTGGGACAGCGTGATGATGAAGACGCCCGAGTTCTACGTCCGCGACGCGTCGGGGAAGATTACCTACCCGCACGACTGGTCGGACGTGGCCGAGCTGAACTACGACAACCCCGCCTTGCGCCGCTACATGACCGACATGCTCAAGTTCTGGCTGCGCGAGTACGACCTCGACGGCTTCCGCTGCGACGTGGCGGCCGAGGTGCCGACGGACTTCTGGGAGCAGGCGCGCGCCGAGGCGGACAAGGTCAAGGCGGACGTGCTCTGGCTCGCCGAGTCGGACAAGCCGGAGTTGCTGGTCCGCGCCTTCGACCTCGACTACGCGTGGCCGCTGCACGGCACGCTGACCGACGTGTTGCAGGGGCGAAGGCCCGCGAGCGCCCTGCGCCAGACGTGGGAGGCGGACGAGGCGAAGTACCCGCGCGGCGCGCTCCGCATGCGCTTTTCGGACAACCACGACGAGCGGCGCGCGGTGGCGCGCTTCGGCGAGGGCGGCGCGCTCGCGGCCTCCGCCTTGATGCTCACGCTCGACGGCGTGCCGATGCTCTACAACGGCATGGAGGTGGGCGACACGACCGAGTCGGGCGACCCGGCGCTCTTCTACAAACTGCCCGTCTTCTGGCCCATCGAGAAGCGGCGGCCCGAGTTCCCGCGCTTCTACCGCCAGATGATCGTGCTGCGTAAGAGTCACCCGGCGCTCACGCGCGGGCGCGTCGAGTGGCTGCGCAACTCCGACGAGTCGCGCGTCCTGACCTTCGCGCGCCGCGACGAGGCGGAGGAGGTCGTCGTCGCCATCAACTTCTCCAACCGCCCCTTCGACGGCACGGTCGAGGCGCCGTCCGGCTCTCCTTACGCCGACGTGACGCCCGACGTGCGCGCCCCGCTCGCGGCCGACGCCACCGACGCGCAGCGCGCCGCGCGCACGCGCGCGGCCGGACTGCCCGCGCTCTCGCTCGACGCGTGGGGCTACCGCGTCTTCCGCCGCCCGGCGAAATAAGCGGGGGCGCGAGACGACTCTCTTCCTATTTTCGGGCCGCGGCGGCGCGGCGGAGGCCGACGAGTCGGAGGGCGCGGTGTATCTCGCCGTTCCTCATGAAGTGCCGCCAGACGAGACCGTCGCGCAGGTTCTCCGCGCCGAGCAGCGTGATGCCCTGGTCGATGCCGATCACGTCCGTACCCACCCAGCCCGTGTTCGGGTTGAAGGCGTCGGCGAAGCCGTAGCGGCCGTACACCTTCGCGCCGTACCTCTCCTTCAACGCGCGCAGCGCCGCGAGCGAGATGTCGGGCGTGAACATGAGCGAGCCGGCCGCCGCGTAAGGGACGACCGTCCCGTCTATCGACGGGTCGCGCGGCGGCCCGCCCCACGCGACGTAGCCGCGCTCGGAGTCGGACGCCGAGACGCCCCACACGTCCGCGCCGTAGGCGGGAAACTCCTTTGCTAAGTCGATGCAGAATTGCCTGTGCGCGCGGGTCGCGGCGGCCGAGTTCTCGAAGTAGTTGGTGAACGGGTACCAGTCCTCTCGCAGCCCGCGCAGGTCGGCCCACGCTTGCGTGTACTGGTGCGTGAAGAGCGGGCCGTCGTTCACGTAGGTGTGGCCGGCGTAGGTGATGCGCTTGCGCGTCCACGCGCGCCACGCCCGCGGCGTGACGGGGTGGGTCGGCGAGCCGACGGCGAGCAGTTGGAGGATGAGGTGCTCGCTGTACGTGTCCCAGCGCGTCTTGATGAAGCCGGACTCGGGGCGCCAGCCGTGCGAGAGGAGCGTGGGGTGACCCGCGAGCATCCAGCCGAAATCCACGCGGTCGTAGATGAGCGTCGAGAGCCGCACGACCTCTGCGTCTTCGCCGAAGCAACGGCGCGCGGTCAGCACGCCCGCGAGCAGGAGCGCCGTGTCAATGGAGGAGTATTCGCTCTGCCAGCGGCGCTCGCCGGTCGCGGCGTCCATCCAGTGAAGGAACCAGCCGTGCTCGCGTGGCGCGTCGTCGGCGAAGAAGCGTAAGCTTTTGAGCACGCGCCCGCGCGCCTCGTCGCGCGCCATCCAGCCGCGCTCGGCGCCGACGCAGAGCGCCGTGAGGCCGAAGCCCGTGGCGGCGCTCGAAGCGATGTTGTGAGAAGGGTGCCCCGCCGGGTGCGCTTCGCCGGTGGCGCGCGCGCGGTCGAGGACAAGCCCGGTGCGCGCGTCAGCGTGCTCGACGAAGTAGAGGAACGCGCGGCGCGAGAGGTCTTCGAGGAAGTCTCTGTCCTCGCGCGTCAGGGCGTAGCCCGCGCGAGCGGCCGTCGCATGATCCTGCGCCCGCGCCGCGCCGGCCGGGCAGAGCGCGGCGAGCAGGAGGAGGAAGGCGAGCGGCGTGGCGAAGCGTCTCGGCGGAGCGTGCATGGCGTTTGGCGGCGTCCCGCGCTCAACTATACTAAGAGAGGGTTTCAAGGCGAAGGGTTAAGTTAAATTTGAGGTTTGGAATTTTAAATCTGAGTCCAAGCTCTGGGGCGACGCGGGGCGGCGCGAAGTTCGCCGCGCTCTGTCTGGCCGCGCTGCTGACGTGCGCGGGCGGCGCGGACGCGCGGGCGCCGCAGGGTAAGTCTCGCGTGCGTCCGGCGCGCGGCGCCGCGGCGCGGGAGGGCGAGGGCGAGGCGGCGGCGCTGCTCGTCCGCGCGCTCGAACTGTTGCGCGCGGGGAAGCCGGCGGAGGCCGAGCCTCTCGTCCGGCGCGCGGTCGCGGCCCAGCCGTCGAACGCGGACGCGCACGCGCTGCTCGGCGTCGTCCTCGACCAGCGTGGCGCGGCGCGCGAGGCGGAGGCCGAGTACCGCGCCGCCGTTCGGCTCAACCCGAAGGCGGTCTCGGCGCGCGCCAATCTGGGCGTACTGCTCGCGCGCGCGGGGCGCACGGCGGAGGCGGCCACGACCTTCGAGTCGGTGCTGCGCGACGCGCCCGGCCACCCGCAGGCGTCGTTCAACCTCGGGCTGGCGCTCTTCCAGTTGAAGCGCCACGACGAGGCCGCCGCGCTGCTCTCCTCGCCGGCCGCGTTGGCGCAGGACGCGCCCGCAGCCTTCTACCACCTCGGTCTCATCGAGTCGGCGCGCGGGCGCGCGGAGGAGGCCGCGCAGTTCTGGCAGCGGGCGCTGGCGCTTAAGGGAAATTATCCGGAAGTTAACTTCGCGCTGGGCGAGGAGCTGCGGCGGCAGCGACGCTACGAGGGCGCGGCGGAGTTCTACGGGCGAGCGGCGGAGGAAGACCCTTCGAGGCTCGCCTACCGCGTGCGGCTCGGCGGCGTGCTGATGTTGCTCTCGCGCTTCGACCGCGCGCTGGAGGTCTTCGAGGGGGCGGCCGCGAGCTTCCCGCGGTCGGCCGAGGCGCACTACTTCGTCGGCATCGCGGCGCGCGGGCTTGGCGACTACGAGCGCGCGGAGGCGGCGCTGCGGCGCTCGCTGGAACTGGACGGCGGGACGGCGGACGCGCTGGCGCAGCTCGGCTTCGTCGTGGGCGAGCGCGGGCGCGGCGCGGAGGCCGAGGCGCTTCTGCGCCGCGCGCTCGCGCGTGACGCGCGACACGTCTACGCCGCTTACGACCTCGGCCGCCAGCTCGTCCGGGGCCGGCGCTACGAGGAGGCGCTCGGCGTCCTGCGCGGCGTGGCGCGCGAGCGCGGGCACGACCCCGGCGTCCACTACCAGATGTTCATCGCGCTCTCGCGGCTGGGACGGAAGGCGGAGGCCGAGCGCGAGCTGGCGCTCTTTAAGAAGCTGGACGAGGAGCGCAAGGCGCGCCGCGCCGCCGGCGGGATTGAAGAGATAGAGGAGGCGCTGCCGCAGCCTCCGACGGGCGCGCCGGAGTAGGCGGAACCGCGAGCGGTAGCGAGCGGGTCGGAGTTACGCTGAGAGTATTCAACGCGTAACTCCGACCCGCTCGCTACCGCTCGCGGTTCCGTTTAGAACGACAGGCGGCCTTGCAGCTCGATGACGCGGCCGGCCAGCCCCCTTTCGGCGCGGCCGAAGTTGGGGTTGTTGACGATCGTGCTCGGGCTGTTGAAGCCGAACGACTGGAGGTTGAGCAGGTTGAAGACGTTGAAGAAGTTCGCCCTCACCTCAAGAAAGGTCGTCTCGCCGACGGGCAGCCCGAAGCGCTTGGCGAGGCTCATGTCCACGTTGAAGTATCGCGGGCCGCGGAACGAGTTGCGGCCGACGCCGGGCAACTGCCCCGCGGAGGGGGGCGTCAGGCTGAAGCAGTTGTTCTGGTTGAGAATGAGGTTGCCGGCCGGGTCTCTGACGAAGCAGCCGGCCGTGTTGCTCCCGGTGATGAAGGCGTCGTCCGAGCTGTCGTCGCCGACGCCGCCCAGATAACGGGTCGGGCGCGTGGGGCAGAGCGAGGGGCCGCGCGTGCTGACGCACTCGGCGATGAGGGGCGTCCACGGGAAGCCGCTGTGCGCCGTCAGAATCCCGCTCAGGTTCCACCCGCCCGCGATGGCCCCGAGCGCGTCGCGCCGGTTGCGGAACAGCGGCAGCTCCCACAACCCCGAGGCGACGAAGTTGTGGCGCACGTCGTAGTCCGAAGGCCCGCGCTCCTCGCGCACGTCGAGCGGGTAGGTCGGGTTGGTGGCGCCGCCCGGCCCCTCGTTCGAGTTCACGTCGATGCTCTTGGCGAGGCGGTAGTGGGCGTCGAACATGAAGCCCGAGGAGAGGCGGCGCGTCAGGCGCGCGATGAGCGCGTTGTAGCTCGAAGTCGTGTCGGGCGTCGGGAAGAAGATGCCCGAGAAGGTGGCGGGGCCGGGGAACTCGAACCGCTCGTTGACGAGGCGGACGAGCTTGCGGCCGGCGCTGCCCTGATAGCCGACCTCGGCCGTCAGGCTGGCCGGCAGGCTGTACTGGCCTTCGAGCGAGTAGGTGTAGACGTAGGGCGTCGGCACCTTCTCGGGCGCGCCGTAGACTTCAAACTCGACGCCGGCCGTCGGGTTGGGGATGCCGTTGGCGTTGATGCCGAGCGCCAGCGCGGGGTTGACTGGGTAGCTGAAGGGCGAGTTGTTCGCGCCGAGCGCGTAGAGAATCTGCCCGTTGTTGAAGGGCGTGCTGAAGTCCTGCGCCGAGGTGCCGCAGCAGATGCGGTAGCGCGCGAAGAAGGGCGGGTTGCCGCGCGCGTTCGCGTAGAGGACGATGGGCACGCGGTTGTAGGCGACGCCGAAGCCGCCGCGCAGGACGAGCCTGTTCTCCCGCAAAAGCCCGCCCAACGAGTCGCCCATGCTCGGGCTCCACGCGAAGCCGAGCCGGGGCGCGAAGTTGTTCCGGTCGGGCGGGTAGAGCCGGTCAACGACTTCGAGCCGCGCCTGGTTAAGCTCCTGCCCCGCGGGGCCGAAGACGAGGTTGCTCAGGCGCCCCCGCTTCTCGCTCAGGGGCGTGAAGTATTCCCAGCGGAGCCCGAGGTTCAGCGTCAGGTTCGGCCGCACCTTCCAGTCGTTCTGCGCGAAGGCCGCGTAGGTCGAGGTGCGGAAGTAGCGCTGCGACTCGGCGGGCCCGCCCGTCCGCGGGTCGGCGTTGATCTGGTAGAAGAGCGGCGCGTCATTGACGAAGTTGAAGAGGCCGGCGAAGGTGTAGAGCGGGCGCGAGCCGCCCGAGAGGTCGTTGTTGTCCTGCTCCTTACGAACCTCGGTGCCGAAGCTCCAGCCCTGGGTGCCGCGCACCCAGCGGAGCGTGTCGCGGAACTCGAACGTGTTCTCGGCGAAGACGCCCGGCGTCGTCTCGGCCCACGGCGCGCCGAAGCGCAGGCGGTCGCCCGGCATGTTCTCGATCTCGATGCGCGGGATGCCGAAGTTGGTCTCGGAGGAGGACTCGATCTCGTTGTAGGCGAAGCGGGTCGCGTTGACGCGCGCCTCGTTGACCATCGTCGGCGAGAGCACGCGCGTCCACGTCGCCGTCCCGAAGAGGTTGTGCGGCTCGGTGCGGATGTCGCCCATCGGGCGGCTGCGGCCGGCCGAGTCGGAGCCTAAGCCCTCGAAGCGCGAGAAGTACGAGCTGAAGGCGAACGTGTCGCGCGAGGTGGCGTTGATGTCGAAGCGGAGGTTGAACTGTCTGCCGCGGCTGTCGTTCGGCACGGCGAGCTGCGCGAACTGGATGTCGGGGATGCCGTCAAGCCCGCCGCCGTTCAGGTTGTTGAAGGGGAGGTACTGACCCGCGGCCGCCGCCGGCCTCCCGATGTCGAGGCCGCCCCCGACCACCTGGCAGGCGGGGAAGTTGCCCGACGGGAAGCCGGCGGCCGAGCACGTCGTCGGGATGACCGAGATGATGCGCGGCTGGATGCCTTCGGCGCCGAGTATGCGCGCGGCGATGCTGCCGGGGCGCGTCTGCTGGACGAGCTGGCGGAACTCGGGCGTCTCGACGAACGCGTTGACCGTGTCGGCGTTGCTGCTCCGCAGCGCCTCGTAGGAGAAGTGGAAGAACGCCTTGTCGCGCAGCAGCCCGAAGGCCGGCGGCGCGCCCTCGCCGAAGCGCGGCCAGGGGACGGGGCCGCCGATGCTCCCGCCGTACTGGTTGAGGTGCTGGTTGACGCGCTGCGCGGGCGCGCCGGCGAAGCCGCCGTACTTGTTGAAGGCGTTGAGGCCGGGGCTGTTGTTCTTGAGGAAGAGGCTGCCGTGGAAGACGTTGGTGCCGTTCTGCGAGACGGTCAGCACCTGCGCGCCGGAGTTGCGCCCGTACTCGGCCGAGTAGACGTTGGCGATGACGCGCACCTCCTTGACCGACTCCTGGTTGGGCGTGACGACGGCCGCCCCGCCGTAGGTCAGGCTGTTGACGCTCGTCCCGTCGATCTGGAAGTTGTTGGCCGAGACCCTCTGGCCGTTGGCGGAAATCTGCGGCTGGTTCTCGGCCTGGAAGATGGAGCGGTTCGAGCCGCGCGGGCCGGTCTGGTTGGGCAAGTCCACCGAGCCGCCCGCCCCCGCGCGCGCGCCCTCGCCGAAGACGCCCGGCGTCAGGCGCAAAAGCTCGTACGGGTCGCGGCCGAACTGCGGCAACTGCTTGACCTCCTGCGCGGTGATGGCCTTGCTGATGTTCGCGTTCTCGGTCTCTAAGGCGGGCGTCTGCGACTCGGTGACCGTCACGGTCTCGGCGACCTCGCCCGCCGTGAGCACCACGTCAACGCCCTGCACCTGCTCGGCGTTGACGACGAGGTTCTCGAAGGTCGTCTTCTTAAAGCCCGCCTTCTCGACGCTCAGCGTGTAGCTGCCGGGCGGCAACTCCGAGATGCGGTAGAAGCCCTCGTCGCCCGACGCGGCCGTCTGCGTCCGCCCCGTCTCCTTGTTCCTGAGCGTGAGCGTGGCCTCGGGGATGACGGCGCCGGCCGCGTCGGTGACCGTGCCCTGGACGGCGGCGCGGAACTGCGCGCGCGCCGTCTGCGCCAGCGTCAGCAGCGCGAGCGCGCACAGCGCGGCGCGGAAGAGAGCCGTCGGTGTCTGCCTCATCTTGAGATGACCTCCTTGCGTGTAAGCGGCGGCCTCGGCCGGCGTCGGGGCCGCGCGTCGTGGAACGGGAGGGGAGGGGCGAGGGCGCGTGGGGGACTCACGCGCCGCGTCAACTATTGTGTTGTGTTGGCTGACGGAGCAAGGAATAGCACCCGCGCGGAAAAAATTCAATACAAATCTCGGGGCGGGTGAGCGCCGCCCCGCCGCGCCGTCCCTTATTTTTTGCCGCCGCCCTCGGGGAGAGTCCAGGTGAACGTGTAGGATTTCGTAATCTCTTCCGAGATGCGTTCGGCGCGACCCTGCAAACTGGCTTCGATGGTGTGGAGCCGCGTGAGCGTGAGCCGCTGCGGCAGCGTGGTCGCCTTATCGACGACGATGTCCACCTTGAACCGCTGATCCCAGCCCGTGACGACGGGGGCGCCCGCGACCGCCTGTCTCACGAGCGACTGGACGAGCTTGACCACCTGCTCCTTGTTGGCCGCGGTCTCGGCTTGAAAGTGGAGGCAGCGCCGCTGGTCGCCCCCGCCCGACGCGCACGGGGCCTCTTTGACGAACTTGACCGCGCCGTTGATCTCGAGCTCGCCGCCGCCGAGCTGCGGGACCGAGGTGACGTTGTGGAGTTCGTAGACGGCCTCGGGGTCGAACTCCACGTCCTGCCACAGGCCGACCAGCATCGACCAGTAGTCGCTGGCCATGGCCCTCAGGGCGGCGTCCGAAGTCATCTTCTCGAAGACGCCGCGCGACGCGGCGTCCATCCCGCCCGACTGTTCCACCGAGCGGTTGATCAGCTTGCGGGCCGCCTCGTGGCCTTCGATCCCGATGAACTCGCCGGCGCCGGAGACGACGAAGGTCGGGATCATGTCGGTGAAGCGTTCCGCCCCGCCGCCGAAGGAGGGCGGGAAGGTGCCCTTCCAACCGGGGAAGTCTTCGCGCGAGACGACGACGCGGTCGCCGGCGCGCCGAACCTGCCAGGTGAAATCGGCGGACATGTCCCAGACGATGTCCTTGCCCGTTCCCGTCCGCCGCCCCTCGGAGCGCGCGTGCACTTTCGCCGACGCGCCGTCCGGCCACACGAACTTGAGCGTCTCGGCCCGCTTGGCAAGGCCGAGGGCCGGCGAGACCGACACCAGAATCAAGAGAACCAGTAACCTGTGAACCTTCAGCACGCGCGAATACCCCCACTCTTAATATGTCGGCGGCGGCGGGCACGCTGTACGCCCGCGCCCCGACGCCGAACGCCAGCATCTTACTTCACCCCGGCGGCCGCGACAAAAAGTGAGTGCCGCCCCGAACAGTCGCTTGCACCACTCGCCATCGCGCCGGCCGCGATTGTTCCCGGCGCCCTCAAAAATTCAATACAAATTTCGCCGCGCCTCTGGTAATCTTAGCCGCGTTCACGCAGTTAATTTCCGCTGATTTCAAGCTATCCAACGGGACGCCGGAGACCGCTCGCGGCCGCGTCGGCGCGCGGGGTTTAAATCCTCCGCGCGCCGCGGCGCCTTCTACAGAGACAAAGGAGCGAAAAGTGATGCGACAGGCGAGAGTGTTGGCTTTGGTGCTGGCCGCTTTGGCGGCGGGCGCGTGTGTAGACCAGCCGGCGACGCAGAACGGCGGCGCGGGCGGCGCGGGCGGCGGCACCGCTTCGTCGTCGGGCGGCTATCAGCGCAAGACGAAGAAGGCGGGCGAGCCGGTCTACATCGGCTTCTCGATGGACACGCTCAAGGAGGAGCGCTGGCAGAGGGACAAGGCGCTGGTCGAGGCGCGGGCCAAGGAGGTCGGCGCGCAGCTCGACGTGCAGGTCGCCAACGGCAGCGACGCCGAGCAGGTCAACCAGTGCGCCACCATGCTGACGAAGGGCGTGGACGTGCTCATCATCGCGCCGCACAACGGCGAGATCGCCGCCTCCATCGTCGAGAAGGCCCACGCCGCGGGCGTCCCTGTCATCTCCTACGACCGGCTGATTAAGAACTCCGAGCCGGACCTCTACGTCTCGCACCAGGTGGTGAAGATGGGCGAGATGCAGGGCGAGTACGCCTTGAAGAAGGTGCCGAAGGGCAACTACGTGCTCATCGGCGGCGCGCCGACCGACAACAACGCCAAGCTTTTGCGCGACGGCCAGATGAACATCCTGAAGCCGGCCGTAGACCGCGGCGACGTGAAGATCATCTCCGACCAGTACGCCCGGGAGTGGAAGGCCGAGGAGGCGCAGCGCCTGACGGAGGACGCGCTGACGAAGACGAAGAACGACATCCACGCCATCGTCGCCTCGAACGACGGCACGGCGGGCGGCGCCATCTCGGCGCTGGACTCGGCGGGGCTGACGGGGAAGGTGCTCGTGACGGGGCAGGACGCCGAGCTGATCGCCATCCAGCGCATCGCCAAGGGCACGCAGACGATGACCATCTACAAGCCGATCAAGCCGCTCGCCGACAGCGCCGTGGACTCGGCCGTCAAGCTGGCGCGCGGCGAGGCTTTGAACGCCGCCGACAAGGTCAACAACGGCAAGATCGACGTGCCCTCCATCCTGCAAGAGCCGCAGGCCGTGGACAAGGAGAACCTCGACGCCACGGTCGTCAAGGACGGCTACCACAAGTGCGAAGACGTGTACAAGGACGTGCCGAGCCACCAGTGTCCGAAGGCGACCGCGAACGAGGGGCACAAGTCCTCCGGCTCGGTGCTCGCCGCCGCCCTGCTCGTCTTCTGCGGCCTCGGCGTCGCGCTGCGCCTGCGTTAGTGATTTGAAATTCTGACTCGCCATGTCGGCAAATTCAAAAACGCCGCTCCTTGAGATGCGGGAGATCACGAAGAGCTTCCCCGGCGTGCGCGCGCTCGACGGCGTGAGCTTCGACCTGCACGCGGGCGAGCTGCACGCGCTCGTCGGCGAGAACGGGGCGGGGAAGTCCACGCTGATGAAGGTGCTGGCGGGCGTCTACCCCTTCGGCTCCTACGGCGGCGACGTGGTCATCGGCGGCGAGGTGCGCCGCTTCACCTCGGTGCGCGACTCGGAGAACGCGGGCGTCGCCGTCATCTTCCAGGAGTTGTCGCTCATCAAGGGGCTGACCATCGGCGAGAACATCTTCCTCGGGCGAGAGCCGCGCCGCTTCGGCGTCATCAAGTGGGAGGAGTTGTACAGCCGCGCGCAGAAGTTACTCGACGAGCTGAACCTGTCGCTCGACCCGCGCACGCCGGTCGGCCACCTCGGCATCGGGCAGCAGCAGTTGGTCGAGATCGCCAAGGCGCTCTCGCAGGAGGCGCGCATCCTCGTCCTCGACGAGCCGACGGCCGCGCTCACCGACGCCGAGGTCGAGTCGCTCTTCCGCATCATCGCGGGGCTTCGCGCGCGCGGCGTGGGGATGATCTACATCTCGCACAAGCTCGACGAAGTCTTCCGCGTCTCCGAGCGCATCACCGTCCTGCGCGACGGACGCACCGTGGGCACGCGGCCGACCTCGGAGCTTGACGAGGCGCGCGTCATCTCTCTGATGGTCGGCCGCGAGGTCGGCGACATCTTCCCGAAGGCACAGCACGAGCGGGGCGAGGTCGTCTTCGAGGCGCGCAACGTGACGGTCGAAGACCCGAACGTCGCCGGCAAGCTGCTCGTCAAGGACGTGAGTTTTAAAGTCCGCAGCGGCGAGGTGCTCGGCGTCGCGGGCCTGATGGGCGCGGGGCGGAGCGAGCTTTTGATGGGCATCTTCGGCGCGTGGCCGGGGCGCGTCGCGGGCGAGGTCTACGTCGATGGGAAGAGGGTTAAAGTCGGCCGCCCGTCCGACGCCATCCGCCACGGCGTCGGCTTCGTGACCGAAGACCGCAAGCGCTTCGGGCTCGTGCTCGACCAGACCATCCTCAACAACATGACGCTCGCGGGCCTGCGCAAACTCTCGGGGCGCTTCGTCACCGACGTGGACGCCGAGGCCGCCGCCGGCGAGCGCGCCAGGAAGGAGTTGCGGGTCAAGGCCAACTCGGTCTTCACGGTGGTCGGCACACTCTCGGGCGGGAACCAGCAGAAGGTCGTGCTCGCCAAGTGGCTCCTGACGAACCCGCGCGTGCTGTTCCTCGACGAGCCGACGCGCGGCATCGACGTGGGCGCCAAGCAGGAGATTTACGCGCAGATCAACCGGCTCGCCGAGGAGGGATTGGCCATCGTGCTCGTCTCGTCGGAGCTGCCCGAGGTGCTCGGCCTCTCCGACCGCGTGCTCGTCCTCCACGAAGGCCGCGCCACCGGCGAGTTCCGGCGCGAAGAGGCCACCCCCGAGGCGGTCATGGCCTGCGCCACCGGCCACACCAAGCGCGCCGCATAAACTTAGAACCGAGGTTCCCGCATGAGCAACCAGCTTTCGCCGAACCAGCCGGCGACGGACAGGCCGCCAGTGACCGCCGACGTGTCGCCGCCGGGCGCGGTGCCCGAGGGCGTCGAGTCGCCGTCGGGGCGCTTCCGGCTCCCGACCGAATCCCTGCGCGCCTACACGATGATTATCGCGCTCGTCGCCATCTGGCTCTTCTTCCAGTGGAAGACGATGGGCGTCAGCCCGGCCTACCCCTACGGCATCTTCCTCAGCCCGACCAACTTCTCGAACCTCTTGCAGCAGATGTCGGTGACGGGCGTGCTGGCGGTCGGGATGCTGCTGGTCATCGTGGCCGGGCAGATAGACCTGTCGGTCGGCTCGGTGGTGGGACTCGCGGGCGGCGCGGCGGCGATGATGCAGGACCCTTGGGGACTGGGCGGCGCGTTGGGCGCGGCGCTCGTCGTCGGCACGCTCGTCGGCGCGGCGCAGGGCGCGCTCATCGCGTACGCGAACATCCCGGCCTTCATCGTCACGCTCGGCGGCCTGCTGGCGTGGCGCGGCGTGATACTGGGTTTAAGTAAGGGCGCGACCATCCCCGTGCGCCTGCCCTTCTTCCGCTGGCTCGGCGTGGGGAAGCTGCCGCAGGAGGTGGGCGTCGTCATCGCGTGCGTCGCCATCGCGGCGGTCGCCTTCCTGACCGTGACGCGTCTGCGCGCGCGCAAGCGGCACGGGCTGTCGGCGCCGGGCGTCGGCGCCACGGCGCTCCGCATCCTGGTGCCGGCGGCGCTCATCGCGTTCTTCATCTACTGGATGAACGCGGGCGGGGGGATGCCGGTGCCGGTTCTGGTGCTGCTCGCGGTCGCGGTGCTCGGCGGGTTCCTGACGCAGAACACCACCTTCGGCCGCTACCTCTACGCCATCGGCGGCAACCCCGACGCGGCGCGGCTCTCGGGGATTAACATACGCCGCTACATCCTCGCCGCCTACTGCGTGCTCGGGGTGCTGATCGGCGTGGCGTCTCTGCTCCACACGGGGCGCGTGGGGAGCGCGTCGCCCGACGCGGGCACGCTGATGGAACTCGACGCCATCGCGGCGTGCGTCATCGGCGGGACTTCTCTGATGGGCGGGCGCGGGACGGTCTCGGGCGCGGTCGTCGGCGCGCTCATCATGGCGAGCCTCGACAACGGCATGTCGCTCCTCAACGTCGAGAACTACACGCAGTACATCGTCAAGGGCGCGGTGCTCGTCGCCGCCGTCGGCTTCGACATGCTCGGCCGCCGCAAGGGCTGAACGGCGCCGGAAATTAACAGGGGTGGACAGGATGTACAGGATAAAAGGTCTAATCCTTAATCCTGTAATCCAGTCCACCCCTGTTAATTCTTTCCCTGACCAGTGCCACGCCGGGATTAAAAGATGAGCAAAAGATTCTTACTCCACGCGCTTCTGCTGTCGCTCGCGCTCTGCGCCGGGCCGTCACCACGGCACGCGCAGCCGTCGGCCGCAGACGGCGGGCGTGCGCCCGGTGCGCCCGGCCGGGACGCCCAGTGGCCGAGCGCGGGCAAGGAGGGCGTGGGCACGTCGAACACGCCCGCCTCGAAGGTCTGGTTCACGCTCCACGGCGGCGCGCTGACCGAGGTCTACTACCCGACGGTGGACAAGGCGAACGTACAGAAGCTGGAGCTGATCGTCGTCCACGCGCAGACCGGGAGGGTGGAGACCGAGACGGCCGACACCACTTCGCGCGTCGTGCCCGCCGCCGACTCGCTCTCGTTCACGCAGATCAACACCGCCAGGAGCGGCGAGTACGAGATCGTCAAGGAGTACACGATTGACCCGGCGCGGGACGCGGTGCTCGTCCGCATCAACTTCCGCGGCCACTTCAAGCGGCGCGAGAACGACTACCAACTGTTCGTCTACTACGACCCCTCGCTGAACAACAGCGGGATGCACGACACCGCGTGGACGCAGGGCGACGCGCTGCTCGCCTCCGACGGCGACATCTCCTCGGCGCTCGTCGTACAGGACAGCTTCGCCGACCTCAAAGAGCCGCTCGAAAAGTTGCGCGCGCGGGCCAAGGCCGAAGGGTTCACGGTCGCCGACCCCAACTTCGGCCTGATGACCAACGGCTTCCTCGGCGTCAGCGACGGCCTCACGCAGTTGAAGCAGAGCCCGCCCGACTCGTTCCCGAAGCAGATCAAAAGCTACGGGCGCGCCGAGGGCGGCAACGTCGTGCAGGTCGCCGCGCTGGCGCCGCCCGCGATAGAGCGCGAATACTGCTGCCAGCCGTACACGCTCGCGCTCGGCTTCGGCAGGACGCCCGACGGCGCGCTGGGCGCGGCGCGCGCCTCGCTCAAAAAAGGCTTCGACGCCTGCGACGCCGAGTACAGGCGCGGCTGGCGCGACTACCTGAAGGGCGTCCGCCGCGTCGCGCCGAAGTACCAACGCCAGTACGACGCGGCCGCGATGGTCTTGAAGGCGCACGAAGACAAGACCTACAAGGGCGCGATGATCGCCTCGCTCTCGGTGCCGTGGGGCGGCGGCGCCAACGCCAACGAGGCGGAGGTCGGCGGCTACCACCTCGTCTGGTCGCGCGACCTCTATCAGGTCGCGACCGCCTTCAAGGCTTTCGGCGACACGGCCTCGGCCGAACGCGCGCTCGACTACCTCTTCCGCGTCCAGCAGAAGCCCGACGGCAGCTTCCCGCAGAACTCATGGCTCGACGGCCGACCCTTCTGGGGCTCGCTCCAGATGGACGAGGTCGCCTACCCGCTCGTCCTCGCGCACGAGCTCGGGCGCACCGACCGCGAGACCTACACGAAGCACGTCCGGCCGGCGGCCGACTTCCTCGTCAGACACGGCCCCTTCACGCCGCAGGAGCGTTGGGAGGAGAAGTCCGGCTACTCGCCCTCGACCATCGCCGCCGAGATCGCGGGTCTCGTCTGCGCCGCCGAGATCGCGCGCCGCAACGGCGACGAGGTTTCATCTTCTATCTACCTCGCGGCGGCCGACGACTTCGCGCGCAACGTCGAGCGGTGGACGGCGACGACGACGGGGCCGCACGGGGATAAGAACTACTACCTCCGGCTCTCCTTCGACGAAGACCCGGACGACGGCGCGCGCTTCGACGTGGGCAACGGCGGCGGCACGTTCGACGAGCGCGAGATAGTTGACGCCGGCTTCCTCGAACTCGTCCGCCTCGGCGTACGCGCGCCGCACGACCCGCTCGTCGCCAAGAGCCTCGACGTCATCGACCGTGTCATCCGCGTCGAGACGCCCAACGGCGCCTCCTTCTACCGCTACAACCACGACGGCTACGGCGAGATGGACGACGGGCGCAACTGGAACTGGGACGGGAAGTACACGGGGAAGGGGAGGCTCTGGGCCTTGCTCGCGGGCGAGCGCGGTCAGTACGAGCTGGCGACGGGGCGCCCGGCGGCGGCGCTGCGGCGGCTCGACGCCATGCTGGGTTTCGCCAACGCGGGCCGGATGATCCCCGAGCAGGTCTGGGATAAGAGGGAAAGCCCGCGGCCCGAGTTCAAGTTCGGCGAGGGCACCGGCTCGGCCACGCCGCTCGCGTGGTCGATGGCGCAGTTCGTGCGGCTCGCGACCAACCTGCGCGCCGGGCGCAACCTCGACACGCCGGAACTCGTCCGCGCGCGCTACGCGAAGCAGGCGCACCCCGCGCGCGCCGACGCCTTCTTCCGCTTCCCCGCGCGCGAAATCCTCGAACGCACGGAGGCGGGCCAGACCTTCACCGTCACCGGCAGGGCGCAGACGGCCGGCAGCCGCGCCTTCATCATCAACTGGTCGGAGCGCCGTGAGCTGAAACCTGACGCGGAGGGAAACTTCTCCTTCAACGTGAAGGCCGCGCGCGGCGCTTCGCAGACGGTCGTCGCGGTCGTCTCGCCCTCGGGCGCCACCTACTTCCGGCGCGCGACCGTCACCGGCCTCGCCTCGGAAGAGCTTGAGAAGGCTCTCGGCGACCTCTACCCGCGCGACGCGGCCGGGCGTTTGAAGTCGGCGCGGACTTCGCCACTCGTCGATGCAGACGGCGTGACGTTTCTCTACCGCGGCGACGCCAAACGCGTCGAGGTCGTCGGCGACTCCACCGGCTGGGTGCCCGAAGGGCTCTTGCTGCGCGACGTGCCGGGCGCCGGCAACCTCAAGGCCATCCGCCTAAAGTTCCCGGCGGCCGCGCGCCTCGAATACAAGCTCGTCGCCGACGGCGAATGGCTCCTCGACCCGCTCAACCCGAACAGGAACGACAACGGCGTCGGCGGCCAGAACTCTTACTTCACAGGTCCCGACTACCGCCCGAGCGCCCACGCCTCCGGGGTCAAAGACCTGCGCGGCCGTCTCGAAAAGTTGGAGCTGCCCGGCGGCGACGTGCACAAGGTTCAGGTCTACCTTCCGCCCGGCTACGCGCGCGGCGCGGCGCGCTACCCCGTGCTCTACATGCAGGACGGGACGAGCTTCGTCGAGCTGGGGCGCGCCGCCGAGACGGCCGACCGCATGATTACGGAAGGCGAGGTCGCGCCCTTCGTCATCGTCTTCATCGACCCGATCGAACGCAATAAGGAGTACTGGGCCAGCGACCGCTTCGCCGACTGGATGGCGCGCACGCTCGTCCCCGCCGTTGACACGCGCTACCGCACGCGCGCCACGCGCGAGGGGCGCGCGCTCTCGGGCGCGAGCCTCGGCGGCGTCATCTCGGTCTGGACGGCGCTGCGCCACCCCGCCGTCTTCTCGCGCGTCGCCGGCCACTCCACGGCCTTCCAGATCGACGAGGAGCGCCTGCTCGCCTCGCTCGCGCGCCTCGACGCGGGCGCGCGCCGCCGCCTCCCCCTGCGCTTCTACCTCGACGCCGGCCGCTACGAGCCTGTCATCTTCGAGACCACGCGCCGCGCCAACATACTCCTGCGCGCCCGAGGCTACCCCGTCACCTACCGCGAGGCCCCCGTCGGCCACAACTACACCGCCTGGCGCGACCGCCTCCCCGACGCCTACGCCGCACTGTGGGGCAAGTGATGTGAAATGAGTTGAAGGATAGGGGCTGAGGGGTTAAGAATTTTTGCCACCGGTAAACTTCCCCCAGCGGCCGCCGCGGACGACGTAAGAGACGGTCGCCTCGCTCACGCCGAACTGCTTCGCGACCGTCTTCTGGTAGACGCCGCCGCGTTTGCATCTGCGGCGTATCGCGAGCACGTCGGCGCGCGTCAGCTTGGCCTTGCCGTTCTGCTCGCCGTAGAGCCTCGTGTTCCGGTTCTTCCTGACCGCGTCCTGCGAGTTGTCTTCGGGCGTGCCTAAGAAGAGGTGCGCGGGGTTGACGCAGCCGCGCACGTCGCAGCGGTGGAGCACGAGACGGTCGTTGTCAATCCGCCCGTGCTTGATGAAGTAGCTGACGCGGTGCGCCTTATCCGCCTTGCCCCTAATGCCGACGACGCCGTAGCCGTTCTCGCCGATGTAGCCTGTCCACGGCCAGCACGCGTCGGTGCCGCCGGAGCTATCGGCGTGCGTCCAGAATCTGTTGATCTGTGTCAGGTGAAGTTTGGGGATGCGCTTCGCCACGAGAGTACCTTTCATCTCGTGGCGGCGAGAGAGTTGGAATGCCCACTAGAGGATTTGAACCTCTGACATCCGCTGTGTGAAAGCGGCGCTCTACCACTGAGCTAAGTGGGCGGGCTAAATTTTGAAGATGCGGGATGCTAACAAAGCGCGCGCGCGAGCGTCAAGCGTGGTGGCTTGAACGCTCGCGCGGCGCGGTTGCGGGAGCGTCGGCGTTTACTGGCCGCCGCCGGCCGGCGGGTCGTCGGGGCCGGCGGGCTTCTCGGAGTTGCTGGTGATGCCGGTGTCGGAGCTGACGTAGAAGAAGCGGCTCCCGGTGGCGGTGATGCCCGTCGGCTTCTGCGGGTCGGCGTTGACGCCGAAGCCCGGCGGCGAGGATCCCGACTTCGCCGTGAGCGCCATCTTGTAGACGTAGCCGTCAACGAGCGGCGTCTCGCTGGTGAACTGCTTCGAGAGGTAGCCGCCCCCCGAGAGCTGGTCGAACGTGCCGTAGCCCGAGCGGTTCTTGGTGTTGAAGAAGGTGACCTGCGCGGTCGAGATGCGCTGGAGGTGCGTGATGGCGGCGGCCTCGTTGGTCGAGCGCACGCTCGCCTGCCAGGCGGGGATGCCGATGGCGACGAGGATGCCGATGATCGAGATGACGATCATCAGCTCGACGAGCGAAAACCCGCGCCGGCTCTTGTTGTCGTTTCTCATTCTTTCAAAACCTCGCTGACCTTCAGTACACGTGCGCGGGCGGGCCGAGTTCCACAAAGCGGCAATCAAGGCACCTCGGCGCCGGGTGTTCGGCCTGCCGCGGCACCGGAATTCTACTACACGGAACCCGCGAAGTCCCAGCGGCGTCAAAGGGAGGGGTCGGCGGCAACTAAGCTCTAACCTCTAGCCTCTAACCTCTTTTGCCTTTAGAATGTGAGGGGCATGAGAAACCTTCAACCCGCGGAGATGGAGACGGCCGCGCCGCTCGCGGCGGCCGAGGCGGCCGAGCGCGTGGCGCGTCTGCGCGCGGCGGTCGAGCGCGTCATCCGCGGCAAGTCCGAGGTCGTGCGCCTCGCCGCCGTGACGCTGATGGCGGGCGGCCACCTGCTCGTCGAGGACGTGCCCGGCGTCGGCAAGACGACGCTGGCGCAGGCGCTGGCGCAGGCGATCAACTGCTCGTTCCAGCGCATCCAGTTCACCTCCGACCTCCTGCCCTCGGACGTGATCGGCCTCTCGGTCTACGACGAGAGGGGCGGCACCTTCGAGTTCAAGCACGGCCCCATCTTCGCCAACATCGTCCTCGCCGACGAGATCAACCGCACCACGCCCAAGACGCAGTCGGCGCTTCTGGAAGCGATGGCCGAGGGGCACGTCACGGTTGAGGGCGTGACCTACCGACTGCGCGCGCCCTTCATGGTCGTCGCCACGCAGAACCCGGTCGAGCACCACGGCACCTACCCGCTGCCGGAGTCGCAGGTTGACCGCTTCATGCTGCGGCTGCGCGTGGGCTACCCGTCGTTCGAGGTCGAGAAGGAGATTCTGCGCGACCGCGAGCGCGGCGACCCGCTCGAAGTCCTGCGCCCCGTGTTGTCGGGCGACGACGTGGTCGAGTTGCAGCGCGCCGTCCTCGGCGTCTCGGTGGACGACGCGCTCGTCGATTACCTGATGCGCATCGTCTCGGCGACGCGCGATTCGGAGACCTTAGACCTCGGCGTCAGCCCGCGCGGCACGCTCGCGCTCTTCCGCGCGGCGCAGGCGCTCGCGCTCACCGAGGGTCGCGACTACTGCGTGCCCGACGACGTGAAGCGGCTCATCCTCCCGGTCTTCGCGCACCGCCTCGTCGTCAACTCGCGCTTCTCGTCGTCGCTCCACCGCCGCAGCGATGAGGCCGAGGAAGTCCTGCGCGAGATCATGAAGACCGTCAGCGTCCCGCTCTAACGGGGGACGGAAGGCGTCCGGCACCCGGCTCCCCCGACACACAACATGGGCGCGTTCAAGAGGTGGGGCAGGACGGCGCTGGGCACGCTGGTCGTGCTGAGCGGCGTGGCCGCGGCCGTCATCACGGTCGCGGCGCGCCGGAGCGGCGACTGGGATTTGACGCGGCTCGGCGCGCTCGCGTCGCTCTTCTTCGCGGCGCTGATCGTCATCTTCGTCGTGCCGCCGCTGGCGCGCTCGGCCCGGGCGGAGGCGACGCGGCTCGACCTCGCGTTCCAGGTGACGGGCGGCGGCGTCGTCTTCGTCAGCATCTTCACGGTCGTCGCCTTCGCCGCGTGGAACACGGGCAACAATCTCCTCTTCCTCGTCTTCTCCGTGCTCTCCTCGACGCTCTTCGTCGCGCTGACGGCCGGGCGCGTCTCCATGCGCGACCTCGTCGTCACCGCCCGCTTCCCCGACCACATCTTCGCCGGCGACCCCGCGCCCGTCATCGTCACGGTCAACAACACCAAGCGCGTGCTGCCCTCGCTCTCGGTCGTGGTCGAGGCGCGCGAGCGCGCCGACGCGTCGAAGGCCGCGGCGCGCGGGTTTTTCTCGCGCCGCCCGCGCGAGCGCAAGCGCGTGCTCGCCTACTTCATGTACGTGCCGCACCGCGCGCGCGTCGAGCAGCGCGTCGAGCAGACCTTCGACGCGCGCGGCCGCGTGCTCGTCACCGGATTCGAGCTTTCGACGCGCTTCCCGTTCGGCTTCTTCCGCCTGCGGCGGCGGCTGCGCGCGCGCGACGTGGAGATTGTTGTCTACCCGAAGCCGGAGGGCGTGGGCGACGAGCTGCACCTGCTGCCGATGGACGCCGGGCAGATGGAGGCCGAGCGGCGCGGCGCGGGGCACGACCTGCACTCCTTGCGCGAGTACCAGCCGCTCGACGACGTGCGCCACATCCACTGGAAGGCTTCGGCGCGCCACGGCCGGCTCATCGTGCGCGAGTTCACGGCCGAGGACGAGCGCCGCGTGCACGTCGTCTTGGACACCTTCGTCGAGGGCGGCACCGAGGCGCGCGAGCGCTTCGAGCGCGCGGTGACGCAGGCCGCCTCGCTCGTCGCGCACTTCGTCGATGAGCGCGCCGAAGTCCGCCTGACCGACGGCGGCGGCGAGTCGCGCTACGGGACGGGGCGCGAGCACCTCTACGAATGCCTGCGCCGGCTCGCGCTCGTCGAGCCGCAGGCGGCCGAGCCGGACTCGCTCGCGCGCCGCGAGTTCTGGCAGCGCGCCGAGCCGCCGACGGCCGAGGCCGGCTACGTCATCCTCGTCACCACCGCCCCGCGCGGCACCATCCCCGCCGACCTCTGGCGCAAGTCGCACGTCATCCATCTCTAAAGCCATCTGGTCAGCAGGTGGCGGTCGTGGCCGACGAAGCCCGCCTTGCGGTAGACGCTGAGCGCGGCCTCGTTGACGCGCTCGACTTCGAGGCGGAGGGCGCGGATGCCGCGCGCGCGGCAGACCCCGGCGGCGAAGTCGAGCGCCGCCCGCCCGGCGCCGCGCCCGCGAAACTCGTCCTTCACGAACAACTCGTCCACGAGGGCGGCGCGGCCGCCGAACTCAAGGCTGAAGCCGTAGGTGATGACGAGGTAGCCGGCCGCCTCGCCGCCGAGCAGCATCAGGTAGGCGACGCCGAACGCTTCGTCGGCGAGCAGTTGCGCGAGCGCGCCGCCCGCGGCCGGCTCGTCGAACGGGATGCGCTCGTGTTCGTAGAGTTCGCGCATCATGGCGAGCAGCGCGTCGGCGTCCGAGGTCCCGGCCGCCCGAAAGGTCGTCTCCATCGTCGGTCACCCCCGTCGAAGTTTTACGGATTCCGATTCCTGTTACAATGCGCCGCATGATCTCGGCACAGACGGCGCGGCGCGCGGTGTGGCGGCCGCTGTGGGAGCTGCCGCGGCGCTTCGACCTCATCTGGCCGCTGGCGCGGCGGATGCTCGTCGCGCGCTACCGCGGCTCGGCCCTGGGGCTGCTGTGGGCGCTTCTGACGCCGGCGGTGATGATCGGGGTCTTCACCTTCCTGTTCGCGGGCGTCTTCGGCGCGCGCTTCACCGAGGGCGGCACGCCTTGGGATTATGCGCTCTACCTCTTCTGCGGGCTGCTGCCGTGGACGGCCTTCTCGGAGACGTTGCAGAACTCCTCGGGCATCGTCGTCGCGCACGCGAACCTCGTCAAGCGCGTCGTCTTCCCGCTGGAGGCTCTGCCCGTCGCGCAGGCGCTCGCGGCGCTGGCCGCGCAACTCTTCGGCACGGCCGCGCTCGTCGTCGCCACGCTCCTCATCCGACGCGAGCTGCACGCGACGCTGCTGTGGCTGCCCGCGCTGCTCGTCCCGCAGCTTTTGCTCACGCTCGGCGGCGCGTGGCTCGTCGCCTCGCTCGGCGTCTTCATCCGCGACACGGCGCAGGTGCTCGGCCTCGTCCTGATGGCGTGGCTCTATCTGACGCCGATCATCTACCCGGAGCAGGTCGTCCCCGCGCGCTTCCGCCCGGCGCTCGAACTCAACCCCTTCACGCCGCTCGTGCGCTCCTACCGCCGCGCGCTGCTCGAAGGCGCGCCGCCCGACTGGGCCGGTCTGGCCTACACGACCGCCTTCGCCCTCGCCGCCTTCCTCCTCGGCTACTGGTGGTTCGCGCGCACCCGCAAGAACTTCGCGGACGTGATCTGACAAGGCGCAGTCGGTCGTTTGACTTGACTGCGGGGCTTTGGCATAAAGGCGTGCGAAGTTCGCGCCCCGGAACATTCCCGAAACTCAAAAGGCATGGTGAAGAGAGCGCAGCGGTACCTGAACAGGCTCGGGCTCCACATCGAGCGTGCGCGCCAGCGCTTCCGCCGGAGCGGCTTCTCGAACTTCGACGAGGAGCAGATGCTGGCCGGGTTCGTCGCGCGGCTCGACCCCGGGGGCGCCGCCCGCGTCGCGGTGGACGTGGGCGCGGGCGACGGCATCCGCGGCTCGAACACCTACGCGCTCTTCCTGCGCGGCTGGCGCGGCGTCGGCTTCGAGGGCGACGAGCGCCGCGCCCGGCGGCTGGCGCGCGCCTACCGCAACCTCGAAGGCGTCGAGGCGCGTCAGGCGCTCGTCACGCCCGCGAACGTCGTCACGCTGCTCCGCGAGCACTCGATCCCGAAAGACTTCGGCGTCTTCAGCCTCGACATCGACAGCTACGACTACTGGGTGCTCGACGCCGTGCTCAGCAGCTTCCGGCCGCGCGTCGTCGTCACCGAGATCAACGAGAAGATACCGCCGCCCGTCCGCTTCCGCGTCTCGTACGACCCCGGCTTCAGCCTGCAATACCACTTCTTCGGCTACAGCATCGCGAGCCTCGAAGAGTTGTGCGCGCGCCACGACTACGCGCTCATCGCGCTCGAATACAACAACGCCTTCGTCGCCCCGCGCGAACTGCTCGGCGGCCTGCCGGCGCTCGACGCCGTGACGGCCTACCGGCGCGGCTACGCCGGCCGCGCCGACCGCCGCGAACGCTTCCCGCGCAACCACGACATGGAAGTCCTTCACTCGCTCGCGCCCGACGAGGCCGTCGCCTTTCTCGAAAAGTTCTTCGCGCGCCACGAGGGCAAGTACGAGTTAAGTCTCGCCGGCGCGCCCGAGCCGGTCGGCGTCGCCGCCGAGTAGAACCACCGCCGCACCCATCATCCACCAGACGAGCAGCGCCACCTCCGCGTCGCCGAAGTTATAGTTGACGAGCGAGCTGGCGAGGAAGCCCGCGAGCGCGCCCAGTAGCCCGAGCGCCAGCCCGTGCGCGCGCGCGTCTCGGGAAGCACGCCACTGGCGCTCGGCACTGAGCGACAAACGCCAGAACCTCCACATCAGCCAGAGCCAGAAGAGGAGCGCGGGCAGTCCCCGCTCGAAGGCGATCTGCACGGGCGTCGAGTGCGCGTGGAGCAGGTCGCGGCCGGGGAAGCCCCACTCGGTCCAGTACGCGCGCGCCGCGTCCATGCCGTGCCCGAAGACGGGGTGGACGGGGACGCGCATTGCTGCCACGCGCGCGACCTCGTAACGCAGCCCCGCGCTCGCGTCGCCGAGCCGCAGCGCCCCGCTCGCGCGCGTCCGCAGGACGGCGAACGCGCCGAGCGCGAGGACGCACGCCACCGCCGCCGCCACGACCGCGCGCTGCCGCCCGCTCCCGGTCGCGCGCCACGCCAGCACAGACGCGCCGACGGCGAAGGCCACCAGCGTCGTCCTCATCGCGGTCAGCGCGATGCCGCCCGCGAGCACGACGAACGCCAAGGCCGCGAGCCAGACGCGCCCGCGCGCGAGTCGCCCCGCGCCGGACGCTTCGGCCTGCCTTTCCTCGTCTTCGTCGCGGCCGCGACGCAGCCAGCCGGCGAGCGCGAAGCCGAGCGCGAGCTGCGCGGCGATCTGCAAGACCTCCGCGAACGTCTCGTAATGGCGCGTCCAGCCCGACGCGCGGAAGCTGTGCGTCGGCCCGCCGCCTTCGGTTATCCCCGAAGGCGAGGCCGAGGCACGCGTCTCTTCGTTGACGACCGCACCGGGCCACTCGACGTGCTCGCCGCGCGAGACGACGCTCAGGCTGACGCGCCCGCCGGCGGGCGTCGCGCGTATCGCCTCGTCAATCTCCGCGACCGTCGAAACGCGGTTCTTGTTGACGCGCCACACGGCGTCGCCCTCGCGCAGCGGCGTCTCGCGCCTGAACGGGCTGTCCACGCTCATGCGCCGCACGACGACGCCGCGCCCGACCGCCAACTCTCCCGCGCCCCACAACGCGCCCGCCGACCCCGACACGACGAGCAGGCCGGCGAGCGCGACGGCCGTCCGGCGCGTCATCAGCGCCTGCGTGAGATAGAACATGAGGAGCGTGCTGACGTTAACGAGCTTCGGCACGCTCAGGCGCGGCGCCTCCGACAAGAAGCACGACAGCGCCGTCCACGCGAAGAACAGCCAGAGCGGGAGGTCGAGCGGCGTGCGGCTGAGTCCCGTCCGGCGCGTCAGGAGCGTGCGCGCGAGCCAGCCGAGGACGGCGAACGAGAGACCCACCCACGAGACGGCGATGGAGTGCGGCGCGGCCAGCGCGTAGAGCGCGAACCCGGCCAGCCCGAGCCGCCCGGACGCGCGCGCGAGCCGCCCGTCGGCGGGCTTGCCGGCCTCGTCAGCGCCCCCGCGTCGCGGCGCTCCGCTCGCGTCGCGGGTCACGTTTTCCGCCGTCTTTGTGTGCATAAATCGTCGCCGGGAGAGTTGGTTGACACCCGCTCGCGGCGGGTGCTAACGTACAAAATTGCCCGTCCTCGGAGGCAGGGGCGCAAGTGCCGTGGACAAGTAAGTACACCGCCGGGCCCGGAAGCACCCTGTCGCTGCTCTGTTCGCCCTCAGCGCCGCTTGCTGTCCACTTCTTCTGAAACGGCTACAATATCCCTGATGGGTTTCGACAAGGCAAAAGCCATCCGTGCGGCTGAGAAGTACCTTGCCTCGGGCAAGATTCCGTCGGCCATACAGGAGTACTCCCGCATCGTCGAGCACGACGCGGACGACTTCAACGCGCTCAACACGCTGGGCGACCTCTACACCCGCGTGGACAAGCGCGCCGAGGCCGCGGCGTGCTACCGCCGCGTCGCCGAGCATTATCGCGAACAGGGCTTCACGCTCAAAGCCGTCGCGATGTACAAGAAGCTCACGCGCCACGCCCCCGAGGATCACCAGACGGCGCTCGCCCTCGCCTCGCTCTACGAGCAGCAGGGTCTGATGGTGGACGCGCGCCAGCACTACCTCATCGCGGCCGACGCCTTCACGCGCGCCGGCAACACGCGCGACGCGCTCGACGTGCTGCGCCGCATCGCCGACCTCGACCCCTCGAACACGGACATCCGGCTCCGCCTCGCGCAGAGCTACGTCGCCGAGAAGCTGCCCGACCTCGCGGCCGAGGCTTACGCCGAGGCGGGCGCGCGCCTCGCCGCGCGCAAGGAGTTCGAGGGCGCGCTCGACGCCTTCACCAAGTCGCTGGCGCTCCGGCCCGCCGCGCACGCCGCGCTCCACGGGCTGCTCTCGGCGCACGCCGAGCTGGGCACGGCCGACGAGGCCGCCGAAGTTCTGGAGCAGGTCGTCAAGGAGCGGCCGGGCGACCTGGAAGTCCGCGCCATGCTCGCGCGCGCCTACGTGGACGCCGAGGACGCCGAGCGCGCCGAGGCGGCGACGCGCGAGTTGGTCGGCCGCGACCCTTCGAGCTTCATGCTCCTCTTCGACGTGGCGCGGCTCCACCTGCGGCGCGGCGACACCGACACGGCCGCGCGACTGCTCGACTACGTGGCCGAGCCGGCGCTGGCCGCGCGGCAGGAGTCGGCGCTCGCCGAGCTGCTTCAGGAGGTGCTCGCGCGCAACCCCGAGCAGATGGACGCGCACCGCCTGCTTGTGCGCGCCTACACCTCTTCGCACGACGACGCGAACCTGCGCGCCGCGCTCGAACGCCTCGCCGACGCGGCCGAGGCGACGGGGACGGTCGAGGACGAGCGACGTGCGCGCACGCTCCTCGCGCGGCTCGCCTCGGGCGACGAGGCCAACCTCGCACGCCTCGAAGAGCTGGGCGGCCCGCTCTTCGACGAGTCGGGGGCGCCCGGCGCGGACGCGCCGACCTTCGAGAGCTTCATGCTGAACGACGACGGCGCCGCGGCGCGCGAGCAGCCGGCCGCGGCGCCGTCGTCGTCCACGCCGTCCGCCGAGTTCGAGTGGAACTCGGTCGCCGAGCCGCCCGCCGCCGGCGCTTCGCCCGACGCCAGCGCCTCGTTCGCAGACCTCAACGACCTGACCGACGGCGGGCAGGCCCCCGAGCCGGACGAGCGCCCCGTCCCGAAGTACCAGCCGCCGCAGGCCGGCTTTCAGGAGTTCGACTTCAGCGCGCCGCCGGCCGAGCCGGCGGGCGCCGACCCGGGGTCGAGTGTCGAGCACATGCTCCGGCAGGAGCTTGAGAGCGTAGACTTCTACATCGAGCAGGGCTACTCGGACATCGCGCGCGACACGCTCGACATGCTCGAACGCCAGTACGGCGCGCACCCCGAGATCGACGTGCTGCGTGGGCGGCTCGGCCCGGCCGAAGACTTCGGCGCCGCGCGCGCCGACAGCGCGCCGCCGGTCTACGACCCGTCCGCCGGCTTCGACACCCCCGTCGCCTTCGAGCCGAACGCCGCGCCCGCGCCTTCGACGGCGCCCGAGGCTTTCGACGCGGCGGCCTTCGAGATTCCGGGTGGCTTCGAGACGGCCGACCCCGGCGCCGGGGCGGAAGCGCCCGCGTCATTCGAGATGCCGGCGTCGTACGAAAGCGCGGCCGGCAACACGGCGGCGGAAACGCCCCGGCCGCCGAGCGCGAACAGTGCGGCGGGCGCGAACAATGCGGGGGCGGGCGAGGGCGGCACGGGCATCGACCCCGGACTTGCGGCCATCTTCGACGAGTTCCGCGAGGCGGTCGAGGACGGCGGCGAAGAGGAGTCGGGCGGCGACTTCGACACGCATTACCAGATGGGGCTGGCCTACCGCGAGATGGGGCTGCTGGATCAGGCGGTCGAGGAGTTTCAGACGGCCGCCGGTCAGGTCGCGGCGGGTGACGGCACGCCGCGCTTCCTGCAATGCTGCAACATGCTCGGCCACTGTTTCATGGAGAAGGGGATGCCGCGCCCCGCCGCGCTCTGGTTCAAGCGGGGCTTGGACGTGCCCGGCCACTCGGAGGACGAGTATCAAGCCATGCGCTACGACCTCGGCACGGCCTACGAACGGATGGGCGACAACGGCCGCGCCATCGAAGTCCTCTCCGAGGTCTACGCCATCGACGTCTCCTACCGGGGCGTCGCCGAGCGCCTGCGCGAGCTGCAAAAGACCGTGAACCGTGAGCCGTGAGCCGTGAATGAGTAGGAGCCGGTCTTCTCCCGTCACGGTTTACGCTTCGCGGTTTACGCTCTCGTCACGGTTTACGGTTCACGGTTCACGGCTCTTATGGCTTCGAGGCTCACAGTCATCTTCTACATCCTCCTGTGTTTGGAGGCGGGCCTCTTCCTGACGCTCCTGCCGTGGTGGCAGCCGTGGGGGATGGGCGACTGGGGCGACAACTTCTTCCTCGTGATGGTCGCGCAGAAGACGGGGCTGGTCGGGCTTCAGCGCGCGGTCGCCTCGGGCTGGGTGCGCGGCGCGGTGACCGGCGTCGGCCTGCTCAACCTGGCGATGGCCTTCTGGGAAATATTCCACTTCAACGAGACCGTGCGCAGGCTTGAGGGCGCGGACGCGCGGCGCCCGGCCGCCGCGGCGCCCGAGCCGACGCCGGTGCGGACGACCGCCAACGACTCTCTCCCGACCGCCGAGACTCTCCCGACGACGACCGCAGACGCCCAAGACGATGCCGCGAGCGCTCGCCCGACCGATCACGTACCTCATCACGGGCGGCAAGACCGATAGCTCGACGACGCCGGGCGACGAAGAGTTCCGCCGCCTGCTCGCGCTCGTCCGCTCGGCGGTCGAGGCGCGCGTCACGCTCGTCCAACTGCGCGAGAAGGAGTTGAGCGGCCGCGCCCTCTACGAGTTGGCCCGCGCGGCCGCCGGCCTCGCGCGCGGGAGCGCGACGCGCGTCCTCGTCAACGACCGCGCCGACGTGGCGCGCGCCTCCGGTTGCGACGGCGTCCACCTGACGACGCGCTCGCTCGACGCGGCGGTCGTGCGGCGCGCCTTCGGCGAAGACTTTTTGATAGGCGTCTCGGCGCACACGCCCGCCGAAGCGCGCGCGGCGCGCGAAGGCGGCGCGGACTTCGCGGTCTTCGGCCCCGTCTTCGACACGCCCTCGAAGCGCGCGTACGGCGCGCCCGTGGGGCTCGACAGTCTGCGGGAAGCCGCGCGCGAACTCTCGCCCTTCCCCGTCGTCGCGCTCGGCGGCGTTGACGAAGATAACGCCGCCGCAGTCGTCGGCGCGGGTGCGGCCGGCGTCGCGGGGATTCGCCTCTTCGCCGGCGGACAAAACCTCGCGCGCACGGTGCATCTCATCGAGAGCCTGCGCGCCGTCTGAAACTTCGGCGGGCGTTTTTGTAAAGCGATGAGTGAAGACACGACAGAGACGCCGCCGGTGGCGCTGACCGTCGCGGGGTTCGACCCGTCGGGCGGCGCCGGCGTCGTGGCCGACGTGAAGACGTTCACGGCATTCGGCTGCTTCGCGGCGGCGGCCGTCACATCGCTCACCTACCAGAACACGACCGGCGTCTTCGGCGCGGCGCACCAGACCGCCGAGGCCGTGCGCGCGCAGGTGCTCCCCGTCGTCGAAGACTTCCGCGTGGCGGGCGCGAAGACCGGGATGCTCCCGACGCGCGAGGTCATCGCCGAGGTCGCGCGCCTCTTCCGCGAAACTTCGCTGCCCGCGCCCGTCGTAGACCCGGTCGTGCGCTCGACCTCGGGCTTCGACCTGATAGACGACGCGGCGCTCGACGCTTTGAAGATTGAACTGCTGCCGCTCGCGCGCGTCGTCACGCCCAACATCCCCGAGGCCGAGCGCATCACGGGTCTTGTCATACGCGACCACGCGGGGATGCTTGAGGCCGCGCGCGTCATCCGCGCTCTGGGCGCGCGCGCAGTGCTCGTCAAGGGCGGCCACCTCTCCGAAGGCGAGGCTACGGACGTGCTCGACGAAGAGGGGACGGTGACGACGTTTACGGCCCCCCGCATCGAGACGACCTCGACGCACGGGACGGGTTGTACGCTCGCCGCGGGGATAGCCGCCTGCCTCGCGCGCGGGATGAGTTTGAATGAGTCGGTCGAGGCCGCCAAGCGCTTCGTCACCGAGGCCATACGCCGCGCGCCGCGTCTCGGCCGCGGCCACGGCCCCATCAACCACGCGGTCGCGGCGCTCGCCTGAGGCGCACGGCGCGGGGAAGGCTTTAAAGTTATGAAGTACGAAAAGAGAGTTAAGCCGTCGGCGACGCGCGCGGCGAGTTTCGCGTGCGCCGCGTGCGTCGCGCTCATTCTGGCCTCGGCCGCTTTCGCGCAGGGCGACCTGACGGGCGGCGTCGGCCAGTTCGCCGTCCAGCCGAAGAAGCCGAAGGTCGTTATCGCCGCGAAGCCGAAGCCGCCCTCGGTCAAGACGGGGCCGAAGGCCACGGCCAACGACCGCCTGCTCGCCGCCGCCGGGAGCGGCGACGCGGCGACGGCGTCGAAGGCGCTCGGCGCGGGCGCGGACGCCAACGCGCGCTCGTCCGAAGGGTGCCCGGCGCTCGTCTACGCGGTCGCGTCGAAGAACGCGGCGGCCGCCTCGGCGCTGCTGGCGAAGGGCGCGGACGCCAACGCGCGCTGCGCCGACGGCGTGACGGCGCTGATGGTCGCGACCGAGTCGGGCGACGAGGCGGCGGCGCAGGCGCTCGTCGCGCGCGGCGCGGACTCGGGCGCGAAGACCGGGGACGGACGCACCGCGCTGATGTTCGCGGCCTCGGCGGGGCAGTTGGCCGTCGTGCGCGCTCTGCTCGCGAAGGGCGCCGAGGTCAACGCCCGTTACAAGGACGGCCGGACGGCGCTCACCTTCGCGGCGGCGAACGGGTTCGCGGCCGTGGCCGAGGAACTGCTCGCCAAGGGCGCGGAGGCCGACGTGCGCGACGGCGACGGCTGGACGCCGCTGCTGTGGGCTTCGTGGTTCGGGCACGCGGACGTGGTCAAGCTGCTGTTGGAGCGCGGCGCGGACGCGGGCGCCGTGGACAGGGACAAGGACACGGCCTTGATGAAGGCGGCGACGCAGGGGCACACCCCGGTGGTGCGGATGCTTCTGGGGGCGAAGGGCGTGGACGCCAACGCGCGCGGCAACGGCGGCGGGACGGCGCTGCTGTTCGCCGCCTCGCGCCCCGCGGGTTACGAGGTGGTCGAGGCGCTTTTGGCGAAGGGCGCGGACGTGAACGCGCGCAACGACGCCGGCATGACGTCCGTCATCCTCGCCTCGGCTTACGGCCGCGTCCCGACGCTCGAAGTCCTCATCGCGAAGGGCGGCGACGTTAACGCGCGCACGCCGAAGGGCTTTAGCGCGCTCATCGCCGCCGCCAACAAGGGTCTCGCCGCGACCGTCCAACTCCTCATCGAGCACGGCGCGGAGGTCAACGCCACCTACGAGGACGGCCGCACCGCGCTGGGCTTCGCCGAGCAGAACGGCCAGAGCAAAGTCGTCGAGATACTCAGGAACGCCGGGGCGAAGTAAGCCCCTCGGAGGTAAACCGAAAGCCGTAAGCCGAAAGCCGTGAGCCGTGACAAGAGGAAGACGCTCCTTCCTGTCACGGCTCACGGCTTTCGGTTTACGCGCTTTTACTCTTCTTCGATGGTGACCTTCTCCATCCTCACCTCGGACTGCGGGCGGTCGCCGCGGTCGGTGGGCGAGGTGGCGATCTTGTCCACCACGTCCTGCCCCTCGATGACGCGGCCGAACTTGGTGTAGGAGGGCGGGAGCGGGTAGTCGGCGTGCATGATGAAGAACTGCGAGCCGTTGGTGTTCGGGCCGGCGTTGGCCATCGCCACGGTGCCGCGCTCGTAGGCGCCGCCGTAGAGTTCGGACGAGCGGTTGATCTCGTCGTTGAAGCGCCCGCCCCACGCCGACACGCCGCCGCGCCCCGTGCCGTCCGGGTCGCCGCCCTGAATCATAAAGCCCTTGATGACGCGGTGGAAGATGACGCCGTCGTACTTACCCGCTTCGGCGAGCAGCCGGAAGTTCTCCGTCGTCTTCGGCGCGTCCTCCTCCAACAACTCGAAACGGATGGTGCCCACGTTGGTCTCGATTCTCGCAATGCGTTTAGCCATAAGTCTCCTCCCGGAACTGTCTACTGACTACTTCTTCTTCTAGTACAAATTTCTCGATGGCGGCGGCGACGCCGTCCTCGTCGTTGGTGGCGGTCGAGTGGAAGCGGCCGCCACGCCCGAGCGCGGGGTCGGCGTTGCCCATCAGCACGCCCGTCCCGGCCCACTCAAGCATCTCCAAATCGTTGTAGTTGTCGCCGACGGCCATCACTTCATCGCGCGTGAGTCCCTGCTCGTCGGCCACGGCCGCCAGCCCCGCGCCCTTCGACGCGTCGGGGTGCAGCACGTCGAGGAGCGCGAAGTCGGTCTTCGGGTAGAGCGTGAGCAGCAGCCTCACCGACCCGCCCAACTCGTCGCGCATCACTTGGGCCAGCCGCTCCATCGCCGCGCAGCCGCCCGAGAAGGCGACGTGCAGCGGGTCGTGGTCGAGGTACTCTTCGAGCGACTCGACTTGTCGGATGGCGGCGGCAATCTCGTCGCCCGCGACGCGGCGCGACCACGCGACGTAGCTGGCGAGCGCGGTGTTGCCGGCGCTGATGTGGTCGTAGACGAGCAGGCCGGCGCCGGCGTGGTCGTCGCTGACGAGCGCGTCAGCGCCGTGCGCGCGCCCCGTGCGGACGACGGCGCGCGCCGCCCCACACGGCATCAGGACGGCCGAGACGGTTTCGAGCGAGTGCGCGTGCTTGGTGAGCGCGCCGTTGTGCGAGATGACCGGCACGTCCAGGCCGAGTTCGAGCGCGAGCGGGCGCGCGTCGCGGAAGCGCCGACCCGTGACGAGCGCGACGCCCACGCCCCGCGCGCGCGCCGCGCCGACGGCCGCGCGGTTGCGCTCCGAAAGCGACCCGCGCGAGTCGAGCAGCGTGCCGTCGAGGTCGAGGGCGATTAAACGGATGGGCATCGTCGGTGGCTCGACTCTAGCACCGGCGCGCCGACGCGCGCAAATAGCCACGCCCCGGCCGAAACCCGCGCGGAAATCATGAACGTTGACAGCAGTCCCGCCGGGCAATACCTTTCCGACTCACCTTACGCGGACCGCCCGCCCACTCACTCCCGAGCGCCGCAAAGGGGCGCAGCAGACCCACTCCACCTGACAGGTCGAGCGGGGTTGTGAGAGACTTTGAAGTGTCACAACAGAGTCGGGGCGGGGCGCATTGCGGCGTAAAATTGCCGGCAAATTCCGCGCGCCGCCCGTGCCGCCCCGAGCCTGCGGGGCATCCAATTCCTGCGGGAAATGAGGCGAATCGGAGGCGCCCGACCGGATGAACGTCACCCACCTTGAATGCGCCGCGTGCGGCAAGACTTACGAGGCACGGCGGTTGCACAACCTCTGCGCGGAGTGCGGCAAGCCGCTGCTGGTGCGCTACGACCTCGGGGCCGCCGCCGCGAAGCTGACGAAGGAAAGTTTGAAGGGGAGAAGGGCCGACTTATGGCGTTACGCGGAGGTGCTGCCCGTCGAGCGCGAAGAAAATATCGTCTCGCTCGGAGAAGGCTGGACGCCGCTGCTCAGGGCGGAGCGGCTGGGCGCGTCTCTGGGGTTGCAACGCCTCTACATCAAGGACGAGTCGCAGAACCCGACGCAGAGCTTCAAGGCGCGCGGGATGTCGGCCGCCGTCTCGATGGCGAAGGAGTTGGGCGCGCGGAAGCTCGCCGTGCCGTCCGCCGGGAACGCCGCCGGCGCGCTCGCCGCCTACGCCGCGCGCGCGGGCTTGGAGGCGCACATCTTCATGCCGCGTGACACGCCGCGCGCCAACGTCGTCGAGTGCGAGCAGACGGGCGCGCACGTCACGCTCATGGAAGGCTTGATAACCGACTGCGGCGCCGAGGTGGCGCGGCGCAAAGAGGCGGAGGGCTGGTTCGACGTTTCGACTCTGAAAGAGCCTTACCGCGTCGAGGGCAAGAAGACGCTCGGCTACGAGCTGGCCGAGCAGATGGATTGGGAGCTGCCCGACGTGGTCGTCTACCCGACGGGCGGGGGCACGGGGCTGGTCGGCATGTGGAAGGCGTTCGCGGAGATGGAGGCGATGGGCTGGATCGGGAGCAAGAGGCCGAGGATGGTCACCGTCCAGGCACGGGGATGTGCGCCCATCGTGCGCGCCTTCGAGGAGGGCTTGCGCTTCGCACCCGAGTTCGAGGACGCGGCGACGGTCGCCTCGGGCTTGCGCGTGCCGAAGGCCGTGGGCGACTTCCTCATCCTCGACGCGCTGCGCGAGTCGGGCGGCACGGCCGTCGCGGTGAGCGACGCGGAGCTGCTCGCGGCCGTCGGCGAGATCGGCGCGGCCGAGGGGCTGTTCGTCGCGCCCGAGGGCGCGGCCTGCCTGCCCGCGCTGCGCGCGCTCGTCGAGCGCGGCGAGGCGAAGACGGACGAGCGCGTCGTGCTCTTCAACACGGGCGCGGGCGTGAAGTATCTGGAGAGTTTTGAGACCGGCTCGGGCTGACATTTCCGGGCCGGATTTAACGGGCGGGAGTTTTATGAATTTCAAGAAGTTGTTCGTGACGACATTTCTGGCGGCGACGTTAGTGTCTCCGGCGGCCGCGCAGGGCAAGAAGACGCAGCCGGTCAGCGCCGAGGTGGAGAAGGCGGTGGCCGGCCCCTTCGACCAGAAGCGCTTCGACGCGCTGCGCGCCGAAGGCTTTCAGGCGCTCTACAACCTCGACTACGAGGGCGCGCGCCGTCGCTTCCGCGACCTGAGCGCCGCGTTCCCGGCGCACCCGGCGGGCTACGAGCTTCTGGCCGCGAGCCTCTGGCTCAAGACGCTCAACGAGTCGCGCCGCCTTCAGGCTTCGCTCTACAACAACGAGGGCTTCTACAAAGAGAAGGACGACAAGGTAGACCCGAAGGTGCAGGCAGAGTTCCGCGAGCTGACCCGCAGGGCGGAGGAGTTGGCCGAGGCGCGGCTCAAGCAGAACCCGAAGGACACCGACGCGCTCTACTACCTCGGCGCGGTCGAGGGGCTGAAGGCCGCGTGGGGCAGCATGGTCGAGCGCAGCTTCATGTCGGCGATGTCTAACGGCAAGGACTCCGTCGGGCACCACCGCGACCTGCTCAAGATCGACCCCTCTTACGTTGACGCGAAGGTGACCATCGGGATGTACGACTACGTCGTCGGCTCGCTCCCGGTCATCGCCAAGCTGGGCGCGACCGCGCTCGGCTACCGCGGCTCGAAGAAGCGTGGACTGGCCACGCTCGAAGAGGTGGCGCGCGAGGGGCGCTGGGCGCGCGACGACGCGAAGTCGCTGCTCGTCGCGCTCCTCAAGCGCGAGCGCCGCTACCGCGACGCCTACGTCTACGCCTCCGAGCTGGCGGCGAAGTACCCGCGCAACTACCTGCTCAAGATGGAGGCGGCCGACGCGCTGGTCTCGCAGGCCGAGCTCGACCGCGCGACCAACCCCGAGGCCGCGCGCAAGACCGAGGCCGAGGCGTTCGCCGTCTTCGACTCGCTGCTCGCGCCCGCCACCGGGCCGAACGCGCCGAAGGTGCCGCTCGACCTCGTCCACTACAACTACGGCGACGCGCTGCTCGTCGCGGGGCACGCCGAACGCGCGGCGAAGGAACTTCAGGCCGCCGCCTCGGTGCCGGGCGCCGAAGCCTCGATGGTGACGCGCGCGCGTCTGCGCGGCGCGCAGGCGCTCGACCTCGCGGGGCGGCGCGACGAGGCGGTCGCGCAGTACAAGGCCGTGCTCGCGCTCCCGAACGTCTACGACTCGCACGAGGACGCGAAGCGGGGCCTCAAGGAGCCGTACCGTCTGACGCGCAAGGTCAGCGAGAACGGCGCGGGCGGCGACGAGACCTCGGACGCGAAGGCCAACTAAGGCGAACGAGCGGGAAGGATTTTTCAATGAGCACCATCTGTCCGTCGCACGACCCGACGCCGCTCATCACGGCGCAAGAGGGGGAGGCCGAGACGCGCGCGCGGCTGCGCGTCGTCAGGCCGCAGGAGCGCCCGCGCCGCCTGCTGCTGTGCCTCGACGGCGTGCCGTTCGAGGTCGTCGAGGCGGCTAAGTCGCGCGGCATGTTCGATAACTTCCGCGAGCCGGCGCGGCTGCTCTCGCCGTTCCCGACGCTGACGAACGTCGCGCTGGCCGAGATGCTCGGGGCGACGCCGCCCAACGGCTACGAGAGTCTCTACTTCGACCGCGAGGCGAAAGAGCTTCGCGGCGGCGTGCGCAAGTACATCGGCCGCCGCACGCCCGACAAGGTGCCGTCGTCCTACATGGACGAGCTGGATTATCAGGAGCCGCTCGCCTTCGAGTTCCTCATCTACGTCGCGACCGACGCGGTGTGGCGCGCCGACATGCGGCGCTTCCGCGAGCGGTTTCTGTCGGCGCCGCCCTCACGCGACTTCTTCGGCTTCCTCAAGGCGACCGACGGCCTGCTGCACATCGGCGGCCCCGAGCGCCTCACGGTCGCGCTCCAATCGCTCGACCGTCTGCTGCGCGAGATACGGCAGGCGGCCGGCTCCGAGACCGAGATCGTGCTCTTCTCCGACCACGGCATGAACCTCGTCGAGAACCGGCGCGTGAACCTGCTGACGCACCTCGGCCGCAACGGCTACGAGGTGGTGACGAACATGCGCCGGCCGCGCGGAAAGCGTCGAGTCTCCGCGCCGGGCTTCGGGCTGTGCGGCTACGCGGCGCTCTACTGCGGCGAGGAGACCGGGCGCGCCGAGCTGGCCGAGACCCTGCGCGATCTGGAAGGCGTTGACTTCAGCGTCTACCGCGAGGGTGACGAAGACGGCGCGGCGGTCGTCGTGGCGGGCGCGTCGGGGAGCGCGCGCGTCGAGCGGCGCGAGCGCGGCGGCGAGACCTTCTACCGCTACGAGCAGTTGGACGGCGACCCGCTCGACCTCGACGGGACGGCGCGCTCGCTCGGCGCCGAAGGGCGGCTCGACGCCGAGGGCTTCGCGCGCGACTCGGACTGGCTGGCGCGCACCTGGTCGCACACGTACCCGGACGCGCTCGCCAACGTCCACGGGTCGGTCTTCACGCCGCGCGTGCGCCACACGGCCGACGTGCTCGTCTCGCTCGAAGACGGCTACTACTACGGCGCGACCTCCTTCAGCCGCATGGTGCGCCTGCTCGCCACGCACGGCAACGCCCTGCGCTCAAGCTCGCACGCCTTCCTCATGAGCACGCACCGCGCCTTCCCCACACACGTCCGCTCCACCGAAGCGCGCCCGGTGCTAAGAGGGTAGACAGTAGACGGTAGTCAGTAGGCAGTAGATAAAACTAAGGCGGCGCGTTTCGGCCATCAGCCGGGCGCGCCGCGCTTCTTTCTACTGACTACTGATTACTGTCTACTTCTTCCCGCGTCGCTTCTTCGCGGCGGGGCGGTCGGCGTCGGCGGCGCGTTCGAGACGCCAGCGGAAGTGGGTGTTGGGTTTGGCGTTGACCATCTGCGGGAAGTTCTCCGAGAAGTAGCCCCACCAGTTCGGGCGCTCGCCGTTCACGTCCGTGAAGCCGTACTCCTCCGCGAGCGACCACGAGCCGTAAAGCCCGCCCGACTTCTCCAACACGTTCGGGTCGGCCGCGAGCGCCGCGACCCCGCGCCCGACGAAGTAGGGCGACTCCGAGCCGGCGAAGCCCGTGCCGCGCGCCTTCGAGTTCTTCCCCGCCACCTCGCGCCAGTTCTCCTCGGTCGCGCCGAAGTGTTCGAGCACGACCTCCGTGCGCATGAAGCCCGGCGTGACGTAGACGGCCGCCACGCCGTGCGGGCGCAACTCCTCGGCCCACGCGTACGCGAGCCGGGCGGCGTTGATCTTGATAAGGTCGTAGAAGAGGTTCCCGCGGTAGTAGAGCGCGTCGCCGTCGCCGACCTCGACGACCAGCCCGCCCTTCTGTTTGACCATCAGCGGCGCGGCGTGGCGCGTCGTGATGACGTGCGTGTGCACGCCTTGGCGGAGCATACGCAAGCCATTGTCGAGCGACAGCTTCCAGAACGGCTTCCACTCGTGCATCTCGCCCTCCGAGATGTCGTTGACGAGCACGTCCAGCCGCCCCTGCTCCTTCTCCACGCGTTTGAAGAGCGCCTCGACCTGCGCGGCGTCGAGGTGGTCGCAGCGCGCTGCGATGCCGACGCCGCCGTGCGCCGTGACCATCTCGGCCGTCTCCTCTATCGTCTCGGGCCGCCCGGCGTAGAAGCCCTCCGTGTTCGGACGCTCGCGCGAGTTGCGACCCGTGCAGTAGACGGTCGCGCCCGCCTCGCCGAGCATGCACGCGATGCCGCGCCCCGCGCCGCGCGTCGCCCCGGCGACGACGGCCACCCTGCCTTCCAGACTCTTCATCAACAACCCTCCTTTCGGGTGGTAAGATACGCGCCGGCTCACGACAACCTGTGTCATATTTGTCGGCGCCGGGAAAAAACTTTTCGGCGGGGAGGTGGGGCGAGGCGATGCGTGCCGACCGGCTGCTCTCGATCATGCTGCTCCTGCAAATCTACCAGCGGCTGACCGCGGGCGAGCTTGCGCGCCGCCTCGAAGTCTCGGAGCGGACGATCCAGCGCGACATGGACGCGCTCTCGACCGCGGGCGTCCCCGTCGTCGCCGAGCGCGGCGCGGGCGGCGGCTGGGCGCTCGTTGACGGCTACCGCACCAACCTCACGGGGCTGAACGCCGAGGAGATTCAGACGCTCTTCGCGGGACTTCCCGCGCGGCTCCTCGCCGACCTGAACCTCGGGCGCGCGTCGGACGCGGCGCACGTCAAGCTGCTAGCGGCGCTCCCCGCGGCGTCGCGCGAGGCCGCCGAGTACGCGCGCAGCCGCGTCCACGTTGACGTGGCCGGCTGGGGCGGCGCCGAAGAGTCTCTGCCGCACCTGCACACGATTCAGGAGGCGGTCTGGCGGGGGCGGAAGCTCTTGCTCGCGTACGGGGTCGGATACTGCGACGGCGCGGCGCCCGAGGAGCGAGAGGTCGAGCCGCTCGGGCTGGTGGCGAAGGGGAGCGTGTGGTATCTGGTCGCGCGCGCGGGCGGCGAGGCGCGCAGCTACCGCGTCTCGCGCGTCGCGTCGGCGCGGCTCGCGGACGGGCATTGCGAGCGCCCCGAGGGGTTCGACCTCGCGGCCTTCTGGGCCGGCTCGCTCGCGCGCTTCCGCGAAGAGATGCCGCGCTTCCACGCGACGCTTCGCGCGCACAAGTCGGTGCTGCACCTGCTCCGCTACGCCGGGCGCTTCTCGCGTCTGGAGGAGTTGTCGGAGCCGGACGCCGACGGATGGGCGACCGCGCGGATGCGCTTCCAGTTTGAGGAGGACGCCTGCGGGCTCGCGCTCTCGTTCGGCACGCGGGTCGAGGTCGTCGAGCCCGCGGGCTTGCGCGACAAGGTCTTGAAGATGGCGGAGGAGGTCGTCGCCTTCTACGGGGGAAAGGGTTGAGGTCGCATGGCCGATGAGATGCGGGGCGGCGGTCAGATTCAGGGAGGCGGCGCGGGGCCGGCCGTCGAGACGTTCGAGCTGGTGCGCCGGTTCGGAGACTTCACGGCGGTTGACCGCCTGAACCTGAGCGTCGAGCGCGGTCAGTTCTTCGGCTTCCTCGGCCCGAACGGGGCGGGGAAGTCAACGACCATTAAGATGCTGACGGGCCTGCTCGCGCCGAGCGCGGGGGGCGTGCGCGTCCTGGGGCGCGACGTGGCGGCCGAGCCTCTTGAGGTCAAGCGGCGCATCGGCGTCGTGCCCGAAGACCTCAACCTGTTCGAGCGGCTGACGGGCGCGGAGATGCTCTCGTTCACGGGCCGGATGTACGGGCTGGGGCGCGACGACATCGCGACGCGCTCGCGCGAGCTGTTGGAGCTGATGGAGCTCGACTCGGAGCCGCGCCGCCTCGTCGTCGAGTACTCGCACGGGATGAAGAAGAAGTTGGCGCTGGCGTGCGCGCTCATCCACCGCCCCGAGATTCTCTTCCTCGACGAGCCGTTCGAGGGCGTGGACGCCGTCGCCTCGCGCACGCTCAAGGACTTGCTCTCGCGTCTGACGGCGCGCGGCCTGACCGTCTTCCTCACCTCGCACGTCCTTGAGATCGTCGAGCGGCTGTGCACGAACATCGCCATCATCTCGGCCGGGAGGCTGGCGGCGGCCGGGCCGCTGGAAGAGTTGCGCCGCGGCATCAGCGTCGGAGACGGCGAAGAGGGCGCGGCGCTCTCGCTCGAAGACTATTTCATCAGCGTCGTCGGCGGCACGCGCGACGCGGGCGCCGACGCGCTCAGTTGGCTCGGGTAGGGGAGAGGCCGCCGGAAGTTAAAGGTGAGACGCGAAGGGGCGGCCCCGCTTCACAAGCGGGGCCGCCCCTTCGCGTCTCACGTCCCGGCCTGCCGGGACTGTTTACGGGAGCGCCTCGACGATGATGTAGAAGCGGAAGGTGCCCGACCCCTCGGTGCCGAGCACGAACTGGAGGTTGATCGCCGCGTTGTTGTTGAGCGGCGCCGCCAGCGTGACGGTGCCGGCCGAGAGCGTCGAGTTGTAGCCGCCGCCGACGGCCTGCGCGGGCGGCGTCTCAAGCGTCGTCCCCTGCACCGTCAGCGTGCACGGCGTCGCGCTCGGCGAGCACGTCCCCGCGTCGTCAATCGACATCACGCTCACCGCCGACGACGAGAGCGCGCGCAGGTCGGCCTGCCCACCTCCGGGCGTCGGGTAGGTCGTCATCTCGACGATGCGGAACCGCAGACGCGTCACCGGCTGACCCGTGAAGTTCGTCACGCGCCTCCTAATGGAGAGCGTGCCGAACGAGGCGTTCGTCCCCGCCGTGAAGTCGCGCGCGCGGTTCGGCGCCACGCTCGACGGCTTGGTCGAGTCGAGCAGCGTGACGACGACGCCCGACGTGTCGCGCCGGACGGGCGACGTTCTGTTCTGCGGCCCCGGAGCGCCGAGCCGCTGGACGCCGCCGATGGATGACCCGAGCGTGTCGGCCAGCAGGAAGTCGGCCGCGTTGTCGTTCGAGTCCTTCGGGTTGCCGCCGGCCGCGCAGCCCGACCCGCCGACGAAATCGCACTCCTTGCGGAAGTACGTGTGCTCAAGCGTCGAGCCGGAGGCCGCCGGGAGGTTGCTGCCCTCGCGGAGCAGGTCGCAGACGCCGCCGCCCGTGTTCGTCCCGAAGCCGACGGAGTCGTACCGCGTGATGGACGAGAGTTCGCCCGCGTCGGTCGTCGCGAAGAGGGCGACGTTGCGGTCGGCCTCGATGTCGGAGGTCATCGTCAGGTCGCCGACCGCCGCGCCCGTCCCGCCGTAGTTGGCGAGCGAGTACTGCGAGCCGACGATGAGGTAGTGGCCGTGCCCTTCGAGGACGGTCGTATTGCTGCCGACGGCGCCGGGCACCGCGGCGACGAGCACGGGCGTCGCGTCGCAGGAGGCGCCCATCTTGAAGACCCCGAAGCCGCTCAAGTCCTGGTCGAAGTCGGAGTTGTTATAAAGCTCGACGAAGTCGTCGCCCGCGCCGCCGGGGCCGGAAGTCCGAAGCTCCGAGATGATGACGGAACTGGCCGACGCGCTCAGACCGCCCTGCAAGATGGTGCCCGTGGCCTGCCCCCTCTGGACGGTCGCGCCGGTCGCGCCCGACAGGTTCAGGAGCAGCGTCTCGGCCGACTCGCCGCCCGACGTGTCGGCGCAAACCTTAACCGACACGGTCTTGATCCGCTGCCCGGTCTGGAAGGTGAGCGTGCCGCCGTTCGACTCGTAATCGACCGCGCCGCCGCAGACAGCGCCGCCCGTGGCGGTGCCGTCGGCCGTCGCGTAGTTGACCGAGGTGGTGCCGCCGGCCGGCGCGGAGAGCGTCACGGTGAACAGAAGCTGCGTCGTGCCCGCCGAGGGTTCGTAGGTTCTCGCGTCGTTGGCGCGTGCGAAGTTGGGGTTGACGGTGTAGACCTCGCCCGAAGTGAAGTTGCCGTTGCCGGCGCCCACGCCACCAAGAGGGGCGCCCGTCGCGTCCACTACGGAGTCGTCGTCCGCCACGTCGAGCCGCAGAGTGGCCCCGGCGGACGCGGGCGTCCCCGTGTAGACGGTCACGTTGTAGGTCGCGTCCGAGCCGGCCACGTCCGTGACGCTCGCGCCGGTCAGCCCCGAGGTCGTCAACTGGAAGTCGGAGGCGTCCACGCCCGTCACCGGCGCGGTGAAGGTGACGGTGTAGCCGACCGAAGAGTTCTGAACCGCGGGGTTCGCGCTCGCGCGCACGACCGTCTGGACGGAAGGAACTTGCGGGGCCGCGATGGAGCCTGATTGTAGGGCGAACGTGCCGCCGCTCGACGCGCCCGCCAGAGGCTGCCCGATGGCGCCTTCAAGGGTGTATGTGCCGCCCGCGACGGACGCGTTCGACTGGCCGACGGCGCCCTCAAGCGTGAAAGTTCCGCCGCCGCTCGACTGGACGGCGACGGCCGGGACGCGCTTCGGCGCCTTCGAGACCGAGCCGCCGTCGGCGACGGACGACCGCGCGGGACGCTTGGCGGTCACCTGTGCGCGCGCCGGCGCGACGAGGAGCGACAGGAGAAGGACGGTGATGAGACTGTCGCGCATGGCCGTCACTTGCTTTCCTTGCAGACCGCCGCCTCGGGGTGATCCAGACAGAGCAGCTTCTTCAAGCCGTCGATCTGACCCTGCTGCTGTTTGACCTGCTGCTGTAGCCCGTCAATCTTGGCGTCGCGGTCTTTCAGCTCCTCGTGCAGCCCTTGAATCGCGGCGAAGGCCACGCCGTCCGGGTCAACGGTGGTGATGGTCTTGTCGCTTTCGCCCACTTTGAAGGCGGCGAAGAAGTCCTGCGCCATCGGGCCTATGTGCCGGACGGAGGCGTCCTGCGTCTTGTAGTTCCAGGTCGAGATGGGGAGCGCGAGCACGCCGCGCAGGATGGCGCGCGGGTTGACCGCCGAGAAGTTGGCCTTCATGTTGCGGTCGGAGACCGAAGTCCAGGAGCCGCCGCCGGGCGCGAGCGTGACGCCGGACGAGAGGCCGCTGTCGGAGTAGAGCCAGTAGCCGCCGCTGGAGCGGAAGATGGTCTGGTTCTGCGCCGTCGGCGTGACGCCGGTGTCGCTGGAGCGGTCAGTCCAGACGAAGCTGCCGTACGCGGTGTTGGAGGAGAGCAGGTGGCTCAGGCGGAGGCCGGTGTTCGTGGCCGTGTTGGTGAAGAACCAGAGTCCGCCGGTCGCGCGGACGTTGAAGCTGTGGTTGACCGACGCCTTGAACGACTCGTCGGTGACGAAGTTGCCGTCGTCCAGGACCGAGCGGTCGGAGAAGACGAACGAGCCCTGGCGCGCGTTGGTGTGCGCGTAGTAGCCCAAGCCCACGGAGGCCGCGCCGCTCGCGGTGACGAACTGGCCCATCGCGACGGACCAACTGTTGGCGGCGACGACATCCTGGCCGGCGGCGAAGCCGTAGTCGCCCGAGGCGCGCGAGTTGTAACCGAAGGCGGTCGAGAAGTAGCCGATGTTGGCGTCGTCCCACTGTGTGCCGTTGACGTAGCCGCCGCGGGTCGCGCCCTTGTAGGGCATCCACATGAATCGCGTGCCGGCGCCCTCGGCCGGGATGCGGCCGATGTCCAGGTCGCCGAAGGCCGCGAAGCCGCCGGTGTTGTCTACGCGGAACCGCTCCTGATCTCGCGCCTCCGGCGTGCCGCCGGTGTACAGGCTGTAAGTGCCGCTCGCCTTCAGCGAGAGAAGATCGCCGCTGCCGCTCGTGCCGAGGTTGTCGGTGCCGACCAGCTTCACGTCGATGAGGGGGCGCGTGGCGCCGGCGGCCTGCGTGGCCGTCTGCGTCGCCGACGGCAGGAGTTCCACGTCGCCGGAGACGTGCGCGGTGTTGATGGCGGAGCCGCTCGCGTTGACGGCCGTGACGACGCTGTCGCCGGCCGACGCGCTGACGGCGTTGGCGGTCGCCGCGGTCGTCGCCGTCGTCGCGGTCGCGGCGTTGCCGTTGAGCGCGGCCGTGATGGTGCCGGCGGAGAAGTTTCCGCTGGCGTCGCGCTTGACGATGGCGCCGGCCGTGTTGGCGTCCGTCGCCGCGTTGGCCGCCGCGGCGCCGGACGCCACGTTCGCCGCCGTCTGCCCGCCGACCGACGCGACCGCCGTCGCGCCCTGCGTGCCCGTCACGTCGCCGCTCAGGCCGCCGCTAAAGTTCGTCGCCGTCGCCGCGGTTGTCGCTGTCGTCGCCGTCGTGGCGGTCGTCGCCGTGTCGGCCGTACCGGCCGCGAGGCTTCGTATGGCGTAGGGCGTCGAGGTGATCTGCTGGCGCGGGCTGAGGGTCGTGTAGGCCGGCGCGTTGGGGTCGGCGCTGTGCGCGCGCACGCTGATTTCGAGGAAGCGCGCGCCGCCGTCGAAGGCGGCCGAGCCGAAGTCGAGTTGCGCAGTGAAGACCCCGTTCGTCACCGTCACGCCGGGGCTGTCGAGCGTGATTGTGTTGGGCGTGCCCTGTGGGTTGCCGCCGGAGTCGTAGAGCGTGAACTTCATGTCGTAGGTCCCGCTGGCCGGCGTGCTGCCGTCGGAGAGGCGTCCCTGATACGTGAAGCTCGTCGTCTGGCCCAGCGCGGCGGTCGCGCCGCAGAGCAGACAGAGGAGGGTGGACAGGGCGAGTACGAACGAGTTGGCAAACTTCTGGCGCACGGCAGACTCCTTAAAGGATTGTTTAGATTGTCAGGGTAGCTTCGCGGGTCAAATCCCGGCGGGACTTTTGCGCGGCACGCGTGAGGTTGTTGCGTCACCCCGGAGCACGCGGAAGGGGCAACAAATCCACCTTACCCCGAACGCGCGGGCGGGGTCAACCGGGTATACGGATGAGGCAGGCGGTGAGAGGCGAAGAGCCCGCCCCACGCTTGAAGCGGGGCGGGCTCTTCGTCGTCTCATGCTCCGGCCGGCCGGCCGGGGCGGGTTACGGGAGCGCTTCGACGATGATGTAGAAGCGGAAGGTGCCGGGCTGCGAGATGCCGAGCACGAATTGGAGGTTGATCGCCGAGTTGTTGTTGAGCGGCGTCGCCAGCGTAATCGTCCCGGCCGAGAGCGTCGAGTTGTAGCCCCCGCCGTTGGGCTGCGCGGGCGGCGTCTCAAGCGTCGTCCCCTGCACGGTCAGCGTGCACGGCACCGCCCCCGGCGAGCCGCACGTGCCGGCGTCGTTGATCGGCCCGACGCTGGTCGAGGTCGAGGTGATGGCGCGCAGGTCGGCCTGACCGGCGGAGTTCGGGAAGGTCGTCATCTCGACGATGCGGAAGCGCAGGCGCGTCACCGGCGCGCCCGTCGTGTTCGTCACGCGCCTCCTGATGGAGAGCGTGCCGAAGTTAGTGAAGCCGGGCGCCGTGAATTCGCGGTGCCGATTCGGCTCGGCCGACGAAGGCTTGGTCGAGTCGAGCAGCGTGGCGAAGACGCCCGACGTGTCGCGCCGGATGGGCGACGTCAGGCTCTCCGGCCCCGGCGCGCCGAGGTGCTGATCGACGCCCGAGATGAAGGTGCCCTGCGTGTCGGCGAACATGAAGTCCGCCGAGTTGTCGTTCGAGTCCTTCGGGTTGCCGCCCGCCGCGCAGCCCGACCCGCCGACGAAGTCGCACTCCTTGCGGAAGTACGAGCCCTCGGCCGTCGGCGCCGCGCCGACCGGCGCGAGGTTGCCCGGCTCGCGCAGCAGGTTGCAGGTGCCCGTGTTGTTGGCGCCGAAGCCCACGGCGTCGAGGCGGTTGACGGTCGAGATGGCGCCGATGTTCGCCGTCGAGAAGACCGCGACGTTGCGGTCGGCCTCGATGTCGGACGTGAGCGTCAGGTTGCCGGCCGCCGCGCCCGTCCCGCCGTAGTTGGCGAGCGAGTAGGCGGCGCCCACGGCCAGGTAGTGGCCGCGCGCCGGGATGACCGTCCCGTTCGGGATGGTGCCGATGAGCACCGGCGACGCGGTGCAGTCCGCGCCCATCTTGAAGATGCCGTAGCCGGCCGAGGCGTCGGAGGCCGCGACCGTCAGCGGCGAGTCCGTGTTGTTGTAGAACTCGACGAACTCGTCGGTCGCCCCGGCGGGTCCCGTCGTCCTCAACTCGGAGATGAGGAACGTGCCCGGCGTGTTGACCGTGATGGTGCCCGTGCCCTGCGCGTTGTTGAGCGTCGCGCCCACGGGGCCGGTCAGGTTGACGACGAACGTCTCGTCGCCTTCCGAGTCGGAGTCGGAGCAGACGGGGACGTTTATCGTCTGAACCTGCTGACCCGTCGCGAAGCCGACCTGGCCGCTGGTCGAGACGTAGTCGGCGCCCGGGTCGCCGCAGGTGCCGGCGGTGGCGGTGCCGTTGGCCGTCGCGAAGTTGACGGTGATGGGTCCGGCCGCCGGCTGCTCCAGCGAGACGGTGAACGTCATGTCAACGGTGTTGGGGCTGGTCGGCTCCGCCACCTTCGCGTTGTTGATGGTGATCTTGTTCGCGTTGATGGGCGTCAGCGTCGGGTCGCTTGCGCCGCCGACGGCCGGGTCGTCCGTCAGGACGTTCGAGAAGTTCGAGCCGGAGACCGTGCCCTGGTTCGAGACGTTCGCGCCGCCCGAGTACGGGTTGTCAACGGTCACCTGGAAGGTGATCGTGACCGAGTCGTTCGCGGCGAGCGTCCCGATGTTGAGGTTGCTGATGCCGACGCCGGTGCCGTTCGGCGCGCCGGGGGTGTCGCTCTGGACGAGCGCGCGCTTCGCACGCTTGTCGAAGCCCTCGCGGGCGGTGACGGGCGCCGACTTCTCGGCCTTCGTCGTCGCGTCGGCGGTGCCCGACAGGGCGCCGGCCGTCGCCTTGGAAGTGGCCTTGCGGACGTTGCCGGTCTTGGGCGCGACGGTCGCCGTCGCGGCCGCCGAGTTGGGCGCGACCGTGGTCGCGGCCGCCGCCTGCTTGGGCGCCGCGGTGCGCGGCAGGCCGATGAACGGCCGGTCGGTGACGCCGCCGCCGAAGGCGCTCTTGGACTTGGCGTCGCCCGCGGTGGTCGTGATGGGCGCGCCGGCCATGGCGGCGCCGAAGAAGGCGTCGCTGCCGCCGCCGCTCAAGGAGCCGGCCGGGGGCGCGGCGCAGGCGACGCCGAAGTCGGGCGCGCCGGTCAGGACGGTGACGGTCGCGCCGCCGTTGGCCGCGGAGAGCGCGGCGGCGCTGGCCTGCTCGACGTTCAGGTCGCCGACCGCCTCGGTCAGCGCGAAGCCGCCGCCGGGCGCGGAGATGGTGTTGCCGGTGGCGTCGAAGCAGACGAAGGGCGTCCCGGTGTTGACCGTGCCGACGTTGACGCCGAACGAGGTGGACGAGGTGTTGACGTTGAAGGTGTTGTTGGTGACGGTGCCGGTCAGCGTCGCGGTTCTCTGCGAGCGGAACAGCATGCCCGAGTTGTTCAGCGCGCTGCCCGCGCCGCCGTTGCCGTTGTAGAAGAGGTTGTTCGAGATGAGGATGTTGAGGTCTTTGGCGTTCTGGTTGCGATTCTCGACGAGCATCGACCACTCGCCGGCCGCCGCCAGCGCGTCGCCCTGCCCGACGCGGGAAACGACGTTGCTGGCGTCAATGCCGACGCGGTTGTTCGTCACCTTCGCGGCCATGTTCGAGCCGTTGAAGACCTGGCCCACGTCGAAGATGATGCCCGACCGCTGCATGTTCGTGATGACGTTGCCGCTGATGACGATGGCGTCGTCCGCGTCGAGGGCGGGGTTGGTGTCGTTGCCGATGATGGAGTTGTCGTCGAGGAACACGTCGATGCCGCGCTTGCCGTGGCAGTCGAGCGGGCTCGCGGGCGAGAGGCACGCGGTGTTGGTGCCGATGTTCCTGATGATGTTGTTGGTGACGGTGAAGTGGATGAAGTTGCCGTTGGCGACCGCGTTGGCGTCCGTCGCGTCGGCGCCGAGGTCGATGACGCCCGACGTGTCGGCGAGCGTCTTGCCCACGCCGTCGAAGGTGTTGTTGGAGATGACGGTGATGGCCCGGCCGGACGCGCCGTTGCGCGACGAGACGCTGTTCTGGCCGCCGTTGGGCGTCCCCGAGAAGGTGTTGCCGATGACGTTGAGGTCGGCCCGCGGCGTGGAGTTGGCGACGGTGCCGCCCGCGTTGTGCGTGATGGCGTTGCCGAAGATTTGCGAGAAGGTGTTGGGCTGGCCGCCCGCCGCGCCGCCGACGTTGAGCGTCATCACGGTGCTGCTGCCGGTGGCCTCGTAGAGGATGGCGTTCGACCCGGTCTCCGAGTTCGAGAAGGTCGAGCCGTGGATGGTGAGCGTGCCCGTCCCCGTGTTGTTCTGCCAGCGGAGTCCGTCGCGCGCCGCCGTCTCCCAGTTGGTGACGGTCGAGTTGGTGATGGTGTTCGTGCCGGTGACGTTGTTGAGCGCGATGCCGTGACCGCCTTCGGTCGCGGCGTTCGCGCCGTTCGAGTCGATGCCGGGGTTGTTGACGGTAACGCCCGAGATCACGAAGTTCTGTATGTTGCGGGCGTCGATGCAGTCGTTGCCGCAGTTCGAGAGCGTGCCGCCGTTGAGGGTGAACGAGCCCGTGTTGGACTTGAGGAAGATGGCGTCGCCGTCGCCGTCCGTCTGGGGGAGGAAGTCGGTGTCGGAGTCCGCCGCCTGGGTGCTGGTCGTGTTGGCGTCGGAGATGGTGGCCGTGGCGATGGTGACGGCCGAGGATGAACTCTCGACGCGGATGCCGTGGCCGCCGGCGTTGCCCGTGTTCGGGACGTTGACAGTGGCGAACTGGATGGTGGGGGTCGTCGCGCTGTTGACGAGGATGCCCGTCCCCGTGCGCGTGTTGATCTGGGTGGTGCCCGTCACCTGGAACTTCGTGCCCGAGACCTCGACGAGGTTGATGCTGTTGGTCGCGCCGGCCGTCGTGACGGTGGTCAAGGTCAGGTTGATGGGCGTGCGGCCGGCGGGTCCGTCAATGCTGACGGCGCGCGCGCCGGCGCCCCCGGCCGTATCAATGGCGCCGGTGGTGTTGCTGACCTCGCCGACACTGTCGGTGGCGGCGAGGGCCGCCGCGCCGCCGCCGGTGAAGATGCTGAACGTGCCGAGCGCCTTCGCGCCCGAGCCGCCCGTGATGGTGATGGGCTGCGCGGTCATGCGCGTGCCGGAGGTGCCGAGGTTGAGCGTGGTGAAGGTGACGCTGCCGTTGGCGTTGTTGATGTTGATGCCGGTGGCGGTGACGCCGCCCGCGACCGAGCCGGCCGTGACGGTGGCGATGGCGATGGCGCCGCCCGTCGTGCCGTCGATGTTGACGGCGCGCTGCGCCGCGGTGTTCTGCGTGATGGTGCCGCTGTAGGTGACGTTGGGCGAGCCGGGCGTGCTCCCGACGTTGAAGGCCGTCCCCGTGGGGTTGGTGATGGTGGTCGAGGCGTTGAAGTTGAAAGTGCCGCCCGAGTTGTTGAGGATGTCTACGCCCGCGTCGCCGCCGCCGAGCGTGGTCGTGCCCGAGAAGTTGTAGGCGCCGTCGGCGTCGCTGAACTGGAGGCCGGTGCCGGAGGTGGCCGAGAGCGTGCCGGTGTTGAAGGTGAGCGTGCCGTTGTGCCCGCCCGCGACCGAGAGGAGCGCGCCGGTGGTGGCCTTCGTCACGTTGCCCGTGTAGGTGAAGTTGACGCCGCCGCCGTTGACGTTGATGGCCGGCGCCGCCGCCGCGCTGCCCGTGAAGCCCGTGCCCGCGGACGTGAACGCGAGGGTGCCGGTCACGTTGACGAGCTCGAGGTTCGCGGTCGGCGAGCTGCTGGATTCGAGCGTCCCGAAGGTGACGTTCGTGCCGAACGCGCCGCTGGTGGAGACGCGGAGGGCGCCGCCGCCGCCCGTCAGGTTGACGCCGTTGATGACCGGCGAGCCGACCGCCGCGCCGTCGATCTTGAAGAAGCCGGTCGTGGCGCCGACGTTCAGGCCGCGCACGGTGTTGTCGAGGGCGAGGTCGATGCCGTCGCCGGAGGTCGTCGTGATGGTCGGCGCGGTGTTCGTGCCGGAGGCGAAGGTCGTGTAGAGGGAGCTGCTGTTGGCCGCGGCCGTGAAGACCGTGCTGAACTGGACGGCGTTGCCGATGAGCTTCTGCTGGTTGAGCAGATTGAAGCCGTCAACCTCGTTGTAAGTCCCGGTGCCGGTGCGTAGCGAGATGAAGTCGCCCGCCTCGGCGTTGGGGGCGGTGCCGGTGTTGGCCGCGTTGAAGGAGCCGATGGAGGTGAACGGGTTCGTGAAGGTGCCGCGGTTGAGGCTGCTCACGCCGTTCTGGACGAACCAGACCATCCCCGAGATGTTGATGGTGACGGTGTTGAAGTCGGTCAGCGTGCCGTCGCTCACCTCGTAGGTGAAGGCGTCGGCGCCCTCGAAGCCCGGCGGCGGCTCGTAGTCGAACGAGCCGTCGGAGTTGAGCTTGACCGAGCCCTTGACGGCGTTGCGCCCCGCGGCCGTCGTGTCGGCGAAGACGCCGACGTTGGCCGCGTTGCCCTGCACCTTCGTCACGGTCAGCCCGGTGGCGTTGCCCGTGTCGGGGTCAACGTCGTTCGAGAGCACGCCGGGCGCGGCGAGGGCGATCGGGATGTTGCCGCTGGCGGCGTAGGTGTCGGCGGCCGTGACGGGCTGCGTCTTGACCGAGCCGGGGACGAGCGAGGTGTTGGGGTCGCCCACGTCGTTGAAGACGACGCCGGTGGCCGGGTCGGGGCCGGCGTTGTTGATCGTCACCGTGTAGGTGATGACTTCGCCGGGGTCTGCCTTGCCGTCCGCGTTGGGGTCGGGGTACGAGTCAACCTTGGTCGCCGTGACGCCGGCCGCGAAGAAGGGGAGCGGCGCGGGCGCGGGGCGCGCGGCGCTCACGGGCGCGACCGCCTCGGCCTCGGCCGTCGGGCGTGGGGCGCTCGGGGCGGCGGCGCGGGGCGCGGCGGCGCCGAACGCCAGCGGCGCCACCTGGCCGGCCAGCATGAGGTAAGAGATGAAGGCGGCGGCGTAGGCCCTGAGGTTACGACGGCAGAGAGTCGAAGTCCGGTGGTTCATAAATCTCCTTGGCTGGCTCGCGATAAGACCGCGTCGGGCGCGGGAAAACAGTTGCTGTGAAACCATGGATGAGTGCGCGCTCTGGGGGGCGGCTCAAGTATTAGAAAGTGAGCGGGGCGGCCTTCGGTTCAGAGCCGCCCCGCTCGGTCGAGTTCCCGTCCTACGGCCTCGCCGGGAAGACGCCCTGGAGGGCGATGCAGAAGTTGACGACGAGGTAGTTCATCATGTTGTTGTGCGGCAGGCTGCCGCCGTACGGCGTCAGCGTCTGGAACCCCATCGGCGTCAGGCCGGGGTTGTCCACGGCCCAGATGGCGACGCCGCCCGCGGGCACGTTGCCCGCCGCGTTGTTCTCGTTCGCCTGCTCCTCCGAGGCGGTAAAGGAGTGGTTGTGAAAGGGCATCTCGGATTCGAGCAGCGTGACGAACTGGGTGCCGCCCTGCTGGCCGAGGAAGTACTCCGAAAGCCCCTGCCCCTGGCCGGAGTGGACGGGAGTGCTCGCTTGCAGGTTGGGCAGCGCGAAGGTTGACTTGCCGTCCCCGCCGTAGAAGGTACCGAGCAGCGAGAAGAGCGCCGTGTTCTGGGAGAGGGGCAAAAGCTGCCCGTTGCACTGCGCCCAGCCCGTGGGGGCGAAGTTGAAGCCGAACATGCGAATTTCGGCGACGAATGGGTCTGCCATTCTCTCTGTCCTCCTACTGTGGCGGGGGGAAGACCCCGAAGAGCGAGATGATAAAGTTGATGCAGAGGTACGGCTGGATGTTCGTGTGCGGCTGGCTGCCCCCGGTCGGGGTGATGGCCTGCGGCGAAATCTGCACCGGCGACAGGAAGCTGTAAATCTGGTTGGTGGACTGGCCGAACAGCGCGCCGCCCGGCGTGACCTGCGACCCGTTGGCCGTGGTGCCCAGCGCCGGGTGGGTGTGGTTGGGGATCTGCGCCGTCGTCAGCGTGACCTCCTCGACGCCGGCCGCCTCGCCCAGCGTGTAGGTGGTGCCGCCGAGCGTGCCGGCGTGCATGGGGACGCGGCTCTGGAGGTTGGGGAGCGCGAAGGTCTCCTGCCCGTCGCCGCCGTAGGTGGTGCCGATCAGGGTGAACAGCGCGTCGTTCTCCGAGATGGGGATCAATTGCCCGTTGCAGAACATCCAACCGGCGGGCGCGAAGTTGCCCCCGAACATCCTTATCTCTCCGATATATGGTTCAGGCACTTTCGTTCCTCCTCTAGTTCCGCGAAGGGAAGATGCCCTGCAGGGCGATAATGAAGTTGAGCACCAGGTAGGGCTGCTGGTTCTGGTGCGCCTGCGAGCCCCCGACGAAACTGACCAGGTTGCCGGCCATCGGGGCGAGCGGCCCTTGGGGCACGTAGGCGTTGCTGGGGGAGTTCGCGATGACGGTCGTGTTGCTGGGGGTCGTGGCCGTCGCGACGACGTTCCGCGAGTTAAAGAAGTGGATGTGCTGCGGCGTCTCGTTCTGGGTCAGCGTGTGCGCGGGCTCGCCCCCGACCTGACCCTGTGTAAAGCCGCTGCCGACGTGCAGGGGGACTTTGCCGCGGAAGTCGGGCAGCGCGAAGGTGGTCTGCCCGTTACCGCCGTACATCGTGCCGAGCAGGGAGAAGAGCGGCTGATTCTGGTTAATGGGCAAGAACTGGCCGTTACAGAAGGCCCAGCTCTTGGGGGCGTAGTTCCAAGAGATAATCTTTATCTCACCCAAGAAGGGTGTGGACATGGTTCACTCCTTAGCGTGTTGTGCTGCGAGATCGTTGTCCAAAAGGCTTGTTTGGTCTAGCGGCCGGCGCCGGGACCCTGGCACGTTTTTACCTGCTGAGCCGGAAAGACTAGACCCGTGTGCGCCCTGGGTTCTGGTGGTGTAAATGTTCCAGGAATGTCTGCTCGCGTGGACTGAATGGAGCGGTCGTCCGCAGAGCGAAGCGGCATGAATTTTAACCTTGCTAAAAGGATTTTGCAAGAAGGATGTCCCCCAAATTTAAAAGGGTTTGGTCAACGAGGGCGCGCGCGGACTAAAGTCCCTGTGTAATAGCGGACTAAAGTCCCCGTGTAATAAAGGTTGTCAGAAGTGCGCACCTGACATACACTGCACTGCCTTTTGGCGGGGAGAAGGGTTAAACCCCGCCGCCCACCCCTACAGCAGGAGCATAGAGACAAACAATGCCCGTTACACGACGCAGTTTTCTGAGGTCGGGGGCGACCGCCGCCCTGACGGCGGCCGTCGCGCTCAAGGCCGCCCCGCTCGCCTTCGCGCAGGTCGGCGCCAAGCCCGACTCCAAGCGCGACTTCCAAGTCCCCTACGAGGCGCAGCAAAGCCCCCTCTTCTTCTTCAAACGCGAGACCTTCCAGCCCTACGTCGGCGGCACCTTCCGCGTCCGCGCCGGCGCGCAGGCCGTAGACATGACGCTGGAGAAAGTCCGCGACGGCGTCATCAGCGCGCGCGGACGCGGGCTGACGAAGAAGGCGCGGCAGACCGACAGTTTTACGCTCGTCTTCAGCGCCGACAAGGAGCTGACAGACCTGACTTCGATTTACGACGTCGAGCACGCCGCGCTCGGAAAGTTCGCGCTCTTCCTGACTCGTCGAGACGGCCCGCAGCAGGGCACATACTTCTACGAGGCGGTCTTTAACCACGCCCTTTAGAACCCCTTCCATTTAAAATTCCTCGCGTGAATTAAAACCCCATCGTCGGCGGCGGCGCGTTCCCACGCCCGCCGCCGGCAAGGCGGGGTTGCGCGGCGGCGCGCGCCGCCGCACGCGAGCTTTCGGAGGATCGCTTTCGATGTCGAGTGTCGGAGGAAAGTTCGAGACGGCCGAGGGGCGCGAGGTCAGGCTGAGGCCCGCGACCGAGGACGATTACGAGGAGCTGGTCGGCATCTACGCCAGCACGCGAGAGGCCGAGCTGGCGCAGGTGACGTGGTGGGACGACGCGCAGAAGCTCGCCTTCTGCCGGATGCAGTACCACGCGCAGAAGACCGAGTACGACGCGCGCTACCCCGACGCGCAGCACGACCTGATTCTTTTTGAAGGGCGGGCGGCCGGCCGGCTCTGGGTCGGGCGCGACGACGAGGAGATACACATGCTCGACGTGACCGTCCTGCCGTGGGCGCAGGGGCGGGGCGTCGGCACCGCGCTCATCCGCGCGCTCACCGAGGAGGCGCGCGCCTCGGGCAAGAAGCTCCGCCACATGGTCTTCGTCATGAACGAGGGGGCGCGGCGGCTCTACGAGCGGCTCGGCTTCGTCGTCTTCGAGGAGGTGGGCGGCACGCACCTCCACATGGAGTGGCGCGGGGAGAATGATGGATGATGAATGCGGAATGATGAATTGAAGACGGTGCTTAATTCATCCTTCATCCTTGAAGTAGTTGAAGATGACCTCGTAGCGGAAGCCCTGCGGCTCGCGGGCGATGGGGACCATGAAGAGCACGACCTCGCCCATCGAGGGGTGGTCGAGCGTGAAGGTGCCCTGGTTGATCATGATGTCGCCGGGGCCGTGGAAGTAGAGAGAGAAGCGCTCCATCCCCGTCGGCTCGCTCGACTGCGGCCGGTAGTCCTTGACCTCGGTCAGCTCAAGCTCAATCGGCTTCGGCGCCTCGACGCGCACGGCGAACTTCGTTCCGAGGTGTCGTTTGAACTCCTCTGCGGTCAGTTTCGCGGACATAGTCGTCTGCCCTCCGGGCTTGGTGTCCGGCCCGCGCCGGTAAAATTGCCGGAGCAAGATAGCACGCCCGGCGCGCGCCGGCACAAGCCGTCGCGCCGCCGAAGGTCAAAGACAAGATGCGTTTCGACGACGCACGCGCCGCCGGCCGCGCCCTCGCCGCCGCGCTGAAAGCTTACGAGGGGCGCGGCGACGCCTTAGTCCTCGCGCTGGCGCGCGGCGGCGCGGGCGTGGGCTGCGAGGTCTCGGCGCGGCTCGGCCTCCCGCTCGACCTCGTAGCCTTGCGCCGCCTCCTCGTCTCGCGCGGGGCGCAGGCGCCCCTGTGCGTCGCGAGCGTCGCGGGCGCGCCGTTCCTCGACGAAGAAATCAGGGACGCGCTCCGTGAAGGCGACGCCGCGCCCGACCCGGCGCTCGGGCACTTCCTCAGAGACGCGCTCGCCGAGTTCGACGCGCGCGTGCGCGCCTTCCGGGGTCGCCGCCCGGCGCTCGACCTCGCGGGTAAGACCGTCATTCTCATCGACAACGGCGTCCGCACCGGCTCGACGATGCTGGCGGCCGTCCGCGCCGTGCGTTCGCGCTCGCCGGCGCGGCTGGTGGCCGCCGCCCCGGTCGCCGACCCGGCCGCGCGCGCGTTGGTCGCGGCGGCCGTCGAGGAGTTCGTCTGCCTCGCCACCCCCGAGCCTTTCGGCCACGTCGGTCTCTGGTACGCAGACTTCCACCGCCCCTCCGACGACGAAATCCGCGCCATGCTCGATGAAAGGATGAAGGATGAAGGATGAAGGGAATGCTGAACAGCGTCGCTTTCATCCTTCATCCTTCATCCTTTCCTTCACCATCAGCAGTCCGGCGAGCAGCGCCACGGGGCCGGCGGCGAGTAGCCACATCATCGGCGCGAGCCCGTAGCGTTCGGCGAACGCGCCGAGCGCGAACGGGACGAAGGCGCCCGCCAGCCCGTAGAAGTTCCCCACCGCCATCACCGTCCCGCTCCGGCCCGGAAACTCTTCGTAGAGCTTCCCCTTGAGCACCGCGTACCAGCCCGCGTTCGCGACCCCGAGCAGCCCGAGCAGCACCAGCTTCGTCGCGAACCCTTCGGCCAGCAGCAGCGCGGGGAAGAGCAGCGCCACGGCCGAGGTGCTCACGCGCAGGTAGCGCAGGCCGCGCACGCGTTCGAGCAGCGGCACGACCGCGAAGTCGCCCGCCAGCCCCACCCACGTCCACACGGCGACGGCCAGCGCCGCGCCCCCTTCGTCGGCCCCGACCACGTCCACGAAGTAGAGCGCGAGGAAGCCGCGCAGGATGTCGTAGGTGAAGTCGCCCAGCTCAAGCAGCACGAGCCAGCGCAGCACCCTGCGCCTGCGCAACGCCCGCAGCGCCTCGCGCAAGCCCTCGGCGAGAGCCGCGCGCGTGTGAGCGACCTCCGGCGCGGCCGGGGTCTCGAACGGCTGACGCCACGCCGCGGCGACCGCGAAGAGCATCAGCGCGCCCGCCGCGAGAAAGCCCCAGCGCCAGCTCGCGCCCGCCCACACGCACGCGCCGACGGCCAGCGGCCCGACCGAGTTGCCGACCGAGCCGGCCAGCGCCCAGCGCGCCATGTTCTGCTCGCGCCGCCCGGGCGCCGCGTCCATCAGCGTCGCCTGCGAGAGCCCGACGAACGCGCCCGAAGCCGGGTTCGACAGTATCGACGCGAAGAGCAGCAGCGCGAAGCTTGTGCTCGCGCCGACGAGCAGCGTCCCCGCCGCGAACGCGACCCCGCCCGCCAGCACCAGCGCGCGCCTGCGCCACACGTCGCCGAGGATGCCGAGCGCCGGCTCGACGATGTTCCCGACGACGGGCGGCACGCTCAAGATCAGGCCGACCTGCGTGTACGACAGGCCGAGGTCGTCGCGTATGAGCGGCCACGCCGCCTCGCGCACGCCGAAGACCAGCTCGTCCAAGAACTCGACGGCGAGCAGCGTGAGGACGAAGAGGGACAGGCCGCGCCGCGCGCCTTCGCGGCCGCGCGCGGCGCGCGAGGTGTTTCGTGCAAATGACATGAACGGTGATTCTCCTTTCCACGGAAGCCGGAACGTTTTCGTTGCGTGGCGTCTGAAAACGTCCGGCCCGTGGCGGAGGAATCACCGAGCGCGCGAGCGCGCGCCGCAAGCCCGTCGGCACGCGCGCACCCGTGCGCGCGCCGCGCGCCGGGGCCGCGGTCGTGCTCGCCTCTGTGGCGGGGTCTTACCAGGGAGGGAAGCGTGTGCTCATGCCTTTAAGCATGGGGCGTATTGCACACGCGCTTCGGAAGGAAGTCAAGAAATTTTTCAACCCTTACGCGCCCGCGCGCGAGGCTCGGTCTCGGCCGCGGACGCGCTCGGTCTCGGACTCGAAGATGTAGGAGAGCGACTTGTAGATGAGCTTCGCGCAGAGGAAGGCCGAGGAGCTGAAGCCCTCGACGTAAGAGTACTCGGTCAAGTCCATCCCGACGACGCGACGCGAGCGCGCGAGCGTGCGGATGAGGCCGAGCACCTCGTACCAGCCGAGGCCCCCCGGCTCGGGCGTCCCCGTCTGCGCGACGAGCGAGGGGTCGAGACCGTCGATGTCAATCGTGAGGTAGACGTTCTCGGTGAGGCCCGCGACGGCCTCCTCCCACCAGTCGGTGCGCCCCGCGATGTCCTTGGCCCAGAAGATGCGCGTCGGGAACTCGTCGAGCGAGCGCGCCTCGTCGGCCGAGATGGAGCGGATGCCGACCTGCACCGCCGGGAGCCGTAGGTCGCGGACGACGCGCGCCATGATCGAGGCGTGCGAGTGCGGCGTGCCGTCGTAGGTGTCGCGCAAATCCGCGTGGGCGTCGATCTGGAGGACGGAGAGATTCTCGTAGCTTTCGGCGTGCGCCCGGATGACGGGCGCGCTCACCGAGTGCTCGCCGCCGATCATGCAGACGAACTTGCCGGCCTCGACCAGCCCGCGCGCCCTCTCGTACAGCGACTCCATCATCGCCTCGGGCGTGTCGGCCGGCGGCGTGACCTCGGTCGTGTGCAGGCCGAGCCGGTAGACCTCGGCGTCGGTCTCCTCGTCGTACAGCTCCATGTTGCGCGACGCGTCCACGATGGCCTCGGCGCCCGCGCCCGTCCCCGTCCCGTAAGAGACGGTGCCCTCGTAGGAGACCGGCCAGACGACCACGCGCGCGCGCTCAAAGCTCGACAGCTCCTCGTCCTCGATGCCGCCGAAGTTCATCGGAAGGTGTGCTGATTCAGACATACCCCGGATTATAACGCAGCCCGTTTCCGACCGTGAAAGACCTTGAAAGCCCACCCGGCGGGGAGGATAATCCTAGGCATGACTGAGGAACCCACTCAGAATCTGCCTCAGGACGGCGTGAGATTAATTCTCGCCCGTCTCGACTCTATCGACTCGCGGCTCGACAACGTCGAGAACCGTATCTCGAATTTGGAGACTCGCCTCTCGTCGCTCGAAGACAAGGTTGACCGGCGCTTGCACGACACCCGCCCCATCTGGGAGCAGGTGCTCGTGCGGCTGGACGCCGTCGAAGGTCAACTGGTCAGCTTCGGAGGCCGTATTGATAGCTTCGAGAGCCGTCTGGACAGCTTCGAGAAGCGGCTCGACGGCTTCGGGAGCGAGTTGCGTTCCAGCCTGCGTCGTTTCGAGAGGCAGGTCGGAATGCTTGCCGAGGACGTGATGATTGTCCGGGCAGACCAGCGTGGCTTGGAGAAGCGTATGGACGAGCTAGAGTCGAAGGCGACGTAAAGGTCGCAAGGGGGCGGTAACCTTAACCTCCACGGCGCCGGTCGCCGCCACGTTCCGGCGCACGGGGCGGGGCCTACTCAAAGAGCAGGGTAAGAAAGATGGCCGGCATCCCGTTGAGAGCAACGGAGCTGCCGGCCATGAAAATTTCTCGTCGCCGATTTTTCTTAAGGGACTTCGACCGTCAGCTCCTTGCCCATGAAGGTGAAGTTGGGGCGCTTGCGGCCTTTCATGTACTTGGCGGCCGTTTGCGAGAGCGCGGTGACGAGGATGGGGAGCGCGATGGTCGGGTCGCAGGAGACGTAGGCGGTGGCGGCGCCGCGCTGGAGCTTGCCGAAGACGAGCGACTCGTCGTCGGTGTTGGGGCTGGTGCGGCCGCCGTGCGCCGACTGCTCGGTGGAGATTTGAATCGCGTACTTGTGGCCGCGCGCGGGCGTCTTGATGATCTCGGAGGCCGAGTCCATCTGCTGGACGTAGCTGCGACTGGTGCCGCCGCCGAGGTTGATGACGCCCGTCACGCGCGAGCGCGCGCCGATCTGCATCAGGTCGAGCGTGTCCTGCGCGATGTCGAAGCAGAAGCTGTTCTTCTTCTCGAAGCGCGCGCCCGCGATGCCGACCGTGATCGAGCTGTCGGAGATGGTCGGGCAGAAGACGGGGATGCGCGCCTTGTAGGCCGACGTGAGTATCCCGTCGTCGGTGGCGATCTCGGCCAGCTCGCGCCCCAACAGGTGCAGGAACTCGCGCGTCGAGTAGGCGCGCGTCTGGTCGAGCTGGTTGGTGAAGCCGCCGACCCACTCGTTGGCCTCGCTGTACTCCTCCTCGCTGGCGAGCACGTCCCACATGCGCGAAATCTGCGAAGCCTCAAGCTCGGCGTCGGTCATCGAAGGGTGCGCCTGGAAGTGCTGCCGCCCGAGCGTCTCGTGCAGGTCCTGAAAGAGCATCGCGCCCGAGCAGACCATCACGTCCACGAAGCGGTTCTTGATGACGTAGGCGAGCAGGCGGCGCATCCCCGCCGGGATGAGCGCGCCGTTGGCCGCGACGACGACCGTCGTGTTGTCGCCGAGCATGTCGAGCCAGATGCGGTGCGCCTCCGCGAGCTGTCGGCCGCCGAGGCCAGCGCCCTCCATCTTCTCCAGCAGCCCGGCGACCGAGCGGTCGCGGTCCACCTGGACGGGCCTGATCGGGGCGGTGAGATACTTCGTGGCTCGCGGTTTACGTTGGGTGACCATAGTTTTCAAATGATGAATGATGAGTGGTGAATGATGGATATGACCTCGCCGGGAGGTTCATCACTCGTCGCCCACCATTTCTCCTTTCACCGCCGTCGGCGCTTCTCTTCTTGCTCGCCGTTGACGGCGAGGTAGGTGTAGGCGTCGATGCGCGACTCGTAGAGCTCGACCATCCCGGCGGCGTCGGCCTCGGAGAGGTCGCCGCGCTTGACGCGCTGCGCGACGATGCGGCGGAAGCCCTCGTGGAGCTGGCCGCTCTCGTAGCGCGCGCGGTAGAGCGCCTCGCCCACGGTCGTGCCCTTGACGACCTTCTTGATCAGGTAGCCGTCCTCGTCGATGTGGACGTGCGCCTCGTTCGGCGCGCCGAAGAGGTTGTGGTTGTTGCCCATCACCTCCTGATAGGCGCCGACGAGCATGATGGCGATGTAGTAGGGCTCGTCCTCGACGAGCGAGTGCAGCTCCAGCACCTGCTTCACGTCGTGCAGATCGACGAACTTATCGACGACGCCGTCCGAGTCGCAGGTGATGTCGCACAGCGTCGCGTACTCGGTCGGCGGCTTGTTCAGCCGGTGGATGGGGATGATGGGGAAGAGCTGGTCTAAGGCCCAGTGGTCGGGCACCGAGCGGAAGACCGAGAAGTTCGTCAGGTACTTGGCGCGCAGAAGCCTCCGCAGCTCGGTGAACTCTTCCGACACGTACTTGGCGAGCTGCGCGTGCTTGTCGGCGCGCTCGCACACGTCCCAGAACAGGACCTCGCCCTTCGCGCGGTCTTCCAGAGTGATGAGCCCGAGGTTGAAGAGCGTGAACAGCTCGTCGCGGTGCTCAAGCGCGTCGTGGTAGAACTCGCGGTAGTTCTTGACCGTGATCGTCTCGCGCAAATCGGCCAGCTCGATGACGACCTGCGGGTCGTCGTCGTCAACCTCGATGGGCGTGATGTCCTCGACGACCGTCTCGATCTCGCTCAAGACGTTCGTGACGAGGATGGCGTGGTAGGCCGAGAGGTACCGGCCCGACTCCTGGATGATGGTCGGGTGCGGGACGTTCTCGTCGTCGCAGACCTGCATGATCGTGTAGACGACGTCGTTGGCGAACTCCTGCGCCGTGTAGTTGGCCGACGAGTCGAAGGCCGTCTTCGACCCGTCGTAATCGACGGCCATCCCGCCGCCCACGTCCAAGAGATCGACCGGCACCTTCATCTGGACGATCTTGGCGTAGACGCGCGCGGCCTCCTTCATCGCGTTCTTGATGCGCTTGATGTCGGTGAGCTGCGAGCCGATGTGGAAGTGCAGGAGCTTGAGCATGTCGATGCGCCCCGCCTCCTGCATGCGGCGGATGGTCTCAAGGATTTCGGTCGTCGTCAGCCCGAACTTGGCGGCCTCGCCGCCCGACTTCTCCCAACGCCCCGAGCCTTTCGAGTAGAGCTTGACGCGCAGGCCGATGATCGGCAGGTCTCCGCCCTCGAAGCGGTCGGTCATCTTGAGCACGTGGTCTAACTCGTTCAGCTTCTCGATGACGATGACGACCTTCTTGCCCGAGCGCGCGCCGAGGAAGGCCAACTCGATGAACTCCTCGTCCTTGAAGCCGTTGAGGACGAGGAGGCTCTCGCTCGACTGCTCCATCGCGAGCGCGCCGTAAAGCTCGGCCTTCGACCCGGCTTCGAGCCCGAAGTCGTAGCGCGAGCCCTCGCGCAGATACTCCTCGACGACCGCCCGGTTCTGGTTGACCTTCATCGGGTAGACGCACATGTGCGAGCCCTGGTACTCGTACTCGCGGATGGAGTTGCGAAAGGCGCGCTGGAGTTTGCGGACTTGGCCCGCGATGAGCTGCGGGAACCGGAGCAGCACCGGCGTCTGGATGCCGCGCCGCCGGAGGTCGTCGATGATCTCGCGCACGTCGGCCGCGCGGTTCTGGTCGGACTCCGAAGGGTGAACGACGAGGTTGCCCTTGCGATTGATGCCGAAGTAGCCGGCCCCCCAGTTCTCTATGCCGTAGGTCTCAAGCGTCTGTTCGATGGCCGTGGTCAACTTCTAGCTCTCCTGCCTCCCTGCGGGTTCGCGCGGTTCGGACAAACTTAGCGGGGTCAGCCTCGTCGTCGTCGGCCTGTGCGGTTGAAGACATCTGGATTGGACTTACTTAAGCGCGCAATTTAACACTAAAAGCCGGGGGCGGTCAAAAACTATTTTTTTCGGGCTGCGGCGGCAGGCTTCGGCGCTAAACGCCGTACGAAAAAGATTTAAGCCGGGGGCGCCGTGCGCGCCGCGCCGGCGCGGGCGCGGCGCGCGCGCGGGGTGCTTGACGCCGGGCGCGGGGGCGCGGCTATAATGCCTGCTTTTTACGGCGTCTTGGACTCGGATGACGCAAAGCCCGCTCTCGTTTCCGCCGCACCGCCGCCGCCGCCGAAAGGCGGCCGACACCTTCCACCCCCTTAAATCGCAGAGTCAGGAGAGATTATGGACGCAAAAGCGGTCTTGAAGTATGCGGAAGACCACGAGGCGAAGTTCGTCTCGGTACGTTTCACGGACTTGGTCGGGGCCTGGCACCACCTGACCTATCCTTTGCACGAGCTCGACGAAGGGTCGTTCGAGGACGGCTTCGGCTTTGACGCCTCAAGTTTGCGCGGGTGGGCCTCTATTCACGAATCGGACATGCTGCTTATCCCCGACGCCTCGCGCGTCTGGATGGACCCGTTCGCGGAGGAGCCGACGCTGACGGTCATCGCGAACGCGGTTGACCCGATCACGAAGGAGGGCTACGGCCTCGACCCGCGCTCGGTCGCGCAGCGCGCCGAGAGTTACCTGAAGTTTACGGGCATCGCCGACACGGTCAACTTCGGCCCCGAGGCCGAGTTCTTCATCTTCGACGGCGTCGAGGTCAACAACGAGCCGCACCACAGCAGCTACCGCATTCATTCCGACGAGGGACCCTGGTCTTCGGGGCGCGGCGAGGACGACTTCCGCGGCCCCAACCTCGGCTACCGCATCCGCAACAAGGAGGGCTACGTGCCCGTCCCCCCCGCGGACTCGCTGTCCGATTTGCGCTCGGAGATTTCGCTCACGCTCGAACAGTGCGGCATCACGGTCGAGTGTCACCACCACGAGGTCGCCACGGCCGGCCAGTGCGAGATCGACTTCCGCTTCTCGACCATGTTGGGGACGGCCGACAACCTGCAAATCTTCAAGTACGTCGTTCGCAACGTCGCACACCAGTACGGCAAGGCGGCGACCTTCATGCCCAAGCCGATGTACGGCGACAACGGCTCGGGGATGCACTGCCACCAGAGCTTATGGAAGGGCGAGAAGCCGCTCTTCGCCGGCGACGGCTACGCGGGGCTGTCCGACTTGGCGCGCTGGTACATCGGCGGCCTCCTGAAGCACGCGGCGGCGGTCGTGGCCTTCGCCGCGCCGACGACGAACAGCTACAAGCGGCTCGTCCCCGGCTTCGAGGCTCCGGTCAACCTCGCCTACTCGGCGCGGAACCGCTCGGCGGCGATTCGCATCCCGATGTTCTCGACCAGCCCGAAGCTCAAGCGGCTTGAGTTCCGCCCGCCCGACCCTTCGTGCAACCCTTACCTCGCCTTCTCGGCGATGCTGATGGCGGGCCTCGACGGCGTGCAGAACCGCATCGACCCCGGCGAGCCGCTCGACAAGGACATCTACGACCTCGCACCCGAGGAGCTGAAGAACGTCCCCTCCTTGCCCGGCTCGCTCGACGAGTCGCTCAAGGCTCTGGAAGCCGACCACGACTTCCTGCTCAAGGGCGAGGTCTTCACGCCGCAGCTCATCGACCGCTGGATCACCTACAAGCGCGAGAAGGAGATCAACCCCATGCGGATGCGCCCGCACCCGCTGGAGTACTCGCTCTACTTCGACATTTAAGAGCAGCGGGCGGCGGGCCGGCGGCTGCGGGTGGTTAGGAACGGAACAGAGCGTTCAAAGGAAGCGGAGGCGGCGAGATTGACAACTCGCCGCCTCCGCTTCCTTCATGCCGTCTTGATCTCTTAACCGCCTGCCGCCGCCGGCCCGCCGGTTCCCGCCTACTGATACTTATAATCCGCCGCGCAGACCTCGACGCGTTTCGGCGTCGAGGAGTTGACGACGAGGACTTTGCTGGCGGCCTTGTGCAGGTGGAGCGAGATGTTGTTGGCGGTGTTGCCCGCGACCTTCGCGTTGATGACGCCCGTCCCTGCCCACTCGGCCGTGAGCACGCCGACCTGCATGTTCTCGATGTACATGTGGCCGCCGTCGAGCTTCCCGCCCCGCTCGTAGACGAGGAAGTAGAGCGACGTGTTCTTGTCCGTGCAGCGGAACTGGTGGGTCTTCGTCTGCGGCGCGGCCGCGCCGTAGGCGAGCGCCGCCAGCAGCAGCCCCGCGGCGGCTGCGGAAGTGACGAGTGCGACTCTCTTCATGGTCTCCCTCCTTGCCGGCCCGACCACGGCCGGCGGTCGGCGATTCCGTGTGTCTTCGGTGGCGCGGGTTTGAAAGAAGCGCCCGCGGACTCTCGTTAAAGGTGGCCGGCCGTTCGACCCGCTGGCCTACGCTGTCGGCGGCCGCGTAATATATCACGACGTTGTCGGTCCCGGAGGAAAAAATCGGGGCGCTCCTGCGCGAGCTGCCCGACCCCGAGGGCGCGCGCCTCTTCTACGAGCGCGTGACGGCGGCGCACGCGCGCGCGGCCCGCGCGTTCGGGCGCGACGAGGGGCTCCTGGCCGACGCGCTCGCGCTCGCGGCGTGGAGCCCCCTGCTGGGGACGACGCTCGAACAGAACCCGGACTACCTCGGCTGGCTCGCGCGCGAGCGCGCCGACGCGCGCGTGCGGACGGCCGAGGAGCTGAGCGAGTCGCTGGCGCGCTTCGCGCTGACGCACACGCAGGTCAGCCCCCAGGTGCAGCTCGCGCGCTTCCGCCGCCGCGAGCTGCTGCGCCTCTACCTCCACGACATACGCCGCGCGGCGAGCATGGTCGAGACGACCGAGGAGCTCTCCAACCTCGCGGACGCCGCCCTCGTCCACGCGCTCTCGCTCGCGCGGCAGGAGCTGGAGAACCTCTACGGCGCGCCGCAGTGCACGGACGCCCGGGGCCGCAAGACGACGGCCGAGGTGTCGGTCGTCGCGCTCGGCAAGCTGGGCTCGCGCGAGCTGAACTACTCTTCGGACATCGACCTCCTCTTCCTCTACTCCGAGGACGGCGAGACCTCCGGCGCGGGCGAGCGCGGCGCGACGACGAACCGCGAGTTCTTCGTCCGCCTGGCCGAGCGCGTCGCGCGCATCGTCGGGAGCCCCGCGGGCGAGGGGGCCGCCTACCGCGTGGACCTGCGCCTGCGCCCGCACGGGCGCGACGGGGCGCTCGCCGTCTCGCTCGCCGAAGCCCTGCGCTACTACCGCGAGAAGGCGCACGCGTGGGAGTTGCAGGTGCTCATCCGCGCGCGCGCGGCCGCGGGCTCGCAAGGTCTCTTCGCGCGCTTCGCGGAGGGCTCGCGCGGGCGCGTCTACGGCCGCGGGCAGACGGCGGCGCAGGCGCTCGCCGACGTGCGGCTCGCCAAGCAGAAGATCGACCGCTTCCACGCGGACGAGTCGCGCGGCTTCAACGTCAAGCTCGGCCGCGGCGGCATCCGCGAGATAGAGTTCATCGCGCAGGCGCTCCAGCTCGCGCACGGCGGGCGCGACGCCTGGCTGCAAGCGCCGCACACGCTCATCTCCCTGGGGCGGCTCGCCGACCGCGGCCTCATCGACGGGCGCGAGCGGAGCGAGCTGTCCGACGCCTACGACTTCCTGCGCACGGTCGAGCACCGCCTACAGATGGAGCAGGGCTTGCAGACCCACACCGTGCCCGAAGAGCCGCGCCGCCGCGCCACACTCGCGCGCCGCATGCACTTCGCACCGGAGCGCGCGACCGAAGAGTTCGACGATGCCCTCCGACGCCACACGTCGGCCGTCAGCCGCGTCTTCGCGCGCGTCTTCGAGATCGAGGATGAGAGCCGCCGGGGAGGGGACGCGGCCCCTGCGGGCGCGGGCGTCGCCTCCGATTCGCGGGGCTCCGACCCGGGCGTCGCGGAGCCCCGGGCCGAAGGGACGGCCCAGGCTCACACGCCGCCCCGGCCCGAGCCGGACGAGGCGGCCGAAGACGTGAACGTCCGCGCCACGGCGGCGGCCTTCGCGCAACGCCTCGCGCGCGTCGGCGGCGGGGAGCCGCCCGGGGCCGAAGAGGTCGAGCGCGTGCTGCGTGAGGAGGCGGCGCGCTCTTTGAGCAGGCGGCGCGCGCTCCTTCTGTCGGCG
>DASVQX010000030.1:0-122198 GCA_036388915.1 Pyrinomonadaceae bacterium
CCCCCCCCCCCCCCCCCCCCCGCCACTCTCAGCCAGCACTGGGGCCGCTGCGGCCTTAGCCGGCCGGGGAGATTTGAACCGTCGAGCCGCCGTTGCCGACGATGTGGATGACGCCGCCGTGGATGGTCGTGCCGGTGAGCACCAGATTCTGGCCGGTGATGACGCCGTCTTCGACCGTGATGCCGTCGCCGGTCAGCGTGCCGCCCCGTGCCGTGCCGCTGCTGTTGATGCCCCCGCCCTTGACGCTGACCTGGCCCCAGACGATGGTGCCGGTCGGAGTCGGGCCACCGATGCCGCCGACGAGCACCCCGGTCGGAGTCGGGCCGCCGATGCCACCGACGAGCACCCCGGTCGGAGCCGGGCCGCCGATGCCGCCGACGAGCACTCCGTTGGTGCAGGGCGAGCCGCCGACGAGGACTCCGGTCGGAGTCGGGCCGCCGATGCCGCCGACGAGCACCCCGGTCGGAGTCGGGCCGCCGATGCCGCCGACGAGGACTCCCGCCTGGCTCGGGTTGCCATCGCCGCCGACGAGGACTCCGGACGCGTTGACGACCGTGCTGCCGACGATCCGGATGGTGCCGGCAATCACGGCGTTACCTACCACGCGCCCGTTCACCGACAGGGCGTGAACCGCGATGCCGTTCTGGATGACACCTTCTTCAATTTCTATGGATTTGCTGACAACAGTCTGGTGAGGGGTCGTGCAAGGGCTGGCCTGCGTCGTCTGCGCGTGCGCGCTCGTGAGGAGCTTGTAGCCGCGTATGTCGCTGACGAGAATACCGAAAACGAGCGAACATGACACCAGCAAAGGTATCATGGGGGAGAGATGCGCTTTTTTCACTTTAACCTCCAAAACTGACGAAAGTAAGTGGAGCAGTAGCCCCAAGAGTGCCTGCAAATCTCTGCGGACAGGGGAACCTGCCATCCACTTCAGTTTATGTAGCGTTTGTGCAGAGGAGTCCAAGAGATAGGCGACCTCGGCTCCAGACCCACCGGGAAGAAGCTTTAGTCCGCGCGCAGATTAACCGAAACTGGGAAGAGGTGTCAACCCCTTTATTTTCAAGGAGTTATTAAACCCGGTTTAAATTTTGCAAATTATCTTGCATTAATCCAAAAATTACCTCCCCGAGCCGTTCAAAAAGACGAGCAAAGTGGCGATTAGGGGCACTTTAGACTCAATTACGGACAAAAACTCAAGGCGGCCGGGCTTTTATGCTAGGCTTGTGCGCGATGAGGGGGCGCGAAGAAAAAGCGGCCGTCGGGGGCGACGGGGGGCTGCAAGACGTCTGGGTCTGGAGTCTCATCGCGGGGCGTCTGCTGGTCGCGGGGCTGCTGTTCGGCGTGAGCGTGCTCTGGACGAGCGGGCTGGCGCCGGGCGCGCAGGAGTCGCGGAGGCTCGGCGGCGCTCTCCCCTTCGCGGGGGTGGTGTTGGTGCTTTCGGCCGTCTACGCGCTGGCGCTGCGGCTGACGCGGATTCCGCTGCGCGCGCAGGCCGCGACGCAGTTCGCCGCCGACGTGCTGCTCGTGACGTGGCTCGTCTGGGTGACGGGCAACCTCTACTCGCCCTACACGGCGCTCTACATCCTGGTCATCTCGGCGGCGAGCATCTTCCTCGGCGCGCGCGGTGCGCTGGTGACGGCGGTCGGCTGCGCCTGCCTCTACACGGCGACGATGCTCGGGCTGACGGCGGGGTGGCTGGGCGGCGACGGGCGGGGTCTTATGGCGGCCTCGCTCGCGGAGGTCGCGCAGGCGACGGGGCTCAACGACGTGGCCTTCCTCGTCGTCGGGCTGCTGGCGGCGCGGCTCGCCGGGCGGCAGACGCTCTCCGAGGTGCGGATGCGCGAGGCCACGCACGCGCTCACTTCCCTGCGCGCGCTGCACGAGCGCATCGTCGAGTCGATCCGCTCGGGCGTGATTACGACCGACCTTGAGCGGCGCGTCTACACGGTGAACCGCGCGGCCGAGGAGATGACCGGCTACGCGGCCGCAGACCTGCGCGGGCAGGACGTGTCGATCCTCTTCGGCGACATCCGCGGACGCATCGAGGAGTCGCTGGCGGCGGTCGCCGCCGGGCACACCAGCCCGCGCTACGAGTCGGAGTGCCTGACGCCCGAGGGCTTTCTCGTCAAGCTCGGCTACAACCTCTCGCCGCTCTTCTCCGAGCGCGGCGAGACGACCGGCCTCGTCATCACCTTCCAAGACCTGACCGACATCCGCTCGATGGAGGAGACTTCGCGGCGGCAGGAGCGGCTCTCGGCGGTCGGGCGCGTCGCCGCCGGCATCGCGCACGAGATCCGCAACCCCTTGGCGGCGATGCGCGGCTCGATACAGGTCTTGCGCTCGGAGCTTGAGGCCGACGCGTCGCAGCGCGAATTGATGGACATCGTCTTGAGCGAGTCCGACCGGCTCAACCGCATCATCACGGACTTTCTGACCTACGCGCGGCCGCGCAAGTTCACGCTCGCCGAGACCGACCTGCGCGAGCCGCTGCGCGAGACGTTCGCGCTGCTGCGCCACAGCCCCGAGCTGCTCGACGGGCACAAGCTCGAAGAGGAGCTGCCGGAGGAGCCTTTGGTCGCGATGGCGGATGTCGAGGGCATCCGGCAGGTCTTCTGGAACCTCACGCGAAACGCCCTGAAGGCGATGCCCGACGGGGGCACGCTGCGCGCGGAGATGGCGCGCTCCGCCGGCCGCAGCGTCCGCATCACCTTCGCCGACACGGGGCGCGGCATGACGCCCTCGCAGGTCGAGCGGCTGTTCGAGCCCTTCTCGTCCTCGACCACCGGCGGCACGGGGCTCGGCCTCTCCATCGTCTACCAGATAATCCGCGACCACGGTGGTACAATTAACGTCCGCAGCCGCGAGGGGCACGGGACGACCATCACGATAGAGCTGCCCGCGAAACCGAGTTAAGGGTCACCCTTAGAGACTATGGCGAACCTTCTGATCGTTGACGACGAGCCGGGGATGCGGCAGCTTTTGTCGCACGTCTTCGGGCGGGCGGGGCACGCGGTGCGCACGGCCGAGAACGGCTCGAAGGCGCTGGAACTGCTGCGCGCGGAGCCGGCCGACCTCATCGTCTCGGACGTGAAGATGCCCGACATGAACGGCATCGAGCTGCTGCGCCGCCTGCGCGAGTTCCTCCCCGACGCGGGCGTCGTGATGATGACCGCCTTCGCCACCGTCGAGACCGCGCGCGAGGCGTTCAAGCTCGGCGCAGACGACTTCATCCAGAAGCCCTTCGACGTGGAGGAGCTGAAGCTCATCGTCGAGAAGGCGCTCGAACGCCTCAGCCTCTTGCAGGAGAACCGCGCCTTCAAACGCGCGCAGCGCGAGCGCGGCCGGCTCGACCAGATCATCGGACATTCCGGCCGGATGCAGGCCGTCTACCAGATGATCGAGACGGTCGCGCAGGTGCAGTCCACCATCCTCATCACCGGCGAGTCCGGCACCGGCAAGGAGATGGTCGCGCGCGCCATCCACAACCTCTCCCCTCGCTCCGACAAGCCCTTCATGCCGATCAACTGCGGCGCCTTCACCGAGACGCTTCTGGAGTCGGAGCTGTTCGGCTACACGCGCGGGGCGTTCACCGGCGCGACCGCCAACCGCAAGGGTCTCTTCGAGGCGGCCGACAAGGGGACGATCTTCCTCGACGAGGTCGGCGAGATGTCGCCCACGATGCAAGTCAAGCTCCTGCGCGTCCTGCAAGAGCGAAAGGTGCGCCCCGTCGGCGCGCACGAGGAGACGAGCGTGGACACGCGCGTCATCGCCGCCACGAACCGCGACCTCGCCTCGATGGTCAAGCAGGGCAGTTTCCGCGAAGACCTCTTCTACCGCATCTCGGTCATCCCGATTGAGCTGCCGCCCCTGCGCGAGCGGCGCGAGGACATTCAGGAACTGGTAGACCACTTCGTCGAGAAGTTCTGCCGCCAGACGGGGCGGAGCCTGCGCGTCACGGAGCGCGCGCGCGAACTGCTCGAAGCCTACGCATGGCACGGCAACGTCCGCGAGCTGGAGCACACCATCGAGCGCGCCGTCGCCTTAGAGCGCACCGACACCATCCAGCCCGAGTCGCTCCCGCAGTCGGTGACCAACTACAACCCCGCCACCGTCACCCCGTCGGAGACGGGGCTGCCCGAGGAGGGCTTGAACCTCGTCGCGCACCTCGAACACCTTGAGAAGACCTACCTGCTCGAAGCGCTCCGGCGCACGGGCGGCAACCAGACGCGCGCGGCCGAAGTCCTCCACCTCTCGGTGCGCTCCCTGCGCCACCTCCTCGACAAGCACGGCATCCGCAGCATGACCGCCCAGCTCCGCTCCGACGCCGCCGGCCGCGGCTCGTCCGAGGGCTAAAGGCGGCCGCTTCCCGCGCCCTCGTTTCTGGAACTCTTCCCGGGGATTTTCTGGATTTCCTCACACCTCTTTCCCGTTTAAGTGGGCTGTCAAATTACGTCAGCGGGCGGCTGACGTAATTTGTTACCGGAACGGGCGGCGTCACCCCGGCGACAAAGGCCCCGCGCGGGGGATTGCAAATTTTCCTGCGAAACCGGCCGGATTCCCTCATTCGCACGGCCGCGCGCCCACTGGCACGCCCCTTGTTTTAGCCAACCGCGACCGACAGTCGCGCGACCGGCGCGTAGCCTGAAACGATGGCCGACGGCGCGAGAAAAAAATCTTCACTCAAACAACTTCTCTAAGGAGCACCGCTAAAGAAATGCAAAAGAACAACGGCCAGAAGGGCTTCTCGCTCATCGAACTGCTGATCGTCGTCGCGATCATCGGCATCATCGCCGCCATCGCCATCCCCAACCTCCTCGCTTCCCGCCGCGCCGCCAACGAGGCGTCCGCCATCTCCGCCCTCCGCACCGTCGGCACCGCCGAGAGCACCTACGCCTCGACCGTCGGCTTCGGCGACTACGCCGACATGACCACCCTCGCCTCCAAGGGCCTCATCGACTCGTCGGTCGCCGCGGCCACCGACACGAGCAACTGCAAGAGCGGCTACTTCTTCGAGCTCAGCGCGAAGGACAGCGACTGGGGCAGCGGCTACGAGTCCACCGGCACGCAGTGCACGGCCAACAGCGGCTCGCGCAACTTCTGGTCGGACAACGCCGGCGTGATCTACGCCAAGGAAGAGTCGAGCCAGACCCCGATGGGCGACACGACCGGCGCGAAGGCCATCGGCAACTAAGCCTTCAACACCGGACAGTAGTAGCAGCGCGGGGGCCGTTAGACATCTATCGCGCCCCCGCGCTGCCGTTTAAGACGCGCCGCCCGCGCCCCCGGACGGCCCGACAACAATCCCACGCCAACCCGCCCTCCCGAGAGGTGGCCAGATGAACGACAGACTCGAACACAGGAAGGCCCTCGTCAACCGCCGCCGCGCCGCGAGACGGCGGGCCGCGCGACGGCAGGCGCAACGCACGGCCGAGCGCGCCGCCGGCTTCTCGCTCATCGAACTGCTGATCGTCGTCGCGATCATCGGCATCATCGCGGCGCTCTCGATCCCGAACCTCCTCGCCTCGCGCCGCGCCGCCAACGAGGCGGCGGCGCTCTCCGCCGTCCGCACGCTTTCGAGCGCGCAGGAGGCGTACCGCGCGACCTACGGCGGCGGCGCCAAGTTCGCGACCCTCTCCGGCCTCGTCGGGAAGAAGATGGTGGACACGACGCTCGGCGAGGCGACGACCGTGGACAAGGCCAAGAGCGGCTACATCTTCAGCGTCGTCACCGCCGACTCCGACGCCTCCTACTGCGCGGGCTCGGCGCCCTCGTCCGCCAACAACGGCGGGCGCAACTTCTCCTCCGACACGCCCGGCGTCCTCTACGTCCACCCGCTCGCCGTCGCGACGCCGCCCACCTCGACCGCCGGCGGCACCCCCCTGAACAACTAGCCGCTACGACCTCCCCTCCCGCACAAGTGTCAACCCTGACGCCTCCCGCAGAGACGACCACGACGCCCGCCGGCCGGATGCTGGCGGGCGCGTCCCGCTTTGCGACGAAGTGCGCGCGCGAGCCGGAGCGGGTCGCGGGGCTGCTCTGGCCGCTGGCGCTCGCCGCGCCGTTCGCGCCGGGGCTGGCGCGGCTCTCCGACGGCGGCTTCACGTTCCGGCAGGAGCTGACCGTCGCGCTCGTCCTCGCGGCCGCCTTCGCCCTCTTGCTCCGCCGCCGCGCGCGCCGCGCAGTCCCCGACGGGGAGGCGAAGGCGACGCGTGACGCGCTCGTTTCGCCGCTGCTGCTCGCGGCCTTCGTCGCGTGGTCGGCCGCATCGGCGCTGTGGGCGACGAACGTCTTCGCCGCCGCGCACTACGCGCTGTCGTGGGTCGCCTACCTGCTCCTCTTCCCGCTCCTCGTCCGCGCTTACGAGAGCCGGCGCGTCTTGAGCGCCTCGCTCAAGCTGCTCGGCGCGGTCGTCGTCGTCACCGCCGCGGCCAACGTCGTCGGCCATCTCGGCTCGGCCAACTCGGTGCTGCGCGCCAACGGCCTGGGCGAGCCGCTGGCGGTGAGCGTCCCCGTGTTCGCGTCGCTGGCGCTGTCGGCGCGACGGACGCGCGCCGCGCTGCTCTCGGGGCTGGCGGCGGCGCTCGCGTGGCTGGCCGTACTCCAGATCGCGGAGCGCGCGGGCTTCGTCGCCGTCTGCGCGGGGCTGCTCGTCCTCGCCGCGTCGGCGCTCGCCACGCCGCGCTTCCGCCCGCGCAGTAAGAGCCGCGCCGTCGTAGTCGCGCTGGCGCTGCTCGCCTGCGTCGCCTTCCAGTCCGCGCCGTCGCCCTTCGAGCAGAGCAAGCACCAGCCGGTGCTCGCGCGCCTCGGCGCGACCTCGGCGGGCGACCTCAACACGCGCGCGCGCTTCCTCTACTGGGGCGCGGCCTTCGAGATGTGGCGCGCCCGCCCGCTCGCCGGAGTCGGCGCGAACAACTTCAGCACGGCCATCCCGGAAGCGCGCGCGGCCTTCGCCGTCAGCCACCCCGACTCGCCGCTCGCCGGCCTCAACGAGAAGTACCTCAACGCCGGCGCGCACAACGAGTACCTACAGATTCTCTCGGAGCTGGGCGCGGTGGGCTTCGTGCTCTTCGTCGCCTTCTGCGCGTCGCTCGTGTGGGCGGCGTGGCGCGCGCTGCGCTTCTCGCGCGGCCCCGTCGTGCCGGGCGCGGTGGCGAGCCTCGCCGTCTTCGCCGTCAGCTCGGGCGCGAGCGCGGTCTCGTTCCGCTGGATGGGCAGCGGCCTCATGTTCTTCTTCGCCGCCGCGCTCGTCGTGCGCTTCGCCGCGCGGCCGGAGGTTGAGAGCGCCGCCCAACGTAGTCGAAGCGAAGAAGCCCCGGAGAGAAGTGCAGACTCCCCGAAGCGAAGTGAAGACTTGCGACCGCGCAGGCTCCGCGGACTCTTCGACGCGGCGGCGAGACCGGCGCCTGCCGTCGGGCTTGCGCTCGCGCTGCTCGTCGCCGTGGTGATGTTGGCGCAGGGCGCGCACGTCCAACTGCTCGCCGCCGCGCAGACGGGCGCCGACGCCGCGCGCTCCGAATCTCTCTTCCGCGCGGCGCTCGCCGTCAACCCGCTCAACCCCTCGGCGCGCTACCAGTTCGGCGCGTGGCTCTTCAACCGCGGGCGCGAGCGCGAGGCGGTTGGGCACCTGCGCTTCGCGGTCGAGCGCGGCTTCAACGCCTCGACCTGTTACGCCTACCTCGCGGGCGCCGAGTCGAACGCGGGCGACGAGGCGGCGGCCGAGCGCACGCTCGAAAAGGCCGTGCGCGTCTTCCCGCGCTCGGTCTTCCTGCGCGCGCGGCACGCGGCGGCGCTGGCGCGCCTCGGCCGCGCGGCCGACGCCGAGTTGGAAATGGCGGCGGCCGTCCTGCTAGACTCGCGTGCGGCGCGCGGCTGGCGCAAGCTCATCGACGACGACATCGACGCGGCCTCCGACGCCTCGCGCCGCGACCCCTGGACTTTCGCCACGCCCGGCGAGTTGCAGCCCGACGAGGCGGTCTTCGCCGTCCTCAAGGAGAACGAGAAGCGTTTCCCGGAGGCCGTGCGCACGGGCTGGCGCGCGCACCTGCGGCGCTCTAACTAACACGACGATGGACAGCGGACTCTCGATGCCCGAAGTGAACGCCGCGACGAACACGGAGGCCGCGGCAGAGCGGCGGCCCCGCGCGCGCGCGTCGGCCGGCGCGGCGGGCGCGCTCTCGCGCGTCGCGGCGATTGCGCGCAACACCTTCCGCGAGGCCGTGCGCGACCGCGTGCTCTACAACCTCGTCCTCTTCGTCCTCATCCTGACGGGCGGCGCCGTCTTCCTCGGCGAACTCTCCGCCGCGCAGGAGACGAAGATCATCATCGACATGGGGCTTTCGGCGGCGCTGCTGTTCGGCGTCTTCATCGCCATCTTCGTCGGCGTCGGGCTGGTCTACAAGGAGATCGAGCGGCGCACCATCTACGCCATCTTCGCCAAGCCGGTCGGCCGCGCCGAGTTCCTGCTGGGCAAGTACCTCGGGCTTTGTCTGACGCTCGCGGTCAACGTCGCGGTGATGGGCGCGGGCGTCTCGCTCGCGCTCCTCTACGTGCGCGGCGGCTGGAGCCCCATGGTCTTGAGCATCTGGCCGGCGGTCGGGCTCATCTACGTCGAGCTGATGATTCTGGTCGCGGTCGCGCTCCTCTTCTCCTCCTTCTCGTCGCCCGCACTCTCGGCGCTTTTGACCTTCGCGGTCTTCGTCATCGGCCACTTCAGCGCGGGGTTAAAAGGGTTGGCTGAGACGGCGGGCGGCGCGGCTCGCGTCGTCTTCTCGGCGCTCTACTACCTTCTGCCGAACCTCTCGAACTACGCCTACATCACCGCCGCCTCGCACGGGCGCACGCCCGCGGCCCCCGACTTCTTCGGCGGCGTCGCCTACGGGCTGGCCTACATCGCCGTGCTGCTCGCGGCCTCGGCGCTCGTCTTCCAGCGCCGCAACTTCAAATGACTTCTCCCGCGGAGAGAGTCGGAGACTTCGCCTCTTCGCGCGCCGCCGCCGCGCGCCGCGAGCGCGTGCGCGACGCAGTGCTGGCGGCGGTCGTCGTCGCGGGGCTGGCCGTCTCGTTCGCGCTCTCGCGCCGGCTCGACGCGCGCCGGCCGGCCGAAGACCCCTTCGCGACTTACGAGGAGTTGTACGTCTCGCCCGAGGCGGCGCGCCGGATGAGCCTCGCCTTCAACGGGCTGGCGGCCGACTGGTACTGGCTGCGCTCGCTCCAGTACGTCGGGCGCAAGGTCAGCGCCTACGAGGGCGAGTTCTCGCTCGACGACATGCGCCCGCTCGGGATGCGCAACCTCGGCGCGCTGCTCGAACAGTCAACCGCGCTCGACCCGCAGTTCATGGCCGCCTACGAGTTCGGCGCGGTCGTCCTCCCATCGATAGACCGCGAGGCGGCCGTCCGCCTCGTCGAGAAGGGCATCCGCGAGAACCTCGGAGAGTGGCGGCTCTATCATCACCTCGGCTACATACACTGGCGCGCCGGTCGCTTCGACGAAGCGGCGGCGGCCTACGCCGCGGGCGCGCGTGTCAACGGCGCGCCCGAGTGGGTCGGCGTGATGGCCGCGAAGATGAGCGAGCAGGGCGGCAGCCGCCAGGTCGCGCGCGAGATGTACCTGCGCACCTATCAGGAGGCCACCGACGACAAGGTCAGGGCGCACGCCGCCTCGCGCGTCGCGCAGCTCGACTCGGCGGCCGAGCGTGAGTTGATCGCGCGCGTGCTCGCCGACTTCCGCGCGCGCGCGGGTCGCTGCCCCGCCGCTTGGCGCGAGGTCGCGCAGCCTTTGCGCGCGGCGCGTCTGAGGCTCGACGCGTCGGGCGCGCCGCTCGACCCGTCGGACGTGCCCTACGTGCTGGACGCCGCGAACTGCGAGGCGAAACTCGACGCCCGCTCGCGCGTGGCGGAGGATTGAGGGGTGAGGACTGACGAGATGACACCGGCTGTCGAAATCGACTCGCTGACGAAGGACTACGAGGTCGGCTTCCTGCGCAAGCGCAGGGTGCGCGCGCTCGACGGGCTGACGCTCTCGGTCGGGCGCGGCGAAATCTTCGGCTTCCTCGGCGCCAACGGCGCAGGGAAAACGACGACGCTCAAGCTGCTCATGCGCCTGATGTACCCGACCTCGGGCGCGGCGCGCATCCTCGGCCGCGACATCGGCGACACCTCGATGCACGCCGAGATCGGCTACCTCCCCGAGCACCCGTACTTCTACGACTACCTGACGGCGCGCGAGCTGCTGGAATACTGCGCCGAGCTGTTCGGCTACGCGCGCGCCGAGCGCAAGAGCCGCGCCGCCGAGATGCTCGCCCGCGTGCGGCTCGAAGAGAAGTCTTGGGACAAGCAGTTGCGAAAATTCTCGAAGGGGATGTTGCAGCGCGTGGGGCTGGCGCAGGCGCTCGTCAACGACCCTTCGGTCGTCTTCCTCGACGAGCCGATGTCGGGGCTTGACCCGGTCGGCCGGCGCGAGGTGCGAGACCTCATCGCCTCCTTGCGCACGACGGGCACGACCGTCTTCCTCTGTTCGCACATCCTCTCCGACGTGGAGGTGCTCTGCGACCGCGCCGCCGTCCTGCGCAAAGGCCGCCTCGCGCACATCGGCCGCCTCGAAGAGTTGCGCGGCGCGGGCGGCGACCGCCCGATGGAGGTCGTCGTCTCCACCGACGACGCCGCGCGACTCGAAGCCGCGCTCTCGTCTTTAGACGGCGCGCGCCTGACGGCCACGCCCGGCGGCGCGCGCGTCGAGGTGCTGACGGAGTCCGAAGTTGACGGCGTGCTCCGCGCCGCCCGCGAAGCCGGCGCGCGCCTCGTCGCCGTCCAGCCGGTCGGCAACCCGCTCGAAGAGTTGTTCGTCGGCGATGGGCAGTAGATAGTAGTCAGTAGACAGTAGAAAACAGAGGCGGCGCGTCTAGCCTTCGGGCCGGGCGCGCCGCCTTTAAACCTACCGTCTACTGTCTACTTCTACTTGAAGCGCACGCCCGTCAGTTCGAGCTTGAGTTGGGCGGGGCGGTTGTCGGGGGGGAAGTTGAGGCCGATGGCGGGCGAGGCGGTGCGGTTCGGCTCGATCTCTTCCTCGGTGACGAAGGAGCGCTCGCGGATGGTGTTCCCCTGAAGGTCAAGCCCCGCGGCGCGGAACTCAAGGCCGTTGACGACACGGCCCGTGAAGTTGCGCACGGTCGGCTTCATCGTCACGACGTAGTTGCCCAAGGCGTTACCGCCGATGGTCGCGTTCTCGTCCGGGTCGAAGTCCACGACGAGCTTGTCGCCGGGAAACTCCGCCGCGCCCGGCCGGATGGCGCCCGCCAGACGCTCCTCGCCCGGCTTCGCCGACGGCCGGCTCGCCAGATACCCCAGCCCCGCGACGAGCAGCAGCGCGACGACCGCCACCACCGCGTAGATCACCAGCCGCGAATTGTCGCGCTCCTCCCGCCTCGCGCCGAACGAAGGCACGGCGGCCGGCGCGTCCCCGCGCGGCCCCGGCGCCGTCACGACCTGCGCGCCGCCGCCGCCCGCCACCGACTTCCCGCAGTGCGGGCAGAAGCTGCGCCCCTCGACGACCTCTCCACCGCAGTTCTCGCAACGAATCACGGCTCGTCAGACTCCTCTGGAAAAATTATTTACTCGTCAGACGGCGCGCAGACGGCGCGGGTGCGCGTCGTCGGCCTGCTGCGCGCGCGGCGCGACGAGCGAGCCGGTGCCGGTGCGCGGGTGCGCCTCGCGCGGCCAGGTGATGCGGAAACGGCTGCCCTCGTTCTGCCGGCTCTCGACCTTGATCTCGCCGCCGAGCAGCTCGACGATGCGGCGCGTGATGGCGAGGCCCAGCCCCACCCCGTTGTAAGAGCGCGTCAGGCGGTCGTCAACCTGCCGGAAGCCGTCGAAGATGTACGCCAGCGCGTCGCTCGAAATGCCGATGCCTGTATCCGAGACCTCAATATACCACCTCTCCGGCCCCTCGACCCCCGCCGTCACGGCCACGCTCCCGGCCGACGTGAACTTCAAGGCGTTCGAGACGAGGCAGGACACGACCTGCGTCAGCTTCCGACGGTCGGTGCTCACCACGCCGACCTCGGGCGAGACTTCGACCCGCAGCTCGATATTCTTCTCGCGCGCCTCCTGCTCGAACCCGCGCGCGACGCGCTCGATGACCTTCTCGGCCGCGAGCTGTTCGAGGTGAAGCGCCGTGCGCCCCGCCTCAAGCCGCGAGTAGTCGAGCATGTCGTTGACCATCTCAAGCAGCGCGCGCCCGTTGCGCTCCATGCGCCCGAGGGCGTCCGACTGGAGCGGCGCGAGCGGCTGCGAGGCGTCGCGCGACAGGAGTTGGCACAGCCCGATGATGACGTTCAAAGGCGTCCGCAGCTCGTGGCTCATGTTGGCGACGAAGGCCGACTTCAGCCGGTCGTGCTCGCGCAGGCGGTCGTAGGCCGCGAGCAGCTCTTCGTGCTTGCGCACGCCCTCGGTCGTGTCGCGGAAGACGGCGACGACGCCCTCGGCGCTCCCGCCCTCGCCGCGCAGCGGCGTCGCGCTCACCGAGAGGACGCGCTCTTCGCCGTCGCGCCGGACGACCTTGTACTGCTCGGCCGAGACGTGCTCGTCGCGCGAGAGCGCGCGGCAGACCGGCGTCTCCTCCGCCGCGAGCACGCGCCCCTCGTTGTCCCTCAAAGTCATGTCAACGACGAGCGCCTTGACGCCGCCCTCGTACTCGCCCTCGCGCCGGCCGAAGACGCGCGCCGCCGCTCGGTTCAGGCGGTAGCGACCCTCGCGGTCTACGATGACGACTCCCTCATCCATCTGGTTGATGACGCTCGCCAGCTCCGCCGCGCGCGCCTTCTCGGCGGCAAAGGCGTCGGTCGCCAGCCGCTCGGCCCTCACGCGCTTCGAGACCTCCGAGAGGATGAGGATTAGATCGCCGCGCCCCTCGGTTTGTTCCGTCACGGGCCAGACCGTCACGTCCCAGAACTTCTGCCCGTCCTCGGCGGCGCTCTCGTCCACGGCGAGCCTGAGCGGCAGTCCGTAGTTGACGAACGCCCGCCGCGTCCGCCGCACGTCCTCGACCACGTCGCGCAGCACCGAAAGCCCGGCCGCCGCGTCGTAAAGCCCGCGCCCCGTCAGCTCCGACGCCCCGCGCCCCGTCACGCGCGCGAACGCCGCGTTGACCTTGCGCACGTAGAGCTTCGCGTCGAGCACGACGACCGCGAGCGGCAGGCTGTCGAGCACCTCGCCGATGAACGCGCTCTGCTGCTTGACCGCCTCGAACTTCGATTCGAGGCTCTCGGCCATCGCGTTGAAGCTCTCGGCGAGCGTGCCGACCTCGTCGTCGGTCTCGACCCGCGCGCGCTCGTGCAGGTGCCCCTCGCCGAGCGCCGAGGCGGAGGTCGCGAGACTCCTGATGGGTTTGGTGAAGCGCCCGACGGCCCAGACCGCGAGCAGGAAGGAGGCGGCGAGCGTCACGACCCACGCCGCCGCGAGCAGGAGCAGCGAGCGCCCGCCCGGCGTCCCGTCCGGCGCGGGCACGCCCGCCGCGACGCTCCAACCCGAGGGCTGCGTCCGCGTGACGGCCGTGACGCGGCTCACGCCGTCGCTCCAAGGCTCAAGGCTCGCGCGCGTCGGAAGCTCGGCCGGCACGGGCGCCGGCGCCCCCGCTCGGAGCGAGAGCGCGCGCCCCTCGGCGTCGTAGACGGCGACGGCCGCCTGCGAGCCGGGCCGCGCGCGGCGCGTCAGACGGCCGAACAGTTCGCGCGCGTCCGCCTGCGACAGCGAGCGCGGGTCGGCGGCCTGCGCCGTGTGCGACTCGATCCAGGATTCGAGCGCGCCGGCCGCCGCCTCGGCCTCTGTGCGCGCGACGGCCGCCGACTGGTCGCTCAGGCTCCTCCGGTAGCTGTAGAGCTGGTAGAGGCCGACGATGAGCAGCGGCAGCGACAGCACCGCCAGCATCAGCAGAAGCCTGGTGCGAACGTCGAGCGCGCTGCGATCCCCCTTACGCCTCCCCATCCCTCTACCTTCCCGCACGAAGTTTTACGGCCTGCGCCTCTTGCGCGGCGGCGGCCAGATCGACCCGCGCGTCGGAATCACGGGGCGCAGACTCACCGCGTAAACGAGTATCGCCTGCGCGATCATCTCGTCGAAAAAAAGCCACGAGCGCCGGAGCGCGTCGTGAAGACCCGAAGCCCCTTCGTCGGGGCCGACGGGCACCTCCCGCCAAAGAAACTCACACAAAGTATCCCGTAAAAGCATCAACTCGCGTGCCACTTCGTCGATGAGCGCGCCCTGCTGAAAGCGCGTCTGCGCGAAGCCACGCAGGCGGCGCGCGCCCTCGCAAATCTCATCCTCGTCGGCGCGCTCGTCGAGCAGGTAGGCCAGCTCGTCGAAGAGGTCTGGAACGTGCCCGACCAGCTCGCGGAAAGTGAGCAGCGTCGCGAGGTCTGTGCGCCGGTCGGCGTAGACCTCGTCAACCCACGCGCGCGTCAAGTGGTCGAGACTCTGACGGAAGAGTGACGAGAACCGTCGGGGCATGTGTGAAGCGCTCAGCACTCGCGGAGGTTTGGGCGGCCCGCGCCGGCCGGCTTTTCGCTTAAAGCCCGCCGCCGCGGACTGTCCGAAATCAGACTTAAGCGTCCGACTTTGGTGTTCACGAAGCGTCCGCTTGAAGTAAAACCTGAAGGTTCCGAGACCGCTCGATAGACGCGTGGGCTACTTGGCCGTCAGGCGGCCGAGCAGTTCGACGAGCTGGTCGAAGTCGATGGGCTTGGTCACGTACTCGTTGCAGCCGGCGGCGAGCGCCTCGGCGTGGAAGTCGGCCGAGTCGTGCGCCGAGACGGCGACGATGGGGACTTTGCGCGCGTTCTCCTGCGCGCGGATGCGGCGCGTCGCGGCCAAGCCGTCGAGTTGCGGCAGGCTCAAATCCATCAGGATGATGTCGGGGCTTTTGGTGGCGGCCAACTCGACGGCCTGATTGCCGTTGACCGCCTCGACCACCTGATAGCCGCTCATTTCGAGCAAACGCCTCATCATAAAGCGATTATCCTCGAAGTCCTCGACCACCAGCACGGTCGGCCGCGAGTCGCCCTGTTCATCCATACGGCCCCGTGCCTCCTGCTCTCCGTTCAGCGATAGAACACCCACGAAATCCACCCCCACGTACGACTAGCAAACACTCAATTTTTTTGTTAAGATGCGCATCGAAACGCGACACAAAAAACAACGAGACTTGGGTTAAATAAGTACATGACCCAAGCGCATCTGGCGGCTTCCGTCACACGAACCTCTTACCGGCGGAAGCCCGAACAGGCGGCATGAAGCCTTTAAAAACCGAATTACAAGACGCCGAGACGTTGCGCGACCTCGGGAGCGCGTCCGTGCAGATCGTGCACGACCTCAAAAATCAGTTAAACGGTCTCAAACTCTATGCCACGTTCCTGCGCAAGCGCATGGAGAAGGCCGAGCGGCCGGCGGACGAACAGGAGACCGTCGCCAAACTGATCTCGGGGTTGGAGCGCGCCGCCGCCGACATGAACGTGCTGGTGCGCTTCGGGCGCTCGATTGAGCTGCGCCGGCAGCCCGGCACAGACCTCGGGCGACTGGTCGCCGACTCGGCCGACGGCGCGACGGTCGAGGCGGACGGCGGCCCCTTCGAGGGCGACTTCGACCCGGTTCTGCTGGCGGAGGCGTTGAAGAATATCACCGCCGGCGCGCGCGGCGAAGGCGGCGGCGAAGGCAGCGGCGACGGCGTCGGCGGCGCGCCGCGCGTCCGGCTGAGCGGCGACGCCGAAGCGGGCGCCGTGGTCGAGTGGGTCGGGGCGGTGGCGGCGGGGGGCGACCCCTTCCGCGATTTGGCCGGCGCGACGGGGCTGCGGATGGCTCTGGCGGCCAGGATCGTACGCGCCCACGGGGGCGAAGTCTCGCACGAGGGCGGGCGCATCCGGGCGCGGCTGCCGCTCGGGGGATAATTGATAAAGGAACGCTGAATTATGAGCGCTGGACTCTGAACTGAACCGCTCTTCCCGACAGTTCGACGTTCATCGTTCCGATTTCATCCTTTCAACAGGGGGAGACGAAGTGGAACGTAAGGAAGTACGCATTCTGGTGGTCGATGACGAGCCGATGATGACCGACTCGCTCAAGCAGAATCTCGCCGAGGAGGGCTACTCGGTAGACACCGCCTCGAACGGGGCGCAGGCCGTCGAGCTGTTCGACGGAAGCGGCCATCATCTTGTCCTCTGCGATCTCCAACTGCCCGACAAGGAGATGAACGGGATGGACGTGCTCAAGCACGTCCACGACACGCACCCCGAGACCGAGGTCATCGTGATGACCGGCTACGGCACGGTCGAGCGCGCGGTCGAGGCGACCAAGGCCGGCGCCTTCTGGTTCCTTGAGAAGCCCTTCGACTTCGAGGTGCTGCTGCCGCTGGTGGAGAAGGCTTTGGAGCGGCGCGACCTCGTCGAGCAGACGACGACGATGCGCCAGCGGCTCGCGACGCGCACCGAGTACTTCAACATCATCGGCTCGTCGAAGGAGATGCAGACCATCTACGAGACCATCGAGTCGGTGGCGAAGTCGGACGCCAACGTCCTCATCGTCGGCGAGTCGGGGACGGGCAAGGAGCTGATCGCCAACGCCATCCACTACAACTCGCTCCGCGCCAAGAAGCCCTTCATCAAGGTCAACTGCGCCGCGCTCCCGAAAGAGCTCATCGAGTCGGAACTCTTCGGCCACACCAAGGGCGCGTTCACCGGCGCGCACGCCGACAAGGACGGCCTCATCCAGCACGCAGAGCAGGGCTCGCTCCTCTTAGACGAAATCGCCGAGATGCCGGTCGAGCTTCAGCCGAAGCTTTTGCGCGTGCTTCAGGAGCGCAGCTACCGCAAGCTCGGTTCGGAGAGAACCTACCCCGTGGACTTCCGGCTCATCACCTCGACGAACCGGCTGCCGGCCGACGCCATCCGCGACGGGGCGCTGCGCGACGACCTCTTCTACCGCATCTCGACCATCACGATTCACGTGCCGCCTTTGCGCGAGCGCAGCGAGGACATCCAGCTCCTCGCCGAGCACTTCCTCAAGATGTACGCGCGCAAGTACCAGCGCTCGATCAGCGGCATCTCGCAGACGGCCTACCAGCGCCTCTTCTCGCACACGTGGCCGGGGAACGTCCGCGAGTTGCAGAACGTCTTAGAGCGCGCCGTCCTGCTCGCCAAGAACAACAAGATCGACCCGGTTGACTTGCCGTTCGACAACGGCTCGCTCCCCGAGAAGAACGCGGCCGGCGCGAACTGGGACGTGCCGCCCAACATGACGCTCGAAGAGATCGAGAAGTTCGTCATCGAGCGCACGCTCCAGCGCACCGGCGGCAACAAGCAGGCGGCGGCGAATCTTCTGGGCATCTACCGCCCCCGCCTCTACTCCAAAATCAAGAAGTACAAGATCGACATCCCCGCGCTCACGGCCACGTAAGGTCGCGCGTGAGGCAAAGAGTTCGGAACTATGACGGAAGGCCGCCGGCTTAGGTTATAAGCCGGCGGCCTTCCGCCCTCGCCCGCGACCCTGACGCCTTAACTTCGCTATTCGACCTGATAGGTGGCGACGCTCGTCGGCGTCTCGAAGCAGCGCACCTTGTAGACCCTGACGCGGTCGTCGCCGACGCGGGAGGAGACGCGCTCCAGGATGTAGCGCGCGAGGTTCTCGGCCGACGGGTTGAGTTCTTCGTCGAAGGGCGGCAGCTCGTTAATGTTGCGGTGGTCGAGGTAGCCGACGACCTCGTCGGCCGCCTCCTTCAGCTCGCCGAAATCGACCAGCAGGCCGATGTTATCAAGCTCGCTCCCCCGCGCGTAAATCTCGATCTTGTAGTTGTGCCCGTGCAGGTTCTCGCACTTCCCCTTGTAGCCGCGCAGTTGGTGCGCGCTCGAAAAGTTGCGCTCGATCATCACCTCGAATTGGCCCGCCAAAGTCTCTCGCTCCCCCGCGTCGTCGGTCTGTTCTTGTGTCGTGAGTATACCTCTAAACGGCGGGGGCGGGCGACTCCGCAGTCGCCCGCCCCTTCACCGGAAACTCCCGCGCCGCCCGCGGCTTACCTCATGTAGGCCGTGTTGTCGCCGTTGACGAGCACGCTCATCGGGTTGACGGTCGTGTCGCCCAACAGTATCCCGTCGCCGAGGAGAATCCCGTCGCCCAGCAGAATCCCGTCACCCAGAAGGATGCCGTCGCCGAGCAGAATGCCGTCGCCCAAAAGAATCCCGCACGGGAGGAAGACGCTCTGCGCCAGCCACGCGCCGCCGTCGCCGAGAAGTATCCCGTCGCCGAGGAGTATCCCGTCGCCGAGTAAAATTCCGTCGCCGAGCAGGATGCCGTCACCCAGCAGGATGCCGTCGCCGAGCAGGATGCCGGTGCCGTAAACCTTCTGGTACTTGGTGACGAGGTTGGTGCCGCGCGCGAACGTGCGGCCGAAGTTGACGGCCTGCGCCCACGCGAAGGTCGTCGTGGCGACCGTCGATTGCGGCGTCGGCGCGGCGGCCGTCAGCAGCGGCGCGCCGAGCGCGGTCGTGTTCGTCAAATCCTGCCTGATGAGCTTCGCCAGCCTGACCGCGCCCTCGACGTTCAGCAGCCCCGCGCCCTGCTCCAACTGGTTGAAGCCCGCGAGCGGCTGCGCCGTGTAGGCGAGCGCGAGCTTGACCATGTTGGGCGTGAGCTTCGGGTTCGCCTGAAGCATCAGCGCCGCCGCGCCCGCGACCGCCGGGGTCGCCATCGAGGTGCCCGACAAGTACATCAGCTTCATGTTCGCGGTCGTGTAGACGCCCGAGTCGAGCTGCATGTAGCTGTTGACGAGCGAGTTGGTCAGCGCCTCGGCCGCGTTGATCTTGTTGCCGGGGGCGACGAGGTCGGGCTTGACGAGGTTGTCGTAGTGGCGGACGCCCGAGGCGTCGGTGTAGTAGCCGCGCGTCGGGCCGCGCGAGCTGTAGGTCGTTACCTTGTCGTCTGAGCGCGCGTCGGTGCCGAAGGTGTTCGCGGCGCCGACGGTGAGGGCCGAAGGCTCGTCGCCGGGCGAGTGAATCATCCCGTAAGCCTTCTTCCCCGCCGAGGTCTTCCCGTCGTTGCCGGCGGCGGCCACGACGACGACGCCCGCGTTGACGAGCTTGCGGACGGCGACGCAGAGCGGGTCGGTATTGTACGACTCGATGGCCGGCGCGCCCAGAGAGAGGTTGACGACGCGGATGCCGTAGGCCGTGCGGTTGGCGAGCAGCCAGTTGAGCGCGGCCAGCACGTTCGAGACTTTGCCCACGCCCTGCCGGTTGAGCACGCGCAGGTTGACGAGGCTCGCGCCGGGCGCGACGCCCTCGTACTTGCCGGCGGTCGGCGCGCCGAGGCCGGCGGCGATGGCCGCGACGTGCGTGCCGTGGCCGAAGGGGTCGGCGGTCGTCCCCTCGCCGGTGAAGTCCTTGCTGAATTTTATCTTGCCCGTCGCGAGGAAGGTCTTGTGCGCGGCGTCAATGCCGGAGTCAACGACGGCGATGGTCTGGCCCGCGCCGTCGAGCGTGTAGGCCCTGCCCTTCGCGTCGGTCTGGGCGCGGACGGCGGCCGCGCCGCTCGTCGCCGAGAGGTGCCCGGCGGCCTCGACTTCGTGGTCGAGCGAGACGGACGCGACCTCTTCGTTAAAGGCCGCCAACTCCTCGACGGCCGCGAGCGGCAGCTCGACCGCGACCGCGCCGAGGTTCTCGAAGCGGCCTTTGACGTGGACGCCGTTGCGGCCGAGGAAGGCGCGGAGCTGCCCGCCCTCTTCGCCGTCGAGCTGGAGCACGACCTCGACCGTCTCGCGCGAGCCGGCCGCCGTCCTCAGCTTCTCACGGAGGTCGGGCGAGAGCTTGTCGGCCTGCCGCGCCGCGGCCTTCTCGTTGCCGGGCGTGCCGGCGGCCCGCGCCGCGAAGGGGAGCGGCAGCGCGAGCAGCGAGAGCAGCACGCCGAGCGACAGCGCCGTCAGCCGCTTGTAGGTTTGTAGCCTGGGGGTTCTTTTCATCGTCTGTGTCCTTCGATTCCGCCACCGCGAGGGGACGGGACTTCTGTGGTGGGAGACTCGGGCAAACGTGCCGCGCCCGAATCCGCTTCAGACATTGCACAGCCCGTGCCGCGCGGCGGCGCGGCCGAAACCGTCAGTTTTTCAGGCTTTTCGGCGCGAACGGGCGGGGCGGGCGGGCGGAGCCGGTCAGAATGAGCGCGACCGGGAAGTCAGAGTGAAGAGGGTTTGAACGAACCGGAAGAGGCGCACGCGGGGCTGGCGCGGGTTCTGGAAGCCGGATGTTTTAGCGCACCGGCGTCTCGTCGGACTCGAAGACGGCGGCCGCCACGGCGAGCGAGGAGGTGACGCGGCAGGGCGGCAGCGATTGCAGGAAGAGGCGGCCGTAAGAGGCCGTGCGCAGCCGCGGGTCGAGGACGGCGAGCAGGCCGCGGTCGGTCGCCGAACGGATGAGGCGACCCAATCCCTGCTTCAAGGTGATGATGGCCTGCGGGACGCTGTACTCGTAGAAGCTCGACCCGCCCTGCTGCTCGATGAAGCGTTGGCGCGCGGCGACCACCGGGTCGGTCGGGACGGCGAAGGGCAGCTTGTCGATGATGACGCACGACAACTGTTCGCCGCGCACGTCCACGCCCTGCCAGAAGCTCGCCGTGGCGAACAGCACGGCGCCCGGCGTCGTGCGGAACTTCTCCAACAGCCCGGCCTTCGCCATGCTCCCCTGCACGAAGCAGGGGAACTCGACCTCGGGCGCGACGCGGTCGTAGAGCGCGCGCATCCCCGACAGGGATGTCGAGAGGACGAAGGCGCGGCCGCGCGAGATGTTCAGAAGCTCGGTGACCTCGGCCGCCGCGCGCTCCGCCCAGCCGGCGCTGCGCGGGTCGGGCATCCGCGCGGGCAGGTAGAGCACGGCCTGCTCCTCGTAGTTGTAGCCCGAGGTGGCGACCAGCTCGTCGGTCTTCTCTTCCCTGCTTTCGACGGCGCCGTCTTCATCCTCCGCGCTCGGCGCGAGGCCGAGCCGCTGCTTGATGAAGTCAAAGCTTCCGGCGCTCGCGAGCGTCGCCGAGGTGAGCACGACCGTCTCGACGCGGTCGAAGAGCTTGTCCTGAAGGAGCGTCGAAACGTCGATGGGCGAGGCGCGCAGGAACGTCCCGCGGCCGCGGCGCTCGACCCAGTAGACGTAGCGCTTGTCGTCGCCCGCGACGATGAATTCGAGGTTGAAGCGCGTCTCGCGGATGCGGCGGACGAGGTTCTCGACCTCGGGCGGCTTCTCGCGCAGCGCGTCGAGCGTCGTCTCAAGCCGGCCGAGCGCGCCGTCCACGCCGAGGTACGCGTCGCCGAGCGGCGTCGCCTCGATCTCACCGTTGCGACCTTTGCGCGCGAACGTGCCGGGCGCGAGCGGGTAACGCCCCTCGTCCGAGCGCGCCTCGCGCGCGAACCCCATCCAGAACTGCTCCGCGAAGCGCGCCACGCGGTTGGCCGCGCGCGTCAGCTCGCGGTTTATCCCGGAGTCGGTGATGGGGAGCATCTGCAAGTCGCGCAGCATGTCTTCGAGCTGGAAGTTCGAGACCTGCGCGCCGAAGTATTCGGCCGCCACGTCCTCGACCTGATGCGCCTCGTCGAAGATGACGGCCGAGTAGTCGGGGATGACCTGCCCGTACTCGCCGCCGCGCAGCGCGAGGTCGGCGAAGAAGAGGTGGTGGTTGACGATGATGATGTCGGCGTCCGAGGCGCGCTGCCGCATCCGCGTGATGTAGCAGGCGTCGTAGTCGGCGCACTTCTGACCCGTGCAGATTTCGGAGCGGGCGTCGATGTGGCGCCAGAAGGTGAGATTCTCGGGTAACTCCGTGAGTTCGGCGCGGTCGCCCGAGGCGGAGTCGCGCGACCAGCGGCGGACGGTGTTGAAGTGGTCAACGTCGTCAAGCCCGTCGAGGATGGGCGAAGTCTCGGCGCGCTTGACGCGGCTCAGGCAGACGTAGTTGGAGCGCCCCTTCATGTAGGCGGCCGAGAATTTTCGCGGGAGCACGCGCTGGAGGAAGGGGATGTCCTTCTCCATCAACTGCTCCTGCAAGTTCTTCGTCCCGGTCGAGACGACGACGCGGCCGCCCCGCGCGGCGGCCGCCGCGATGGCCGGGACGAGGTAGGCCAGCGTCTTCCCCGTCCCCGTGCCGGCCTCGACGAGCAGGTGGCGCCGCTCCTCGAACGCGCGCAGCACGGCCTCGGCCATCTGGACTTGTCCGGGCCTGAACTCGTACTCGGGGTGTGCGCGGGCGATGAGGCCGCCGGGGCCGAAAATCTCTTCCATCAAGTAGGTTACTTCCGCCCTCCGACTCCCACGCCGGACGGCTTGACCTGGAAGGAGTTCAGAAAGCGCATCGCGTCCTTCTCGCTTTCGGGCCGGCCGTCCCAGACGGCCGCCACGAGGTACCCGCGCCGCCCGATTAACATGGCCTGCGCCCTGCCGTTCTGCGTGCCGACTTTGAAGTCCTGCATGCGCTGCTCGCCGACGGGTATCCGGCGCGACTTCTGCGCCGAAGAGGTGACGGGGAACGGTGCGCCGAACTTCTTCTCCAGCACCGCGCTCGTCTGCGCGGCGAGTGCCCGCCAACCGCCGTAGAACACCTCGCCCTTCTCTTCGTCCGACATCTCGGCGGCCTCCTTCGGGAGGTCAACGAAGACCGCCGCGTAGACCTTCGAGTCGGCGGCGAGCATGTGGACGCGGATGGTCAGAGGCCCGCCCGACGGCCTCCTCAAATCCGCGGCGCCGAAGTCCTGTGGCTTTTCGGGAAACAGGGCGCTCAGGCTGCCGCCCCCGCCCCCTTCGAGTTCGTAACGCTGCCAGCCCTGCGGCACCGCCTCCGACTGCCGGCTCGGCGGCGGCGGCGGCTCCTGCCGCTGCTGCGCGTCGGCCGTCGCGGCGAAAGTCGCCGGCAGGACGGCGAGGCAGGCCGTGAGGAGCAACTGTTTGAGGGACCTCATTCGACTTATTTTCCTTCCCGACCCGGCCGCCCGCAAATCTCTTCCGCCCCGCTATTTTACCGCACACGGGGCGCGAGACGTGAGACGGCGGCGGCTAAAAATTCGCCTCTCAGTTTGACGCCGCCGGGCCGAGCGCGGCGAGGGCTTTGCGGGTGGCGTCGAGCAGCGCCTCGGGGCCGACGGGGGCGCCGGTGGCGCGCTTCATCCAGAGGTCGGGGGCGATGTTGCCGGCGGTGGCCATGCGCTCGAACTCGGGGCCGATGCGGCCGGCGCGCTCCATCTGCTCCTCGATTTGAAAAGCTATCATGTGGCCGAGCGGGTAGTTCGGCAGGTAGAGCGGGTAGTTGATCATGTGCGAGTAGACGGCGAGCAGCACCACGTCGCGCCGCTTGAAGACCGGCGCGTAGTATTTGTTCCAGACCTCGCGCGCGATCCCGAGCATGGCGTTCTTAAGCTCGGCCGGCGTCGCCCGCGGGTGGTCGTAGAGCCAGTGCCACGTCTGCATGTCCACGAGCGCCATCCCGGCGATCTCGTACGTGCCCCAGAAGTCGTTGAGCGTCTTCAGCGCCTCGCCCTGCGCGTCGGGGCGCGAGAGGCCGAGCAGTTCGAGGTCGCGGTTCTGGAAGACGAAGGCCAGCGCCTCGGTGAAGGCCGCGTTGGGCACGCCCTGCAAGAGCGTGTGGTCGATGTGGTTGAGCGAGAAGGTCTGCTCGACGTTGTGGCCGAGTTCGTGGACGGCGATGTTGTAGCCCTTGTAGTTCATCCCGCCCTTCTCGACGCGCGTGCGCAGGTGCGTCTTCGCCGAGCGCATCGAAGCGCCGAGCGCGTGCCCCGACCCGCGCGCCGGATCGACGACGACGTTGGCGGCGATTTCCTGCGCGCGCTCCTTCGAGAAGCCGAGCTTCGTCAGGATGACGGGGATGTCTTTCTCGAAGGCCGCCGCGTCCGGGTAACGCTTCGAGACGAGCTCGTCGAGCTGCGCCTCGGTGTAGGCGCCGCGCGGGCGGAAGCCGTCGTACCACACGTCGAAGGGTTCGAGCGGGCGTCCCAGACGCTTCTCGATGAGCGCGGCGACCTGCGGGACGAGCGGCGAGGAGAGCACCCGCTCGAACATCGCGCGGACGCGCGCCTCGGGTATCTCGCGCCCCTCGTCGAAGCTGCGCGCGAAGTAGGTGGGCGCCGTCGGCGAGTATGGGTCTACGCGGCGCGCCGAGCGGAAGGCGAGCAGCAGTTTGGCGTAGCGCGTGTCCGGCTCCGGCGCGTCGAGAGGCGCGCCCTTCGGCACCTCCGCGCCCGGCACCTCTGTGCCCGGCGCGTCGAAGTCGCGCGCGGCCGCCGGGCGCACCTCGTTGGTGAAGGGGTTCCAGTCGTAGCGCGGGTTATCGACGACCGCCGCCGGGATGGTCTGCGTCACGATGCGCTCAAGGACTTGCTGGACGGCGCGCTGCTTGGCGAGCCCGTTCGCGCGGTCGCCGTAGTCGGCCTTAATCTGGTCGCGCAGGTTCCAGTGCGTGAGCAGGCGCATCCGCGCGGGGAAGAGCCGCGCGCCGCCTTCCGCCAAGACGTGGTGCATCCAGACGTTGTAGCTTGAGACGTAGCGGTCGGCCTCGGCCGAGTCGCGCGCGTTGGCGAGGTTGACCTCGGCCGGGACGCGGCGCGAGAACTGCTGCGCGAGCCGCGCCTCGGCCCACCGGCGGCGCGACCAGTGCTCGCCCTCGTTGAGCCTCTGTTCGAGCGTCGTCAAAGGGAAGTTGAGCAGGACGACGAAGGCGAGCTTGTTGCGGAAGAGGTCGTCGGACAGGTGCGCGCCGGGGTCGTAGCCGTTGAAGAGGTCGTCGAAGGGGAGGATGGCCCCGAGGTCTAAGTCGGCCTGCGCGCGGAACTCGCGGCCGATCTCGCCCATGTGGCCGTAGAGCTGTTCGAGGTTGTGCTGGAAGCGCGCGAACATCGTGTCGAGCGTCGCCTGGTCGCCCGCGAAGTTGGCGCGGACGAACTCCTCGAAGGCCGCGGCGTCGCCGTCCTCTTCGCGCCAGAAACTCGCCACCTGTTTGAGTCCCCGCGACGCGCGCGCCCTCTGCGCCTCGCCGTGCTTCGACGCCAGCTCGGCTTCGAGTTTAGTCAACACGTCTTTCATCCACGCGGGAGAATCTTTCGCCTGCGCGCGCGCCGGCGGCGGAAAGGAGAAGCCCGAAAAGAGCAGCAGGGCGGAGGCGAGGGCGGCGGAGATTTTTCTATTCATGATTCGCGTGTACTCAGAACCGCTGGCGGTTCTGACATAAAAGGAAGCCGGCAGTCAGTATAAAGGCCGTGCCTTCGGGCTGACTGCCGGCTGTCGGGTTTCACGTCCCGCGAGGCGCGCTGCCTACTCGGAGTGCTGCACGGGGTTGATGCCCTTGGAAGTCGTCTTCGACGTGGCGTCGCCCTCGCGGCCGCTGCCTTTACCCTGGCCGCCGCCTTTACCCTTGCCGCCGCCGGGCTTGCCTTCACCCTCCCCGCCTTGCCTGTCTTCGCCGACGCCTATCGGGCGGCCGCTCGGGTCCTTGTTCGGGCCGTCCCCCGGGTTAGTGCTGCTCATCGCTTCTCCTCCTTCGCTGAGTGTCGCCGCGTGCGCGCGCGGCGAGGGCAAGAGTGGTTGCGCGAGGTTTGCTGCGTACGAAATTTTTCGGCCGGCGCGACCTGCTAGTCGGCGCCCACGCCCTCGGCCTCGGCCCTCAGGCGCAGCCGGCGCGCGTAGAGCGGGAAGCGCGCCGTGAGCTCGTGAACCGACTCGGTGATGCGCGCCCGCACCTCCTCCGATTCGGGGTCGTGCAAGACCGCCGCGATGAGGCGCGCGACCTGCCGCATCTCCTCCTCGCCCATCCCGCGCGTCGTCAGCGCGGGCGTGCCGAGACGTATCCCGGAGGCGACGAAGGGCTTGTTGGTGTCGAACGGGATGGTGTTCTTGTTGGCCGTGATGCCCGCGGCTTCGAGCGCCTTCTCGGCCACCTTCCCCGTCACGCCCTTGCCTTCCATGAACACGTCTACGAGGACGAGGTGATTGTCCGTCCCGCCCGAGACGAGGCGGAAGCCCTGCTCCTGCAACTCGGAGGCGAGCGCCTTCGCGTTGGAGAGGATGCGCCGCTGGTAGTCTTTGAAGTCCTCGCGCAGCGCCTCGCCGAAGGCGACCGCCTTGGCGGCGATGATGTGGACGAGCGGGCCGCCCTGCACGCCGGGGAAGACCTTGCGGTCAACGTCGGCCGCGTGCTCGGCCTTACAAAGTACGAGGCCGCCGCGCGGGCCGCGCAGCGTCTTGTGCGTCGTCGTCGTCACGTAGTCGGCGTGCGGGACGGGCGAGGGGTGGAGGCCGGCGGCGACCGGGCCCGCGATGTGCGCGATGTCGGCCATCACGCGCGCGCCCACCGATTGGGCGATGCGGCCGATGCGCTCGAAGTCGATGATTCTGGGATAAGCCGACGCGCCGCAGACGATCATCTTCGGGTTGTGCTCCTGCGCCAGCCGCTCAAGCTCCTCGTAGTCGATCTGCTCGGTCTCGCGCGAGACGCCGTACTCGACGACCTTGTAGCTGAAGCCGGAGAAGTTGAGCGGGTGGCCGTGCGTGAGGTGGCCGCCGTGCGAGAGGTTCATCCCGAGGATCGTGTCGCCGTACTGCAAGGCCGCGAGGTAGACGCTCATGTTGGCCTGCGACCCCGAGTGCGGCTGGACGTTGGCGTGCTCGGCGCCGAACAGTTCCTTGGCGCGGTCGATGGCCACCTGCTCGACCACGTCGGTGAACTCGCAGCCGCCGTAATACCTCTTCTTCGGGTAGCCTTCGGCGTACTTGTTCGTGAAGACCGAGCCCATCGCTTCGAGCACGGCCTCCGAGACGAAGTTCTCCGAGGCGATCAACTCCAGCCCCTCGGCCTGCCTGCGCGCCTCGTCGTCCACGGCGCCCGCGATCAGCGGATCAACCTCGGCCAAAGGCGCGTTCAAAAGGTCGCTCATCCTCTAAAGCTCCTCCCGGTTCGTCTCGCGTGTCGGCTTGATTTTGGCGGCCTGATGTTACATCACGCCCCGCCCGGCCGCAACGACGACCCGCGCCGTGGCCGGGCGCGCCGGGGCGCCCGAAAGAAAGTGGAACTCGGAGGCCGGAGTGTCGTAATATATGACCGGAACCCGATTTCGGTCAGGAGTCAAGCAGGCCCACCCGCAACAAGGAGAATTGAGAGAGATGATGTTGAAAGCAGTCTTCGCCCTCGCGCTCTGCGCGCTCGTCATGCTCGGCGACCCCGCGACCGCGCCCGCGCGGCAGGCGCCGCCCGAGCAGCCCGACATGGCCGTGGACGCCGCCGCGCGCAAGGAGGTCATCGAGAACCTCGTCAAACGCCTCAACGACACGTACGTCTTCGCCGACACGGCCGCCAAGATGGAGCAGGCCGTCCGCGAGCGCGCGGCGAAGGGCGAGTACGACCAGATCACGAGCGCCGAGAAGTTCGCCGAGAAGCTGACCTCGGACATTCAGGAGGTGAGCCGCGACAAGCACCTCCGCGTCCGCTACTCCGCGCAGCCCATCCCCGAGCGGCAGGGCGGCCCGCGCGAGCCGACGGCCGAGGAGCGCGAACAGTTCCGGCGCGACATGTCGCGCATCAACTACGGCTTCCAGAAGGTCGAGCGGCTGCCGGGCAACATCGGCTACGTCGAGTTCCGCAACTTCCTCGACCCCGAGGGCGGCGCCGACACGGTCGCCTCGGTCTTCAACTTCCTCGGCAACACCGACGCCATCATCTTCGACCTGCGCAAGAACGGCGGCGGCGACCCGGCGATGGTCGCGCTCATCTGCTCGTACCTCTTCGGCGCGGAGCCGGTTCACCTCAACTCTCTGCACTGGCGCGAGGGCAAGGGCGAGCGCGTCGAGGAGTTCTGGACGCGCAAGGAGGTCGCCGGCAAGCGCTACACGGGCAAGGACGTGTACGTGCTGACGAGCGGCCGCACCTTCTCGGGCGCGGAGGAGTTCACCTACAACCTCAAGAACCTGAAGCGCGCGACCATCGTCGGCGAGACGACCGGCGGCGGCGCCAACCCCGGCGGCAGCCGGCGCCTCGCGAAGCACTTCGGCGTCTTCATCCCGACGGGGCGCGCCGTAAGCCCCATCACCAAGACCAACTGGGAGGGCACGGGCGTCGAGCCGGATGTGAAGGTGTCGGCCGACCAGGCGCTGACGACGGCGCGCATCATGGCGCTCAAGAAGGCGGTCGAGAAGACGACCGACGACGAGCTCAAGGGCGCGCTCCAGCGCGAGATCGACTCGCTCCAGAAAGAGGTCGGTCAGGCGTCGGTGAAGAAGTAACGCCCGACTGTCCGCCACGTAAGAAAGTCTGAAAAGGGTAGCCCGGCTCGACGGCCGGGCTACCCTTTTCAGACTTCAACCGCGTAGGCGTCGTAGTCGAAGATTATCCTCAAAAGCCTTCTCCCCATCGCCTCTGGCACGGATGAGAGGAGGCGCGCGCGCAGGCGCGTGGCGGCGCGTGACTCCCACTGGCCGAAGGCGCCGTAGAGTCTTGAGTAGCGCGCGACCGCGCCGGCGCGCACGCGGCGTCTCGACTCGTAGGCGCGCAGCGCGGCGCCCGCGTCGTCGTACTTGGCGAGGCAGCGCGCGAGGACGGCGGCGTCTTCGATGGCCATGCAGCCGCCCTGCCCGAGGTTGGGCGTCATCGGGTGGACGGCGTCGCCGAGCAGCGTGACGCGACCCGCGCCCCAGCGCGCCGACGCTGGGCGGTCGTACGCGGCGTTGCGCAGAATCGACTCGGACGGCGTCGCCTTAATCAACTCGGTCACGGGCGCGCACCAGCCGCCGAACAGGCGCGAGAGCTTCGACGCGTGCTCCGACGGCGGCTCGGGCGTCCCCTCCGGCTCGTTCGCGGTCGCCCACCAGCCGGTGCGCCCCAGCCCCAGCGGCCCGACGCCGAAGCGTCGCCCCTCGCCGTAGACTTCGAGCGCGGTCTCGGGCGGGAGCGCCGCGCCCGCGAGCCGCGCGACTCCGCGCCAGACGCTGTAGCCGCGGTAGACCGGCTCGGACGCGCCGAGCAGTTGCGCGCCGACGCGCGAGTGCAGCCCGTCCGCGCCGACGAGCACGTCGCAGGCGACCTCCTCGCCGCCGTCGAAGCGCGCGACGACTTCCCCGCCCCGGTCGGCGTATCCCGCGAACGTCTTCCCGAGGTGGAGCGAGCCGGCGGGCAGCGCGCCACGGAGCGTCGCCTGCAAGTCCGAGCGGCGGAGCGCGACCGCCGGCGAGCCGGTCTCGGGGAACGCGAAGTGTTTGTAAGTCGTCCCGTCGCGCCCGAGCCAGCTCGCGCGCTCGATGCGCCCCGCGCGCCCGAGCACCTCGCCGCCGAGACCCAGCCGCTCCATGACCCTGAACGCGTTAGGCCAGACCGCGATCCCCGCGCCGACCTCAAGCAGCTCGGGCGCCTGCTCGAAGACCGTGGCCCTGAAGCCTTCGCGCCCGAGTGTCAACGCCGCCGCCAGACCCCCGATGCCGCCGCCGACGATTAAGATTCTCACGTCGCCCATTCTCGCACAGTCACACGGGCGGCGCGGTTTGCGTTACCCGCGTGGGCTGCGCGAGAATGGCGGTTCGTTTTCGTCCAGAGATTCTCGTTGAAGAGAGGCAGTCTAAACTTTCATGCGCTGGTCACAGTTCTTCATCCCCACGCTGCGCGAAGACCCCGCCGACGCGGAAGTCGTCTCGCACCGCCTGCTCCTGCGCGCGGGCTACATCCGACAGCTCGGCGCGGGGATTTATTCCTTCCTCCCGCTGGGCTGGCGCGTCGCGCAGCGCGTGTCGCGCATCGTGCGCGAGGAGATGGAGCGCGTCGGCGGGCAGGAGTTCTTCCTGCCGGCCATCCACCCGGCCGAGGTCTGGAAGGAGTCCGGCCGCTGGGACGTGATGGGCGAGGCGATGTTCCGCCTCAAAGACCGTAAGGGCGCGGACGTGGTGCTCGGCATGACGCACGAGGAGGTCTTCACCTCCATCGCGCGCCACGAGATACGCTCGTACAAACAACTCCCGCAGGTCTGGTTCCAGATTCAGACCAAGTTCCGCGACGAGGAGCGCCCGAAGTCGGGGCTGATGCGGCTGCGCCAGTTCATCATGAAGGACGCCTACTCGTTCGACGTGGACAAGGCGGGACTCGACAAGTCGTTCGAGGGTCAGCGCGGCGCCTACAAACGCACCTTCGACCGCTGCGGCCTCAAGTACTACATCGTCGAGGCCAGCTCCGGCGCGATGGGAGGCTCGGAGTCGAACGAGTTCATGGCGCGGACTTCGGCCGGCGAGGACTTTATCGCCGTCTGCGAAAGTTGCGGCTACGCCGGCAACCTTGAGAAGGCGACTTCACGCATCCCGCAGGTCGAAGACGAGACCGGCCCCGACGCGCCCGAAGAGTTCCCGACGCCGGGCGTCCGCACCATCGAAGACCTGACGAGCTTCCCCGGCGGCGCGGCGGCCGACCGTCAGGTCAAGACGCTCGTCTACGTCGCCACCGACGGCGCGACGCGGGAGCAGTACGCGGTGCTGGCGCTCCTGCGCGGCGACCACCAGTTGCAGGAGGTCAAGCTCGCCGACTCCATCGGCGCCTCGGCCGTGCGGGCCGCGCAGCCAGAGGAGATACGCGACCTGCTCGGCGCCTCCGCCGGGAGCCTCGGCGGCGTCGGCGCGCGCGCGAAGGCCGACGCCGCGAAGCGGAAGCTGCGCGTCGTCGCCGACTCTGCTCTCAAGGGGCGGCGCGCGCTGACGACCGGCGCCAACAAGGACGAACACCACCTGCGCGGCGTGGACGTGGAGCGCGACATCAGGCCCGAGCTTTGGGCCGACCTGCGCGCGGTCTCGGCGGGCGAGGCTTGTCCCAACTGCGAGGCGGGCGTGCTCGACGTGTTCAAGGCGATGGAGATCGGCCACATCTTCAAATTGGGTACGAAGTACTCCGCGTCGATGGGCGCGACCGTGCTGACGCAGGAGGGCAAAGAAGTCCCCATCGTGATGGGCAGCTACGGCATCGGCATCGAGCGCATCATGTCGGCGGCGGTCGAGCAGAGCCACGACGCCGACGGCATCGTCTGGCCCCGCGCCATCGCGCCCTTCGACGTGGTCGTCACCGTCACGAACGTCAAGCAGACCGAAATCACCGACGCCGGCGAGCGCCTCTACAAAGAGTTGCGGAGCGCCGGCCTCGATGTCCTCCTCGACGATCGCGACGAGCGCGCCGGCGTCAAGTTCAAGGACGCAGACCTCATCGGCGTCCCCTTCCGCCTCACCGTCGGCAAGAAGATCGCCGACGGCAAGGTCGAACTCTTCGACCGCGCGACGAAGCAGAGCGAAGACGTGAGCCTCGACGAAGTCGTCGCGCTCGTCCAATCGCGCGCCCTCGCCGGACTCTAGGGTCGGGCTTCATTCCGTCGGGACGAGTTCGATGACGGTGATTTCGGGGCGGGCGAAGAAGCGGACGCGGGGGGCGGGGCCGCCCTCCATGCCGACGCCGCGCGTGACGTAGAGCCACGTCGAGCCGACGCGGTGCAGCCCCGACTCGAACCGCTTGCCGAACTTCGAGAGCGTGACGAGCGCGCCGTAGACGGGCAGCGCCACCTGCCCGCCGTGCGTGTGCCCCGCGCAGTAGAGGTCAACGCGCCCCGTCTCGGCCGCCTCCATAATCACGTCGGGCGTGTGGTAGAGGAAGACGGTGAAGGCGCCGGGCGGGACATCTTTCAACGCCGCCTCGATGCCGCCGCGCGTGCCGGCGGGCGGCTCGGCCAGCGAGGCGAACGGCGCGCCCGCCACCCAGACGCTCGTCCCGGCCACGTCCACGCGCGCCGCCTCCTTCCTCAACTCGACGACGCCCGTCCCGGCGAACAGCTCCGTCCGATTCCAGTAGGCCGTGTCCCAGTTGCCGCGCACGGCGAACGTCGGCGCGACGGCCGCGAGCCGCGGCAGGAGCTTCCGCAGCACGGGCAGCCCGTCGGGCGAGTTGAGCGAGTCGCCGGTGTAGACGATGAGGTCGGGGCGCTCGGCGGCGACGAGGTCGGGCAGGCGCTCTTCGAGTCGCGGCTCGGGGTCGCAGTGGAGGTCGGAGATGTGGACGACGCGCACGGGTCGCGCGGCGCCCTTCAGCTTCGCGCTCTCGACGCGGACGCGCCTGACCTCGGGCCAGTAAGGCTCAACGAAGTAGCCGTAGGCGAAGCACGCAAGCCCGACGGCGGCGAGCGCGAGCGCGCCGCGTTCGCCGAAGAGGACGGCGCGCGACGGCCTTTCAATCATCCCGAAGCGCCGCAGCGCCAGACGCACGAGCGCGCACGCCGCCAGCACGTAGACGGCGGCCACGGCGCAGACGAACATGAGCACCACCGACGACTCAGCCATACTTTAAATCATTCATCCTTTTTCAAGCGGGCGCCGCGTCAGCTCATCAGCTCGTTGACGAGCAGCGTCAGCGCGTTGTCCTGAAGCGTCCTGTTGTTCTGCAAGTCGCTGTGCAGGCCGCAGGCGAAGGCGGCGTAGGCGATGGGGAGCCGCGTCTCGTAGAGGGCGCTCACGCGCGCGCCGCCGCCGAGGCCGACGCCCATCAGCGAGTCGCGCGTGACGCGGCCGTCGCCCGGCGCGTACATCGAGAGCACCACCTCGGAGCGCGGGAGCCGTCGGCCGTCGTCGCCCCTCAGAGACTTGGGGCGCGTCAGCGTCACCCAGCGCCCGGCTTTTTCGTCGCGCAGGATGACGGGCGCGGCCAGCGTCTCCTCGCAGTCGCCGCCGAAGGCGAAGAGCTTGACCGGCGCCTCGGGGCCTTCCGTTTGAGGGCCGCCGGCCGCGTCCAGCGCCTCGTGGAAGCGACGCGCGCGCAGGAGCACCGCCGCGAAGTAGGCGTCCAACTCCGCGAGCGTGCCGTGCCCCTTCGGCGCCTCCTGCCCGCGCGCCACGCCGCGCGCGTAAGATTCGCGGAACGCGGGGTCGTTGGCGGCCGACCAGCCGTAGCGGCGCCAGACCGCGGGGTCGTAGAGGTCAACCGAGACGGGTCGCAGGTTCGCGTCGAGGAAGCGCGCCTGCGCGCCGTGCGGGAGGAGCTGGAAGATCGACGGCGCGGTCATCACGTCCTCGCGCGAGAGCTTGTTGAGGAGGTGGACGCGGCGGCGCAGCCCCTCGGTCACCGAGTAGCCTTCGAGCAGGACGGCGAGCGCCTCGGCCGAGCCGGCGTTGGGCGTGCCGAACATGAAAATCTTGTTGACGAAGCCCGCGCCCGCCCAGTCGGGGCGCGGCGCCGCGCCCTCTCCGGGGAGGTCTCGGTCGCCGTACATCGCGGCGTAGCGCGCGACGAGTCCGCCCATCGAGTGCGCGACGACGTTGAAGCGCAGGTCGGGTCGGCCGAGCTTGAGCTTTAAAGCCTCGACGTGCTTGACCAGCAGGCGCGCCGACTCGACGTTGTCGCGCCGCCAGTCGTAGGCGAAGACGTAGAAGGTGTCTTGGTCGCCGCCCTCGGGCGGGTTCGCCCAGTCGCCCTCGCGGTAGCCGCCGTAGTTTTCGAGCGCGCGCAGCAGGTGGTGGTAGACGTAGACCTCGGGCGCGAGCTTGGCGAGCCGCGCCGCCTCGACGATGCGCGCCGCGACCAGCTCGTCGCGGTTCGCCTCAAGGTCGGGCGTCGCCGGCAGCGAGAGGCCGTCCACGTCAGAGCGGAAGACCGAGGGCCAGACGACCTCGCCCGTCCGGCGGTTGACGATGCGCGAGCCTAAGACGCCGGGGATGACGATGACGGGGCGCTTGCCCCGCGTCTGGCGCGCGCCGGCGAAGATGCGCCCGAGGTCGGGCGTCCGCCGCGCGCCGCAGCCCGGCGAGAGCGCCAGCGTGAAGAGCAACGCGGCGGCGATGAGGGGGGCGTTTACTCTTTTGCTCATGGCCTCCGGCTTCCGCGGCGCGGCACGCGCGGGGCGGCGCCGCCTTTCGCGGGCGCGGGCGTCGGCGACAGGAGGGGCGAGGCGGCGAAGATTTTCAGAAGCAGTCCCTTCACGGTTTTCGCCTCACGCCCCCCTTTCGGCCTGACGAAGCCCTCGTCGATGGTCGGCCGCGGCGGCTCAGGGTTCGTCCGCCCCCGCCTTGCGGTTGATGAGCGAGGCGACGAAGCCGGCGCCGAAGCCGTTGTCGATGTTGACGACCGTGACGTTCGACGAGCAGGAGTTGAGCATCCCCAAGAGCGCCGCCACGCCGCCGAAGCTCGCGCCGTAGCCGACGCTCGTCGGCACCGCGATGACGGGGACGCTGACCAGCCCGCCGACGACCGAAGGCAGCGCGCCCTCCATCCCGGCGGCGACGACGAGCACGCGCGCCGCTCTCAGCCGCTCGCGCTCGGCCATGAGGCGGTGGATGCCGGCGACGCCCGCGTCCCAGATGCGCTCGACGCGGTTGCCCATCGCCTCGGCGGTGAGCGCGGCCTCCTCGGCGACGGGGATGTCAGAAGTGCCGGCGGTGACGATCATGACGGTGCCCGCGCCGCGCTCCGTCCGGTCGCGCACGACGCGGATGAGGCGCGCCTCCGGGTGCCACTCGGCCTCGGTGCAGACGTTGCGGACTTCGCCGAAGGTGCCCTCGTCGGTGCGCGTCACCAGAAGGTTGGGCGCGCGGCGCGCCAGCGCCTCGACGATCTCGACGACCTGCGCGCGCGTCTTCCCCGCCCCGAAGACGACCTCGGGGAAACCTTGCCGCGCCGCCCTCGCGTGGTCAACGCGCGTGTGCCCCAAGTCCTCGAAGTGCAGGTTCGAGACGCGCCGCGCCGCCTCCCCTTCGTCCATCTCGCCGCGCTTGAAGGCGCCGAGCAGCTTCTCAAGTTCTCGCAAGTCCATTTCGCCCCGATTCTAACATCGCGCGCGCCCGAAATCTGCCTGCTTGCGCGCGCCGTGCGCGACCCTTAAGATTCGGCGTGACGTAACACGATGGAACTGACGGTCGCAGTCACCGGAGCCTCCGGCTCGATCTACGCTCAGCGCACGCTCGCACACATGGCGGCGAGCGGCGCGGTCGAGCGCGTCAACCTCATCATGTCGGCGTCGGCGCTGACGGTGGCGCGCGTCGAGACCGGCGTCAAGATCGAGCCGGGCGACGCGCGCGCGGCCGCCGAGTGGGCGGGACTTCCCTCGGACTCGAAGCTCATCCAGTTCCAACGGCTCGACAACATGGCGGCGAAGCCCTCTTCCGGCTCGCACCCGCAGGCGGGGATGGTCGTCGTGCCGTGCTCGATGGGGACGCTCGGGGCCATCGCGTCGGGCGCGGGGACGAACCTCATCCACCGCGCGGCCGACGTGACGCTGAAGGAGGGGCGCCGTCTCGTCCTCGTCGTGCGCGAGACGCCGTACAACTCCATCCACCTCGAAAACATGCTCAAGCTCTCGCACGCGGGCGCGCGCGTCTTCCCCGCCAGCCCCGGCTTCTACCACCGCCCGCGCACCATCGAGCAGTTGGTTGACCACCTCGTCTTTCGCATCCTCGACCAGTTCGGCATCCCGCACCCGACGGGGACGCGCTGGAAGGGCGAAGAGGAGTTGAGGGTGACAAGTGATGAGTGAGTGGCACAGAGGCGAGTACACGATCAGCACCGACCGCGGGCGTTTAGACTTCTCGGTCATCCACCGCTTCATCAGCGAGGAGAGCTACTGGGGTCAGGGGCGGCCGCTTGAGGTCGTGCGAAAGGCGGTCGAGAACTCTTTCCCGTTCGGCGTCTACCGCGGCGACGAGCTGGTCGGGTTCGCGCGCGTCTTGACCGACTACGCGACGTTCGCGTGGCTGGCCGACGTGTTCGTGCTCAGGGAGCACCGCGGGCGCGGGCTGTCGAAGTGGCTGATGGAGGTCATCCTCTCGCACCCGGAGTTGCAGGGCTTCCGCCGCTGGGTGCTGGCGACGAAGGACGCGCACGAACTCTACCGCAAGTTCGGCTTCATCGAACTGCACCGCCCCGAGCGCTGGATGGAGCGCCCCGACCCTTCGATGAAGGAGTCGCCCGACTACTGGCAGCCGCGCTAGGGGCCGCCCGGCGTTTGGCGGAAAGCCACGGGCGCCGGCTCGGGTTGGCATTTTGCCAGCGCGTTCGGCGTAAAAGCCCCGATTTTCCGCGTGTTGACGGCTCCCGCGAAGACGCGAGATTTGATTCCGACCGGCCCGCTTTTTGCTTCCCTTACAGACCGCGATGACGACCGCCGCCAGCAACATCCGCACGACGCTCGAAATGATCAAGATCGAGCACACGCTGTTCGCGCTCCCGTTCGCCTTCCTCGGGGTGCTGCTGGCGGCGCGCGGCTTCACGGCGACGGGTCTGCCGACCGTCTGGCAGGCGCTCTGGATTACGGCGGCGATGGTCGGCGCGCGCTCGGCCGCGATGGCCTTTAACCGCATCGCCGACCGCGACATCGACGCGGCCAACCCGCGCACGGCGGCGCGCGCCATCCCGGCGGGACAACTCTCGGTCGCCTTCGTCTGGGGCTTCACGCTCGCGTCGGCCGCGCTCTTCTTCGTCGCCTCCGCGATGCTCAACCGCCTGACGCTTTTGCTGTCGCCCGTGGCGCTCGGCTCGGTGCTGCTCTACTCCTACGCCAAACGCTTCACGTCGCTCTCGCACGTCGTCCTCGGCTGGTGCCTTTCAATCGCGCCGACGGGCGCGTGGGTGGCGGTGCGCGGCGAGTTCGGCTCGGCCGTGCCGCTGCTGCTCTCGCTCGTGGTGCTGCTGTGGACGGCCGGCTTCGACGTGCTCTATGCGTGTCAGGACTACGACTTCGACCGCCGCGCGGGACTGCGTTCGATACCGGCGCGCGTCGGGATAAAGCGCGCGCTGTGGGTCGCGCGCGGGCTGCACGCGGGGGCGTTCGCGGCGCTCGTTGGGTTATACTTTCTGACTGGTTTGGGGGCGGCGGCGCTCGCGGGCGTCGCGGCGACGGGGGCGCTGCTGGTCTACCAGCACAGGCTCGTCCGCGCCGACGACCTGAGCCGCCTGAACGCGGCGTTCTTCACCACGAACGCCTTCGTCAGCGTGATTCTGCTCGCCACCTTCGGCGGCGCGGCGCTGCTGGGGATTTGAATTCGGGAAGCGCGCTTCTCAAGACGAAAGGCTTGCGGCCATGACTGCGACACTCACGCCACCGACCGAAGAGAGGGACGACGCGCTCGTGCTCCATCTCGGGTGGAAGATGGACGCGGACGAGTTCTACGACTTTTGCATGCGACACGAAGACCTCAACCTCGAGCTCAGCAGCGAAGGAGACCTCATCATCGTGCCGCCGACCGGCGGGCAGACGGGAAACCGCAACTTCAAGCTGGCGGTCGCTTTCGGTTCTTGGGTAGAGAAGGACGGGACGGGTCTCGGCTTCGACTCGTCGTCAATGTTCTCCCTGCCGAACGGCGCGAAGAGGTCGCCCGACCTGTGTTGGGTTAAGAAAGAGCGCTGGGAGGCTCTGACCCAAACGGAGCAGGAGAAGTTCTCGCCCATTTGCCCCGACTTCGTCGTGGAGTTGCGCTCGCCGTCCGACTCCCTGAAGAGGTTGCAGAAGAAGATGGAGGAGTACGTCGAGAACGGCGCGCAGCTTGGGGGGCTGCTCGATCCTTCGACCCGGAAGGTCTACGTCTACCGGCCCGGCGCCGAGGTCGAAGTGCTCGAAGACCCTGAGACGGTCTCGGGCGAGCCGCTGCTGCGCGGCTTCGCGCTCGACGTGCGGGCGCTGTGGGATTAAGTATTCAATTTCTAAACATCGGACTCTGAGACTTGAGCTTTTAACTATGGACTTTTCACACGACACCAGACTTAACGAACTCGCGGAGAAGGTCGAGGGCGGCGGGCGTCTGAGCTTCGAGGACGGGCTGGCGCTGTTCGCGACCGACGACGTGCCGGCGCTCGGGCGGCTGGCCGACACCGTCCGGCGGCGGCTGCACGGGCGCGTGACTTACTACAACGTCAACCGCCACTTCAACCCGACCAACGTCTGCTACGCCGACTGTAAGTTCTGCGGCTTCTTCCGCACGCCCCGGCAGCCCGACGCCTACACGCACAACATCGAGGACTCCCTGCGCATCGCCGGCGAGGCCGTTAAGGAGGGGGCGACGGAGCTGCACATCGTCGGCGGGCTTAACACCAAGCTGCCGTTCAGCTACTTCACCGACCTGCTCTCCTCGCTCAAGTCGCACTACCCGCGACTGCACCTGAAGGCGTGGACGATGGTCGAGCTCGACCACTTCGCGCGCTTCTACAAGATGAGCGACGAGGAGGTCATCGCGAAGCTCAGGGAGGCCGGGATGGACTCGTGCCCCGGCGGCGGCGCCGAGATTTTCCGCGAGCCGACGCGCTCGATGATCTGCGCGCACAAGACCGACGCGCAGCGCTGGCTCGACCTCTCGGGCAAGGTGCACGCCGCGGGCTTGAAGACCAACGCGACGATGCTCTACGGCCACATCGAATCAATCGAAGACCGCGTTGACCACCTCGTCCGCCTGCGCGAGCAGCAGGACAAGTCGGGCGGCTTCCAGTGCTTCATACCCTTAGCCTTCTACCCGCCGGGGTCGCAACTGGCGCACCTGCCCGGCCCGACGGGCGTTGACTCCTTGAAGACGATGGCCGTCTCGCGCCTGATGCTCGACAACTTCCCGCACGTCAAGTCCTACTGGGTGATGCTCGGCAAGCGGCTCGGGCAGGTCGCGCTCCACTACGGCGCCAACGACCTCGACGGCACCATCACCGAGGGCGGCGAACTCTCCGAGAGCTACTCGGTCGAGTCGAACGGCGAGGTCAGGATGTCGAAGGAGGAGATTGTCGCGCTCATCGAAGACGCCGGCCTCGAAGCGGTAGAGCGCGACACGCTCTACCGCCCAGTCGAGCGCGAGCCGGCGCACGCCTGAGTATGCCAACGACGACTCTCAAGCGGGCCGCCGCCCTGCTAGTGCTCTGCGCCTTCGCCGGCCCGCTCTCCGGCGCGGGCGCGCAGGCGCGGAAGGCTCGGGCCGAGCGGCCGGCGCCGCGGTTCGAGGACTACCCCGCGCGCGAGGTCTACCGAGGGACGGTCGCGCCCGTCCGGCTCGACAGCCGGATGGCGCGCATGTTCCGCACGCGGCTCCGCGAGGACTCGCGAGGGGGGCCGAACTTCGCGGGCCGCTACACGGTCGTCGTCTGGGGCTGCGGGACGGGCTGCGCGCAGATGGGCGTGGTGGACGCGAAGACCGGCCGCGTCTACTTCCCGCCCGTCGAGTACATGGACATCCCCGACATGGAGGACGACGCGGCGCGGTCGCGCTGGTTCCGCCTCGACAGCCGCCTCCTCCGCATCACGCAGAACTTCTACGACGGCCGCGGGGGCTACACGGCTTACTACTACCTCTTCGACAACGGCCGCTTCCGGCTGCTCCGCAAGGCCGTCGAGCGCGAGCCGCCGCAGGCGGACGAGACCGAGAACGGGAACTGATATTTAACACCATGACGACAGCAACAGAGACACGCACCATCACGGTCGCTCACTCGCCTGATTCGGACGACGCGTTCATGTTCTACGGGCTGGCGACGAACAAGATCGACACCGGCGACCTGAGATTCGAGCACACGCTCGAAGACATCCAGACGTTGAACGAGAAGGCGACGCGCGGCGTCTACGACGTGACGGCCGTCAGCTTCCACGCCTACGCCTACGTCTCGGACAAGTACGTCCTGCTCCCGCACGGCGCGAGCATCGGCGAGGGCTACGGCCCCATCGTCGTCGCGCGCGAGCCGTACGCGGTCGGGGACATCCGGCGGCTGAAGGTCGCCGTGCCCGGCACGATGACGAGCGCCTTCCTGGCGCTGCGCATCCTCGAGCCCGACTTCGAGTACGTGGTCGTGCCCTTCGACCAGATCATCGAGGCCGTGCAGGCGGGCGACGCCGACGCGGGGCTCCTCATCCACGAGGGGCAGCTCTTCTACCAGCGACTCGGGCTTCACAAGGTCGTTGACCTCGGCGAGTGGTGGAAGGAGAGGCACGACCTGCCGCTCCCGATGGGCGGCAACGTCATCCGCCGCGACCTCGGGGCCGAGACGGTCGCGCGCGTCTCGGACTGCCTGCGCCAGTCGATCCAGTTCTCGCTCGACAACCGCCGCGACGCGCTCGAATACGCCATGCAGTTCGCGCGCGACATGGACCCGGAGCTGGCCGACCGCTTCGTCGGGATGTGGGTCAACCAGCTCACGCTCGACTACACCGAGCGCGGCCGGCGCGCCGTCCAACTCCTGCTCGACGAGGGCTTCCGTGCCGGCGTCATCCCGCGCCGGGTCGAAGTCGAGTTCGTCGGCTGAGTCCAAAGTTGCAACTTTGGACCGGCCGCCCGCATCGAAAGGGTTGCTCGGCGGGCGTTTTTCCCTGACACTCGAATCCCTCGCGCGCCCGACTCCCGGCGTTCGGAAAAGTTTTTATGAAAAGAGTAATTTTGTCGGTTCTGGCGGCGGCCGCGATGTGCCCGGCGCTCGCGTCGGCGCAGACGCAGACGGCGCCCTCGTCGTCCGGCGCCGCGCCGTCGGTCGTCAACCGCTCGGGCGCGCCCGCGGACGTGGAGCGCATCATCCGCGCCTTCACGCAGAAGGAGACCGAGTTCCGCAAGGCGCTCAACGAGTACGGCTTCCGCCGCGACGCCATCATCCAGACCATCGCGTGGGGCGGGCAGATTTCGGGCGAGTACCACCGCGTCTCGCGCTTCGTCTTCGACGACAGCGGCAACCGCTACGAGAAGATTCTCAAGTTCCCCGTCCCGACGATGTCCGAAATCACCATCACGGCCGAGGACCTGGAAGACCTCGGCGGCGTCCAGTCCTTCGCGCTGGAGTCGTCGAAGATCGGCGAGTACGACTTCTCCTACGCCGGCAAGGAGAAGATCGACGAGCTCGACACCTACGTCTTCGACGTGACGCCGAGGATTCTCGCGGACGCGCGCCGGATGGCCACGCTCAAGAAGTCGAAGCTGCCCGAGCGCTACTTTCAGGGGCGCATCTGGGTGGACGATCAGGACCTCCAGATCGTCAAGGCGCGCGGCAAGGGCGTGCCCGAGTTCGAGCAGCGCTTCCCGACTTTCGAGACCTACCGCGAGCAGATCGACGGCAAGTACTGGTTCCCGACCTACACCTACGCCGACGACGAGCTGAGCTTCAAGACGGGGCAGAGCGTCCACCTCCGCATGCGCATCAAGTTCACGGACTTCGAGCGCCTGCGCGGCCGCGCCACCGTCATCGAGCAGGGCGACGAGCCGAAGGAAGAGAAGCCCACGCCCACGCCTACGCCCCCGGCGCAGAAGCCGAAGCCGTAAGGCGCCACGGTCAAGGATAAAATTCGAGGCGGCGGCGTGAGTGCTCCAACTCACGCCGCCGCCTTAAACTTTTTAGCGCGCCGGGATGGCCCGCGTCACTTCACGCCCAACTCCTCGGCGATGGCGGCGCGCGTCCGCGCGGTCAAACCCTTGACGCCCTCGTCGGCCAGCCCGGCGGTCTCGATGGGCGGGAAGATGACCATCTCCATCGTGCCGGGGCGCGCGACGCCCGTCCCCTTCCCCATCAGCTCGTCGGTGTACTTGATCGCCACGGGGACGACCGGCACCCCGGCCTCGACCGCCATGTAGAAGCCGCCCTTCTTGAACGGGAGCAGCTCGCCGGGGCGCGCGCGCGTCCCCTCGGCGAAGACGCCGAACGACGTGCCGTCGCGCAGCCGGTCGGTCGCCGCCTTCGTCGTCCGCAGCGCGCTCTCGCGGTTGGTGCGGTCGATGGCCATGATGTTGACGAAGCCCATGCCGTATCCCATGATCGGCACCTTCAAAAGCTCCTTCTTGGCGAGGATGCCGATGCGCCGGCGCAGGTGGTAGAAGAGCGCCGCCGTGTCGAGGAACGAGCGGTGGTTGGCGATGAAGACGTAGGAGCGGTGCGGGTCTAAGTTCTCCAGCCCTCGGACGCGGACGCGCGCGCCGCTCAGCCGCAGCCAGTTGCGCGCGCCGAAGAGCGCGAAGGGGTAGACCCAGTAGGGACGGCGCGCGACGAGCGCCGCCGTGATGACCGGCGGCCCGATGACGAGCAAAAGCATCGCCGCCACGAAGAGCGACCACCAGTACCAGAGCCTCCCGGCGAGCTTCGCGGCCGGCGCCGCCGCTGTGCTAGACTCCGAGCGCGCAACAATCCCGCTCCGCTCTTGGCCTTCAATCTCTGTCGGAAGACTTTCAGGATGCATCAAGCGTTCCTTCGTAGCCCCTCTGCTCTGCTGGCCGCGGCCCTCTTCGTCGTCTGCTACGCGCTCTCCGCGCCCGACGCCGCCGCGCAGCGCCGCCGCCGCCCGAGCCGCCCGCCCGCGCCTCCCGCGGAGAGGCGTGCGCCGGCGCCGCCGGCCGACGACGGGGAGACGCTCGGCGGCGTCCCCGCGCCGCGCGACGTGCTCGGCTTCGCGCCGGGCGACGACCGCAAGGTCGCCGGCTGGAAACAGATTACCGACTACTTCGACGTGCTCGACCGTTCCAGCCGGCGCGTCGAGGTCAAGACCGTCGGCACCTCGACGCTCGGCCGCCCGCTCGTCGCCGCGTTCATCAGCTCGCCCGAGAATATACGCGAACTCGACGGGTATCGTGAAATCCAGCGCCGGCTCGCCGACCCTCGGCTCGTCCGCGACGACGCCGAGCGCGACCGCCTCGTCAAAGAAGGCAAGGCGGTCGTCGTCATCTCCTGCTCGATTCACTCGACCGAGATCGTCGCCTCGCAGATGTCGATGCAGCTCGCCTACGAGCTGGCCTCGGCGCGCGACGCCGAGACGCGGGAGATTCTCGACAACACCATCCTCATCCTCATCCCCTCGCCCAACCCCGACGGCATCGACATCGTCGCCGACTGGTACCGGCGCTCGCTCGGCAAACCGTGGGAGGGGTCGGAGCCGCCCGAGCTTTATCACGCCTACGCCGGCCACGACGACAACCGCGACTGGTTCATGCTCAACCTCGCGGAGACGCGCGCCGTCACGCGGCTGCTGTGGAAGGAATGGTTCCCGCAGATCGTCTACGACGTGCACCAGCAAGGCTCGACCGGCTCGCGCTTCTTCGTCCCGCCCTTCTACGACCCGCCGAACCCGCACATCGCGCCGCTGCTGCTGCGCGAAGTCGGACTAGTCGGCCACAAGATCGCCGCCGACCTCGAAGCCGCCGGCTACAAGGGCGTCGTCACCAACGCGATGTACGACACCTGGTGGCACGGCGGCTTCCGCACCGCGCCCTACTATCACAACGCCATCGGCATCCTGACCGAGGCGGCGAGCGCGCGCCTGATGACGCCGGTCAAGGTCACGCGCGAACAGCTCGCGCGCGCCACGACGACGCGCGGCCTGCCCTCGGCGCTCCCCGACGGCCCGACGACCAACTTCCCGGACCCCTGGCCCGGCGGCGACTGGCGGCCTCGCGACATCATGGGGCTTGAGCTGACGGCCTCGCGCGCGGTGCTCTCGCTGGCGGCGAAGTACCGCGGGCGCTACCTGCGTAACTTCTACGAGCTGGGACGGCGCGCGCTCGACTGGCCCGCGCGCGGCGGCGTTGAAGGTGGCGGCGGCAACGTGCTCGCCTACGTCATCCCGGCCGGGCAGGGTAAGGACGAGAACGTCGCCAAGCTCGTCGCGCTCCTCGTCGGGCAGGGCGTCGAGGTGCACCGCATGGACGCCGAGCTTCACCTGACGCTGGCCGAGGCGCGCGGCACGGTCTACAACGACGCGAAGAACGCGCCGCCCGAGTGGCCCTCGGGCAGCTACCTCGTCTTCCTCCGCCAGCCCTACCGTCCGAACGTGCAGGCGCTCTTCGAGCAGCAAATCTACCCCGACCGCCTCGCGGGCGGCGCGCCCGAGCGCCCGTACGACGTGGCCGGCTGGACGCTGCCGATGCAGATGGGCGTCGAGGCGTACCCCGTCCGCGCGATACGCGAGCCTGAAGCGCGGCGCCGCCTGACGCTCGTCCGAGAAGAGTCGGAGGCGCGGCGCGATCTCGGGCTGATGGCCAACGCGGCGAAGGTGGAGTGGGCCGACCGCGCGCGCTCCGTCGCGGCGGTGAAAGAGGTCTCGCCGATACTGAATCCCGTCCGCCGGCCCGTCCGCCTCGCGCTCTACAAGGGCTGGACTGGCTCGATGGACGAGGGCTGGACGCGCTGGCTCTTCGACACCTTCAACGTCCCCCACACGTCGCTTCGCGACGCGGACGTGAGGGCGGGCAACCTTCGCGCGCAGTACGACGTGATCGTGCTGCCCTCGATGCGCCTGCGCGAGATCGTCGAGGGGCGCGCGAAGGAGACGGCGCCGGCCGAGTTGACCGGCGGCATCACCGAGGCGGGCGTCGCCAACCTCCGCCGCTTCGTCGAGGAGGGCGGCACGCTCGTCTGCTGGGACGACTCGACCGAGCTGGCCATCAAGCGCTTCGACCTCCCCGTGCGCAACGTGCTCGAAGGCTTGCGCCCCACGGACTTCTACTGCCCCGGCTCGGTCTTGCGCGTCGAGGTCGAGACCGCGCACCCGCTGGCGCGCGGCTACGGCCGCCAGCTCGACGCCTACTTCGTCAACAGCGTCGCCTTCGAGGTGACCGACCCTTCGCGCGCGCGCGTCGTGGCGCGCTACGCCGCGCGCAAGGAGGACCTGCTGCGCTCGGGCTGGCTGCTCGGCGCGGAAAGAATCGCCGGGCGCGCCGCGCTCGTCGAGGCCAGCCTCGGGCGCGGGCGCGTCGTCCTCTTCGGCTTCCGCCCGCAGCACCGCGGCCAGACGTGGGGCACCTTCCAACTCATCTTCAACGCCGTCGAGAGCGCCGCGCGTTGAAAGGATGAAAGCGGAAGGCGGAAGGATGAAGGAGACGTTGTTCAGCCGTCACTTCCGCCCTCATCCTTCCGCCCTCATCCTTTCGCTTCCTCCTTCCGCCCTCATCCTTTTTCGCTTATGATGTCGGCGCGCTGTGAACTCCCCGACGCGCCTCAAGCCTCCTAAAGGAGCGCCCCGCCGTGTTTAAAAATTTCGCAGTCCAAGCCGCCCCCCGGCTGCGAGCGCCGGAGTCGCTGTTCGCCTTCGCGCTGCTCTTGTCGGCGCTGCTCTGCGCGCCCGCACTCGCGCGCGGCGCGAAGGTCTCGAAGGAGTCAATCGAGTACGGCGGCCGCGCGCGCGCGTATTACCTTTACGTCCCCTCGAAGCTCGACACGTCGCGCCGCGCCCCGCTCGTCTTCGTGCTCCACGGGTCGGGCGGCGAGGGGCGCGCGCTCGTCGAGAAGTGGCGCGGGCTGGCCGACGAGAAGGGGCTTATCGTCGTCGGCCCCGACTCGCTCGACCGGATGCGCTGGTCGATACCCGAAGACGGCCCCGACCTCCTGCGCGACATCGCCGGCGCGGTCGGCGCGAAGCACCCGGTGGACGTGAAGCGGGTCTACCTCTTCGGCCACTCGGCGGGCGCCAACTCGGCGCTCCCGCTCGGCCTCTTCGAGTCGGAGTACTTCGCGGCGGTCGCCGCGCACGCGGGCGGGATGAGACCCGAGCGCTACGGCCTCGCCGACTACGCGCGCCGCAAGATTCCGCTCGCCTTCATCGTCGGCACCGACGACGCGCTCGCGCTCTCGGTCGCGCGCGCGACGCACGAAGAGATGGCGCGGCGCGGCTTCGCGCCACTCATGCACGAAATTCCCGGTCACGACCATAACTATCAGGCGCGCGCCTCGAAGATTAATCGACAGGTCTGGGACTTCTTCGAGCGCCACGCGCTCCCCGAAGAGCCGCGCTACGTCCGGTACAACTGGGGGCCGGCGGCGGCGAGTCAGGCCGCGACCTCGGGCGCGGTCGTCAACGAGACGCCAGCCGCCGTCGCGCTCGCCGCCGAAAGCCCGAAGACGCCGCCACGCCTGCGCGGCGAAGACGACGAGCGCGACGACGAGCGCGCGGCGTCGGCCGGCTCGAAGTCGAAGGCGAAATCCGTAGGCGAGTCGAAGGCGAGTCGCGCGGAGGCCGGAGAAGACGAGGACGAGGTGGTGCGTGTCAGCACGTCGCTCGTCGCCGTCCCCGTGACGGTCGCGGACGACGACGGCCGCTACGTCACAGACCTGCGGCGCGAAGAGTTTAAGGTCTTCGAGGACGGCGTCGAGCAGCAGGTCGCCTTCTTCGAGCCGGTCGAGAAGGCGTTCACGGTCGCGCTCGTCATCGACGTGAGCGACTCGACCAGCCTCCGCCTCAAGGACATACAGGCCGCCGCGCTCGCCTTCCTCGAACAGCTCCGCCCCGAAGACCGCGTCCTGCTCGTCACCTTCGACCGCCGCGTGCAGGTGCTCGCCGAGGCGACCGGCGACCGCGCGCGTCTCGCCGAGGCCGTCGCCAACATCAGGCCGGGCGTCGGCACCAGCCTCTTCAACGCGCTCGACATGGTCATCAAGCAGCGGCTCGCAGCCGTCCGGGGGCGCAAGGCCGTCGTCCTCTTCTCCGACGGCGTGGACACGACGAGCGCGGGCGCGACCTACGCGAGCAACATGGCGAACGTCGAGGAGTTCGGCGGCGCGGTCTACACCGTCCGCTTCGAGTCGGCGGACGCGGCCGGGCGCAACCGCGCGCTCGTGCGGCAGGCGGGCGCGGGCGGCACCGGCGCGAGCCCGACGCTGATGTCGCGCCGCGTCCCGTACGAGATGGGCTCGACATACCTCTACGAGGTGGCCGACCGCACGGGCGCTCGCGCGCTGAGCGCGCCGAACGCCGAGTCGCTCTCGAAAGCCTTCGTCAAGATCGCCGAGGAACTGCGGCGGCAGTACACCGTCAGCTACTACCCCGCGCGCGCGACCGCGCCGGGGCGGCGGCGCAAGATCAAGGTGCGCGTCACGCGCGAAAAGGTCTCGGTTCGCTCGCGCAAGACCTACGTCTCGGCGGCCGGGGCGGACAACTGACGCCGCGCCGCACGCTCCCGAGACAGTCTCTCCCTCCGTCGAACCCGAAAAAAGCGGGCATCCGTCCGCGCCCCGCGCCCGTCTAACGTCCGGCGAAAAACCGTCGCCCCAAGGAGAAGCACGCCCAAAATGAGAAATCTCGTCCGACTCTCGCTGGCCCTGATTCTGCTCGCCTCGTCGGCCGTGACGCCGTCGGCGCAGACGCGCCCGCGCCGCGTCGGCCAGACCGCGCCGGCGAGTGTGCCGGCCGCCCCCGCGCCGACGCCCGCCGCGACGACTCGCCGCGCCCCGCAGTTGGAGCGCCCCGCGCCGCAGGCCGAGCGTTCAGCGCCGACGCAGGACGCGCGCGGCGAGGTCGCAGAGGAGGTCGGCGAGGACGAGGTCGTGCGCGTCAACGCCGCGCTCGTCACCGTCCCCGTCTCGGTGCTCGACCGCGACGGCCGCTTCATCGGCGGACTCGGCAAAGAGGACTTCCGCGTCTTCGAGGACGGCGTCGAGCAGCAGGTCGCCTACTTCGCGCCCGTCGAGCAGCCCTTCACCGTGGCGCTCGTCATCGACACTTCCGGCTCGACCCGCTTCAAGCTCGAAGACATACAGGACGCGGCGCTCGCCTTCGTCGATCAGCTCCGCCCCGACGACCGCGTCACCGTCGTCTCGTTCGACGACGAGGTGCGCGTCCTCTCCGAAGTGACCAGCGACCGGCGCGCGCTGCGCGAAGCCATCCGCCGCACGCGCCCCGGCCAAGGCACGCGGCTCTACGACGCCGTTGACCTCGTCATCAACCGCCAGCTCAGCAGCGTCAAGGGTCGCAAGGCCATCGTCCTCTTCACCGACGGCGTGGACACTTCGAGCAAGCACGCCAGCTACCAGAGCACGCTCGCCGAGGCCGAGGAGCTGGACGCGATGGTCTACCCCATCCAGTACGACACCTCCGACTACAACGTCGCCGGCGGCGGCGGCGGCGGAGGCGGCGGGCGCTGGCCCGGGCCTAACCGTTACCCGCGGAGGCGCAACCCCGGCTGGGGCGATGTCGTCGGCATCATCCTCGGCGGCGGCGTGACCATCGGTAACGGCGGCGGCGGCAGAGGCGGCCGAGGTGGTGGCGGCGGAGGTGCGGGGACTTCGAGCGGCGACTACCAGCGCGCGGGCGAGTACCTGCGCCGGCTCGCCTCGCAGACCGGCGGGCGCCACCACGACGCCGCCGACATGCGCTTCCTCGAAGAGGCTTTCACCAACATCGCCGAGGAGCTGCGCCGCCAGTACAGCCTCGGCTACTACCCTTCGCGCCAGTCGCAGGCGTCCGAGCAGCGGCAGATCAAAGTGCGCGTGCGCCGCCCCAACCTCGTCGTCCGCGCGCGCGACAGCTACGTCTACCGCCCCGACGGCTCCGCGTCCGGCCCCGGCAGCACCACCGCGCAGGACAACACGCGCCCGGCGCGGCCCGAACTCCGCCCGCGCAACTTCGACGCCGAACGCGGCGGCACGCGGGAAGATTGAAGAAGTAGACAGTAGACAGTAGAAAAACCAAAGGCGGCGCGTCTCAGTTGATGCTAAGACGCGCCGCCCTTTTTTTATCTACTGTCTACTGTCTACTCCCCCTCACACGACGGTGCCGTCGCGGACGACGCCGTTCTTGGGGACGATGATGATGCCGTCGCGGATGAACCAGCTCCCGTCGGGGGCGGCCTCGTCGGTGAGGCGGCGCTCGTTCAAGAGCTTGACGCCCGCGCCGATGCGCGCGTTCTTGTCCACGATGGCGTTGCGGATGACCGAGCCTTCGCCGATGCCGATGCGCGGGATGCCCTTCCGCGCGTCATCCTCCATCTCTTCGAGCGACTGGTAGTAGTCGGCGCCCATCACGTAGGTGTTCTCGATGTTCGCGCCGAAGTCGATGCGCGTCCGCACGCCGATGAGCGAGCGGTTGATGACGGCGCGCGTGATGATGCACCCCTCGGAGACGATGGAGCTGTTGATGTGGCAGTTGTTGACCTTCGACGGCGGCAGGTAGCGCGCGCGCGTGTAGACCGGCGCGTCCGTGTCGAAGAGGTTGAACTTCGGGACGACCGCCGTCAAATCCAGATTCGCCTGGTGGAAGGCGGCGATGGTCCCGATGTCCTCCCAGTAGTCGTCGAACATGTAGCCCTGCACGTTGCCGGTCTCGATGGCGGCCGGGATGACCTCCTTGCCGAAGTCCATCCACGTCGGGTCGCGCGCCAGCAGCTCGACCAGCCAGTCGAACTTGAAGACGTAGATGCCCATCGAGGCGAGGAACGGGCGGCGCGCCGCCTCCTCGGCCGACAGCCCGAAGGCCGTCGTGTCCACCCTCATCTCTTCGAGCGCCTGCCCCTTCGGCTTCTCCCTGAACTCGACGATGCGGCCGTCGGCCTCCATCTTCATCAGCCCGAAGTCCTCGGCCTGCTCGCGGACGAACGGGATGACCGAGATGGTCACGTCGGCCTCGGTCTCGTAGTGGCGCGCGATGAACTTGCGGTAGTCCATCTGGTAGAGGTGGTCGCCCGACAGAATCAAAAGCGTGTTGATGCCCCAGTCCGAGATGTGCGGCAGCACCTGTCGGACGGCGTCGGCCGTGCCCTGGAACCACTGCGGGTTCTGCGGCGTCTGCTCGGCGGCGAGTATCTCGACGAAGCCGCTGGAGAACTGCGAGAAGCGGTAGGTCGTCGCGATGTGCTTGTTCAGAGAGGCCGAGTTGTACTGCGTCAGCACGAAAATCTTGAGAATGTCCGAGTTGATGCAGTTCGAGACGGGGATGTCGATGAGCCGGTACTTGCCCCCCAAGGGCACCGCCGGCTTCGAGCGCAGCATCGTCAGCGGCGACAGGCGCGTGCCCGCGCCGCCGCCCAGAATCACAGCCAGAATGTTCGGCCTCTTCGGCGCCATTCGCTCACACCTTCCCTGATTGTTTTGAAGTCTGAATGGGGCGAGGATAGACGCAAAGCTTTCGCGTTTCAAGAAGCCGGTGTCGCATTTTTCTCGCGGGGCGAGGCGGCGCGGCGAAAGGCGCGGGAATGTAACCGAAAAGCAAGGCGCGCCCGGTGCGCTGTCGGACGTTCCCCGGCGGGTGGGAGGGCGCGCCCGGCCGCGCTACTTCCTGACGGCGGTCGAGGCGTTCCCGGCGTAGTAGCCCTGCGGGTAGGAGAGCTCGACGCCCGCGCCGCGCAGCGTCTTGTTCGCCAGCTCCAACTTGACCTTGTGGAACGAGCCGTCGCGCGCGGCCGTGGGCGCGGCGAAGGTGACGACGTACTGCGAGCTCAGCTCCTCGGAGATTTGCAGGAAGATGTTTGTCAGCTCGCTCGGCCTCTTCGGGAAGAAGGCGCGGCCGCCCGTCTGCTCCGCCAGCTTACGCAGCGGCGACTTGTCCACGCCGTCGAAATACTTCGAGTCGCCCACGCCGATGGGGTAGGCGACCACCTCCGACTGGAGCGAGGCCGCGACGGCGTCGGCCAGCTTCATCCGGCCGTTCGTGTCCACGCCGTCGGTCACGAGCAGCATCGCGCGCCGCCCCTGCCCGAGCGAGCGCGGCAGCACGTCGCCCGCGACGAGCCAGACGGCGTCCCACACGCCGGTCGCGGCGGCGGCGGTGAGGTCGGTCGGCGGCAGGCCGGAGACGACTATGTTGGGCGGCGGGACGAACGTCACGCGGGCGATGGCCGCGCGCACCCTGTCAACGTCGCCCGTCATCCCCTGTTCGAGCACGGTCTGGCCCGCGAACGTGACCACGGCCACCTTGTCCGCGCCCGGCTCCATCACCCCGCGCACGAAGAGGTCGGCGGCCATCTTGGTGTTCTGGATCAGGCGCTCCTGCGAGGCGCTGGTGTCGAGGACGACGGCGAGGAAGAGCGGTGCGTTGGTCTGCGGCCTGAGCGCGAGCACCTGCACGGGCGAGCCGTCCACGCTCGCGCGCACGTCCTCCGCCTTGAGGCCGCCGACGAACTTCCCGTCCTTGCCGAGCGCCGTGAAGATCACGCTGGCGCTGGCGACCGCGTCCGGCGGCGGCGCCGCCCCGGACGCCTGCGCGCGGGCCGAGCCGGCGTAAAGGGCGGGCGAAAGAAGCAGCAGCGCGCACGCCGCGAGCCGGGCCGCGGCGGCGGCGCGTGGGCAACTCTGAGGTCTTGCGAGGCTCATCACATGCCTCCTTCGGCGGGTGAGTAGGTTCAGTAAGCCGCGGCCGCCGTCGTCGTCTTCACGCCGGCGGCCTCCTGCGCGATCTTGACGCCGACCGAGGCGCCGATGCGCGTCGCGCCGGCCTCGACCATCGCGCGCGCGTCCGAGATGCCCTTGACGCCGCCCGACGCCTTGACGCCTAAGTCCGGCCCGACCGTGCGCCGCATCAGCGCCACGTCCGCCACGGTCGCGCCTCCCTTGGCAAAGCCGGTCGAGGTCTTGACGAAGTCGGCGCCCGCGCGCTTGGCGGCGAGGCAGGCGCGCACCTTCTCGTCGTCGGTCAGGAGCGCCGTCTCGATGATGGTCTTGACCAGCAGGCCGTGCTCGTGCGCGGCCTCGACGACGGCGCGGATGTCGTACTCGACGGCGCAGTCGTCGCCGCTCTTCAAGGCGCCGATGTTGATGACCATGTCGATCTCGCGCGCGCCGTCGTAGATGGCGCGCCGCGTCTCGTAAGCCTTCACGTCGGGGAGCGTCGCGCCGAGCGGGAAGCCGACGACGGTGCAGACCGGCACGCCCGACCCGCGCAGCACGCAGGCCGCGGTCTTGACCCACGCCGGGTTGACGCACACGCTGGCGAAGCGGTGCTGCGCCGCCTCCTCGCACAGGCGCGTGATGTCGGCCTCGCTCGCGTCGGGCTTCAAGAGCGTGTGGTCAACGAGGCTGGCCCAGTCGCGCGCCGTCGCCGCGTCGCCGAGGATGACGCCGATGCGCGACGCCCCGGCGTCCACTACCCTCTGCATCCGCTCGGGGCACCGGCCGAAGCACGCGCTCCCGCACCCGCACGCCCCGTCGTGCTCGTGGCCGTCGCCGCCGTTCAGCCGCGCCACGATCACGTCCGTAATCTGCTCGACCAGCCGCTCGAAATCCCCGTTCCGCGAATAAGCCATGAAGCCCCTAACCCTTCCCCGACCCGTCCGAGTCGCCGGGCATCTCCTCGACCTCAATCTCCTCCGCCGGGATGATAACAACCTTTCCGTCTTTCCATGAAGCAATCGGATTACCGGCGCGCTTGTGAATCAGGAGGGCGTGCCGCACGGCCTTTTGCACCGCTTCATCTACAGCCTTTTCCTCCGCGACGAGGAGGTTGCCTCCGTGTTCCGCCGCTTTAACTTTCACTGCATTCTCAGCTCCGGTACTGGCGCTCGACGGCGTCGATTTTGGCGACGCGGCGTTTGTGGCGGTCTTCGGTGATTTCGGTGGAGAGCCAGGCGCGGACGATGTCGCGCATCTCGTCGGGGGTGATGGTGCCGCTCCCCAAGGTGAGGACGTTGGCGTCGTTGTGCTCGCGCGAGTTGACCGCGACCTTGACCGAGTAGCAGGCGGCGGCGCGCACGCCCGGCACCTTGTTGGCCGTCATGGCGGAGCCGACGCCCGCGCCGTCGATGACGATGCCGAGGTCGGCCTCGCCCTCCGAGACGGCGCGCGCCACGGCGTGCGCGAAGTCCGGGTAGTCAACCGCATCGGTCGAGTTCGTGCCGAAGTCGCGCGCGCGGTGCCCCAACTCCGCGAGCAAGACCTTCAACTCCTCCTTCAGAGGGTAGCCGCCGTGGTCGGCGCCGACGGCGACTATCTTTTCGGCGCGCGAGCCGCGGCGCGGGACGCGCCTGACAAGCTCGACGCGGCGCTCGCGGACGATGTCAGCGGCGAGCGGGGTCAGCCGCGCCGTCTCGGCGACGCGCAGCCGCGCGCCCTCGGGCAGCCCGCGCACGTCGTCCTCGGTGATGACGGTCTTCGAGGACTCGTCGTGCGTGTAATCCTTTTGCGGCGCGTCGCGCGTCTCCGCCGAGGCGGCGGGCGCGACGTTGACGACGCGCGCGAGCGGCGGGTCGCCCGCCTCGGACGCGCGCGCCGGCGCGGAGGCTTCGGCGGCGGGGGCGGGGCGTGCGACGGCGTCGGCGCCCGCCTCCTCTTCGGCCGGCGCCGCGTTCTTCAAGACCTCGCGCACCAGCGCGCGGACGCGGTCGCGCGTAGACTCTGCGGGAGATTCTTCTGCCATAAGAGAGCCGGGAACGCCTCCCATTTGACCTCGCGTGTGGAGCGCGCATAGTATGTCGCACCACGGCGGCGCGGCGCAAACACCCCTGCGGCCGCCGCCCCGCGAGAATCTTTCTGAAGCTAATGAGGAGGCCGACTTTGTCTTCATCCGCCGCAGCCGTGTCGGAGTTCAGCAACACCAACCTCGAACCGCTCTTCACCGCCGAGCAGATACAGACGCGCGTCGCCGAGATGGGCGCCGAGATCGCGCGCGACTACGCGGGGCAGACGCCGCTCCTCGTCGGCGTGCTGAAAGGCGCTTACATCTTCCTGAGCGACCTCGTCCGCGCCACCGACCTCCGGCTCGGCGTCGAGTTCATGGCCATCTCCAGCTACGGCGCGGCGATGCGCTCGTCGGGCGAAGTCCGCATCGTCAAAGACCTCGACGTGCCGGTGGACGGCCGCGACATCCTCATCGTCGAGGACATCGTGGACACGGGGCTGACGCTCTCGTTCCTCATCGGGAGCCTCCACCAGCGCGGCGCGCGCAGCGTCCGCCTCGCCGCGCTCCTCGACAAGCACGAGCGGCGCGAGCGCGAGGTCAAGATCGACTACTGCGGCTTCCGCATCCCCGACGCCTTCGTCGTCGGCTACGGGCTCGACTTCGCCGAGCGTTACCGCAACCTGCCCTACATCGCCGTCATCAAAGACCCGAGCCTTAAGGACTAAAGCTCCCACACCCGACAAGGAGGAAATCAGATGAGGAGACTCGCAGCAATCTTCTTCGCCCTCGCCGTCTGCGCCGCGCAGGCGGGCGCGCACGGCGGCGGCAGCGTTCCGGCGGGGCACGGCCACCGCGAGCCGCAGAACGACTTCTCGAAGGTCGAGATCAAGACGACGAAGGTCGCCGGCGCGGTCTACATGCTCGAAGGCGCGGGCGGCAACATCGGCGTCAGCGCCGGCCCCGACGGCGTGCTCATCGTGGACGACCAGTTCGCGCCGCTCGCCGACAAGATACGCGCCGCGCTGAAGCCGCTCTCGCCGGGGCAGCTCCGCTTCGTCCTCAACACGCACTTCCACTTCGACCACACGCACGCCAACCCGGTCTTCGGGCGCGAGGCGCTCATCCTCGCGCACGCGAACGTGCGCCGCCGGCTCTTGATCGAGACGACCGTGCTCGGCCAGAAGTATCAGCCGCTCCCGAAGGAGGGTCAGCCCGTCGTCACCTACGACACGACCGTCAGCGTCCACTTCAACGGCGAGGAGATACGCGTCGTCCACTTTCTCGCGGGGCACACCGACGGCGACAGCGTCGTCTACTTCACCGGCTCGAACGTCATCCACATGGGCGACGACTTCTTCGCGGCGCGCTTCCCCTTCATCGACCTCGACAACGGCGGGAGCGTCGAGGGGCTCGCGCGCAACGTCGCCGAGGTCATCTCGAAGGCGCCGGCCGGCGTGAAGATTATTCCGGGGCACGGGCCCCTTTCGACCCTCGAAGACCTGCGCGCCTACCACTCGATGCTCGTCGAGACGACCGAGGTCGTCCGCGCGCGGCTGCGCGCCGGGCGCACGCTCGAACAGGCGAAGGCCGAGGGCTTGCCCGACAAGTGGAAAGAGTGGGGCGCAGGCTTCATCAACACGCAGGACTGGATCGGAATCATCTACCGCAGCCTCCAACAGAGCGCCGGCAAGACGGCTTCGTTCAGCCGCGAGCCGACGCCACGCGACGCCGCCGCCCGCCTCTCGCTCGCCGGCGAGCGCTGGCTCGACTTCCGCCTCAACGGTTAGGAATCCGACGCGGTAAAAAGTAAAGGGGTGGGGATTAAACTCCCCGCCCCTTCACTTTTGGCGCCCGCGCGCGTTCGTCCTAACCGGCGATTTCCGACAGAAAACTCTCGCCCGCCTTCAGTCTCAGCCCGAAGTTGTCGGCGATGGTCTGGCCGATGTCGGCGAGCGAGGCGCGGTCGCCGAAGCTCACCCCGGCGCGCGCGCGCGGGCCGTAGACGAGCAGCGGGGCGTACTCGCGCGTGTGGTCTGTGCCGCGGTAGGTCGGGTCGTTGCCGTGGTCGGCGGTGATGACGAGGAGGTCGCCCTCGCGCATCGCGGCTTCGATCTCCGGCAGGCGCGAGTCGAAGTGTTCGAGCGCGCGCGCGTACCCTTCCACGTCGCGCCGGTGTCCGTAGAGCATGTCGAAATCGACGAGGTTCGAGAAGACGAGGCCGCGCGTGTCGCCCCGCAGCGCCTCGATGGTCTGGTCAACCGACTGGTCGTTGTTCTTCCCCGGCAGCTCCTGCGTCACGCCCGCCGCGTCGTAGATGGAGGAGATTTTGCCGACGGCCACCACGTCGAGCCCCGCGCCCGAGAGCACGGGTAGGAGCATGTCGCGCGGCGGGGCCACCGCGTAGTCGTGTCGGTTCTCGGTGCGCTTGAACGCGCCCGGCTCGCCGACGAAGGGGCGCGCGATGACGCGCCCGACCTCGTGCTCGCCCCGCAGCAGGTCGCGCGCCGTCTCGCAAATCTCGTAGAGGCGCGCGACGGGGATGACCTCCTCGTGCGCGGCGATCTGGAAGACCGAGTCGGCCGAAGTGTAGACGATGGGCTTCCGCGTGCGGACGTGCTCCTCGCCCAGTTCCTTGATGATCTCCGTCCCCGACGCGGGGTAGTTGCCGAGGATGCCGGGCACGCCCGCCTCCGCGACGAAGCGCTCGACGACCTCGGGCGGAAACCCGTTCGGGTAAGTCGGGAAAGCCTTCTCAAGGATGATGCCGGCCATCTCCCAGTGGCCGGTCGTCGTGTCCTTGCCGTTCGACCGGAGCGCGCAGCGACCGTATGAAGCCCGCGGGCTTTCGACCGGCGCGACGCCGCTGAGCGGCCTCACGTTCCCCAGTCCCCACCCCGCGAGGTTCGGCAGCTTCACCTCGCGCGACTCGCAGATGTGCCCGAGCGTGTCCGCCCCCGCGTCGCCCCACGCGGCCGCGTCCGGCATCTCGCCCATCCCCAGGCTGTCGAGCACGATCAGCGTCACGCGCTCGAACGCTCGCCCTTGATTGGTCATCCTTCGTCAATCCTCTTCCGAATAAATTTTAAAAGTAGTTCGGCCGCCTTCAACTCCCCGGCGCCTGGTAGCCCTCGCGGGCGCGCACCTGGGCGTCCTTGACGGTGCGGACGCGGACGCTGATCTTGCGGTAGGAGCCGTCGCGCGCGGTGTTGGTCGAGTAGTAGCCTAAGCTGTACTGCGTGCCGATGTCTTCGGCGACCTGGCGGAAGGCTCGGCGCGCGTCGCGCAGGTCGGCGGCGGGGAAGGTCTTGCCGCCGGACTCGCGCGCCAGCCTCGCCATCTCGTCGCGCGCCATGCGGTAGAGCGTGCGGCTGGCGTGCATGCGCTCGAACTGCCCCATGCGGCAGAAGTTCGAGAAGTCCTCGGCCGCCGCGCCCGGCGCGATGACGCGGCGGTAACGCTGGAGCTGCGTGCGCGAGAGCCGGAGCGCGCCGTCGTCCTCGCAGTCCTGCATCAGGCGCTCCTCGACGTAGTCCTCGGTGTTGACCTGCACGAAGTAGGAGACGACGCCGGCGCGTTTGAGCAGCTCGCGCGCCTCGTCGAAGTCGGACTCGCTCGTCGAGTCAACGCCGTCGGTGAGCGCGACGAGAGCGCGGCGCCCCTTCGTCTGCTCGGTCGGGCGGTCGCGGAAGACGGCGCGCGCGACCTTCTCAAGGCTGTCGTAGAAGGGCGTGCCGTTCGAGGTGCCGACGCTCTCGACCGCCTCGCGCAGAAGCTCGCGGTCGTCCGTGAGCGGCGACTTCAACTCGGCGACGGCGAGCGCCTCGCTCCCCTCCTTCTGCGTGTTGAAGGCGAGGATGGCGACGCGGTCGCCGGGGCGCAGAGCCTCGACGAAGGCGAGCGCGGCGCGGCGGATCAGCCCCACGTCCTCGCGCGTCGAGCCGGAGGTGTCGAGCAGGAGCGCGACCTCGAAGGGCGCCTCGGCCGTCGAGAAGTTGGCGATCTTCTGCGGGCGGCCGTCCTCGAAGACCTGAAAGTCCTCGGCGCGCAGGCCCGTCAAAGGCCGACCCGTCTTGTCGGTGACGACCGCCGGGACGGAGACGAGTTGCGTCTCGATGCGGACGACATCGTCCTCGTCCACTTCCTCGGCGGCAGCGGTGCCCGCCTTCTTCTGCGGCGCCTTCGTCGGCGCGGGCGGCGCGGGAGACGGCGTCGGCGAGACGCGGCGCGGGCGCTGGCGCGCCTCCTGCTCCTGCGCGCGGCCGGCCGGCGCGTGTGCCGAAAGGATAAGGAGGAGCAGCGCGGCGGCGGCGGCCCCGAACACTAACGTCTTTAAGCTTGCCGGGAACTTCAGCACGGTCTTAAACTCTCGCGGGTAGAACCTTCGACGTAAAATATAGCCGCAAACGCACGCGACGGAAAGGGACGGAAGATGCCGGTCATCGGGAGGCTCGACGGACAGGTCGAGGAAGTCATCATCAAACCCATCTCCGAGCGGCGCCCCGAAGCGGAAGAGCCGCCCGCGCCCCCGCAAAGTCGAGACACGCCTCCCGCCCCGGCCGAACGCGCCCCCTCTCAAACGCCGCAGGTGGATGAGAGTTCCGCCGACGCCGACGAGTTGCCCGTCTGGCTTTTATAGCAGCGCACTGCCGCCTTCCTGTAAGAACAATTAACAGGGGTGGACTGGATGCACAGGATTTGAGATTTCAGAGTCGAAATCTTTATCCTGTCTACCCGGTCCATCCCTGTTAATTATTTCTAACGCGACAGACCTGCCCGCGGCACTACTCACTTCCAAATTCCCGCGGCGCGCCATTGGTCGCCGACTTTCGTCTCGTCGGCGATGCGTCTGACCTCTACGGGGGTGAGGCGGCGGCCGAAGCGGCGCGGGCGGTCGGCGATCCGATAGGCCGTCGCCGCGAGCGTCGCCACCGCGGAGGCGAAGTCGCGCGGGTCGATCTTGTCGGGCGTGTCGGCGACGGTGTGGTGCACGGGGAAGTAAGGCGCCTCGTCCTGCAAGAGGATGAGGTTGGGCACGCCCTCGGCCATGAAGGGCGCGTTGTCGGTGGCGGCGAACGCGTCGTGCTCGATGGTGAACTCGCCGAAGCCCGCGAGCGGGCGCGAAAGCTCTCGTATCTCCTCGTCGAGGTCGGTGCGCCCCATCGAGAACCACCCCAACGGCCGCCCCGCGCCGATGTCCATCACCAGCGCCGCGACCGTCCGGTCAAGCTCGTCCCGGTGGCGCTCGACGTACGCGACCGAGCCGACCATCCCCTCCTCCTCGCCCGTCCATAGCACGAAGCGGATGGTGCGCCGGGGCCTCAGGCCCAGCGCCTTGAACGCGCGCGCCGCTTCGAGCACGGCCGCGCAGCCGGCGGCGTTGTCGAGAGCGCCGGGGCCGAGGTCGTTCGAGTCGAGGTGCGCGCCGACGACGATCAGCTCGCGCGCGGGGTCCGTGCCCGGAAGCTCGCCGACGACGTTGGTCGCCTCGAAGGCCGGCCCCACCTTGTTGCGCACGTCGAGCCGCAGCCGCGGCTTCTCGCCGCGCGCGAGGAGCCGGCGCAGGAGTTCAACGTCCTCGCGCGCCAGCGAGAGCGTGGGCAGCGCCGCGAGCCGCCCCGTCGCGGTGAAGTCCACCGGCGCGGTGTAGAGCATCGTGTGCGGCTTGTCGGCCGCGATGAGGACGGCGCGCGCGCCCGCCTCCTTCAACTCGCGGACGAGCCCCGGCGCGCGGTAGAAGTTGTAGATGACCTCCGGCAGATTTGCGCCCTCCGGCACGACGAGCGCGACGCGACCCTTGGCGCCCGACGCCACGCGCGCCACGTCCTCGGGGCGGCCGGCGCCTACGTCGAGCAACTCGCCCTCGACCGCCCCTCCCGTCCCCGGCGTCCAGGTGTAAGAGGCGGCGTTGAGCGCGCGGGCGCCCGCGTCCGAGACGAGTGCCGCCGAGGCCGTCCCGCGCTCCCAGGACGCGCCCATCTTGAAAGGCTCGCGCCTCACGTTCGAGAGCCCGAGCCGCTTCATCTCGGCCTCGGCCCACTCCTCGGCGCGGCGCGAGCCGGCCGACCCCGTCAGACGGCTGCCGATGCGATCCGCGAGCACCGAGACGTACTCGGCGTGCCGCCCCGAGGCGAAGACCTCGCCGATGACGCGCGCCGCCGTCGGGTCATCCGCGGACTGCGCGACGGCCGCGCGCGGGGGCGCCGGGAGCGCGGCGAGGAGCAAGAGCAGGAGCGTAACGAGGGTTAAGCGCCGTCGGGTCATATGCGTTGTCTCCTTGGGGTCGGGTCGGAACTTGGCGGCTCTCGCCTATGGGCGAAGGGAGATAACACACGGGCGGTTACGGCGCAAACACCGCGGGAGGATTTCGCGCGCGCCGGGGGGCGCTTGGCGCTTGACAGACGCGCCATCTTTGCTTAAATTTGGTCTCGGTTAAGGCGGTTCTTTTCAGGCACGTATGTCAACGGTAGACGGCCACCCTTACAAGGTGGAGGTTGGGGGTTCGAATCCCTCCGTGCCTACCACATACGTGCCGACCTTGAAAATTTAAGGTTCTCGCGGAGTCGTAGTTCAGTTGGTTAGAACGCCGGCCTGTCACGTCGGAGGTCGCGGGTTCGAGTCCCGTCGGCTCCGCCATTAACCACCACCGGCCCGCCCGGTCACGAAAAAGGCTGCTCACCCGAGCAGCCTTTCGTGTTTTCCGGCTTCACACTACACTACCACCCCTATGAACACGCCCAGACTTTCCCCGGAAGAGACTGCGCAAGCAATCCGGCGGGAGAGGTATGCGGGGGCGCGCGTGTTGTTTTTGGGCGGGTCGGTGATGCGTGGGGAGGCGACGCCGGCGTCCGACCTTGACGTGGTGGTGGTCTTTGAGGAGTTGCCGAACGCGTACCGCGAGGCTTTCGTCTACGCGGGGTGGCCGGTGGAGGCGTTCGTGCACGACCCCGTGACGCTTGAGCACTTCTTCGAGGCGGACAGGCTGCGGGGCGTGCCGGCGCTGATGAGCATGGTCGGCGAGGGGTTGGAGGTGCCGGGGGCGAGCGAGTTGTCGGCGCGGCTGAAGCGGAGGGCGGCCGAGATCATCGAGGCCGGGCCGCCGCCGTGGGACGAGGAGGAGTTGACGCTCAGGCGCTACCGGCTGACCGACTGGGTGGACGACATGAGGTTCCCGCGCTCGCCGGAGGAGTTGGTCGCGACGGGCGCGTGGCTCTATCAGGACGCGGCCGAGTTCTACTTCCGCACGCGCGGCCTCTGGTCGGCGCACAGCAAGACCATCCCGCGCCGCCTGCGGCAAACGGACGCGGCCTTCGCCGAAAAATTCCTCGGCGCCTTCGACGCGCTCTTCACGGAGAAGCGCCCCGAGCCGGCGGCCGCGCTCGTCGGCGAGCTGCTCGAACCCTTCGGCGGCCTCCTCTTCGACGGCTTCCGCAAGGACGCGCCGAAGATAAGCGACGAGTGAAGACCGACATGATTCCTGTCACAGAGGCCATCCGGCTAGTCATCGAGAAGGCGCGTGAGCTTGAGGCCGAGCGCGTGCCGCTCGACGAGGCGGCGGGGCGCGTGCTGGCCGAGGACGTTTACGCCGACACCGACCTGCCGCCGTTCGACCGCGCGACGATGGACGGTTACGCGGTGCGCTCGGAGGACTTGCGCGAGACGCCCGCGCGTCTGCGTTTGGTGGGCGAGGCGGCGGCCGGGAGCGGTTGGCGCGGGACTCTGGGCGCGGGCGAGGCCGTGAGAATCATGACGGGCGCGCCGCTCCCGTCGGGCGCCGACTCGGTGCAGCAGGTCGAGGTGACGCGCGAGTCGGAAGGCGGCGCGCTCGTCGAGATCGAGCGCGCGACCGAGCCGGGGCAGTTCTACGTCCCGCGCGGGAGCGAGATACGCGCGGGCGAGCGCGTGCTCGAAGCCGGCGAGGTCATCAACGCGGCGCGCGCGGCCGTGCTCGCGTCGTTCGGGTACGCGTCGGTGCCCGTGGGCGGGCGCCCGCGCGTGGCGGTGCTGGCGACGGGGACGGAGTTGGTTCCGGTTAACGAGAAGCCGGGCGAGGATCAGATACGAGACTCGAACAGCTATTCGCTGGCGGCCTACGCGCGGCTGGCGGGCGCCGTCGTGGAGCGTCTGCCTTTCGCGGGCGACGACCCGGAGCTTTTGCGGCGCGAGATAGAAGAGGCGGCCGCGCGCGCAGACGTTTTGGTGCTGTCGGGCGGCGTCTCGATGGGGCGCTACGACTTCACGAAGGCGGCGCTCCACGCGCTCGGCGCCGAAGTCTTCTTCGAGCGCGTCGCGCTGCGGCCGGGCAAGCCGACCGTCTTCGCGCGGCTGCCCGGCGGGGCGCTCGTCTTCGGGCTGCCGGGCAACCCGGTCTCGGTGAGCGTCACCTTCAACCTCTTCGCGCGCGCGGCGCTGCTGCGGATGCAGGGCGCGCCCGCCGCCGCGCCTTCGGAAGAGCACGCCGTGCTCACGCGCGCGGCGAAGGGCGCCGAAGGGCGCGAGAGCTACCTGCCGGCCGCGCTCAAGACCGACGCCGAAGGGCGCCTGATTGCGGAGCCTTTGAAGTGGGGCGGCTCGTCGGACTTCGTCGCCTTCGCGCGCGCCACGGCGCTCGTCGTCGTGCCGGCCGGCGAGAGGTTGGAGGCGGGCGCCGTCGTCAAGGTCGTCAGACTCCCCGGCTGAGTGTTTAAATAATCCCATGAGCGAACTGTCACACGTTGACGAAGAGGGGCGCGTCGCGATGGTGGACACGGGCGCGAAGGCGGCGACGGCGCGGCGCGCGGTGGCGTCGGCGCGCGTGCTGATGTCGCCCGAGACGGTCGAGGCCGTGCGCGCGCACCGCACGCCGAAGGGCGACCCGCTTGAGGTGGCGCGCGTCGCCGGCATCATGGCCGCCAAGCGCACGGCCGAACTCATCCCCTTGTGCCACCCGCTCCCGCTCACGCACGCCGACGTGAGGGCGGAGCTGCGCGACGACGGCGTCCACATCGAGGCCGAGGCCGCCACGACCGCGCAGACCGGCGTCGAGATGGAGGCGCTCACCGCCGCCTCGGTCGCCGCGCTCACCGTCTACGACATGTGCAAGGCCGTCGAGAAGGGCATGACCATCACCGACGTGCGGCTCGAAGAGAAGACCGGCGGCAAGTCGGGGACGTGGAAGAGGGAGAGTAGACAGTAGACAGTAGTCTGTAGGTAAGAAACGGGCGGAGTCTGTCGCTCTCGCGCGGCAGCGGTTCGAGCGGCTGCGGCGTCATCTTTGAGGCGAAGTGAGTCGCGGCGCGGCCTTTCTTTCCGCGAACGCGCCGGGTTAGAATGGCGTATCAGTTGGGGTGAACTTGAGACACGCCCGCACCGGAGACTTACAGATGAACTTCAAAATCGCACGCGACGCGCGCCCGCAGGTCACGACGCTCCTGCTCGCGACGGCACTGAGCCTCTTCCTCTGGTTCCTCCCCTACGCGGAGTTTCTGGCCTACCCGTTCCGCATCTTCGTCACCTTCATCCACGAGGGCGGGCACGCGCTGGCCGCCCTCGTGACGGGGAACTCGGTGCACAGCCTGACCGTCGCGGCCGACGGGAGCGGGCTGGTCTACTCGGCCGAAGGCGGTCTCTTCTCGGAGCTGTTCGTCTCAAGCGCCGGCTACCTCGGCGCGATGACGTTCGGCGCGCTGCTGCTCTGGCTCGTGCGCCACCGCGTCAAGGCGCGGTTCGTGCTCGCCGCCTCGGGCGCTCTCGTCCTGCTGCTGGCGGGCGTCTTCGGCCTCCTCGCGCCGCTCTGGAACCTGAGCCTGCCCGGCCTCTTCACGCTCGTCGCGGGCGTGGCGCTCCCGGCGGGGCTTTTCGCCGCGGCGAAGTACCTGAAGCCCCGCGCGGCGACGTTCCTCGTCTCGTTCCTCGCCGTCCAGTGCGTCCTCAACGCCGTCTTCGATTTGCGGAACGTACTCTTCGCCTCGGCCTTCACCGACGCGCACACCGACGCGGCGAACTTGCAGGCGGCCACCGGCATACACTCGATCTTCTGGGCCTTCTTCTGGATCATCGTCGCGCTCGTCATCCTCATGCTCGTCATGCGCGCCTACGTCGCGGGCAGGGATGAGCCGACGCAGCCCGACCTTCCCTTCGAGGACTCGCCGCTCGAAGTCTGAGTTTTAACCAGAGGCCGACAACCCGCGTGGAACTGACACACGAAAGGCCGCCGGAGGCGCTGGCGCACGACGCCGCGACCGGCGGCCTTCCCTCTTCCGCCGACGAACTTCCTTCCGGCGACGCGCACGCGCCCACGCTCGGCTCGTTGCCAGTGGGCGCGCGTCTCATCCTGCGCTGCCGCGCCGACTGGCGAACCGCGACCGTCGCCTTCTTCGACGCCGCCAAAGCGCGCGTCGTCCTCAACGTCGCCTCGCCCGGCGGCCACACCTACCGCGTGCGCCGCCCGGCCGACTCGCCGCTCGCGCACGACGGACACCTCCCCGTCCTCGGCGAAGGCTGCTGGCGCGCGGGCCTCGCGCGCTACGACGTGCGCTGGTAAACAGAGCCGCGCTCGAACTCTTCGGCCCGCGACTCGCCCGGCACCAGACTCTCGGCCGAGAGCAGGACGAGCGCGAGCCAGAGCAGGTCGGCCAACAGTAGGTGGACGATCTGCAACCAGATGGGCGCGAGCAGCGCCGCGTTCACCAGCCCGGCCGCGAACTGCGCCGCCACGAGCGCCAGCACCGCCCGCCCCCAACGCCGCGCCCACACCCCACCGCCGAGAGATGACCACGCGAAGTAGGCGACGTACGCTCCGACCGCGACCGCGAGCAGCGGGTGCAGGTAATAGTGCCGGAGGCTGAAGAGCACACGCGAAGCCGCGCCCATCCCTTCCAGGTTGACGCCCGCGCCGTCGCCCTCCGAGAAGAGCGTCGCCCCGAGCGCCGCGACCGCCCCACTCACCCCGAGCGCGAGCGAACCCAGCAGCGCCACGCCCATTCGCCCGCGCAGGAACCCCGTGAGCCTCGGACGCGCCGCGACGCCGCGCGCGGCCCACCACGCCGTCAGCGCCAGCGCCGCGACGAGCAGGAACGTGTTGACGAGGTGCACCGAGAGGTAGACGGCTCGCCAAACGGAAGCGTTCTCGCCCACCAGCCTGAGCAGCACCAGCCCCGCGCCGATGAGCGACTCGGTGACGATGAAGACTCCCGAGGCGGCCGCCGCCGCGCGCACCGCGTGACCGCGCGCGAACCTGCGGAACGCCCACACGCACAAGACGACGACGAGCAGGAAGGCGACGCCGCTCGTCGCGCGGTGCGCGAACTCGACGAGCGTCTTCGTCTGCGAGGCGTCGGGCACGACCGTCCCGTGACACAGGGGCCAGTGCGCCCCGCACCCGTCGCCCGACTTCGACGCGCGCACGAACGCGCCCCACAGGATGACCGCCAGCGTCAGCCCCGTCACCACCCACGCGTAGGCGGCGAAGCCCCGCGAGCCGGCTCCCCGTTGATGTTGGGTTTGAATTTCCATGATTGAAGGCGAGACCGGGAGGATTATCCCGCCGCTTCGGGGACAAGGCAAACGGGATCTTTAGCGCAGCGCGCGGCGCCACACGGCCGGCTCGCCCTCGCGGCGGATGAGCGCGGCGACCTCGGCGTAGGCCGCCGCGTAGAGGGCGCGCATCTCGGCGGCCGACGCGGGACGCGCCAGACGCCGCTCAAGCTCTTCGACCGCGAGCCTCTCGCGCGGCGCCGCGCGAGAGAGCGCGCGCCCCTCGCCCGCGAAGTGCGCGGCAAGGCCCTCGACGAGCCACAGCGGCGCGCGCCCCGCTCCGACGGCTTCGAGCGCCGCGTGGACGAGTTCGTGCCTCGGCGTCGTCAGAAGCAGGCCGCGCCGCCGCAGGACTTCGAGCGGCTGGAGCCGGATGCGCCTCGCCTCCGAGACGCCCGCGACCCACGCCGGCCGCCCCGTCGCGCCGACGAAGTCGCCGGTCGTCTCGTAGACCGTGACCTCCACGTCGGGGACGGCGACGGCTATACCGGCGCGCTCAAGCCGCCGCGAAACGTCCGCGTACGCGGCTTCGAGCGTCCGCAGCAGAGACTCCACCTCGCCACGCCCCGCGCTCGCCGGGTGGCTCACACGAAAGTGCTCGCTCCTGACGGCGCGTAAGTCAGAACCGCCTGCGGTAGCGGGCGGTTGCGCGTGACTCAAAGAGGCTTTGACGAGCAAGCCCGACCCGCCCGCTACCGCAGGCGGCTCTGACACGTCCACGTCCGGCGAGTCGTGCGGAGTGTGATTTTCGACGGCGACGCTTTCATCGACCTTCTGGCCGGCGGCCTCGCTCCGCAGTCCGAAATCCTCCTTGCGAAGTTCGCCGAGGCCCGCGCCCTCGAAGTAGCGCGCGAGAATCTGCCGGTAGGACGCGCCGCGCCCGGCCGAGACGTGCGCGCCCGCCTGACACAGCCCGAGGCCGTGGCCGAAGCCCGTGCCGCGGAAGACGAAGGCCGAGCCGGCGCGCGACACCTCGAAGCGGGAGCTTTTGAGCACGCTCCAGCCGAGCGTGCGCCCGACGACGATCTTGAAGTCCCAGCCGCGCAAGGTGCGGCGCCGCGCGCCGACGACCTCGACCATCTCGGCGCGCCCCGTCCGGTCGCGGCGCACGACGCGCACGCCGTCAACCCGCTCGCCCACGTCTGTGCGCGCGTCGGCGGCGAGCGCGCGCGCGAGCTGCGCGGCGGGCACCACGTCCGTCCAACGCTGCGCCGTGCCCGCGCACGCGTCGTCGCGCACGCCGCGCAGGTGCGCCGGCGCGTGCGCCGCGCCCCAGAGCTTCTGCACGTCTGCGGTCGCGCCGCCGCACGAGGCGCTGAAGTAGCTCTCGGCGACACGGCCCCGCGCGTCGCGCAGGACTTCGCCCGCCGTCTCGCGCACGGCGCGGCGCGCCAGCTCGTAGAAGTCGGGGCGCGCCGACTCGTCGCGGACGGGCGCGTAACGTTGACAGTGCGTCGTGTCGCAGAGGTCGAAGCGGTCGCGCGCGTGGCGGCCGAGGTTCGCGACCGCGTAGGTGCGCGCGACGACCGCCAGCGCCTTGAGCGCCTCGGCCTCGGTCTCGACGCTCCCCTCGGCCGCGAGCACGCCGAAGACGTAGTCTTCGAGCGCGAGCGGCAAGGTCGCGTCGTCGCGCGTCAGACGCACGCGCACCGTCGCGCCGCCGCTGCCCGCGTCCGAGCTTGAGAGCGTCGCCCCCTCGGCGTCAGACCCGGCGGAGTTTTCGTCCGTCCGTCGCGCGAGCCGGTCGGAGCCGCCCGCGCGGCCGAGCGTGCGCGCGTAAGCCTCGAAGACGGGGCGCGCGGCCGCCGCCGCCTCCGCGCCGCGCGAGCGCCTGAGTAAGACGACGACCGCGAGCCTCACGCTCTCGGGCGCGACCTCGCGCGCGGCGGCGGCGGATACTTCGGAATCGACGCGGGCGTCACTCCCGTCAAACTCGTCCCCGCCGGCCGCGAAGCCGACGAACCAGCCTTGCGAGCGCCAGCCGTCCTGCGGCGTCGAGGTGCCGGTCTTGCCGAAGACGTAGACGGGCAGCGTCGCCAGCCCCGCGTTCGACGCCGTGCCGTACGCGACCGCGCCGCGCATCCCCGCGAGCAGCAGCCGGCGGTGCGCGCCCGCCACTTCGAGGCGCGCGCGCACCGTGGGCGCGAACCCTTCGGCGCGAGCCGGCCTCGGCGCGAGCAGCACGCCGCCGTTGAAGAGCGCCGCGTAGGCCGAGACGAGTTGCGCCGGCGTGACCCGCAAGTTTTCGCTCTCGCCGAGCATCTCGGCGACGCCGGGCGCGTCGCGCGGCAGAAGCCCCGGCACCTCGCGCTCGTCGCCGCCGCCGGTCGGCGCGCCGAAGCCGAACTCGGAGAGCGTGCGGCCGTAGGCGCCGGCGTCGAGCGACTCGGCGGTGTGTGCGAAGTAGAAGTTGCAGGAGTTGGCGAGCGCCTGCGCGGGGCCGAAGGCAGTGCGGTAGCGCGGGTGTGAACAGTTGATCTTGAAGTCGCGTCGCTCGTAGCCGCCACGGCAGTTGAGGCGCTCGCCCTCGGAGAGTGAGCCTGTGCGCAGCGCCGCGAGCATCGTGAAGGGCTTGACGGCCGAGCCGGGCGGCGTCGCCTCCTCGAAGGCCGCGCGCCCGCCGGCCAGCGCGCGCACGCGCCCCGTCCGCGCGTCCATGACGACGACGGCGCCCTCGCGCCCGCCCAGCGCCTCGCGCGCCGCGGCGAGCAACGCGGCGTCCGCCTCCGTCTCGCTCAAAATTGCCCCCGCCGGCTCTGCCCCCTTGCGCGCGAAGGACGCGAACAGCAGTAAGGCGAAAGGCAGAAGGCAGCAGGCGGAGATTAAGAAGAGCTTCCGCGAGCGCGGCGCGACCGCCCCACCGCCCGCCGCCGTCCGCCTGCTGCCTACTGCTTTACTCATTCCGGCTCGTCTTCGATGACCTTCACGTCCGAGCGGTAACGCTGGTAGTTGGTGAAGCGGAGCGTTGCGCGCAGGCGCGGGTGCTGCGCGCCCTCGATGACGGTCAGCCACTCGGCCGCGTCGGGGACGAGCATCGTCTGCTCGGGGTCTTTGAAGGTCTGGCGTCGGAAGGTGACGGCGTAGTCCTGGTTAGTCCACTTCAGGTGGCGCGAGGGGCCGAACGCGCCGAAGGCGCGCGGGCTGTCGAACTCGAACGGCGCGACGAGGTGCGTCTCTAACCGGAGCACGTCGAAGCTCTCCGCGTCCACCCAGATCAGGATGTAGGTCGGCGCGTTCGGGCGGAAGCTCATCCCCGCCCCCATGAAGCCGCGGCGCCACTCGGCCTTCGCGGGCGGCTGTCCCGGCTGTAGCGCGCGGACGCGGTGGGACGCGCGCCCGCCGACCCGTTCCTCGCCTTCGAGCGTGAACTCGTACAGCGCCCGGTGTTTCGGCAGCAGGAAGCTGAGCGACTGGACGTTGTAGCCGTACCACGGCGCGCGCTTGTCGGGCTTCACCGGCTTGCCGTCGATGGTCTTTAGCCGCCGGAGGCTCCGTGGGTAGAAGTCGTCTTCGTCGGCCGAGAGCTCTTCGCGCAGGACGACGGTCTCGAAGACGAACTCCTTCGACTTCTTCGGCGTCATGTCCTTGTTCAGCTCCTCGTCGCGGAGCGTCTCGGTGAAGGTGATGTGGAAGAGACCCGACTGGTAGCGCGCCACCGACTCGCCCGCGCGTTCGAGTATGCGCGCCAGCTTCTCGTCGGGCGGCTTGGGCGCGGGCGGGGCCGACGCCTCCGCCTCGCCTTGCGCGCGCGCCGCGACGCCCGCCCCGAGCGCCAGCGCGAGCAGCGCGGCCTTCCAACAGCTTCCCCTTTTCATAAAGCGGTTCAGGCTTGCAACTGCGGCTCGACGGTCACGGACTCGGACGGCGGAGGCGGCGGCGCGGGGGCCGGCGCGGGCGTGGCGGGCGCTTCCGCCAGCGGCGGCGTCAGGCGCGCCAGCGCGCCGAGCGTGACGACCCAGCCCGCGAGCGTGAGCGCGAAGGCGAGCGCGAGCCGCAGCCCGAAGATGAAGAGTTCCGCCGAGCCGTTCGAGACCGAGGTGCGCGTGTAGATGACGAAGTAGGGCGTCAGCCCGAAGACGACCAGCCCGAGCGCGTAGACCAGAACCGACTTCGGCGCGAACGCGCGCCCCGCGACCCGGTGCAGGCGTTTGAGCGTCGCGCCCAAGCCCTCGCGCGCGGAGGCGAGCCACAGGTGCGCCGCCAGGAGCGGGAGCGCGAAGCCCAACAGCAGCAGCCACAGCGAAGACGTGAGCGCGTCCTGCCAGTAGAGCGGCGAGGGCCTCGAAGCGGCCTCGACGCCCGCGACCAGTTGCGCCGGCGCCGCCTCGATTCGCGGTAGCCAGCCGGGCAGCTTGCCGAGCAGGTAGACGAAGAGGGCGCCGAGCGCGACGACGGGGATCGCCAGCAGCAGCACCTTCAACCAGTCGCGCGCCGCGCGGCGCGCGACCCTCGCCAGCGTGGCCTCGGGCAGCGCCGCGTCCGCCGCCGCCGCCTGAAACAAGAGGAAGAAGAGCGGCGCGGCCAGCGCGGTCACCCCCGTCAGGACGAGCTGCCAGACGTTGGCCACGCCGGTCGCGAAGAAGAGGTAGGCGCTCGCGAGCAGCAGCGCGTAGAGCAGCGCGAGCAGCAGCAGCACGCCCCGGTTGCGGAAGAGTTCGCGCGCCGAATTCCCGAGCGCCGCGAGTGCTTCTTTAATCATCTCCGTGTCTCCTTGTCGGCCCGCGCCCGTTTAGCGGTCGAGGATCGTCATCGCGGCCGACGCCGAGTTGGCGCGCACGTCCGGCTCGTACATGCGCTCGACGCGCGAGGGGGCGGCGCGGAACTCGCCCGGCACCTGCACGCGCATCGCGTACTGGAACCGCGCGCTCCCGTCGAAGTAGTTGAGGAAGAGCACGGCGCGGTTGTCGCGGAACTCGCGCGCGCTGTACCAGTCGCTCCAGTCCTTCTCGGTGTGGTTGAGGTCGATGCCGCTCACCGACTCGACCTGCTCGCACCCCGCGGGTATCGGGTCTTCCACCATCAGGTAACTCGCCTTCTCGCCTTCGATGGTGAGGCGCGAGACGATGATGTCGCCCGAGCGCACGTCGCCCGCGAGCGGCTCGGTCTCCCAGCCCAGCGTCCCGTCCGACTTCTCGCCGACCTTGAGCCGCAGGTACTCGCGGCGCAGTTTCAACTGCGGCACGCCGGCCTCGGCCGTCTGCTCGTCGTTGGTGTAGTGCGTGAGCGACGACGCGAGGTAGAGCACGCCCGGCCCGCGCTTGACGACGCGCACCTCGCTCGACTGCCCGACCTCGCCGCCGCGCCGCTGGAGCGTGAAGGGCTGCATCGAGGCCGAGTCAGCGCCCGTCACCTGCTTGCGCAGAACCTCCTGCCCGTTGACGTAGACTTCGAGCGTGTAGTTCGGGTCCAGCTCCCTGCTCACCTTCAGGTAGTCGATCAGCCCGAAGATGGCGAAGGCCGTCTCGCGCGTCGAGAGCCAGTGGTGGCCGAAGCGGCGGTGGCCGACGAGCCAGCGCGCCGCGCGCGGCAGCACCTCGCTCTGGGGGAGTATGCGCGCCAGCGCCTTGACCGAGAGCGCCGTCGCCTCGGCGTGGTTGTCCCAGTGCGCGTCGCCGCCGCTCGACTTGGCCGCGCGCTCGATCTCGCCGGCCACCGCGAGGGCGCGCCGTTCGTCGCCGCGCGCCTTCAGCCCGAGCGCGAGCAGCGCGCGGCCGTAGTGGGTCAGGTCGCCCCGCTTGCCGAAGAGTTGGTCGAGGTGGCGCGTCTCGGCGTCGCCGCTCTCCACCAGCGCGTAGGCCATGTAGGCGCGCGCGTCGAACCGCGGCAGCAGGCCGTTGTCGTCGGCGTTCGCGTCGAGCATCTTGCGCAGCGCCGCGCGCCCGTTCTCGAGCCGCGCCGCGTCCACCTCGTAGCCGGCGCGCTCGGCCTGCGTCAAGCCGTAGACGACGTAGGCGGTCATCCACGCGCTCGTCGTGTCGTCCTTCCACCAGCCCCAGCCGCCGTCGCCATGTTGGAACGCGTAGAGCCGCTTCAAGCCCCGCCGCACCTTCTTGCCGATGTCGTTGGTGTCGCGCACCGACGCGGTCTGCACGTTCTGGAGCGCCTGCGTGACGATGACGTTCGGGAGGAACGAAGACATCGTCTGCTCGGTGCAGCCGTAGGGGTAGCTCGTCAGGTAGTCGAGCGCGCCGAAGAGCGCGCCGGCCACCGTGGGCGACGCCTCGACGCGCAGGTTGCGCGCGTTCGGGTCGGCGTTGGCGGGGAGCGTGAAGGTGATGGTCTTGTCCGCCTCGTCCTCCGAGAAGGCGAACGAGTCGGCGCGCGTCTGCTTGAGGCCGCGCGCGACGACGGTGATGCCCGTCTCCAGCGCGTCCGACTCGGCGTCGGTCAGAGCCTTCGCCAGCACCTTGAGGTCGCCCGTCGCGGGCGCCGAGACGCGCCAGTTGACGCGGTGCTCGCCCTGACTCGGGATGGTCACGGTCTGCTGCGCCGGGTCGAGCAGGCGGCCGCCCGCCACCTCGATGGAAATCTTCGTCACCTTCTCGGTCTTGAGGTAGTTGTGAACTATCCCCGAGAGCGTGACGGTGTCGCCGGCCGTCAGGAAGCGCGGCATCGCGACGCGGATGATCACGTCCTTGCGCTCGACGACCTTCGAGACGGCGAGGCCGACTTTCAAATCCTGCGTGACGGCGCGGGCGGTGGCGCGCCACGTCGTCAGGTTGTCGGGCAGGTCGAACTTGGCCTGCGCCTTGCCGTCCGGCCCCGTGACGAGCGCGGGCTGCCAGAAAGCCGTGTCCTTGAAAATCTTCCGCACCAGCGGGTTCGCCGACTCGTCCTTGAAGTCGGCGAGCTGGCGCGGCTTCTTCCCGTTGTGCGCGAGGTTGACGGTCTTCTGGCCGGCGTAGCCGGAGAAGTAGTAGTTGACCGAGAAGCTGGTCGTGACCGAGCTGTAGCGCTGGCCGTAGAAGACGCGCCGGATGTCGGCGGCCGACTCGGGCGCGATGCTGTAGACCGACTCGTCAACGACGCCCAGACTCACCTCGGCCCCGGCGGCGGGCGAGCCGTCGGCGTTGCGCGCGAAGACGGTGTAGGAGGCCGTCTCGCGCGGGCGAAACTCCTTCTTGTTCGGGATGATCTCCAGCTTCAACATCTTGTCGCGCGCCGGCACGCGAATCTCCACCTCCTGCGTGTACATCTCGCTGCCGCGGACGTAGGTGACGTTGAGGAAGACGTTGGGCGCGAAGCGGGCTTCGATGGGCAGGTCGATGATGGCGGCGCGCCCCTCGACGCTCAACTGTCGGACGCCGAGGACGCCGTCAAGCTCGGTCGTCACGAGCAGGTGCGCCTTCTCCTTCGGCAGCAGCGCGAGGATGCGCGCCGTCTCGCCCGGCTTGTAAGACTTCTTGTCGGGGACGAGCTTGATCTCGCCCTCGGCGTCGTAGGACACGTCCTCCCAGCGCCCCTCGCGGTCGGCGACCCACATCGAGCCGGCCTCCATCACGACGGGCTTGCCCGCCTCCTCAATCGTCGCGCGGATGAGGATGCTGCCCGGCGCGGGCGCCACGTAGTCCATCGCGCCCTGCCCTTCGGCGTTCGTCTCGACGAAGGCCGACGAAAGCTCCTTCTCCTTCGTCTCGTACTCGGGGTACTCGTAGCCGCTCTCGTCCTTCTTGACGACCTTCAGCCAGCGGCGCTCGAAGAAGGTGAGCTTGACGCGCGTCTGGACTGGTCGCCCCTCGCGGTCGCTGGCGTAGACGTTGACGTGCGCCGGGTCGCCCTGACTGTAGACGTAGCGGTCGGGGTAGGCGTAGGCCGTGACGTTGCTGCGGACGCCGGTGAAGGAGGCCGACGCGCTCATCGAACGGCGCGCGGCGTCGGTGACCTCGGCTTCGAGCCGGTAGCTGTAGTCCCACCTGTCTTTCGCGTCGGGCGGCGGGACGGTGAAGTCAACGTCGAGGCGCCCCTGCGCGTCGAGCTTGCCCTCGCCTTCGAGCATCATCTCGTCGGAGTAGCCGCCGTAGTCTTCGCCTCCGCCGCCGCCCTCCTCGGCCGTCGGGTCGGCGCCGATCTCGTCGTCGCCCTCGTCGCCGGACTCGCGCCACCAGCCGTAATCGCGCGAGCGGTAGACGTAGTACTTGACCGACGCCTTCGTCACAGGCGCGCCGAAGAAGTAGTTGGCCGAGACGGTGAAGCGCGCCCGCTCGCCGGCGCGCACGTACCCTTGCGGCGTCGTCACCTTCACCTTGTACTCGGGCTTCTTGTACTCCTCGACCGTGAAGTAGCCGTCGGCCGACGACTCGCCGACCGCGGCCGTGATGTTGTAGGAGCCGAGCGGCGACTCCTCCGGCAGGTCAAGCTCGCCGCTGAAGGTGCCGCGCGTCGAGAGCGGAAGCTCCTGCTCGAAGATGGTAGCGCCGGTCTGGTCGGTGACGGTGACGGCGGCCGTCTTGCCCGCCGGCAGGCGGTAGCCGTCCGGCGTGCGCTCGCGAATGATGCCCTTGAAGTAGACCTTCTGCTCGGGGCGGTAGACGGGGCGGTCGGTGTAGACGAGGCTCGTCAGCACGGGCGCGCCCGGCTCCTCGTCGCCGTAGCCGCCGAAGTAGTACGAGTCGAGGTCGGAGATGGCGAAGTTGTCGCCCTCGGTCGCCATGACGAGGTAAGAGTCCGTCCCCTGGGCTTCCTCGGGGGCGGCCTCTGCGTCCTCGGCCGGCTCCTCTTCCTCGACGGGCGCGGGCGGCTTCTTCTCGACGACCTGTAGCTTGAGGAGTCCCTGCTTGTCGGTCACGCCCGAGACGAGGTCGGCGCGCTTGCGGACGACTAAGACCTTGACTCCCTCGCGCGGCTGCCCCGTCTTGCGCTCGACGGCGTAGACGAGCATCTGCCCGTCGCGCGAGGTCTTCTGGACGGTGGCGATGTCGGTGACGATGAGGATGCCGAAGGCGCGCAGGTCGCCGTCAACGGCCTCGACGAGGTAGACGCCGGGGTCGCGCTTGCCGAGTGAGATCATCCGGCGGTCGTAAACGTCTTCGAGCGGCGGGAGCTTCTCGCGCCAGCTCGAAACCATCTGGTCGGGGTTTAAGAGCGGCACGCGCGCGAAGTCGGTGGCGACGTTTAAGGGCGTGCGGTTGCTGGTGTCGTCCTCCTCCTGCCGGAAGCGCTGGTTGAAGCCCTTGCGCGACTGGTTCTGGAGCTGCTGCCGGACGTAGGTCTTGACGATGCGGTAGCCCCAGCTCTTGAACCGTCGGAGCTTTTCGAGAAACGTCGGCTTCTTCTCGACGCTCTTGCCGACCTCGGCCGCCTCGTCCTCGCCGACCTGGTGCGGGTCGTCCAGTCCGCGGAAGAACTTGACCGGGTCTTTGACCTTGTAGACGCGGAAGTCCAAATCCTGAACGCCCCGGTAGTTGACCCAGAGCCGCGCGCGGTCTGTCGTCGCGTAGGTGCGGTTGGTGTGGAGCGAGAAGAACGGCTTGGCGTGCGGGTCGGGCGGCTGCGGCGTCCGCTCGTACGGGCTGCTCAGCTCGTCGGGCGCGACCGCCGCCGCGTAGGCGTAGCGCGCCTTGACGCGCAGCGCGACGAAACCGACGACCAGCGCCAGAGCGGCCGCGTAGACCGCAACGTTTGTCAGGAGCGTGCGACGGGACATAAGCCCTCCGAACTGTTCAGTCCAGAATCTTCAGACGGTGAAAGCCGAGAAAGTTTTGGTTCGCCTCGACGGGGCGCCAGCGCGGGTCGGGGTGGCGCGCGAGCACGGAGAGTCGCACCTTGCGGACTTCGCCGCCCTCCTCGGGCGCGGCGCCCGTGTGGTAGACGACCCAGTCGGCGGCGCCCTCCGAGTCCGAGCGCGCGCGGCCGAGGAAGACCATGACGTGATACGGGTACTTCTGCACCCACGGCTGGCGGAAGAAGACGAGATCGCCCGGCTCGGCGCGCGCGAGGTCGCGGCCGACGAAGCGCGTGTTGAACTCGCGCAGCGTCCGCGCGTCGGCGAACTCGGAGAAGGTCTCATCCGAGAGGTCTCCCTCCTCGAACGAGCCGGGGCGCGTGCGGAAGAGCTTCTCGCCGACGGGGCTGCGCTCAAGCGTGTAGGCGCGCACGTCCGGCGCGACCGGGTCGTAGCCCTCGCCCATCCTGAGCAGCCACGCGCGGTCGTGTGCGCGCAAAGCCTCGCGCCAACTGAAGCGGACAAGCCCGGCGCAGTCGCGCTGCCCCGTGTTCCACTCCGCGCTCTCGCGGTAGAACTGCGCCTCGGCGACGGCGGTGAACCACGCGCGGAAACTCTCGCGGTCGCCGTAGGTGCGAAGCTCGGCGCGGTCGGGGATGCCGTCGGAGTCGGAGTCGGGGCGGGCGGGCGCCGGCGCGGCGGCGGTGGCGGCGGGCGCTTCCGCGATGCGGCGCGGCGCGGCGCCGGAGCGCGCGGCGGAGAGTTGGCATGCAGCGAAGAAGGAGAGCGCCGGGACGCAGGCCAAGCCGAGAATGAGACGCAGGGGGGGAAGCATCCTTTGGACGAGCAATCTTACACGACAAAGACGGGCGCGATAAATTAACACGGCTGTCAACAATTGTCTCCCAAATTCCTCCGGCGCGGATTCTGCGCCCGCGCGCCGTCATCCGCGAGACGGCCCCCGACAGTCCCGTCGCGTGCGCACGCCGCCACGGCATTATGGGTAACCACAGTAGACAGTAGTCAGTAATCAGTAGCCGGTAGGTAAAAAACCGGCGGCGCGTCTCAGTCACAAGCCGGGACGCGCCGCCTTCGGTCTTTCTACTGACTACTGTCTACTGACTACTGTCTACTCTCCCTACTTGTTCTTATTGTGCTCGCCGTTGCCGCCCCACGCGTACCAGCCGTCGGCGTCCTTGGAGCCGGTCTTGAGACAGATGAGGAGGCCGCTGGAGGTGCCGACGTAGACGCCGCCCTCGGCGAGCGCGGGCTGGAAGACCATCGGCTCGCCGAAGTGATACATGAAGCCCACGTCGCCGTCCTTCTGCCCCACCGAGAGCAGGTGGCCGAGCGAGCTGGCGAGGTAGAGGAAATTCTCGCCGAGCGCGGGCGGCGAGAAGACCTGCGCGTCCGCGGTGAGTCCGCCGCCCGAGACCTCCGCGCGCCACGCGAAGCGGCCGTCGGCGGCGTTGACCGAGTTGAGGTAGCGCCCCTGCGCGTTGAGCATCCGACCCTTGCTGTAGGCGGCGCGCGACCCCTGATAGGCCCAGCCGCCGACGACCGTGCTCACGCCAACGTGGTCGTTGGCCCGGCCCAACTCGGCCGCCGCCGGCGCGTTCGAGAACCCGACCGAAGAGTCGAGCGAAGCCTGCGCCTCCTGCTTGAGCGCCACGCCGCCGCCCTTGTTCCGCCCGAGGTAGCCGGCCTTGCTGCTCGCGCGCATGCCGCCGCCCTTCGCCACGCCCTCGCGCGCGTCGAGCCGCTGTATGCCTTCGTAAGCCTCGCCGTCGCGATCCTCCTTCTGCGTGACGTGCACGTCGTTGCCGACGACGGTCGGCGCGCTCGTCCCCGCGTTCTCCTTCTTCCACACCAGATTGCCCGTCGCCGCGTCGAAGCTGTACGAGGTGCCGTCGAAGGTCGTCGCGTAGACCTTGCCGTCCGAGACCACGGGCGCCGAGATCACGTCCGAAGAGATGGCGCGCTCCCAGAGGTGCCTGCCCGTGCGGAGGTCGGCGCAGAGCAGACGGTGGCTCCCTGACTCTTCCCGCGCGTCGCTCTGCGGCTTCTGCTGCGGGGGCTTCTGCGCGCCGATGACGGCGGCGGCGCTCTGCGCCGCGTGCGACGGCGCGTGCATCTGCTGCGCGTTCGAGGCGTGGCCGCGCTGGCCCTTCGGGTAGGCCATGTAGAGCCGCCCCTTCGAGACCGCCGGCTGGCTCATCAGGGGGTCGCCGAGCCACTCCTGCCAGACCATCTTGCCCGTCTTCTCGTCCACGACGACGAGCGTGCAGCTCTCCGTGTTGAAGGCGACCAGCCCGTCCTCGATGACCGCGGCGGTCGGCCCGTCGTCGCCCGTGTTCGTCTTCCAGACGAGGCTGCCGGTCTTGGCGTCGAAGGCGTAGAACTCGTGCGAGCCGTAGCCGCCGCCGACGAAGACGCGCCCGTTCGAGTAGGCGGGCGTCGCCAGCGGCCGGTTGCCGGGGATGCGCACGACCCAGCCCGACTTGCCGTCCGGCGTCTTAAAGGCCGCGGGCTGTAGCCCATCCTTCTGCGCCGGGAGCGAGACCTTGACCGACTTGGCCAAGTCGATCTTCAACTGCTTCGCCGCCTCGGCCGCCTGCTGCGGCCGCTTCGGCGGGGCGGACTGCGCGCCCGCCGCCGGCCTCCCGGTCTGCCCCGAGGCAGCGTACGGCCCGAGCGCCGTCGCCGAGACGGCCGCGCACACAAGCGCCCCCGCCGTCAGGAACTGCCAACCCCTGGTGAAGCTTCTCCGCGTCTTCATCGCACACACCTCCGCTCTCTTCTGTGTCGGGAATTCGAGTCGTCTCGGGGAGACTCGCGAGCTTGACACTTGAATGCGCGGGGCGCGGAAACTTGCGCCCGGTGCCGCGTTGCCGCTATCTTTCTCGCAAAAGCAAAACACACGACGCGACAAGGAAGGGTGACTGATGGCCGAGACGGGCAAACTCCGCGACGACCCACTCTGGTTCAAGGACGCGGTCTTTTACGAGATTTACGTGCGCGGTTTCTACGACTCGAACGGCGACGGCGTCGGCGATTTCCGCGGCCTGACCGAGAAGCTCGACTACCTCGAATGGCTCGGCGTGGACTGCCTGTGGCTGCTGCCGATGTACGCCTCGCCGTTGCGCGACGGCGGCTACGACATCGCCGACTACTACTCGATCCTGCCCGAGTACGGCACGCTCGAAGACTTCCGCGAGTTCATCGACGCGGCGCACGCGCGCGGCATCCGCGTCATCACCGACCTCGTCGTCAACCACACCTCCGACCAGCACCCTTGGTTCAAGGAGGCTTCGCGCTCGCCCGACTCGCCCAAGCGCGACTGGTACGTCTGGAGCGACAGCCCCGAGAAGTACAAGGAGGCGCGCATCATCTTCACCGACACCGAGAAGTCGAACTGGACGTGGTGCGAGGGCGCGCAAGGGTTCTACTGGCACCGCTTCTTCTCGCACCAGCCCGACCTCAACTACGACAACCCCGAGGTGCAAGCGGCGATGCTCGAAGTCGTGGACTACTGGCTCGACTTCGGCATCGACGGCTTCCGCGCCGACGCCGTCCCCTACCTCTACGAGCGCGAGGGGACGAACTGCGAGAACCTTCCCGAGACGCACGACTTCCTTAAACGCCTGCGCGCGCACGTCGAGGAGCGCCACCCGCAGGCGCTCCTGCTCGCCGAGGCCAACCAGTGGCCCGAGGACGTGGTCGAGTACTTCGGCCGCGGCGACGAGTTCCACATGGGCTACCACTTCCCGATCATGCCGCGCCTCTTCATGGCGCTGCGTCAGGAGGACAGGCGGCCCATCGTCGAAATCTTAGAGCGCACGCCCGACATCCCCGAGAACTGCCAGTGGGGGATGTTCCTCCGCAACCACGACGAGCTGACGCTGGAGATGGTGACGGACGAGGAGCGCGACTATCTTTATAACGAGTACGCGAAGGACAGGCGGATGCGTCTGAACGTCGGCATCCGCCGCCGCCTCGCGCCGCTCTTGGACAACAGCCACCGGCGCATACAACTGCTCCACGCGCTGCTGCTCTCCTTGCCCGGCTCGCCCTTCCTCTACTACGGCGACGAGATCGGGATGGGCGACAACATCTACCTCGGCGACCGCGACGGCGTCCGCACCCCGATGCAGTGGTCTTCCGACCGCAACGCGGGCTTCTCGAAGGCAGATTTCGAGAGGCTCTACTTCCCCGTCATCCACAACCCGGTCTTCGGCTACGAGGTCGTCAACGTGGACTCGCAGATGCGCTACGACACCAGCCTGCTCAACTGGATGCGGCAGATGATTCTGCTCCGCAAGGAGCACCACGTCTTCGGCCGCGGCACGATGCGCTTCGTCAAGCCGGAGAACCGCAAAGTCTTCGCCTTCGTCCGCGAGTACGGCGACGACAAGGTGCTCTGCGTCTTCAACCTCTCGCAGTTCGCGCAGCCGGTCGAGCTTGACCTCGCCGAGTTCGAGGGCTTCACGCCCGTCGAGATGCTCGGCAAGACGCGCTTCCCCGCCGTCAGGGCCGCCGAATACCAGCTCGCGCTCGCGCCCTTCGGCTTCTACTGGTTCCAGTTGGAGAGGCTCGACGCGTGAGGCGGCGCGGGCGTTGACACTTACGCAACATTTAAAGGGTAAGAAGGTGGCGGCGTTTGAAGAACGGACGGGAGGACGTTAAAGGGATGCTGAAGGCTCTGGGCAGCGGGCTGGTGGGCGCGTGCGCGCTCACGCTGGTTCACGAGGCGGCGCGGCGCTACATCGACGACGCGCCGCGCATGGACGTGGTCGGGATGCGCGCCATCACGAAGACGCTGCGCGCGGTGGACGTGGAGCCGCCCGTCCCGCTGCACGAGGCGGCGCTCGTCGGCGACATCGCGGCGAACTCGCTCTACTACGGACTGGTCGGCCTGGGCGAGCCGGAGGACGGCGTCCGCAACGGCGCGCTGCTCGGGCTTGCCGCCGGGCTCGCCGCCGTCTACCTCCCCGAGCCGCTCGGCCTCGGCCGCCAGCCCGCGAAGAACTCGACCGAGACCAACCTGCTCACGGTCGCCTGGTACCTCCTCGGCGGCCTCGCCGCCGGCGCGGCCTACCAGGCGCTCTCCTCCGACGAAGGGTGAGGGTGTGGGGTGTCGGGTCGCGCCGGCGACGGCCGCCCCCTACTTCGGCCGCGCCGCGCCGAGCCCGAGAGGCGACAGAAGCTCCCGCTGTATCGCCCCGGCCGCGACCCTCTGTCCGAGCAGATTCCAGTGCGAGTCGTCACTCAACCAGAGCAGCTCGCCCGAGTCCTCGAACGCGCGCTTCGACGCGTTGACAAGCTCGGGCTTTAAATCCAGGTAGGGCATCCCGTTCTGGCGCGACATCTCTTCGAGCGCCGCCGAGAACGGGGACGGCTCGACGCCCGCCGTCCAGGGCGGCGCCCCTTCGAGCGCCCACGAGTAGACCTCCTCCTTGGAGGGCACGAGCGCGACGACCACCCTCAGCCCGCGGGCGTCGGCCAGCCTCCTCATCGCGCCGACGGTCGCCCCCAGCTTCTCGAAGTTCGGGTGTCGCCTCACCTCCTCGGCCGTGCGGTCTTTATTCCGCGCGTACTGCCTCAAGAAGAGGAGCCGGCGGCCGTCAACGAAACTCTTCTCGATGACCTGCTCGGACGCCGGCGGCCCGCGCCGTGTGACGATGGCGTGAACCGGCGAGCGCTCCCTGAACCTCCTCAAAGAGTCCACCCACTGCTTGAACTCGCCGCGCCAGGGGAATTGCGACTTCTCGAAATACGGGAAGTACTGCTCATCGAGGTCGTTCCCCGAAAAGAGCAGCCACAGGACGACCGCGCCCTCCTTCGGCCGCAGCCTGTCGGCCTCGGCCAGCAGATTGGCGTACTCCTGCCACGGGCTGGCGGCGCCCACGGACAGGTTGTAGACCCTGCGGCCGGAGGCGCGGGCGAGGAGGGCGCTCAGCGTCTCGTCCTGCCTCGTGCGGCGCGCCGCGCCGAACGAATCGCCGAGCACGATCAGGTCGGGCGCGTCCGCCCCCCCGCCTTCGGCCGGCTCGTTCCTGAACCCGTGCCGGTCGGTGATGAAGAGCGTCCGCTTATAGTCGCGCCACTCCCTACGCCCCGACATGCCCGACAGGTCGCCGTACAACTCGCCCTCGAAACGCACGCCCGGCTCGTAGCGCAGGAGCTGCGGCAGCGGCGGCCACGGGTGCAAGAAGAACTCCTTCGGCCGGTCGTCCAGGACGTAGTACTGGTAGGCGCGCGCGCCGAGGTCGAAGGCCGTGACGGCGAGGCAGGCCGAGAGGGCGACCACGACGAGCCGCCGGGGGAGCGCCGACCTGTTGAACCGGCTGAAGGCGTAGACGCAGAGGGCCAGCAACAGCACCGCGACGGGCGCGGCCTGCCGGCCTTCAAACGCCCCGACGATTACAGGCCCGAACAACGCGGCGGCCGCGCACAGCCAGAGCAGCAGGAGGGCGGGTCGTATGCGTGGGCTCATCATATTCTGAAGTCGAGCACGATGGGGTCGTGGTCGGAGAGTACTTGGCCGTCGGCGCCCCGGAGTCCGCCGACGACGCGCGGCGGCGTGCGCGGGTCTGGCTCGACGCCGCGCCCGGCGAACCAGTCGAGCTTGAGCGAGCAGCGCCCGCCGTGGTCTCTGAGCGCCCACTCGATCCACCAGAAGCACCAGCGCGGCACCCACTCGCCCATGTTGGTGTTCGCCGCCAAATCCTTCACGTCGTAATGGAGAGTGCCCGCGCCCGGCTCGTTCAACGGCGCGTAGGCGTAGCCGCGCCGCCCAAGCTCGCGGAACAGCCCGCGCTCGAACCAGTGCTCGGGGCGCAGGTAGTGGTTCTCGATGACGTGGCCGACGCCCATCAGCACGCGCCGGAAGAAGCCCGCGATTGAGTAGACGGCGCGGCGCGAGTTGTAGGTCGAGGTGTTCCAGTCGCCGCCGACGAGGACGGGCAGGGCAGGCTCAAGGGCTTCGAGGAAGTCGAGCACGACTATCATCTGGCGTTGGCGGTGGCGCTGGCTCGAATGGGCGTCGAGGTGCAGGCTCACGGCGCGGAAGGGCCCCGAAGGGTGCTCGACCTCGCAGACCACCGCGCGCTGGCTCCCCAGACGCTTCTCGCGACCCTTCATCTTGTCCTTGCCGTTCGGCAGCGCCACCGACCACGCGCGCCGCACGGGCCAGCGCGAGAGCAGGGCGTTGCCGTGCAGCGCCTCCTCGTTCTCGCCCTCCGCGCCGCTCTCCAGCCCGCTCCCCTTGCTCAAATTGACGTAGCACGGCGCGAACGCGTAGGCCATCCCCAACGCTTCGGCCATCTCGCGCGCGACGTGCCGGTTGCCCGAGCGCGCCATGCCGTAGTCCAGCTCGGTCAAAAGCAGCACGTCGCTCCGGCCCATCACGTCGTGCGCGGCGAGGACGCGCACGATCTCGTCCATGTGCGTCCCGCGCTCGATGTTCCAGGCGGTCGCGCGCACCGCGCCCGCGTCGAGCGGCGGCGACTGTTCCCCCGCGCCTTCGGGACGGAAGTCGCCGCACTCCACCCCGTCCAGCACGCGCTCGACCTCGCCGCGCAGGCGCGCGTAGAGCGGCGAGGCTTCCAACGCCTTCGTCGAGTGGAAGCGCGCCAGCTCCGCGAAGTGCGGCCCGAGCCGGTGTTCGAGCGGGGTGTAGTGCGGCGGCATCCGCGTCAGCGCCACTTCTTGACCTTCTGGAAGCGGCGCTTGACCATGTCGCGGCGGAGCGGCGAGAGGCGGTCGAGGAAGAGCGTGCCGTCGCAGTGGTCGGTCTCGTGGAGGAAGCAGCGGGCGGCAAGCCCCTCGGCCTCGCGCTCGAACCACTCGCCCCGCACGTCCTGCGCGCGCAGCCGGACGCGCGCGGCCCGCGGCAGCGGCGCGTGAATCTTCCCGACCGACAGACAGCCCTCCTCGCCCTCCTGCTCGCCCTCGGCCGACAGAATCTCAGGGTTGGCCGCGACCAGTTTTATCCCCTCGCAGTCCATCACGAAGAGGCGCAGGCTCAAACCCACCTGCGGCGCGGCCAGCCCCACGCCCTCGGCCGCGTACATCGTCTCGAACATGTCCGACGTGAGCCGCCCCAGCTCCGCGTCGAAACGCTCGACCGGCTCGCCGACCTCCTTCAGAACCCGCTCGGGGAACTCCGTTATCCGCATCAACGCCATGCGGGGAGTTTAAAGGATGGGGGCGAAAAGCAGTAGCCAGTAGTCAGTAGACAGTAGACGGTAGAAAACCTGTTCAGCCAGGCCGCCAGCCGGCCAGCCTCAAGACCGTCGGGCGGAACCCCTTTTCCTACTGTCTACTGTCTACTGACTACTGGCTACTTCCCTCACTTCATCAGCACGCCCTTCAGGAACTCGACGGCGGCCGGGTCGCCGGTGCGGCCGAGGAGGACGAAGGCGTGTCGGCGCACCTCGGGCTTGGAGTGTGTGCGCGCGATGTTGATGAGCAGCGGGACGGCCTCCGACGGCGTGCGGCGCGCGATGGCCGAGACGGCCTGCTTCTGCAACTCGGTGTCGGCGTCGTTGCTCGTCGCCGTGTGCTTGAGCGTGCCGAGCGCCTGCTCGCCCGCGATCTCGCCGAGGCGGGCGACGGCCGTCTTGCGCGCCTCGTTGTCCGTGTCCTGCGTGGCGACGCGGATGAGGAAGGCGGCGGCCGCCTGCTGGTTCTCGTTGCGCGCCACCTGCGCGAGCGCCGCGCGCCGCAGGTCGCGGTTCGAGAGCGAGCCGTAGAGCGACTGCATCAGCGCGAGCGCCTGCGCGTCGCGCGGCCGCCCGTAAGCCGCGACGGCGGCGCGCCTGACCTCGATCGACTCGCGCTCGTCGCGCGTGAGCTGCGCGAGGTATTCGCGCACCGCGTCGGGCACGGGCGGCGCGCCGAGCGAGCGGACGGCGCGCGCGCGCACCGAGTCGTCGGCCGTCGAGCGCGCCACCTGCATCAGCACCTCGGGCACGCGGCGGTCGTCGTGCAAAGAGACGGCGCGCACGGCCTCGGACGCCACGGACTCGCGCGCGCCCGACGGTTCGGAGACCGCCACGCCGCGCAGGAAGTTCAGGCTCTCCTCGTTGGCCGCGCGCCCCATCCAGTAGACGGGGTAGCCGGCGTACTCGTGCCGCCGCGCGAGGTTGAAGATGTCGATGCGCTCGACCCGGCCGCCCGAGTCGCGCAGCGCGAAGACGCCAAGGCTGCGCGTCTCAAGGCCGGGGTAGTTCGAGGCCGAGACGCCGTCAACGAAGAACGTGCCCGAGTCGCCCGACTCCCACGTCCCGCGGATGGTGAAGCGGCCGTCGTCGCTCACGTAGTCAACGTCCACGGCGACGCCCGGCCGCACGTCGAACGAGTAGGCCGTCCAGTAGCGCGTGTGCCGTGAGGCGGCGGCCTGCGCGGCGGCGGCCTCCTGCTTGGCCTGGAGCGTCGCGCCCTGCACGGGCGTGAAGCCCTGCTCCTGCTGCGCCGGCGTGAACGTGGCCGGCGCGAACGCGAGCAGAAAGATGGTGACGAGTGCGAGCATCTTGAACTCCTTCCTTGAGCGGCCCGCCGGCCGCGTGCGCCCGGAGCCCGTCGGCGGGCGCCCGCTCGGCACCCGCCTTGGGCGCACGCGCCGGCGGATTCTGGCGACACTACTCCGGGCCATCCCCCGGCGGGACGGTCTCGCGCGGTCGCCTCTTTTAAAGAACCCTGTGTGACGTGTGTGGGTTTGCGGGCGGTCTGACGTTTCGCCCCGCGCGCGGCCGCCCCTTTCGACGGGGGCAGCCGCGCGCTGCGCCGGGTGCGGGCTACTTGAGCAGACTTTCGAGGAAGCGTTTGACGCCGTCGTCCTTGCTGCGGCTGAGGTGGCCGATGGCGGACTTGCGGCGCTCAAGCGGCTCGGCATTGTTGCTGACGATCTGTTCGAGCTTCTGGTAGGCGCGCTGGTTGTCGTAGCGCCCGATGGCCCCAAGCAGGTGGTTCTTCAGCTCGTTTTCGCGCTCCGAGTCGTAGAGCGAGATGAGCACGTCGAGGTCCTGCTCGTCGCCGCGGTTCGGGATAGTGTGGATGGCCTGCCGGCGCAGCTCCACGTCCGAGGCCGAGCGCGCGACCTCGACCAGCTTGCTCAGCGCGCGCGGGTCCTTGCGGTTGCCCAAGCCCGCGAGCACGTACTTCTTGACCTGCACCTCGGGCACGGCGTCGTAGAGCCGCAGCAGCTCGTCCACGACGTTGTCGCCGCGGCGGCGCGAGAGCAGCTCGATGGCGTGCGTGCGCCCCTTGGGGTTCTGGCCGCGCACGGCCACCTCGCCGAGGATGGCGACGGCGCGCGGGTTCTCGTGCGAGGCGAGCGCGTGGATGGCCGAGTCGGCCGGGCTTTGGTCGGCGTAGGCGGCGCCCATCGCGAGGTCGCGCAGCACGTCGAGCGCGCGCTCGTCGTTGGTCGAGCCCAGCGCGCTGATGGCGCGCATCTTCAGCTTCTCGTCCGCCTCGTTGCGCGAGAGCTGGATGAGAGCGGGCACGGCCTCGTTGCCGCCGTAGCGGCCGAGCAGGATGATGGCCGCCTCCTTGACGCGCACCGACTTGCTTGAGCGCAGGACCTCGGCCACGCGCGCCGAGCAGCCCATCCGGTCGTTCTCGCAGAGCGTCCTCAAGGCAAGGATGCGCAGCTCGTCGTTCGGGTCGTTCTCGTCCACGGTGACGACGCCGCCGCGCTTCGCACGCAGGCGCGCGCTCAAGACCTTCGCGTCGTCCGCCCACGCGGACTTCGGGAAGCGCCCGAGCAGCGCCTGGAGCACGCCCTCGGCCTCGCCGTTCTTGTTCTGCTTCTCGTAGGCGTAGGCCAGCCAGTACATCCCCGCGTCGAGGTTCTTGTCCGACGGGTACTGATTCACGTAGAGGTTGAGCGCGGCGACGGCGCGATCCCACTTCTCCTCGGAGAGGAAGGCGCGCCCCTGCGCGAAGGCGTTGGACGCGGCGGCGTTGTCCGACTGGATGAAGCGGCCGATCAGCTCCTTGTGCTGCTGCGCGCGGGCGGGGGCGGCCGAGAGCGCGAGCGTGAGCACCGCCAGCGCCGCCGCCCCGAAGAGGAGGCGCGCGCCCGTCTGCTTACCGTTAAGTGTCTTGGGGTCAATCATGGCTTTAGTCTTCCTTAATCTCTGACTTTACTGTCCGTCTTCGTCAAGTTCGGGGCGCCGCCGCGCGCTCGCCCTCCTAGTACACCTGCAACGCGGCGACGATCTCGTCCTTCCTCACGCGCTCGCGCATCGAGCGCACCTCGTCGCGCGAGGGGTTCTCGCGCATGTTCGCGATGTCGAGCAGGAACGGCTCGATGGTGTCGAGCACCTGCCGGGTCTGCCTGTCGCCGCGCACGTCGGCTTCGAGCTGGAGCGTGGCGTTCTCGGCGAGGAGCCGGCGCGAGAGGTTCTTCTCGTAGGCCACGTCCACCGCGCCGGCCTCCGAGGCTCGCGCGTTCTTGATCGAGCGCAGGAGCATCTGTGCCCGCTCGACGTGGCGCGCGACCTCCTTGTTGCGCGGGTCGAGCAGCCGCACGTCGCCGTCGGCGGTGTCGCCCGCCGGCGCCGAGGCGTTGACGAAGAGCGACGCCGCCTCGTCGGTCTCGGCGTGCTCGTCCGCCTTAATCATGACGACGTTGGGGTTGGCCGGCGGCGCCGACGGCGTCGCCAGAAGCTTCTGCACCTCGTCCTCGGTGGCGACGACGCCCGGCAGAATTTCCACCGTCCTCGGCCCGCGCGCCGACTCGCGCTGGCGCCCGCGCTCCGGTTCGTAAGCGGCCGGGACGAACTCGACCGCGTCGTCATTCAAAGAGCCTTCGGACGACGCGGAGGCTTTAACAGGCGCCGGGCCGGCGTCGCCGCCCGTCGTGGTGTCGGCGGTCGGGCGCGGCGTGGCCGCCACGTGACCCCGCTCGTTCGAGGCGACCTCGGCGGGCGCGACCGGCTGCTCGCGGCGCGCGAGCCACAGCGACCCGAGCGCGGCGGCGATGAGCGCGAGCGCGAGCGAAGAGGCGAACGCGGGGCGGGCGTTGAAGACGCCGAGCGCCGAGGTCAACCGTTCGCGGACGCGGCTCAGAAAGGGGCGCGGCGCGGCCGGCGTCTCGGGGCGCGAGTCGCGTGCGATCTCGGCGCTGACGCGCGACCAGAGGTCGGGGCTGACTTCGAGCCGGCGGTCGTAGCGCGCGTAAATCTCCTGCTCGAACGAGAGCGCGTCGAGCGCGGCGGCGCAGGTGGCGCAGGCCGCGAGGTGCGCGCCCATCCGCGCGGCCGCCGCCCCTTCGACCTCGCCGTCGAAGTACTCCTCAATCAGTGGGAGGCAATCTTCACATCTCATAACTTACTGCTCACCCCCTAGGTACGGGCCGATGCGCTTGCGCATCTCGGCGCGCGCGCGGTGCAAGTCCGTCTTGAGCTTGCCGACGGAGAAGCCCGTGATCTCCGCGATCTCCTCGTAGCTGCGCTGCTGCAAAACTTTCAAGGTGAAGACCGTCCGCTTGTCCTCGTCGAGCCGCTGGAGCGCGGTCTGAATCACGCCGCTCAACTCCTTGTCGAGCAGCTCGCCCGACGGCGTCCGCGCTTGGTCGTGCAGCTCGAAGGCCGGCTCGGCGTCGATCTCGACGTTGCCCGCGTCGCGCCGCCGGCTGCGGAGCTGTTCGCGCGCGCAGTTGCGTGCGATGCCGAAGAGCCACGTCGAGAGCTTGGTCTCCTCGCGGAGCGTCTGGAGGCCGCGGAAGGCGCGGACGAAGGTCTCCTGCGCCAAGTCTTCGGCCAAGCTACGGTCGCCGACCATGTCGAAGATGAAGCCGAGGACGGGGCGAGAGTAGCGGTCGAAGATGAGGCGGAAAGCCTCCTCGTCGCCCGCACGCACGCGCTCGACCAGTTCCTCCGTGCTGTTCATCAAGGCCCCAGCGTGCGCGCCCGGCTGCCCCAGTTCCAGACTCATTGTGTTGACTGCCAGCCGCTCGTTCATCGTCTAACACCGCTAGTTAGTGGCGGGCGGGCGCGGAAGGTTTCAGAAAAAAAGCCGGGGGGTAGAAAGGGATAAGATTAGCGGGAAATTCAATAAATTGCTCTAAAGCCGGGAGCGCGGGCACCCCCGCCCGCGCCCACCGGAGGAGACGGAAAATCTAACGCCTGCGCTGGCGCTCGGCCAGCAGGTCGTACTTGAGCTTGAGGTCGGCGGCGGCGCGCTTGAGCGTGTGGCGCTCGCCCTCGTCGCGGCTGGCTTCGAGGCGCGCCGTCAGCTCGTTCAACTCCTTCAGGAGCGCCGCCTCCTCGGGCAGCACGCCCGCGTTTTTGAGCACGGCGAAGCCCGCGCGCAGCTCCTCGGGGGTCGAGAAGTACGCTTCGAGGTTGACGGGGCGCCCCGCGCCTTCGAGCCGGTCGAACTCGCCCGCTGCCTGCGCCTCGCGAATCTTCTGCTCCACCAGTTTGTCGAACACTGTTCTCGCCCCCTTCCCGAATTTTACACCCTCTGCGTCTTCCAGCGCCCGCGCCGGAAGAAGTAGGCGCTCACCACCGCCAGCGTCGAGAAGGCGATGGTGACCGCGAGGAAGACCCCGTGCGGCCCCAGCCCCAGGCCGTAGGCGAGCAGGCACGCGAGCGGAATCTCCCACAGCCAGAAGACGAAGACGTTGATGAGCGTCGGCGTGCGCGTGTCGCCCGCGCCGTTGAAGCTCTGCGTCAGAACCATCCCGTAGGCGTAGAAGAGGAAGCCGCACGAGACGATGCGCAGGCAGTCCTTGCCGTAGGCGTAGACCTCCGGCCCGGCGGCCGCCTGCGTGAAGATGCCGACGATGGGGCCGGCGAAGACGATGAAGACGAGGCCGACGAGGCCCAGAAAGATCATGTTGTAGAAGCCCGCGCGCCAGACCGCGGCTTCGGCGCGCTCGGGCTTCCCCGCGCCGAGCGACTGGCCGACGAGCGTCGCCGCCGCGTTCGCCATCCCGAACGAAGGCAGCAGCGCGAAGATGATGACGCGCATCCCGATGACGTTCCCGGCGAGGGCCGCGCTCCCGAAGTCGGCGACGATGCGCGTCAAGGCGATCCAGCTCGCCGTGCTGACGAAGACCTGAAAGGTCGCGTTCCCCGACAGCCGCACGAGCCGCGCCATGAGCTGTGTGTCGAGGCGGAAGTGCCGGCGCGCGAGCGTGACGCGCCCGCCCGCGCGCCAGAGCTTCGAGAAGGCGTAGAGCGCGCCGGTGCCGCGCCCGATGCTCGTCGCCACGGCCGCGCCCGTCAGACCCATTTCGGGGAACGGCCCCAGCCCGAAGATGAGGCACGGCACCAAAATGATGTTGATGGCGTTGGCGAGCCACAGCACGCGCATCGCCACGGCCGCGTCGCCCACGCCCCGGAAGACCGCGTTGATGAGGAACAGCATCACGACCGACGCGTTGGCCCCGAGCATCACGCGCGTGAAGGTACTCCCGGTCTCGACGACCGCCGGCTCGGCCCCCATCAGCGCGAGCAGGCGCGGCGCGAAGGCGACGCCCGCGGCGCCGATCGCGAGCGAGACCGCGAGCCCGAGCAGGATGATCTGCGCCGCCGTGTGCGCCGCGCCCTCCGCGTCGTGCTCCCCCGTGCGGCGCGCCACCATCGCCATGGCCCCGATGCCCAGGCCCATGGCGAGCGTGTAGACGAGCACCATCATCGACTCGGTCAGGCCGACGGCGGCGACCGCCTCCTTGCCGAGCCAGCCCACGAAGTAGACATCGACGATGACGAAGACGCTCTCCATCAGCATCTCCAAAACCATCGGGATGGAGAGCAGGAGGACGGCGCGCCCGATGGAGCCTTCCGTGTAGTCGTAGTTCGGGTGCGCGCCGCGCACGGACTGGCGGACGACCGCGAAGAGGCTCGGGTCTTCCGCCCCGGCGGCGGGGCGCACCGCGTCTGTCGTGTCTGGCATCTGCTTTCCTCTTTGCTGTCTTCGGGCCTCGGGAGGGGCTTTAAAGTCTGTATACGCGCGGGCGCGCCGTGTGGTTCGCGCGGAGCGACAGGTCTTCGTAGACGGCGCGCGAGATGTCCGCGATGAGGCGATGAGCGCGCGCCGGCTCACCGATGCCGCGCACGAGCACGACGAGGACGTAAGGGCGACGCCCGCGCAGGTAGACGATGCCGGCGTCGTGCTCGATCTTCGTGATGGAGCCGGTCTTGTGCGCGACGCGTGTGCCGGCGGGAAGCCCGGCCGGAATCCCCTCGTTGAACTTCTGCGCGGCGAGCACGTCGGCCACCTCGCGCGACGCGCGGCCTGAGACGGCGCGCCCGTCGGCGACGGCACGCAGCAGCGCGAGCAGGTCGCGCGCCGTCGTCGTGTTGTTCAGGCCGCGCGCGTAAGCCTTGCCGTCCTCGACGCCGCGCAGCACACGCATGTCGCGCGCGCCGAGGCGCCGGCACAACTCCGACACGCGCGCCGGGGTGACGCGCTCGATGAGGATGTTGGTGGCGAGGTTGCTGCTCTCGGTGACCATCAGGCGGACGAGCTCGCGCGCGGTCTCCGTCCCGCCGACCTTCTGATAGAGCGTCTGCTCCGAGTCGTCCTCGGGCGCGACCGAGAAGGAGCTGCCGTCGGCGATGGACTTGAACTCGTTCTTGACGGGCAGCCGTTCGTCGAGCCGGAGCCGGCCGTCGCGCGCCTGCCGGTAGACTTCGAGCATCACCGGCACCTTCATCGTGCTCGCGGCGTGGAAGCTCACGCGCTCGTTCAGGAGAAACTCGCGCCCCGTCTGAAGGTCTCGGAAGGCGACGGCCACCGTCTCCGCGCCGCTCGCCGCGACCAGTTCCCTCACCTTCGCCCCGAGCGAGCCGCCGCCGACGGCCCGCGTCTGCGCCGACGCGTGCGCCGCAGCGAGCAGGCACACCAACGCCGTCATGCGAAGGACACGCGTGCGCGATTTCGGGGCTGTCATCGACGACTCCGGCAAACAGATTCGGCAAGGCCGCCGGAGATTGTCAGGGAGGCGCGCGGCGCGCGCAAGTTTTTTCTGCCGACGCTTGCCGCCGCGCCCCGCCGCGTTATACTCGGGCTACATTTCAACCTTGAGGGGCGGGCGGGAAAAACTTATGAGCACGGAACGGTCGGGGGAGTTGGCGACGCTGGGCGGCGGTTGCTTCTGGTGTCTGGAGGCGGTCTACAAGGAGCTGCGCGGCGTCGCGCGCGTCGTGTCGGGCTACGCGGGCGGGTGGGTCGAGAACCCGAGCTACCGGCAGGTCTGCGAGGGGACGACGGGGCACGCAGAGGTCGTGCAGCTCACCTTCGACCCCGCCGTGGTCTCCTACCGCGAGCTGCTCGAAGTCTTCTTCACCATCCACGACCCGACGACGCCCAACCGGCAGGGCGGCGACGTGGGCACGCAGTACCGCTCGGCCGTCTTCTACCACACGCCCGAACAGCGCGAGGCCGCCGAGCGAATCATCGCCGAGCTGTCGGCCGCGGAAGGCTTCGACGCGCCCGTCGTGACCGAGGTCGTGCCGCTCGAAACCTTCTACGCGGCCGAGGACTACCACCAGGACTACTTCGAGAACAACCCTTCGCAGCCCTACTGCCGCGCGGTGGTCGCGCCGAAGGTGGCGAAGCTCCGCAAGTACTTTCTTGACCGGCTGAAGGGCTGAAGCCCCGACGCCGCCGCGCGAGGAGTCTTCCCGATGCAGACCCTGAGGACCGAACGGCTCGTCCTCCGCATGTTCCGCGATGAAGACTTGGACGAGTACGCCGCGATTGCGGGCGACCCGGAGGTGACGCGCTACCTCGGCGACGGCCGCCCGCTCTCGCGCGCAGACGCGTGGCGGCAGATGGCGATGATCCTCGGCCACTGGCGTCTGAGGGGCTACGGCATGTGGGCGGCCGAGGAGTCGGCGACGGGGCGGCTCGTCGGGCGCATCGGCTTCTTCAACCCGGAGGGCTGGCCCGGCTTCGAGCTGGGCTGGACGCTCGCGCGCGAATTCTGGGGGCGCGGCTACGCGACCGAGGGCGCGCGCGCCGCGCTGGAGCACTGCTTCACGAAGACGGGGCGCGACCACGTCATCAGCCTCATCCGCCCCGCCAACGCGCCTTCGATCCGCGTCGCCGAGCGCCTCGGCGAAGAGTTGGAAGGCCGCGTTGACCTCTCGGGGAGCGAAGCCCTCGTCTACGGCATCACGCGCGAGGATTGGCTCGCCGCCCGCCGGGAGAGTAAATCAGGTTCGTGACGTGACCGCAGGCTCCGGGCAGTCCGCCGGCCGCGACGGTTCGACCTTTGACGCTTAAAGCGGCCGGGTTAGACTTCGCGCTCGACCGCCTCGCGCAGTTCGCGGAAGAGGCGGGCGAGGTCTTCGGGTTTGTAGTTGGCGTTGAGGCCGCTCGGGTTGGGGAGCACCCAGACCGTGGCGGCCTCAAGCTTTTCCTCCTGCCTTCCGACGCTCGCCTTCGGGCGTCCGAAGGCCGCGCGGTACGCGCCGACGCCGAGGACGGCGAGGAAGCGCGGGCGGTACCTTTTCACCTTCGAGCGCAGGAGGCGACCACCGCGCGCGAACTCTTCGGCCGACAGCTCGTCCGCCCCGACGGTCGCGCGCGCCACGACGTTCGTGATGCCGCAGCCGTGCGCGAGCAGCTCGCGCTCCTCGAACGGCGAGAGCTGGCGAGGCGTGAAACCCGAGCGGTGGAGCGCCGGCCAGAAGCGGTTACCCGGCCGCGCGAAGTGGCGCCCGACCGCCGCCGTGTAGAGTCCGGGGTTGATGCCGCAGAACAGCACGCGCAAATCGGGCGCGATCACGTCGCGCACCGTCCGCCCCGCCGCCGCCTCTATCTCATCTTTCGTCGGCCTGTAGATTTTAGTCATAACGCACGCGAGCCGCCCATCGGCGGCCCGCGTGCAGTTTACCTCAAGCCGTACGCGCTACGGTGTTCCGAAGCGCCCGCGGTACTCGGCCGAGAGGATGAAGGCGCGCACCATCTCGGCGCGTTGCGCGCGGCGCTGCGCCGTCTCGGGGTCGCGCACGTCCTCGCCGGGCAGGCTGAACGAGTTGAGCTTCGCCAGCCAGAAGTCGAAGCCGGAGTAGTCCTGCGCCGGCTCTGGCGCGTCGTTGGGGTTGCGGCGCAGGTAGCCGATGTACTGCGAGAGCACGAAGGCCGCGTTGAACTGCCGGTTGAAGACCGAGCCCGACTCGGCCACGCTCCTGAGCGCGGCGGCGCGCCCCTCCGTGTCGCCCGTGCCGAAGGCCGCGATGGCCGCGTCGCGCTCGGCCGTCGTCGGCGTCACCTCCGAGTTGAGGAAGAGTTTGTCCACGAACTGCGCGGCGGTCATCCCGGCCGGGAACTGCGCGACGAACTCGGCCCGCTGCACCCACTGGCGCGCGAACTCCTGCTTGTTCGTCTCCAGCTGCGTCTGCCAGTTGCCGGAGTTGACGACGACGCCCCGGCCGACCTGCTGCTGGTCGCGCAAAAACTCGCGGTAGCGCGGCATCCCGCGGGGACGGGCCGGCGAGTCGGTGAACGTGCCCTTGTAGAGCCGGAAGACGTAGAAGCCGGTCTGCTGGAACTCGATGGAGAGGAAGAACGCCTGCGAGACGTTCGTCCTTCGGTTGTCCACGCACGCGGCGTCGCCGCCACAGGCGATGATCTGGTTGGCCCAGAAGGTCATCCCCGTCGGGTCGGACTGGCGGTTGAGGAAGTCGTGGTAGTGCTGCCCCGTAAAGATGGTCGGGTCGTCGATGACGTTGGTCGTCGGCTCGGCCCCGTCGTCGGTGATCTGGATGGTGGCCGTCGCGGTCGGGCACGAGAGCGTCGCGCCGCCGGTCGGGTTAGAGAGCGAGACGGTGAACGTCTCGTTACCTTCCGTGAACGAGTCCTCGTTGACGAGGATGTCGATGGTCTTCGCCGTCTCGCCAGCCGCGAAGCGCAGCGTGCCGACCGCGGTCGTGTAGTCGGAGCGCTCCGAGGCCGTGCCGTTGGCGGTCGCGTAATCGACCGTGACCGGCCCCGAGGTGTCGCCGGTGCGCTGGACGGTGAGCGTCAGCGAGGTCATGTCCTCCTGCACCGAGGGCGCGGTCTGCGTGAACGCGAGCGCCGAGGCCGGCCCCGCCGAGGCGTCGCTCAGCTTGAGCAGGAAGGCGTCGCCGAACGGCGCGGTCTCGCCGCCGAAGGTGCTCTGGAAGGCGTTGACCGTCGGGAAATCGGTCGAGCTTGTGAAGCCGGCGATGTAGGCGTTGCCGGCCGAGTCAATCGCGACGCCCCTCGCCTGATCGCCTTGGGCGCCGCCGAGGTAGGTCGAGTAGACGAGTGCGCTGCCCGCCGCGTTGAACTTCGCCGCGAAGACATCGATTCCGCCGGCGCGCGCGCACTGGATGGCGTTGGCGGTCGGGAGGGTGGTGTTCGAGCCGGTGGCCCCGGCGACGTAGACGTTGCCTGAAGAGTCAACCGTGATGCCGAACCCGATCTCGCCCCCGGTGCCGCCGAAGTAGGTTGAGAAGACGAGCGCGTTGCCCGCGGCGTTAATCTTCGTCACGTAGGCGTCCTGGAGGAGAACCGTGCCGCCGTTCGCGGCCTGGAAGGCGTTGGCCGTGGGGAAATTGCTTGACTCGGTGTCACCCGTGACGTAGGCGTTTCCGGCGGAGTCGATGGCGAGGTCTTCGCACGCGTCACGCAGCGAGCCGCCGAGATACGTGGAATAGACGAGCGCGTCGCCCGCCGCGTTGACCTTCAGCACGAAGACATCGCCGTCGCCGCCGTTCGCGGCCTGGATGGGGCTGGCGGTCGGGAAGTTGGTCGAGAAGGTGTCTCCGCCGAGGTAGGCGTTGCCGGAGGAGTCAACCTTGATGCCCTCGCCGCTATCGTTGTCGCCGCCGCCGAGGTAGGTCGAGTAGACGAGCGCCGACCCGGCGGCGTTGAGCTTCGACAGGAAGGCGTCGGTGGAGCCGCCGGCGTTCGCGGCCTGAATCGGGTTGACCGTGGGGAAGTCGTCGGAGAACGTGCTGCCGGTGACGTAGGCGTTGCCGGCGGAGTCAACCGTGATGGCCTGGCCGAACTCGGCGCTCTCGTCGCCGCCGAGGTAGGTGGAGTAGACGAGCGCGTTGCCCGCCGCGTTGAGCTTCGTCACGAAGGCGTCGTCGCCGTTGCCGCCTATCGTGGCGTCGAAGGCGTTGGCCGTGGGGAAGTTGGTCGAGTTGGTGAAGCCCGTGACGTAGGCGCTGCCGGCGGAGTCAATCGCGAGGCCGCGGGCCTGCTCGTTGCCGTTGCCGCCGAGGTAGGTGGAGTAGACGAGCGCGTTGCCCGCCGCGTTGAGCTTGGTCACGAAGGCGTCTTGGAAGAAGGCGTTCGCGGCTTGAACGGGAGTGGCCGTGGGGAAGTCGGTCGAGACGGTGAACCCTGAGACGTAGGCGCTGCCCGAAGAGTCCACGGCGATGTGTAAGCCCTGATCGCCGCCGCTGCCGCCGAGGTAGGTGGAGTAGACGATGACGGGGTCGATGACGAGCGGGAGGCTCGCGTCGTACTCCCCGAGCGCGAAGCCGACGCGGCCGTCGGCGCCGACCGCGTAGCCGCCCGCGACCTCGCGCCGCGCGCCCGCGACCTCCTGATAGACGAACGGCTTCGGCTGGCGGACGACCGTCTCGCCGAGCGTCAACAGGAGGTCGCCGGCCGCGTCCACCTCGACCTTGTCGGCGCCGTCGAAGCGCAGCCGGACGGCGCGCGGGTCGGCGCCCGGCGCTAGTTGGAAGTCGTATTCGAGCTGGCGCTGGTTGCCGTAGTAGATGAGGTCAACGCCGGGGTAGACCGAGGCGTAGCGCACGCGCGCGTAGGTCGGAACGTCGGTGCGCCACCGGGCGGGGTCGTCGCCGACGAGGTAGTTGACCTTGCCCTCAAGCTCGTCCGCGCCCGAGGCTTCGGCCGACGGGTCGGCGCCTTCGAGCCTCATCCGCAGCGACGCGGGCGGCGCGTCGTCGCTACGGCCGCCGAGGACGAACGTGGCCTCGGACGATTTCAGGAAGAGCGCGTAGCCCGCGCCGCGCGCGAGGAAGTCTACCGCGCCGTCGGCCTGCCCGCGGTTGGCCTCGAAGCTGAGCGGGATGCGACCGTAAGTGTCGAGCGCGCTCTCGCGGCTCGACGGCGGCGGCGCGCCGGCGGCGGAAGGCGGCGCGACATCGGCGGCGCGGCGGCTCAACATCAGCGGCGCGGCCAGTAGTGCCGCGGCGAGCGACAGGACGAGTGTGGGCAAGAGCGTGCGGCTCAGACGTGCGGTGAGTAATCTCATGGCTTCCTCTCTGTTTCAAGCGAAGGTACGGCGCGGGCTCCCGAACGAAGGAACGACTACAGACTCCGCGCCAGCGGGAAGTGAATGGGACGGGGATTATATGTGCAGCCCGCCGCGCGGCAAAGCTTTTTCCGGTCGCGGCGCCAGCGCGGGCCCCGGCGGGACGGAATTATCCGTCGCGCTCGACCCTCCGCGCCCGAGTCCAGTTCCCGTTCATGGTGCGGTTCGGGTCGTCGGACGGGTCGTCGGTGGGGTGAAAATTTCCCTGCCCGTCCGTCCAGACGTACTTCGGGTCGCCCTCGACGTAATGGTAGTTGCCCGTGTCGTTGTTCGGGTCCCGGTAGGGCGTGCGATTCATCAGCATGTCGCCGAAAGCTTCCTGCCGCCCGTACCCGGAGTGCGAGCGCTCCTCGTTCTGCCGGCGCGTGTGCTCGACGCTCCGGGCGACCGCGGCGTCGCGCTGTTGGCGGAGCTGTTCGCTGTGGGCGATGTTCTGGACGCCCTGCTGCCTCTCCCGCTCGAACCTCGCGTACGTCTGGCTGATGCGCACCTTGAAGCCCGCCATCAACTGCTGGCAGATTTGCTCGTAGCGCTGCCGCCACTGCGGGTTGGGTTGCACCGAGCCGGCGATGCGCCAGAACTTCTCGCGCGAGGCGTCGAGCTGCCCGCGCGCGGCGCGGAAGCAGAAGAGGCGCGCGAAGCCCCAGTTCAACTGCATCCCCTGATTCCAGTCGTAGGCGCCGTAGAACTCCTCCTCGAAGGCTTGCCCGTGCATGTCATACTCGACGCGCGCCATCACGCACTGGCCGTTCATCGGCGTCGGCTCTCTGAAGAGCTGCCAGATGTTCTGCCCCGGATAGACGCCCGTCACGCGCAGGTTCTGCCGGTCGCGTCGGAAGGCCGGGATGACGAGGCCGGCCAGCGCGTCGGGCGCCGGGCGCGGCGGCATGCGCACCAGCCCGTGCGCGTTCTGCCCGACGGGGACGGTGCCGAAGTCGCCTTCGACCCAGAAGAACGTCTGCGCGGGGAGGAACTCGAAACACTCGGTGCCGCGCGGGTTGTAGGCGGTCGCGTAGACGGTCGCGGGCACCTCCGTGTGCTCCATGTTCCAGAGGACTTCGCTGCGCGCCTCCCAGTCGGCCGGGTGCGAGATGGTGGCGACGGTCATCCCGTCGTTCTGGTGGTCGGCGATGTGGTGCTCTCTGAACTGCTGGCCGTTCGAACGTTCCCCGTAAGGCGAGTTCTGGTACATGCTCTCTCCATCTGCCGTGTCAGGCGAAGTCGGACGCTTTCAGGTTTGTTGGTGTCGCCTAAGGTAAACGCGTGGCGCGGCTTCGCGACCTGACACGGCGCGCGAAAATTTTTCCGGCCGGGCGCTGTTCCGCGTTAGAATCCGCCGCGCACACGCGGGGACAGGATGACGAGCGGCGAGCTGCAAAGCGAAGTGACGGGGATTCTGCGCGACTGGAGCGGCGGCGACGCGCGCGCGCCGGAGCGCCTGATGCCGTTCGTCTACGACGAGCTGCGCCGTCTGGCGCGCGCCTTTCTCGCCAGAGAGCGCGACGCGCACACGCTCCAGCCCACCGCGCTCGTCCACGAGGCTTACATGCGCCTCGTCGATCAGACGCAGGTGCGGTGGCAGAACCGCGCGCACTTCTTCGGCGTCGCCGCGCGGATGATGCGCCGGATATTGGTTGACCACGCGCGCGCGCGCGCCACCGAGAAGCGCGGCGGGGCGGCCGTCCTCCTCTCGCTCGAAGACGTGCAGCTCCCGGCCGGGCAGCGCGCGGCGGGACTGCTGGCGCTCGACGAGGCGTTGGAGCGTCTGGCGGCGATGGACGAGCGCAAGTGCCGCGTCGTCGAGATGCGCTTCTTCGGCGGGCTGACCGACGAGGAGATCGCCGAAGTCCTCGGCGTCACGACCCGCACCGTGCTCCGCGACTGGAAGAAGGCGCGGCTCTGGCTCTACCGCGAACTCTCACCCGGCCGGGAATAAAAACTGCCCTGTCACTTTTCCCGGCGCGGCCCCGCGTTTGTCTAAAGCGATGCGAAGCGAAGAGTGGAAGAAGGTCGAAGAGGTGCTCGACGCCGCGCTGGAGCTTGAGCCGCGCGAGCGGCGGCGGTTCCTCGACGCGGCGTGCGACGGCGCGCCCGCGCTGCGCCGCGAGGTCGAGTCGCTGCTCGCGTGCGAGGGGCCGGCCGACGGCTTCCTCGACGCCCCGGCGCTCGCCTTCTCGGCCGACTTCTTCGACGACGACGACGCGGCCGACGGGCGCGCCGGGCAGACGGTCGGCCGCTACCGCCTCATCCGCGAGATCGGGCGCGGCGGCATGGGCACGGTCTTCTTAGCCGAGCGCGCCGACGGCGAGTTCGAGCAGCAGGTCGCGCTCAAGGTCGTGCGGCGCGGCTTCGCCGACACCGAACTCGCGCGCCGCTTCCGGCACGAGCGGCGGATACTCGCCTCGCTCAACCACCCGAACATCGCGCGCCTGCTCGACGGCGGCGTCAGCGAAGAGGGCGAGCCGTTTCTGGCGATGGAGTACGTCGAGGGCGTGCGCGTTGACGCCTACGCCGACGCGCGCCGTCTCGGGACGCGCGAGCGCCTCGAACTCTTCCGGCAGGTCTGCGCCGCCGTCCAGTACGCGCACCAGAACCTCGTCATCCACCGCGATCTCAAGCCCTCGAACATCCTCGTCACCGCCGACGGCACGCCCAAGCTTCTCGACTTCGGCATCGCCAAGCTCTTAGACGCCGAGGGCGACGGCGCGGGCGCGCACACCGTCACCGAGCTGGGCGTGATGACGCCCGAGTACGCCTCACCCGAACAGGTGCGCGGCGAGAGCGTGACGACGGCGAGCGACGTTTACTCCTTGGGCGTCGTGCTCTACGAACTGCTGGCCGGGCGCCGCCCCTACCGCGTCAGGAGCCGCAAGCCGGGCGAGGCCGCGCGCGCCATCTGCGAGCAGGAGCCGGAGCGCCCGAGCGCCGCCTCCCGCACCGTGGAGACGAACGGGGCTTCGTCAAACGTCTCTAGGTCGAACAGTTCCGCGTCGAACGGCTCCGCGTCGAACGGCTCCGCGTCTACGCGTCCCAGCGTCCCCCCTTCGCAACTGCGTGGCGACCTCGACAACATCGTCCTGATGGCGATGCGGAAAGAGCCGGCGCGGCGCTACGCCTCGGTCGCGCAGCTCTCCGAAGACATCCGCCGCCACATCGACGGCCTCCCCGTCGTCGCGCGCAAAGACACTTTCAAGTACCGCGCCGCCAAGTTCGTCAAAAGGAACAAGGCCGCCGCGACCGCCGCCGCGCTCGTCGTGCTGACACTGGTCGGCGGCATCGTCGCCGTCGCGTGGCAGGCGCGCGTGGCGAAGGAGCAGGCGCGCGTCGCCGCGCAGGAGCGCGACAAGGCGCGCGTCGAGGCGGCGAAGGCCGCGCGCATCAACGCCTTCCTCCAATCCATCTTCGCCTCCGCCGACCCGAGCTGGTACTCCACGGGTCACGGGCAGCGCGGCGAGGTCAAGGTCGTGGACGTGCTCGAACAGACGGGCCGCCGCATTGACGAGGAACTGAAGGACGAGCCCGAGGTGCGCGCCGAGCTGCACCACACGCTCGGGACGACCTACCTCGCGCTCGGCCGTTACGACACGGCGCGCGAGCACTTCCGCGCGTCGCTCGACGCCTACCTCAGGCTCTACGGCGAGCGGCACGCGAAGACCGCCGAGGCGCTCTACTACATGGGCTCGTCGGAGATCAGCAGAGACGGGGCCGCCGCCAACGCGCTCCTGCGTCAGTCGCTCGAAGTCTTCCGCGCGGTCGAGCCGGACAACGTCAACGTCGATTACCTCATGCAGGACTTCACGGCCACCCTGCTCGCGGCGGGCGAGACGGAAGAGGCCGAGCGGACGGCGCTCGAAGGTCTGGAACGCTCGCGGCGAAGATACGGCGACGTGCACGCGCTGACCGCCGCGTTCATCGCCATCCTCGGCAGGATTAACGAATACAAGGGCGACCTCGACCGCGCCGAAGATTTCTACCGGCGCGCGCTCGACTCCACCCGACGCATCCCGAACATGCAACCGTCCGATTTGATGGAACACCTCGGACACCTCGCCTTTCACAGGGGCGAGTTTGAGCAGGCCGCGTCGCTGTACCGCGAGGCCCTCGACATCTCGCGCCGGGTGCGGAACGAGACCCACCCGCAGCACGCACACTTCCTCTTCCGACTCGCCGAGGCCCACTACGCCCTCGGCGCTTACGCGGACGCCGAGCGGGAGGCCGCCGACGCACTCGACATACAGAGCCGGGCCGGCATCAGCGTCCCCGGCTACCGGATGCGCGGGCTGGCGCTGCTGAGCCTGACCCACGCCAAGACCCGACGCCCCTCCCGCGCCGCCGCGCTCCTGCGCGAAGCGCTCGCGCAGTTCGACGCCGCCCCCGACGACCTAAGGTACTGGGACGAGGGTCTGCTCGGCGAAGCCCTCATCGCGTCAAACCACGAGGCCGAAGCCCGAACGCTGCTCCTCAAAAGACACACCCACTTCGCGAGCAGATTCGGCGAACATAACCCGGAGGCCGCCCGCTCCCGCCAGCTACTCGACCACCTCGACGACCCGCCGACCCGCCGCCCCTGACCCGCCGCACCACTCAAACGACTCTCGACCGTCGCGTCACGCGCACGCCCGCGCGCCAATCTTCGTTGAGGTCGAAGCGGTACGTCTCAATCTCGGGGCTGAGCGTGCGCGCGAGCGTGTGGAAGGAGCGATGGAAGCGAAGCATGGGGGCGGCGAGGTAGACGAGCGGCGGCTCGTCGGAGATTTCCGCGTCGCCGAAGATGCGCGCGCGGGCGATGTTGCCCTGACGGCGTTGCAACTCGACGCGCCGCCAGTAGTCGGCGCCCTGGAGCGCGAGCGCGGCGTCCTCCGAAACCTTCAGCTCGACGACGACGAGGCGGCCGTCGCGCCTGAGCGCCAGCAGATCGACGGGTCGCGCCGCGCCGTCCCCCACGGCGCGCGTCGCGCGGAACTGCGCGTGCAGCGGCGCGAGGCGCAGGCCGGGGTCGAGCCGCGTCACGTCGCGGCGGAGCAGCGCTTCGAGCCACGCCTCGGGCGCGGCGCGGTAGAGCGCATGGCGGCGGTCGGCCGCGTCGGCGCGCCTGTGCGCGACGAGTTCCGCGAGGAGCTTGGCGAAGACTTCCGCGTCGTCTTCAACGGAGAGCGGGCGGCGGCCCCGGGCCTCGACGCCAAACCAGAGATGTTCCCTCCCCGCCACGCGGCGCACGCGCGCGAAGGGAAGCCCGAGGTAGCGCAGCGTCTCGCCTTTGTGAGCACGCACGCAGTCGATCTCGCCGGGCGCGAGCGCGATGACGGACGCCGCCAGCTCTGACAGAACTTGCGGCGCGGCGCGCGGCGGGCGAGACAACCTTTGCGCGGGAGCTTCGAGCAGTTCGTCCAGCGTCGGCGCACGCGCGTGAGTGAGCACGCCTTCACCGTCCAGCTCATAGACTTTGACTAACGCGCGCAGGCCAGCGCGGAGCAGCGGGACGCGCTCGCGCAACGCGGCGGCGAGCGCGGGCGGGGCGACCAGCCAGAGCGCGCCGACACTTGCGCCATCGCGCGCGCCTTCGTCGAGTCGCGCGAGCCAGAGCAGCGCGGAGGCGAGAAAGCCCTCGGCGTCCTCCGCGCCCGCGGGGACGACCGGCGCGGTCGCGGCGACGCGCACGCCGACGCCGCGTCTGAACAGGACGCGCGCCCAGCGGCCCGGCTCGCCGCGCCGCGCTCCCGCGCTGAGCGTTGCGCGTTCGAGACGGCCGCCGGCCTCGCGGCAGACGAGCGCCGCCAGCCTCTCGCACTCGGCGCGGCGCGCGTCGGCCACCACGGCGCGCGCCGACGCGACGGTCGCGCGCGGCACCAACCACAGCGACGCGCGGCGCGCTCCCACACGGCCGGACACTTCGAGGACGAGCGCCTCGCCTTCGACGCGCCACGCGCGGACGCGCCACACGCGCGCTCCCGCCTCGCCCCGGCAGGTGAAGACGAGCGCACCGCCCGCGACGCGCAATTCCCACTCGCCGCGCCGCAGCTCCGAGGCGCGGCCGTCGCGCCCCTCGCGCACGAGCCACGCGCCGCGCGCGTCGAGCAGCGCCGACAGCAGGCGACACGCCTCGCGCGCCTCCGCCGCGTCTCTGACGGGGTTCACTGACGGACTCCGGTTTAAAGGTTTGTGAAGCGTGGCGGCGCGTTCGACAGGTTCGCCGGTGTCGGCGCGCGTATGCTAACATCGAACCAATTAAGCCGGACGAAAATTCGCGGAACTTTCGACGAGACGGGCGTTGAAGAACTTGCGCCACGACGTTGCTAACGCCGGGGGCGCCGCGCGCGTCATCAATCTTGAGACGGTATGAAGAAGGTCTTGAAGTGGTCGCTGGTCGTGTTCGCGCTCCTCTTCCTCGGGGCGCAGGCCGTCAGACCCGACCGGACGAACCCGCCGGTGGACGCGTCGAAGACGCTCGGCGCCAACACGCGTCTGCCGCCCGAGGTGGCGGCCATCCTCGGGCGCTCGTGCAACGACTGTCACTCCTCCGAGACGGTCTGGCCGTGGTACAGCAACGTCGCGCCCGCCTCCTGGTTTTTGAAGTCGCACGTTGACGAGGGGCGCCGCGAGCTTTCGTTCTCGGACTGGGCGACCTACCCGAAGCGGAAGCGCGAGCGCAAGCTCCACGAAATCTGTCAGCAGGTCGAGTCGGGACAGATGCCGCTCAAGTCGTACCTGCCGCTCCACCCCTCGGCGCGCCTGTCGGACGATGACAAGCGCGTCATCTGCGAATGGGCGCGGCAGGAGGAGGAGCGCCAAACGGAAGACCCGCAGGCGGGAGGCGCGCCGTAGCGCCGCGCGATTTCGCGGCCAACCCCCGCGCGGCGGGCGCGCATCCGACCCAACGCGAACGCTCCCCCAAAGCACAAGCGAAGCCCCCGGACGTTTTTTTATAGCGCCGTCACGCGCGCGCCGCGCGTGCGCGACGATTGTAGATGAGAGGTTTATGAGAAGGACTTTTTACGCTTCGACGCTCGCACTCTTACTCGCCGCCGCCGCGCTCGCGCAGACCGGCGGCGCGCAGAACTCACGCCGCGCGCCCGCCCCGCCGCGTACGACGCCCGTGACGGCGACGACGCGCGCTCAAACGCCGAACACAGTGGCGCCGCTCCCGCTGCCCGCCTCGGACATGATTTTCACTTTGGACGCGCGCAGGCTTCTGACCGAGGTCGTGCCGCGCGCGCTCGCCTCCGACACCGCGCGGCTCGCGCAGGTCAACGCGGACGTGGACGAGTTTAAGTCCCGCACCGGCATCGACGCGCGCGCCTTCGACACGGTCGCGGTCGGCGCGCGCATCGTCGCGCTGCCGTCGGGGGCGGTCAAGATCGACCACCTGACGGCGGTCGCGCGCGGGACGTTCACCGCCGCCTCGCTCGTCGCCTCGGCGCGCGCCGCCGCGAAGGGCGGGCTGGCCGAACAGACGCACGGCGGGAAGACCGTCTACGTCGCGACGGTCAACGACCAGCTCAAGCTCTTCGGGCTGGCGCGGATGCGCGTGCGCGAGCTGGCCTTCGCCGTGCTCGACCCGAACACGCTCGCGCTGGGCGAGCCGGCGGACGTGCGCGCGGCCATCGACGCGCAGGCCGGGCGCGGGCGCGCCGACATGAGCCTGCTCGACTTCCCGCGCGGCGCGGGCGACTTCGCGGCCTTCGCCGGCAACGTCCGGCCGGGCGTGCTCGCCGGGGTGCGGACGGAGCTGCCCAACGTTGACCGCGCGATAGATTCGATACGCGGCTTCTACGGCACCGTCGGCTCGTCGCCCACGGGGATTCAACTTCTGACGACGCTGCGGACGGGCGCAACCGCCGACGCCAAGCAGCTCTCCGACACGGTGGACGCGCTCCGGCAGATCGCGCCCGGCCTCATCCCGGCGGGCGACAAGGGTCGCTTCGCGCGCGCGCTCGTTGACAGCCTGAAAATCACGACGAAGGGCGCCGAGGTTCAGTTCCGCCTCGAAGTCCCGCAGGCGGACATCTCGACGCTGCTCAAGGCTCTCTAGGCGTCGCGGAGTAGAATGGAAACGAAGAGGCCGCCCCTTTTGACGGGGCGGCCTCTTTCGTCTGTTAACTTTAGGGAGTGAGCCGTCTCACTCGTTGCCCATGGGCGGGATGTTGATGGGGGCGCGGCGCGGGAGCGCGGCCGGCTCGGACTCTCCGAGCTGCGCGAGCGTCTCGCGGAAGATTTCGATCTGCCCCTTCTCTTCTAGCCGGCGGCGCGCCTCGACGAGGAAGTCGTCGAAGACCTGATTGCGCCGCTCGGAGAGCGCCGTCTCGGTCAGCGTCGAGCGCTGCTTGTCGAACTCGGCCGGGTCGGCGTCCTTGCGCGCCCTGACGCCGACGACCACCCACCTGTCGCCGACCTTGACCGGCGTCTTCGTCGTCTCGCCGGTCTTGAGCGCGAAGACCGCCGCGTCGAGCGCCGGGTCTGTGCCGGCGCTCCCCAGCGGGCGGCCGAGCTTGAACGCGGCCTCGTCCTCGGCCTTGAGGCCCATCTTCTCGGCCGCCGCCTTCAGGGCGTCCGCGCCGCCGGCGTTCGCGGCCAGCTCGCGCGCGGCCTGCTCCAACTGCTCCGAGGCGCGCGAGCGCTTGAGGTCTTCGGCGACCTTGTCCTTGACCTCGTCCAGCTCGGGGATGCGCGGGTCGCGCTTCTCGACGAGCTGCGGGATGGCGAAGCCGTTCTTGATGCCGACCTGCTCGCCCACCGCGCCCGCCTCTTCGAGCGGCTTGATGGCGTCCTCGAACTGCGGGCTGTTGCCGACCTCGGGCACGTCGTCGCCGGGCTTGACGAAGCCGGTCTCCCGCACCATCTCGGCCGGCGCCATGTTGGCCTCGCCCGCCAACTCCTGCGCGACCTTCAGCGGGTCGCGCGTCTCGTTCATGCGCTCCCGCGCCTTCTGCGCGAGATGCGCCGCGACCGCGTACGAGCGGCGGTTGCGAAGGCTGACGAGCAGCTCCTGCTTCGCGTCCTCGAACGACTTCGGCACGGCCGGCCCGCGGCGGAAGATGTAGTAGGCGTTGCCGGTCTTCAGAGGGTCGCCGACCTGCCCCTCCTTCCAGTCGAGCGTGTTCTGGACGAGTTCGGCCGCGCCCGCCGCCGGGTTGGGCTTGCGGTTCGGGTTGCGCTTGACGGGGTTGGGGAGCCAGCCGCCGCCCTGCGCCGTCGGGTCTTCGGAGTTGCCGCGCGCCTGCTCGGCGAACACATCCTCGGGGGCGGTCAGGTCGGGCTGGCGGATGCGCCCGACCAACTCGGTCGCCTTGTTGAGGACTTCCTGATCCAGCTCGGGGCGCGCGACCTTGAGGACGATCTGCTGGACGCGCACGCCCGCCATCTTGTTCTCGGGCTTCAGTGAGTCGTACTCCTTGCGCAACTCCTCGTCCGAGATTTGCAGCTTCTGCCCGACCTTCTCCTGGTTGACGAAGACATAGCGAATCTTCTTCTGCGCCTCAAGGAAGCGGTAGTCGGTCTTGTGCGCGTCGAAGTACTGGCGCAGCTCCTCGTCCGACGGCGAGATCTTCTTCGCGAGGTCTTCGGCGGCGACGGGGACGTAGGTCAGGTCGAACGAGGTGTTCTCGCGCATGAACTGGTCGCGCACCTCCGTTTCGGAGACCTGCGCGCCGGCCGAGACGAAGGCGCGCAGCTTCTCGGAGGCCAGCGCGTCGCGGACGCTCTGCTCGAAGAGCTTCACATCGCCGTAGCTGCGCACGACGTAGTCCTTGTAGCGCTTCACGTCAAAGGCGCCCGTGGCCGGGTCGCTGAACTGGCGCGCGATGGTGTCGCGCACCTCGTCGTCCGAGGCGGTGAGGCCCAGCCGGCGCGCCTCCTGCAAAGAGACGCGGCTGTTGATGGCCTGATCGAGGATGCGGTCGTTCGTCATCCCGATCTGCGCGAGCGTGAAGTTGCCGCCGAACTGGTTCTCGATCTTCTTCTTGAGCAGCGAGTAGTCGGCGACCGTCACCTCGTCGCCGCCGACTTTGGCGAGCACCTGCTTGCTCTTGAAGGGGTTGGCGATGGCCGTGCCCGTGCGGGTGTAGAGGCTGCCGGCGACGACCATGCCGACGACGACCAGGATGGCGAAAAAGATGATGATGAGATTACGCGTCTTCTCCAGCCGGCTGAAAAACTTGAGCATTTCCGAATACCTTCCCGTACGCAGAGGGTTTGCTGTGGACTTAAAGTGCGGCGCCGAGGCGCGTAGGACGGGTGCCGGGCGCACCCCGCAAAAGGCGGATTGTAGCCGACGCCCCGCGCGCGGCGCAAACGGTTAGACCTCCCGCGGAGTCGCGGCCGGCGCGGCGGCTCCGCGGGAGGTCTGCCCGCGCGAACGGTTTCAACCGGGTGTCCGAGTCGCTAGTAGATGCAGTAGGTGTTGCACCTCTGGCGGCACCTGTAGCCGAGGTAGGCGCACTGCTGCGGGGTCTGCGTCCCCCCGGCCACGCAGCTCGCCTGCATCTCGTCGCAGTTGTCGAGGCACTCCTGGCACGGGGTCTGGGGCTGCGCCGGGCCGCACCCCGGCCCGTCGGGCGCGGTGCAGTCCGTGTACTGGTTGTCGCAGCCCGACTGGCAGGCGAAGTCGTAGACGTATTGGCCGGTCGCGGGGTCGTAGACGTACCCGCACTGCGAGGTGCAGGTGTTGTGCTGGTCGATGCAGCACTGGTCGTCCGCCGCCCTCGTGTCCCGCCCGGCGGTCAGCAGCGCCAGGCAGGCCAGCAGGATCGCGAGGGTGAAGAGTTTCCGTGGCAACGTGTGCGTGACGGCTTTCATCGTGAGACCTCCTTCCAAAGTGGTTGGCGTGAGATTGACGAAGTCGGGGTTTCGTCAACTGGGATGTGCGGGGGGACGACGCGAAGATATTCCGGCGCCGGGACGGAAGTCAATCCGGCGGCCGGCCGTCCGGCGGGCGAGGTCTTTCCACTGTCTACTGGCTACCGACTGCCGTCTACTGATATTCTTCCCCCCATCATGGACTATCCTTTATGGGCCTGGGCCGGTTTCGGGGTCTTTATCCTTTTGATGCTGGCGCTCGACCTGGGCGTGCTCAACCGTAAGGCGCACGCGGTGACGTACCGCGAGGCGACCGTGTGGAGCGTCGTCTGGGTGACGCTGGCGCTCATCTTCGCGGCGATCGTCTTCTGGAAGACCGACCGGCAGACGGGGCTTGAGTTCCTGACCGGCTACGTCATCGAGCTGTCGCTCTCGGTCGATAACCTCTTCGTCTTCCTGCTCATCTTCTCCTACTTCAAGGTGCCGTCGAAGTACCAGCACCGCGTGCTCTTCTGGGGCGTGCTCGGCGCGCTCGTCATGCGCATGACGATGATCGGGATCGGCGCCACGCTCGTCGAGCGCTTCCACTGGATTCTCTACATCTTCGGCGGCTTCCTCATCTACACCGGCTTCAAGATGCTCCGGCAGGACGAGTCGCAGTCCAACCCCGAGGACAACCCGCTCGTCCGCTTCGCCACGCGCCTCATCCCCATCACGCGCCACTACGAGGAGGACAGGTTCTTCACGACGGTCAACGGCAAGAAGATGGGGACGCTGCTGCTGCTCGTCCTCGTCATCGTCGAGGTCTCGGACCTCGTCTTCGCCGTGGACTCGATCCCGGCCATCTTCGGCATCACGACCAACCCGTTCATCGTCTACACGTCGAACGTCTTCGCCATCCTCGGCCTGCGCTCGCTCTACTTCCTGCTCGCGGGCGTGGTCGAGAAGTTCCACTACCTCAAGGTCGGCCTCGCCGTCGTGCTCATGTTCGTCGGCGTCAAGATGCTCTCCGAAGGCTACATCCACGACCGCTTCGGCGTGGGCAAGGAGACGGTCATCCTCGTCTCGCTCGGCTTCGTCTTCGTCGTGCTGGCCGCCTCGGTCGTCCTCTCGCTGCTCCGCCCCGTCGCGCCCGAAGAGCAGGTGGAGGTCGAGCTGCCGCCCGACTTCGGCTCGCCCTACGACGACGACCAGGGGCGCCTCGGCGCCGACGAGCAGGGCTTGCCGGAGAAGCCGTAGGCGGTAGGCGGCAGATGGCAGTCAGTAGAAAACCTTTCTCATTACGAACCGTCCGGTTTTCGTCCTCAACTTCCGCCGGGCGGAAGCCCTGCGGGCTACTGTCTACCGTCAGCCGCCTACCGCCTTAACAAGAAGCTTGCCTTTTACCTTTCCCGTTTGTTAAGTTCAATATGTGGCCGCCGCCCGCGGGTCGGGCCGGTCACGGGGACGGTTCTCATGCCCTCCGTCCCGCGCCGCCGGGCTCCATCAATCCGCACGCCCCGCGGTTTTCCGAGAAAAAGACGAAAGTCACCTATGGTCACCAGAGTCAGCCGTTACGACGCCGACTGGTGGGTCGTCCAGAAGCGATTCATCTACGTCGCCGTCATCGTCGCCTCGCTCCTCGTCGTCGCCTCGGGCGTGGGTCTCTACGTCTGGGTCTACGGCAACCCCTTCAAGGGGGCGGCCGAGGCCGAGGGCGCGCCCGCGGGCGCACGCTTCGTCTCGCTCGAAGGCGGCGTCAAGGTCGTCCGCGCCAACACGCGCGAGACCTTGCAGGCGCGCGCCGACACGCGCCTCTTCCCCGGCGACCTCGTCCAGACGCAGGAGGACGGCCGCGCGCGCGTCACGCTCGCCGACGGCTCGACGCTCTTCGTCAAGCCCAACTCGGTCGTCACCATCGCCGAGAACACCTCGGCCGAGGGCGGGAAGTCTACGAAGGTGCGCGTCGCGGTCGAGAGCGGCCAGATCAACGTCCGCACCGAGCAGCAGAACGAGGGCGCCGAGAACATCGTCGGCACGCACCTGACCGAGAGCCGCGTGGGATCCGAGACCGACGCCAGCTTCCACGTCCGCGAGGACAAGACCGAGGCCATCCGCGTCGGCCAAGGCGCGGTCGAGACCAGCACCTCGGGCGGCGACACGACGACGCTCGGCGCGGGCGAGTACGCCGCCGTCAACCCGCAGGGCACCATCTTGCAGAAGGAGAAGCTGCTCGCGGCGCCGTTCCCCGTCGCGCCCAAGAATCTCGAACGCCTCGCCGGCCGAAGGGGCGGCGCCACGGCCGTCGCCCTGAAGTGGCAAAAGCCGCAGACCGGCGCGCCCGCGCACTACCGCGTCGAGGTCGCCACCTCCCCCTTCTTCGTCCCCGCCGGCAAGCTCATCGAGCGCGACCGGCTCCAGTCAACCGAGTTCACCGTTGACGACCTCCGGCAGGGCAACTACTTCTGGCGCGTGCTCGCGGTCGCGCAGTCGGGTCAGGCTTCGGACTGGAGCGAGCCGCAGAAGTTCATCGTCGTCGGCGAGGGCGGGACGGGCGACGAGCTGAGCGTCGCGGACGTGCAGATCGAGTTGGTCGCCGGCCAGATTTACCTCGTCCGCGGGCGCACGCAGGCGGGCAACACCGTCCGCTGCGCGGGGCGCGAGACGCTCGCGGCGCGCGACGGCTTCTTCCAGCTCCAGATCAACGCCCCGCGCGGCGCGCGCGAAGTCCAGGTCGAGACCGCCGACACACAGGGCAACCGCAACTCCTTCAAATTCCAGCTCCCGCCGGGAGGGTGAAAGAAAAGGCGGAAGGATGAAGGCGGAAGGATGAAGTAAAGCAGATTTCTGATAGCGGCGACTTCATCCTTCGTCCTTCATCCTTCCGCCTTCGTCCTTTAATTTATGCACTACGTCATCCTCCTCAGCGGTGTGGAGACCGAGCCGGGGCGCGAGCTGTTCGAGGCGCTGCGCCACGGGGGCGTCTGCGTGGTCGTCGTGGCGCCCGGCGGCGGCGACGACGCGGAGGAGGCCGCGCGCGCGCGCGCCGGGTGGGGGGCCGAGCCTCTGGCCGTGCTCTTCGACCTTGAGGCGGGCGCCGAGCTGGCCGCCTTGCGCGACCGCGCCGCCCGCGCCGCCGAAGTCTGGCCGGGCGTCCCCGTCGTCGCCTGCCGGCGCGCCGCGGGGCCCGGCGGGCCGGGTCGCACACAGCACACGCTCACCGAAGCGACGCTCAAGCGGCTCGGCTTTCACGCCGTCGCTGCCGGGCCGGCGCAGATTTCGGCGCTGCTCCGCGAGGTCGAGGAGCGCGGCGCCGATGACGGGCGCGGCGACGAGGGCTCGGCGCCCGCCGACTTCGCGCCCGCGAGCCTGCTCCTGCCCGAGCGCCTGAACGTCGAACGCCTGCGCGCGGCCTTCGAGGTCGTCGCCTCGCTCCACTTCGCCGCCGACCAGAGGGGCGCCGCCGCCGCCGCGCTCGCGGGACTGGCCGCGCTCGTCCCCGCCGACCGCTGGACGATCTACCTCGTCGCCGACTCGGGCGCGCTCAGCCAGCCGCCCTTCGAGCCGCTGGCCGTCCGGGGCCTGACCGAGAGCGAGCGCGCCGTCCCGGAGGGCGACTGGCGCCGCGCGCTGATGGGCGACGCGCTCGCGCTCGCCGGCGCCGAGTCGAAGGCTTCGCGCGAGGCCGCCGCCTCGGCCGAGACCGTCCGCCGCAAGGAGGGCGGGCGGCAGACTTTGGCCGTCCCGCTCGTCTCGGGCGAGAGGGTCGTCGGCGTGCTCGAAGCCGTGCGCGAGGGCGACGGGGCGCGCCGCTTCCCCGCGCGCGACGCCTCGCTCCTGTCGGCGCTGGCGCTCCCTTTGGCGGCGGCGCTCTCGAACTCGGCGCGCGTGGCCGAGGCCGAGCGTTTGTCGCAGACCGACGACCTGACCAAGCTCCACAACGCGCGCTACCTGCGCCAGTACCTCGTCGGCGAGCTGAAGCGAGCGCGCCGCTACGGCTCGCAGGTCTCGGCCTTCTTCCTCGACCTCGACGACTTCAAGCAGGTCAACGATAGCCACGGCCACCTCGTCGGCTCGCACGTCTTGATGGAGATGGCCGGCGTCATCCTCGCGTCGGTGCGCGACACCGACGTGGTGTCGCGCTACGGCGGCGACGAGTTCGTCGTCGTCCTCCCCGAGACAGACCTCGACATGGGGCTGCGCGTGGCCGAGCGCGTCCGCGAGCGCATCGCCGCCCACGCCTTCAACGGCGGGCGGGGCCTGCGCCTGCGGCTCACGGCCTCCTTCGGCGTCGCCTCGTTCCCCGAGCACGCGCAGTCGCCGCAACAACTCGTCGCGCGCGCCGACGCCGCCATGTACGAGGCCAAAGCCTCGCGCAAGAACTGCGTCCGCCACGCCGCCGAAGCCGCCCAGGACGCATAATTTGCCGAACGCGCTTACCCCTTTGTTTTCAACTACCGCCCGTCTTGCTCCCGCCCGATTCCCCCTTGAAATCGCCCCTCCCCGCGCCCATAATCGCGCCGAGGAGGTATCTGAATGAGTGAGGACTCGACGCAGCAACTTCCGGGCGGGGATTTGGGGGAGGTTCTCTCAATTCTCCGCTCAATCGACACGCGTCTGACGGTACTTGAAGACAAGGTTGACCGGCGCCTGCAAGAGACTCGGCCGATTTGGGAGCAGGTCTTAGCCCGGCTGACGGCCGTCGAGGAGCGGCTGGGGAAGGTTGAGGAAAGGCTGACCAACGTCGAAGAACGATTAACGAAGGTTGAGGAGAGGCTGACGGGCGTGGAGTTTCGCCTCGGAAAGGTCGAGGACGAGGTTGACGGCCTCGGGCGCAAGTTCCGGGTCTTCAACCGTGACATCTTGAAGCTACAGAACCGGGATGATGATCTGACGGAGCGCATGGATAAGATAGAGGCCGGACACGCCCGTTAGTCAGCCTGAAGGCGCCGCCCGGCCGCCGACGGGTGCGCTCAGACCCCGCCTCGAAGCCTCCCCGGCCCGCCAAACCCCCGCCGCTAAAAAAGTTGTAGACAAACTCCCGCGCATGCTGTAAAGCATTGTTTGAGAACTTGCCGGAAAGCAACCCCCCGCTCGAAGGACAACTCAGCCAGAGAGTCTAAGCTTTTCCCAGGCCAACCCGTAGGTGTCGGCGGTTAGCGTTCTTGCCCCGTTCGTTGTATCTTTGTTGTTTCGTTCCACGCCGCGTGGCGAAGACAAAGGGAGCAGGGACGCCCGAGGTGCATCCGGAGGGCGCTCGCGCGGCCGTTTCCGAAGGCCGCCCGGCACCCGAGTCCGAAGACCCGGGCGCATCACAGCAGAAGTCAGAGGTGCGTAAACACTAACGAATGGCATTCAAGTCACTCTTCAGCCTTTTCTCCAGCGACCTCGCCATCGACCTCGGCACGGCCAACACGCTCGTCTACGCCAAGGGGCGCGGCATCGTCGTCTCGGAGCCTTCCATCGTCGCCATCAACAAGGTCACCAACACGCCCGAGGCCGTCGGCAAGGAGGCCAAGGAGATGCTGGGGCGCACGCCCGGCAACATCGTCGCCATCCGGCCGATGAAGGACGGCGTCATCGCCAACTTCGAGGTCACGGAGAAGATGCTCCAGCACTTCATCCGCAAGGCGCACAACGGCAAGACGTGGGTCAGTCCCCGCGTCGTCATCGGCATCCCGAGCGAGATCACGCAGGTCGAGCGCCGCGCCGTCGAGGACTCGGCCTACCGCGCCAAGGCTTCGGAGGTCTACCTCGTCGAAGAGGCGATGTGCGCGGCCATCGGCGCGGGCCTGCCCATCACCGAGCCGCACGGCAACATGATCGTGGACATCGGCGGCGGGACGACCGACATCGCCGTCATCTCGCTCTCCGGCATCGTCTACTCGCGCGCCGTCCGCGTGGCCGGCAACGAGATGGACGAGGCCATCACGCAGTACATCAAGCGCAAGTACAACCTCCTCATCGGCGAGCGCACGGCCGAGGCCATCAAGATTCAGTTGGGGAGCGCCTTCCCGCTCGACGAGCCGCTCTCGATGGACGTGCGCGGCCGCAACCTCATCGAGGGCATCCCCAAGACGATCACCATCAGCGACGAGGAGGTGCGCGAGGCGCTGGCCGATTCGGTGGCGACCATCGTCAACGCCGTCCGCGTCGCGCTCGAACGCACCCCGCCCGAGCTTTCGGCCGACATCGTCGAGCGCGGCATCGTCCTGACCGGCGGCGGCGCCCTGCTGAAGAACCTCGACAAGCGGCTCTCCATCGAGACGGGGCTCCCGGTCTCAATCGCCGACGACCCACTCTCCTCGGTCGTGCTCGGCGCCGGCAAGATGCTCTCGGACTTCGACCTCCTGAAGCGCGTCCGCTGGGACAACAACCTGACGGGCGGAATGTAACAAGCCGTGAACCGTAAACCGTAAACCGTGACAAGTGAGGGCGGCTCTTCTCTCGTCACGGTTTACGGTTTACGGTTTACGGTTCACGGGTTTAACGGTTCACGGTTTACGGCCTTCAATGGTTCGGAGCACGCAGAAGGAGATCAGACAGCGGGCGCCGCTCTGGCTGCTCGTCCTGCTCGCCCTCAACTTCGGGCTGATGACCTGGAACGCCAAGGACTCCGACACGGGTCAGCCCGTCGTCAAGGCTTGGGCGCAGTCGGTCTTCTCGCCCGTCCAGCGCGCGACGACGGGCGTGGGCGGCGCCGGCGTCGGCTTCTTCCGGGGTCTGGCCGACATGCGCACCGCGCAGGCCGAGAACGAAGACTTGCGCCGCCGCCTGGCCGAGGCCGAGAACGAGCTGCGCGAGGCGCGGCAGGCGCGCGACGAGAACGAGCGGCTCAAGAAGCTGCTCGACTTCACCAAAGACGTTACCTACCAGTCCATCCCGGCGCGCGTCGTCGCGCGCGACCCGTCGGTCTGGTTCAACTCCCTCATCATCAACCGCGGCACCACCTCGGGGATAGACCTCGACATGCCGGTCGTGACGCCCGAGGGCATCGTCGGCCGCGTCGTCGGGGTCGGCCCCGCCTCCGCGCAGGTGATGCTCATCACGGACGAGCGCTCGGCGGCCGGCGCGGTCGTCGGCCAGTTGGGGCAGTCGAACGCCATCGGGTCGGTACGCGGCTACGGCAAGAACGGGCTTTTGGAGATGCGCTACGTCTCGGGGCTGGAGACGGTGAACGTCGGCGACTACGTGGTCACCACGGGGCAAGACCGCATCTACCCACAGGGCTTGAGCGTCGGGAAAGTGGTAGAAGTAGTGCCGGGCTCCGCCACCACGCCGCACACGATCAGGGTCAAGCCGGGCGCGCGGCTCGACTCGCTTCAGGAGGTCGCGGTCTTGAACTACCGCCCCCCGCAGCGCACCGCCCCCGAGCGGACGCTGCCGAACGTGGACAAGGGGAAGAAGTAGTCTGGAATCTGAAGTCAAGACGGCGCGGTTCTTATCTGCTTTGACTCCAGACTCCAGACTCTACTAGTTATGAAGTGGAAAATCGCGATCTGCGTGGCGTTGGCCGCCCTCCTCCAGTCGAGCCTGAGGACGGTCTGGACGCCGCTCGTCTACGCCGATCTGCCGCTGGTCGTCGTCGTCTACTTCGCGCTCCAGCGCGACGCCGTGCAGGCGGTGGTGATCGGCACGGCCGCGGGCCTCGCGACCGACGTGATCTCGGCGGGCTTGCTCGGCGCGCGCGGCTTCTCGATGACGCTGACGGCCTACCTCGTGGCGGCGCTCGTCACGCGGGTCATGCTCGACAACCCGCTGCTGCGCATCCCCGTCTTGGCGGGCGCGGCCGGCTTCAACACGTTCGTCTACCTGCTCATGCACCAGCTCCTCGGCCAGCCGCCGGGGGGACCTCTGGCCGGCACGATTGCCGAGACCGTCGCCTTCTACGTCATCGGGACGACCGTCGCCGGCACCGCCGTCGCCTTCGTCCTCGACCTCTTCTTCAACGAATCGACGCGCGTCCGGCAGCGCCGCGCCTTCGCCTTCCGCCGCCGCCTCGCGCGCCGCGGCCTCGGCCGGAGAAAATACTGACTACTGACTACGGTCTACCGTCTGCTTCTTCAAAGCCATGAAATTCGAGGACGAGTCACAGAACTTGAGGGTGCGCGTGGCGATCATCCACGGGCTGGTCATCGCCATTCTCGTCGTGCTCGGCGCGCGGCTCTACTTCCTACAGGTCGTCAGCGGCGACTACTACGCCGAGCGCGCCGAGAACCAGCGCATACGCCGCCTCCGCATCCCGGCCCCGCGGGGCGCCATCTTCGACCGCAACGGCAAGCTGCTCGTCGATTCGCGCTCGACCTACAACATCGTCCTCGCCGCCGAGGACATGAAGGGCAAGAACAAGGACTGGAACTCGCAGGTCGCGCCGCTCATCGAGCCGCTCTCCGCCGGGCTCGACATCGACCCGGCGCTGCTGCGCGAGCGCTTCGAGGTGGCCAACCGCCAGGCCGCCTTCGAGGAGGTGACCGTCAAGGAGGGCGCCACGCAGGCCGACATCGCGTGGGTCGAGGCGCACACGCTCGAACTCCCGATGCTCATCGTGCGCGAGCAGCCGCAGCGCCGCTACCCCGAGAACGGCACGCTCGCACACGTCCTCGGCTACGTCGGCGAGATCAGCCCGGAGCAGCTCAAGCAGCCGCGCTTCATCGACCCGCAGGTCAACCCCTTCGTCAAGGACAACCCCTACCGCGCCGGCGACATCATCGGGCTGGAGGGGCTTGAGTCCACCTACGACCGCTACCTGCGCGGGCGCGACGGCTACCGCGAGGTCGAGGTGGACAGCCGCGGCCGCATCCAGCGCGAGCTGTCGGTCGCGCAGCCGCAGCCCGGTCAGGACATCGTCACCACCATCGACCTCGAACTCCAGCTCACGGCCGAGGAGCAGCTCCGCAACTCGCCCAACAAGCGCGGCGTCATCGTCGTCGAAGACCCGCAGAGCGGCGAGCTACTCGCCATGGCCTCCTACCCGACCTTCGACCCGAACCTCTTCTCGCAGCGCATCGGGACGCCCGAGGGGCGCAAGGAGGCGAACGCGCTGCTGCGCGACCCGACGACGCCGATGTTCAACCGCGCCATCCGCGGCCGCTACCCGCCCGGCTCGACGTGGAAGATTCTGATGGCGGTCGCCGGGCTCCAGCAGGACGCCATCACCCTCAAGAACTCTCATCTGGTGTGCGGCGGCGGCATCCAGATCGGCAACAAGTTCACGCGCTGCATGGGCAGCCACGGCAGCCCCGAGCTGCGCTACGCCATCAAGAAGTCCTGCGACGGCTACTTCTACCGCCTCGGCCTCAAGATGGGGCTCGACGGCATCGTGCAGATGGTGGACGAGTTCGACCTCAACAAGAAGACGGGCGTTGACCTGCCGCACGAGCTGGTGAGCTGGACGCCCTCGCGCGAATTCAAGGCGCGGTTCACGCCGAAGGGCGGCGACCCGACCTGGAAGGACATCGACACGGTCTACGCCTCGTTCGGGCAGGTCTACGACTTCGTCACGCCGCTGTCGATGCTGCGGGCGCAGGCGGCCGTCGCCAACGGCGGCCGGCTCTACGTCCCCCACCTGCTGAAGGAGGCGCGCCCCGTCAGCGCCATCGGGCCCTTCGAGGCGCGCCCGCGCCAGACCTTCGACCGCCCCGACCCGAAGCTCCTGGACATCCCCGAAGAACAGCACGCGCTCGTCGTGGACGGCATGTGGGCGGTCGTCAACGAGGACGGCACGGGCGGCGCCGCGCGCATCGAGGGTTTCGACGTGGCGGGCAAGACCGGCACCGCGCAGGTCGTCGGACTCGGCAAGGACGTGGGCAAGAACAAGGATCACTCCTGGTTCGTCTCCTACGCCCCCGCGCGCAAGCCCGAGATCGCCATGATCGCGCTCATCGAGAACGTCGGCTTCGGCGGCAAGTTCGCCGCCCCGGCCGTCCACAACATTTACCAGACTTACCTCTCGAAGGCGCACCCCCAACTGGCGCCGGCCAAAGGCCCAACCGTCGAGGCGGCGGGCGAGCACCAGTGAGCCGCACGAACCATGGTTGCGATACTCGAAAAGGGTAAACTCCGCGATTTCGACTGGGGGCTGACGCTGCTGGCGCTGGCCATCGCCCTGTTCGGGACGTGGATGATCTACAACGCGCAGCCCGAGCAGGGCTACTGGAAGAAGCAGCTCATCGGGCTGGGCGTCTCGACCGTGGTGATGCTGGCGGTGGCCTTCACCGACTACCGCAAGCTCGTCCACTTCGCGCCGGCCTTCTACGCCTTCGGCCTCTTCCTGCTCGTCATCGTGCTCATCCCCGGCATCGGCCTGAAGATCAACGGCCAGCGGTGCTGGATCGGCGTGCCGGGCCTCGGTCAGTTCCAGCCCTCCGAGTTCATGAAGGTGCCGACGGTGCTGATGCTGGCGCGCTACTTCGGCCGGCACCGGGGCTCGACGCTCACCATCAGGCAGATGCTGGTCGGCGGCGGCATCCTCGCGCTCCCCGTCGGTCTCATCCTGATGGAGCCAGACCCCGGACAGGCGATCACATACTTCCCGCTGCTCTTCGTCATCCTCTTCCTCTCCTCGATACGGATGTGGATGGTGCTGGCGGCCGTCGTCCTGAGCGTCGTGCTCGTCCCGGCGGCGTGGGTCGTCGGCGTCAAGACGGGCAAGATCAAGTCCTACCAGCAGGAGCGCGTCAACGTCATCCTCGACCCCGAGAACGCCGACCGGCGCGGCTACGGCTATCACACGTGGCAGTCGATTTTGACGGTCGGCAAGGGCGGCCTGTGGGGCTCGACGACGAAGGGCGCCGCCTCGCAGAGCCAGCTCAAGTTCCTGCCCGAGCCGCACACCGACTTCATCTTCGCCGTCGTGGCCGAGAACACCGGCTTCGTCGGCTGCGTGCTGCTGCTCTTGGCCTACGCGGTGCTTTTGACGAAGTTGATACACGGGGCGCGCCGCGCGCCCGACCGCACGGGGATGCTCGTCATCATGGCCATCGTCGGCGGGCTGGCCTTCCAGATTTTCATCAACGTCGGGATGGCTTTGGGCATGCTCCCCGTCATCGGCGTCCCGCTCCCGCTGATGAGCGCGGGGCTCTCCGCCATCCTCGCCACCTCGGTCGCCATCGGCTTCGCCATCAGCATCCGCCTCCGCCGCTTCGTCAACTGACGCGGCCAATCGCCCAACTCGGAACCAAGCCACATGGAACACTTTTCGCGGCGCGACTTCGCGCGGAACATGCTGGGCGCGCTGCTCGCCTACTCGCTGGTGCGCGGGCTCGACGCGGGCGGCGCACTGGCCTCGCCGGCCGGGCGCGCCGCCCGGCGCTGGCTGCTCGAAACCGAGGAGCTGTGCGGCGGGCTGAGGGGCGGGAAGCTGCGGCCCGCCGAGTGGCGGCGCAAGGTCGAGGAGCTTTACGGCCGCGTAGACCTCGCAGACCTCCTGCGCACCATCGACTACGACGCCCTCGCCAGAAACGCTCTCTTCCCCGAAGACCACGACTCGGCGCTCGCGCTGGAACTGCCGCCGGTCGAGGGGGCTCCGGCGGGCGAGCTGGCCTACGTCCCCTTCTTCATCGCGCTCAAGAAGGGGCGGGCCATCGCGCCCCACGCGCACAAGAACATGGCGTCGATGCACATGGTCATCTCGGGCGAGGCCAGGGTGCGCCACTTCGACCGCGTCGCGGACGAGGCGACGCACCTCACGCTGCGCCCGACGCTCGACAAGACCTTCCGCCGCGGCGGCCTCTCCACCGTCTCGGACGAGCAGGCCGACAACGTCCACTGGTTCAAGGCGCTCTCCGACGCCGTCTTCATCTTCAGCGTCGGCGTCTTCAAGATTACCCCGCACGAAGACTTTACGGGGCGCGACTTTCTCGACCCGGCCGGGGGCGAACGTCTCGCGGGCGGACTCGTCCGCGCGCGCCGCATCAGCTACGCCGAGGCGCGCGCCTTCTACGGCAACACCTAGGCGGCCGGCACCCGGCGCGCGTTTTCGGGCGGGCGGCCCCCGCTCTTCGCTCGCCTTTTCGCGCGGGGGTCGTTTATACTGAGGCCGCCTGTCCTGATTGCCAGAACCTAAAACTTTCCGGCACGGCGCGCACGCACGAAAGCTTTACGGCGGGTTGGCGCGCCTTTTGAGTGGACGGGCTTCGAAGGATTTTTGCGGGGACGCCCGCCGCGCCGCGCGAGTGAGCGCGAGCGAGCGGGGCCGGCCCCGTTTGAAAAGTTTTACGCGAGCCGCCGGACGGCGGGGCGCACTCTCGCGCGACTTCATTCGTCGCGCGCGCGCGTCCGCCGGGCTGCGAAGGCCGCGGGGCGACCGCCTCCCTCTTACGGGGACAGCGCGCCCCCCGCGTGCCCGACGCGCCGCGCGCGGCTACAGGCGGACGGGGTTTCCAGTGAACAGTTCGGAACGCTTCCGCGCGCGGGGGGCTTACGCCCTCCCACACGCGCGGCGGGTGCGGCGGTGCAGCCGGGCGCTCAGGCGCACGGCCGGCACGCGTGCGCGCCGAGTCGCCGCGGGCGCCACGAACTTTAACCACGGACTCCCTCCCGCCCCAGACGGCGCCGGCCCGCGGGGCCGCCGCCCACTCACGCGCCCGCCCACGCGGGCTCCACACCACAACAGTCCTGCACCGCGCGGCGCGGCCGCCTCCGGCCCGCGCGCGGCACACACCTTCCGGGAGACGGTTTCACACAGATGCCGAAAGAGATGATTGTCAGCGTCAACGGGCGCGAAAAGAAGATCGCCATCGTCGAGAACGGGCGCGTCACCGAGTTCTACATCGAGCGCGGCGAGAGCAGCCAGGGGATCGTCGGGAACATTTACAAGGGGCGCGTCATGCGCGTGCTGCCCGGCATGCAGTCGGCCTTCGTAGACATCGGGCTTGAGCGCGACGCCTTCCTCTACGTCTCGGACTTCTTCGACGAAGAGGAAGAGTTCGAGCGCATCGTCGTGGACAAGAAGAAGAGCGAGGGCGCCGACGACGAGGCCGCGCAGCGCGCCGCCGCCGAGCGCATCGAGCGTTCGCGCGTCGAGCGCGAGCGCGCCGCCGAGCAGGCGCAGGCCGACGCAGAGCCCGGCGAGGAAGACGAAGCGGAGGAGGCGGGGAGGCAGTTCGCCGCCCCCGAGCAGCGCGTCACCCCGACGGCGATCTCGTCCGTCGAAGACGCGTACGAGTTGGCCGAAGAGACACCCGCGCCCGAGGCCGGCGCGAGCGCCGTGCAGCCGCAGGCCGAGGACGAGTCAACGGCCGCGGGGCGCAAGCGGCGCCGCGAGCGCCGCCGCCGCGGAGAGCGCGGGGGCGAGGAGACGGCCGCGCCGTCCTCCTCCACGGGCGAGGTGCCGCCGGGCGTCTCGCTCCCCGGCGGGGGCGCTGGCTACGGCGTCGAAGACGTCTCGACGCCTTTCGTCGCGGGCGCCGACTCGTTCGAGCGCGTCGTGGACGAGGAGGAGTCGGCCGCGGAGTTCGGCTCGGCCTTCAAGGACGCGCGGCTTCAGGAGCGCCTGACCGATCAGGCGCGCGCCGTCGAGTTCGACATGGAGCCGACGGACGCGGCCGAGGTCGGCTCGCTGCTCGGCGGCGCGGGCGGCGTCAGCGGCGGCGGCTTCGAGCGCATAGCCGATGACGACGACGCGGGCGCCGAGACGCACGCGCGCCTGCACGCCGTCCAGCCCGAGGTGGCCGCCACGGTCGCCTCGTTCGTGGACGACGAGGACGAGGGCGGCGACGCCTTCGCCGGCGGCGCGCAGTCTTTCGAGCGCGTGAGCGACGACGGCGAGGCCGCGGCGTCGGCCGCGCCCGCTTCGTCGAAGAAGTCTTCCAAGAAGGGCGCGGCGAAGGCCGCCTCGTCGAAGAAGGCTTCCAAGAAGGGCGCGACCCCGGCGGCCGGAGAAGACTCCGAGGGCGATGAGGGCGGAGCAGCGGCGGCCTCGTCGAAGAAGGGATCGAAGAAGGCCGCGTCGAAGAAGTCGGCCGCGAAGGGCGCTTCCAAGTCGGCCGCGAAGGGTTCGTCGAAGCGCGGCGGCAAGAAGTCAGGCGGCGACGAGGGCGGCGACGCCGAGGCCAGCGTGACGCAGCGGACGCCGCGCGGCGAGTTCGCGCGACGCGGCGGGCGCCGACGCCGCAAGCCCGGCACCGGGCCCGGCGGCGAGCCCGGCAGTGAGCAGGAGAACGGCAACGGCCACGCCCCGGCCGACGGCGCGGAGGCCGACGACAACAACGGCGGCGCCGAAGTCATCGTCGAGGCGGAGGCGCCGGCCGCGGCGCCGGCGCCGGTGGCGGCGGCTCAGTCCCCCGCCCCGCAGCAGGCCGAGCGCGCCGAGCGTCCCGAGCGCCGCGAGCGCGGTGAGCGCGGCGGACGTGGCCGCGAGCGCGGCGGAGACCGCGGTGGAGACCGTGGCGGCGAACGCGGCGGCGAACGCAGCCGCGACGGTCGTGACGGCGCGAGCCGCGCGGGCGGTCGCGACGGCGGACGCGATGGCGGCCGCGACGGTGGCGGTCGTGAAGGCAATCGTGAAGGCAGTCGCGAAGGCGGTCGCGAAGGCGGTCGCGAGGGCGGCGCCCGCGAAAGTGGCGGCCGTGAAAGTGGCGGGCGCGAAGGGGGTCGCGACAGCGGCGGGCGCGCGCCGCGCGAGGCGGGTCGCGGGAGGCGCGACCGCCAGCCGACGATCACTGACCTGCTCCGCGAGGGGCAGGAGATCATCGTCCAGATCGCCAAGGAGCCCATCGCCGCGAAGGGCGCGCGCATCACCTCGCACATCGCCCTGCCCGGCCGCTTCCTCGTCTACATGCCGACCGTCGATCACGTCGGCGTCTCGCGCAAGATCGAGAGCGACCAGGAGCGCGTGCGGCTGCGCAAGCTCATTCAGGCCATCGTCAAGGAGGAGGACGTGCCTTCGGGCGGCTTCATCGTCCGCACCGCCGGCGTCGGCATCAGCGAGCAGGACTTGCGCGACGACGCGCGTTATCTCATCCGCACCTGGCGCGACATCCGCAAGAACGCCGAGAAGGCGAAGCCCGCGACGATGGTGCACAAAGACCTCGACCTCGTGCAGCGGCTTTTGCGCGACCAGCTCTCCGAAGACTTCACGGCCATCCGCGTCGATTCGGAGGACGAGTACCAGGATGTCGTCGAGTTCATCAACCGCATCCAGCCGCGTCTGGTCAACCGCGTCAAGCTCCACACGCGCGACGAGCCGATCCTCGAAACCTACGGCGTGCAGGCCGAGATCGACAAGGCCATCAAGCCGCGCGTGTGGCTTAAGTCGGGCGGCTACCTCGTCATCAACCAGACCGAGGCGCTGGTCGCCATCGACGTGAACACCGGCAAGTACGTCGGGCGCGGCGGCTCGCGGCTCGAAGACACCATCACGCGCACAAACATGGAGGCGGTCGAGGAGATCGCGCGGCAGGTCAGGCTCCGCGACCTCGGCGGCATCCTCGTCCTCGACCTCATCGACATGGAGGAGCGCCGCAACCGCGCGCGCGTGTTGCAGGCTTTGCAGGACGCGCTCCGCCACGACAAGTCGCCGACGAAGGTTCTCTCCTTCAACGACTTCGGACTCGTCATCATGACGCGCAAGCGCGTCAAGCAGTCGCTGGAGCGCACGCTCTGTAGCCCCTGCCCGTACTGCACGGGCGCGGGGCTGGTGAAGTCCGCGCAGACGGTCTGCTACGAGATACTGGAGGAGGCGCGCAGTCTCGCGCGCCACAACGAGGGCGAGAGCTTCAAGCAGACGACGCTCCGGCTCAACCCCGAGGTGGCGCGCGCGCTGCGCTCGACCGAGCGCGACGTGCTCGGCGAGATCGAAGCCTACCTCGGACCCGTCGATATCACCGCCGACGAGCACGTGCATCAGGAGCAGTTCGACTTCGCGTTCATCTAAAACCCGGCCCCTCAAGCCGGGAGCGCGGGCATCCTGCCCGCCATGAGCGCGTCAGCGCGAATAAAAG
>DASVQX010000031.1:0-53556 GCA_036388915.1 Pyrinomonadaceae bacterium
TGCGGGGTCGCGCCTCGCCGTCTCGGCTGAGGGTGGAGCAGGTTATGCAGGATGGTGCTCGTTCGCGTCGTGTTCGGTGATGTGCGCTCCTTTCTCATGGGGGTGGCGCCCGGCCGTCTCTCCCGACTCGGCACGGGTCGCCGCGCCATGCGTGTGTTCATGCGGTTGCTGGTCGTGCGAGCCGCCCGGCTCGGCGTCGTGTGAATGTTCGTGGTGAGTGCTTCCGTCATCCGGGTGCGAGTGATGGTGCGACTCGTGGCCTTGTTTATTCTCTTCTTGTTTGAACATGATCTTGATCCCGCCTCCCTCATCAGCTTGGTAGAGGGGCTGCCCTCCCTGCGCGTTGCGGTAACACAAGCTTTCAATCTCCGTGATGCCCATGCCGTGTCACCTCCGCCCAACCAAGAGCGCCTTCCGTTGTCTTCCCTCCGCTCTTACACCCTTTGACGAGACGGGGATTCGCTTGTCAACGCGCGGGGCGAAAATTTTTTCGCGCGCTTTTTTCGCCGCGGAATTTTTTTTCTCTTCGGGGTGACATCGGCGCTTTTTCGGGGTCTAAAGAATTGTAAGGGCGTAATTTTTCGAGCCGCTATTTGGAACGCGCCTTTCGGAGGGACGACCGCACTGTCCGACTCTCGCGCGGATTTGCGGCGGACACCCATCACCCTACACGGTTTAGTGAGTAGCAAGTCATACCACCGGCGTCATTAACCAGGTAGATGAGGTTGAAACTATGGAAGCGAGAGAAAGCCACGCGACGCAAGTGCACGAGGACGAAGGCCACGCCGGCAGGGCGGAGGCTCAGGAAGAGTCGAAGGAAGACGACCACGGGGGAGGGAAGCTCGGGGTTCCCGGCCTCCAGTTGAGCCCGCAGCAGGTCTTGCTCATTGACATTCTGGACGAGGAACTTCACAAAGGGGCCCTCGACGACCCGCTGCTGGAGGTCCTGGCGGCCGACGCGGACTTCCAGCGGACGCTGGACTCGATCTGCCAGCGGCTCGCGACGAAGGCGCCCCCTTATTACTCGTGGGAAGACCTGAAGCAGGACGTCTTCATCAAGTTCGGCCGGTGGTTCTGGCGCTACCGCTTCGAGGCGTCGCTGAAGACGGTGCTCCGGAAGATCGCCCTCAACCAGCTCATCGACGTGCGCCGGCCCCAGGGTGCGCAGAGCTTGTCGCTGGAAGATTTACTGCCGCCCGAGTACGGCATCGAGTTCGACGTCCCGGCTCCGCAGGCGCTGGCGGACGTTGAAGACAACCTCCAGGTCGGCGAGTGGCTCGCGGCGCTCACGGGCGAGCAGCGAGAACTCTTCGTCTGGTATCACCTGGAGGGTCGCAGCCTGGCGGACTTCGCGCGCGAGCGCGGCGTCTCGCGGCAGGCGGTGGACAGGCGGTGGCTCCGAATCCTGAAGAAGCTCAGGCCGCTCGTCGGCGCCGACGCGTAGGGTTCGGGTTGCGGCGGCCGTCTCGACCGCTAATCGCAGCGCTCGGCAACCGCTGCCGAGGGGGTTAACCAACTGAGGGCTTCCGGGCGGGTCTCGGCCGGGCGCGTGGGACGAGCGTGCGGCTCGTGCGCGGTGGCAGGGAAGCTCGCCAGCGGCCAGTCGCGCGTCGTGACGCGCGCGCCGCCGAGAACCCGCCCGGAACAGCCAGAACGGAGTATGTTTATGAATGGGAGGAAACGGTTGACGAAGATTGACACAGGCGAAGGTCCACCACCGCCCGCGGGGTCGGAGAGCTACGTCTGCGTGGACCCGTCGCAGAGAGGCTTGGTCTTTGATTTCTTCAAGGGCTTCCATCAAGACCAAAAAATAGACGTGCTGGCGCACCTCGGCCTGTGTTTGCAGTGCCGCGAGTCGCTTTCGATAATGCTCAGGCTCGACAAGTACTCCCACCCCGCGCGGGAGAACTATCTTCACCCGGAAAGACCTGGTGAAGTAGCGCCCGAAGTGGAGGGGGTTTCAGTCGATTAATCTCCACGGATAAATTTCTCGCGCCGCGTGCCGCCGCCCGCCCTTCTTGGCGCGGCGGCCCGGAAGGAGCCGCCGCCCTCCACACATGGGGGGCGGCGGCTCCTTCTTTAGTTAGCGTGTCGCCGCGCCGCTGCGCGCCGGCGACCGCGTCGCCGTCCGCCTCACCTCCTTCCGCGTGCTGCGCAACTTCCCCCTCGCCTCCGAACGCGGCAGCCGTGTGCCGGACACGAGAAGTAGACAGTAGACAGTAGACTCCGCCCGGCGGACGTTGCCGCCGGCGCCCGGATAATCCAACGGCGGAGATTTTTCTACTGGCTACTGATTGCCGACTACTGTCTACTTCCTGCTACTTTCCCCGCGAGCAACCCCGCGTGCTATCATCGCCTCAAAACTGCGAACCAGAATCGGGCACGCGTCGAGGATGCCGTGAGTGTTTGCTCTCGCCTTCGGCCGGTCTTGGCGGCCGCGCCGCACGTCCCCGGGAAAATTCGTGAAGGTCTTATGAAGTCAAAATCGTTCGGACGCAATCTATCTGTCTTCGCGCTCGCCGCGTCGCTTTTGGCGGCCGCGCTCGCGGGGCCGGCCGCCTCGGCCGCCGCGCCGCAGCGCCCGGCGCCCGCGGCCCAACAGCGCCCCGCGCCCGCGCCGGCGCAAAGCCCGGCGCCGCTCGCCGAGGCCGCGCCCTTCGTCAACAAGGTGCTGCCCAACGGGCTCGAACTCATCGTGCTCGAAGACCACTCGGTGCCGCTCGTCACGGTCGAGCTGGCCGTGCGCAACGGCTCGTTCACCGAGCCGCCCGAGCTGAACGGCCTCTCGCACCTCTACGAGCACCTCTTCTTCAAGGCCAACCGGGCGGCGCTGCTCGGCGAGTCTTACATGAGGGAGATCGACTCGCTCGGCGTCATCTCGAACGCGGAGACGCACGAGGAGGTGGTCAACTACTACTGCACGACGACGACGCCGAACTTCCCCGTCGCCCTGCGCTTCATGCGCGACGCGCTGGTCTACCCCGGCTTCGACGACCGCTGGGCGGCCGGCCTCCGCGCCGGCGACCCCGAACTTTACCGGAGGCTGCGCGAGGCGGTCGAGCGGCAGTTCGCGCAGGAGCGCGAGGTGGTCGTCGGCGAGTTAGACCGCCACGAGTCGAACCCCTACGGCGAGTTCCTGTCGGAGATGAACCGGCGGCTCTTCTACAAGTTCCCGAGCCGCAAGATACCGGGCGGCAGCCGCGAGACCGTGCGCGCGGCGACGACCGACATGATGCGGCTCATCCAGGAGCGCTACTACGTGCCCAACAACTCGGCGCTCATCCTGACGGGCGACGTGAAGCCGGCCGACGCCTTCCGCGTCGCCGAGGAGCTGTTCGGCGAGTGGAAGCGGCGCGACAAAGACCCATTCGAGGAGTTCCCGCTCGTCGAGCACCCGCCGCTCCCGAAGAGCGAGGCGGCCTTCGTCACCAAGCCCGTCACCAACGTCGTCGTCCAGATCGGCTGGCAGGGCCCGTCCATCGGGCGGGACGACGCGGCGACCTACGCGGCCGACGTCTTCTCCTTCATCCTGCGCCAGCCCAACTCGCGCTTCCAGCGCGCGCTCGTGGACACGGGGCTGGCCACCGGCGTCGGCTTCGGCTACTACACGCAGCGCAACGTCGGCCCCATCACGCTCCTCCTCCAGACGACGCCCGACAAGGCGCGCGCGGCCGTCCAGGCCGCCTACAACGAGGTCGCGCACTTCAACGACCCCAACTACTTCACCGACGAGGAGCTGGAGAGCGCCAAGGCGCTCGTCGAGGCCGACGACCTCTACTCGCGCGAGAAGCTCTCGGAGTACTCGCACACGGTCAGCTTCTGGTGGTCTACGACGGGGCTCGACTACTTCCGCGGCTACCTTAAGCGGCTGCGCGCCACCTCGCGCTCGGACATCAGCCGCTACGTCACGACCTACGTCCACGGCAAGCCGCACGTCGGGCTGGCGATGATGTCGGACGAAAACTTGCGCGCGTCGGGTCTGACCGAGGCCGACCTGTTGGGCGCGGCGCCGCAGGCGAAGGCGGCGGCCGCCGGCCGCTGAGCGCGGCGCGGTTTCAAACGTGAGAAGGGAACGGGGGCGGGAATTTAGAGATGAAGACGACTTTTAAACGGGGCGGCGCCATCGCCGCGTTGCTGCTGACTTTGGTCTTCGCGCCGGCGCTCGGGCAGACGGCCGCGCCGCAGGCGGACGCGGCGCGCGCGGCGGCCGCGCAGCGCGAGGTCGGCGACACGCTGCGGCTCGTCAACGAGTTCGACGTGAACGGGCTGAAGGTGCTCGTCAAGCGGCGCGAGGGCAGCGCGACGGTCGTCGCCGGGCTCTTCCTGCGCGGCGGCGCGCGCAACGTGACGGCCGAGAACGCCGGCATCGAGTCGCTGATGCTGGACGTGGCGACCGAGGCCAGCCAGAAGTTCCCGCGCGAGCAGATGCGGAGGGAGCTGGCGCGCACGGGGACGGGCTTGAGCTACGGCGTCAACTACGACTACTCGGTGCTCTCGCTCGGCAGCCCGCGCCGGCACTTCGACCGCTCGTGGGAGATTTTCACCGACGCGGCGCTCCACCCGAGCTTCACGACCGAGGACTTCGAGCGCGTCAAGAGCCGCATGATCGTCTCGCGCAGCGACGACGAGGACACGCCCGACTCGTTCCTCCAAGTCTTACAGTCGAAGGTCGTCTACGCCGGCCACCCCTACCTGAACAACCCGAGCGGGACGGCCGCCTCCGTCCGCTCGCTCACGCTCGACGACGTGAAGCGCTACCACGCGAAGATGATGCAGACCTCGCGGCTGATGCTCGTCGTCGTCGGCGACGTTGACCCGGCGGAGATTCGCCGGAAGGTCGAGGCCAGTCTGGGTAAGCTCCCGCGCGGCGACTACCGTGCGGAGCCGCCGCCGCAGCTCTCGTTCCGCACGCCGACCTTAGCGGTCACCGAGCGGCAGCTCCCGACCAACTACATTCAGGGCGTCTTCGCCGCGCCGCCGCCGACCTCGCCCGACTACTACGCGATGCGGGTCGCCTCGACCGTCCTCCAGAGCCGCGTCTTCACGGTCGTCCGCGTGCGCCACCAACTCTCCTACGCGCCCGACGCGTTCCTCTACAGTCAGGGCGCGAACCTCGGCGGCATCTCGGTCACGTCCGTGGACGCCAACCAGTCCGTCCAACTGATGCTGCGCGAGATCGCGCGGCTCCAGTCGGAGGAGGTCAGCCCCGAGGAGATTAAGGGCACCGCGCAGCACTTCCTGACGCGCTACTACATGGGGCAGGAGACGAACGCCGCGCAGGCCGGCGAGCTGGCGCAGGCCGAGCTGATCGGCGGCGGCTGGCGCAACGCGGCCGTCTTCATCGACCGCCTGCGCGCCGTCACCCCGGCCGACGTGAAGCGCGCCGCCAACACCTACATGCGCAACCTCCAGTTCGTCGTCCTCGGCGACCCCCGCAAGATAGACAAGGGCGTCTTCACCCCGCCGGTGGGGGAATAGGGAAGTAGCCAGTAGTCAGTAGAAAAGAAGAGGCGGCGCGTCCCGGTTATTTACCGAAGACGCGCCGCCTGTTTTTCTTCTACCGACTACTGTCTACTTGCTCAACGCCCGATCTCCCGCAGGAGCTTCTGATAGAGGGCGGCGTCGAGCGTCTTGAGGAGGTGCGCCTGCGCGAGCGCCTGGGCGCGGTCGCCGAGTTCGAGGTGGACGGCGCCGAGGTTGTAGTGCCCCTCGGCGAGGTCTGGGCGCGACGAGACGGCGCGCTTGTAGGCGTCGAGCGCCTTGTAGTAGTTGCCGGCGTAGTAGTAGGCGTCGCCGAGCTTGTTCAGAGCCTCGTAGGAGTTGGGCCTCAGTTTGAGCGCCTGCTCGAAGGCGCGGATGGCGTCCTGATTCTTCCCCTGCTTGACCTTGCAGAAGCCGACCTGAATCCACGCGTCGGCGCGCTGCGGGTTCTTGTTGACGGCCGTCTCGAAGTAGCCGAGCGCGCTGTCGTAGTTGCCGAGCCAGAGCGAGTTAAGCCCGTTGCGGTACCACCAGTCGGAGATCGAGTCGGGCCTCTGCGCGTCCCTCGTCCTCTCGGCCAGCTCGTCGAAGCCGATGAGCTTCTCGGCCGCGCGCATCGCCGAGAAGCGCGGCGAGCCGAGCGCGAGGTTGATGTTCTGCCCGTTCATCACGCGGATGGTGACGACGCCCACCACCTGCCCACGCATGTTGAAGACGGGGCTGCCCGAGTTGCCGTGCGAGATGGGCGCCGTGATCTGGACGATGCGCCCTAAGCCCGGCACCTCGCGCACGGCCGAGACGATGCCGTCGGCCACGGAGCCTTCGAGCCTCAAGGGGTTCCCGATGACGAAGATGCGCTCGCCCTCCTCGGGGGCGGCCTCCGCCGTCTCGACGCTGCTCGCGCGCTCCGACGGCATCTCGACGCTCAGGATCGCGAGGTCGCCGTCCTCGTCCACGCTCGAAAGCCCCGTCACGCGGTAGGTCTTCCCCTTGCCCTCGAACGTGCGCACCTCGGCGCGGTGCGCGCCCTCGACGACGTGCAGGTTGGTCAGAACCTGACCGGGGCGCACGAAGAAGCCGCTGCCCGTGAGCGCGACCTCGCCCTTCGCGTTGTAGGTGATGACGGAGACGACCGACGGCTTGACGCGGCGGATCAGCTCGGGGAGCGACTCACCTTCGGCGCGCGCCGCCGGGGCGTAGAAGCAGAAGAAAAGGGCCAGGAGCGCCAGCCAAGGGGGAAGCTTGCGTTTCAACATCTCGGGGGCTTTCTTCTCAAAAAGGGTTTTGAGCCTCGGCTTACACGGCTCTCTCGGGGAGGGTTCGACGGGCGAATCCCAAACTCTCGGCGCCGCGTCGGGGTCGCGACGGCATTAGGCCATTATGCCGGGATTCGCGAGGATGTCAACAAGTATGTCGCGAAACTGTGTCGGGCGCGACACTCGCCGGGATTTTCAACGGATTCCAAAAGCGAGAGGGCCGCCCCCGCGTGGGGAGCGGCCCTCTCGTCCGTGTGCCTTCCGAAGTCCTCGGCCGGGCTAACGAATGATGGTGCCGACCACGTCGCCGGCCGGCGCCTCGCCCTCGGGCTGGAGCGTGATGAGCAGGCCGAAGTCGCGGAGCGTCGTCTCCGACTTAATCTCGGCCTCGTTGCGGCGGCCGGTGTTGACCACCTGACCCAGCTTGACGTGCTTGCCCTCGGGCGAGACCGCCCAGAGCACGTAGACCTGGCCGGCCGGCGCCTCCTTCATCTCGTGGAAGCGAGCGACGACCTCCGTGGGGCCGTCCCTGCGCGGCGTGATGTTGAAGTTGACGCGCGAGCCCGTCAAAGCGCCCGCGAGCTTGACGTTGATCTTGGTGTCGTCGCCGCGGTCGAAGGTCGGGATGCCGAGCATCGGCGCGGTGTAGGCCGAGGTCGAGCCGGCGGTCGAGGCGGCCGCGACGCGCTCGCCCGCCGCGTTCGACAACGGTATGACGGCGAGGCCCTGCGGCAACGCGCTGCGGAAGGCGTAGCCGGTCGTCGGCGCGTAGCTCGTCAGGTTCGCCTCGGGCGAGAGCACGAGCATGAAGCGGTCGAGCGGCGTCTGGAAGCTCTGCGTCGCCACGCCGTTCGCGAACGTGACGGGCCCGAGCATGGTGACCTTGCCGAACGGGTCAACCGCGTAAAGGTTCATGGCCGAGGCGTCCGCGGGCAGCCCCGACAGGTCGAGCGTGACCATCGTGTGGTCGCTCATGCGCATGATTTTGGCGCGCCCCCTGGCGGTCGCGTAGGTCGGCGCGGGCGCGAAGTCCACGACGACCTCCTTGTTGGCCGGGTACTGGACGACCGTCCACGAACCGTCACTGTTCTGGACGGCCTGCGTGGTCTGCGTCGTCGTGGTCGTCTGCGTCTGGACGGGCTGTTGCGGCGCGGGCTGCGGCGTCTCCTGCGCGAAAGCGGCGGGCGCGAGCGCCAACGCCAGCGAGCCGGCGGCCGCGAAGTTAAACAAACGTACTCTCATCAAGATTGTCCCTCCCCTGTTAAGAAATTTACCCATTTTGTCCGTCGATGAACGTCCCGCCGCGTGGGCGGAACCAGAGGAAGGTGGCAACGGCCGTGCCGCCGGGGCCAAGTCGAAGGCAGAGAAAAACTTAGCGGGGCGGGCGCCCTTTTGTGCGCCCGCCCCGCCGGAACGATACGATACAAATTTGTGTACGACCGTACGCCGCTCAGTACGCGCAGAGTTCGGTGATGGCGCGGTAAACGTCGTCAACTTGGGGGAGGATGGCGTCTTCGAGCCGCGGGGCGTAGGCGACGAAGGTGTCGAGCGCGGCGACGCGGCGGACGGGCGCGTCGAGGTGCTCGAACAGCTCCTCGGAGACGCGCGCGGCGATCTCGGCGCCGAAGCCGTGTGTGCGCGTGTCCTCGTGCGCGACGACGAGCCGGTTGGTCTTGCGGACGCTCGCCGCGACCGCCTCCCAGTCGTAGGGCGCGAGCGTGCGCAGGTCGATGACCTCGACGCTCAAGCCCTGCTGCTGCTCGGCCTGCTTGGCGGCGACGAGCGTGCGGTTGACGAGCGCGCCGTAGGTGACGACCGTCAGGTCAGTCCCCTCGCGGACGGTCTTCGCCTTGCCGAACGGAATCAAAAATCCGTCGGGCGGGTACTGCGACTTGTTGTAAGCCTGACGGTAGAGGTGCTTGTGTTCGAGGAAGAGCACGGGGTCGTCGGAGCGTATGGCCGTGCGGAGCAGCCCGTTGGCGTCGAGCGCGTTCGACGGGTAGACGACGCGCAGGCCCGGGATGTGCGTGAACAGGGTGTCGCCCGACTGCGAGTGGTAGACGGCGCCGCCCTTGAGATACCCGCCGACGGGGCAGCGGATGACGATGGGGCACTTCCACTCGCCGCCCGAGCGCCAGCGCATCAGCGCCAGCTCGTTGCGAATCTGGTGGTAGGCCGGCCAGATGTAGTCGAAGAACTGTATCTCGACGACGGGCTTCAAGCCCCGGGTCGCCATCCCTATCGCGCGGCCGACGATGTTGGCCTCGGCGAGCGGCGAGTTGAAGACGCGCGCCGCGCCGAACTTGCGCTGGAGGTTGGCCGTGACCTTGAAGACGCCGCCCTTGCCCTTGACCTTTTCGAGGTACTGCTCGCGCGAAACGTCGGCCACGTCTTCGCCGAAGACGACTATCCCAGAGTCGCGCGCCATCTCCTCGTGCATGCAGCGGTTGATGAGATCGACCATCGTGCCGGCGTTCCCCGAAACTTCGGCGCCCTCCTCGTTGTCGAACTCCGCGGAGGTCGGATCGACATCGGGCGAGTAGACGTGACTCGTCGCGGTGTCGGGCTCGGGCTGCGGGCTGGCGAGCGCGAGGTCGGCGGCCTCGTTGACTTCGCGGTCAACCTCGTCCTTGAGCTTCTGCAACTCGTCCTGCGTGACGAAGCCCTCCTCGACTAAGAGCGCGCCGAAGCGCTTGACGGGATCGCGCTCGGCGTCGGTCGTGCGCTCCTCGTCCGGGCGGTAGAGCTTCTCGTCGTCCGAGAGCGAGTGCGAGTAGGGGCGGATGACCTTGGCGTGGACGAGCGCCGGGCCCTTTCTCCGGCGGCAATGCTCGACCGCCCTCTTCAACGTCTCCAACGACTCGACCGGGTCGGTGCCGTCGCAGCGTTGGACTAAGAGGTCTGGGAAGCCTTCGACGAGGCGGGACACGTCGCCGCCGGCGGTCTGCACCTCGACGGGGACGCTGATGGCGTAGCCGTTGTCTTCGACGAGGAAGACGACGGGGAGCTTCAAGTTGCTCGAAGTGTTGAGCGCCTCCCAGAACTCGCCCTGGCTCGTCGTGCCGTCGCCCGTCGAGCAGTAGACGACCTCGTCGCCTTTAAAGCCGGTGACCTTTTCCTTAAGCCCCTCGACGAGCGTCGCGCGGTAGCCCGCCTCGGCGCACCCGACGGCCTGAAGGAACTGCGTCCCCGTGGGCGACGACTGCGAGACGACGTTGTGCTTGGCGTGCCCCCAGTGCGAGGGCATCTGGCGGCCGTGCGAGCTGGGGTCGGCCTCGGCGCCGACCGCCGCGAGCAGCATCTCCAAGGGCGTCACGCCGAGTTGCAGGCAGAGTGCGCGGTCGCGGTAGTAGGGGTAGAACCAGTCGTAGCCGGACTTGAACGCGAGTCCCGCGGCGACGAGCACGGCCTCGTGCCCCGCGCCCGAAATCTGGAAGAAGATTTTGTTCTGCCCCTTGAGCTGAATCTCCTTGTCGTCGATGCGCCGCGACAGATACATCGTCCGGTAGATGCCCACCATCTCCTCGCGGCCCAAGCCCCGGTACTCGCGCTCCTTAATCTCGGTCGCCATACTTAATGCCCTCTGTAAAAATAACGTGCTCTAAGTCTCGTCGAACTCCGTCTCGACCGCGAGGCGGTAGTCCTGCGCCATGGAAGGGTGGCCGTGGGCTTGCGCGACCTCGGCGCCGCGCTCGTACGCCTTGCGGGCGGCGGCGCGGTTGCCGAGGCGGAGGTAGGCCGAGGCCAGCATGCCGTAGGCGTTGCCCTCGTCGTCGGCGCGCAGGAGGTAGTCGGAGAGCACCTCGACCACGTCGTCGAAGCGCCCGGCCTTCTCGTACTCCTTCGCCAGCCCGAACATGACCGCCGTGTTGTCGGGGTCGCCTTCGAGCATCATGCGGAAGACTTCGATCCTGGATGCCGCCATGGTTACTTCCCGATGATGAGCTTGGCGATCGTCTGCAACTGCATGTTGGACGTGCCCTCGTAGATGGCGCCGATCTTGGAGTCGCGCCAGAGCTTCTCGACGGGGTAGTCCTTGACGAAGCCGTAGCCGCCGTAAAGCTCGATGGCCTTCGACGACACCTTCTCGGCGACGCGCGACGAGTAGAGCTTGGCCATCGCCGCCTCCTTGACGAAGTTGATCCCCGCGTCCTTCATCCGCGCGGCGTTGTAGACCATCAAACGGGCGGCCTCCAACTCGGTCGCCATCTCGGCCAACTGGAACTGGACGCCCTGGAACTGGTTGATCGGCTGCTTGAACTGCGTGCGCTCGCCCGTGTAGCGCAGCGCGTGTTCGAGCGCGCCGCGCGCGATGCCGATCATCTGCGCGCCGATGCCGATGCGCCCCTCGTTCAGAGTCTCGATGGAAACTTTGTAGCCCTTGCCCGCTTCGCCGAGCACGTTCTCCTTCGGCACCTTGCAGCCGTCGAGGATGATCTCGGTCGTGGACGAAGCGCGGATGCCGAGCTTGTTCTCCTTCTTCCCGACCGCGAAGCCCTCCGTGCCCTTCTCGACGATGAAGGCGGTGATGCCGCGGTACCCGGCCTCGGGGTTGGCGTTGGCGAAGACGACGAAGAGGCCGGCCTCGTTGCCGTTCGTGATCCAGAGCTTCTGCCCCGTCAGTTCGTAGTGGTCGCCGCGGTCAACCGCGCGCGTCTGCAAGGCGAAGGCGTCGGAGCCCGAGCCGGCCTCGCTCAAGGCGTAGGCGCCGACGGTGTCGGAGGCGAGGCGCGGCAGGTACTTCTTCTTCTGCTCGGGGCTGCCCCAGCGGATGAGCGCGTTGTTGACGAGCGTGTTCTGCACGTCCATCAGGACGCCGACCGACGGGTCAACCCTCGACAGCTCCTCGACGCCGACGATGGCCATGAAGAACGACGCGCCCGTGCCGCCGTACTCCTCGGGCGTCTCGACGCCCATCAGCCCGAGGTCGAAGAGCTGCTTGAGCACTTCGGGCGCCATCTTGGCGTGCTCGTCCATCTCCTCGACGCGGGGGCGTATCTCGCCCTCGGCGAACTCGCGCACCGAGGCGCGGAACATCGACTCGTCCTCGGAGTAGGAGGTCAGCGGCCCGACCCCGTAGCTTTCGGTTGCTGCTTTACTCATGGCTTAATTCTCACCGGAATGAAGTTTGACTTTGTAACAACGTAGCATCGCTCAGACGCGCCGCTCCGGTCAAATCGGGAGGGAGATTGACACATTTTTTCATTGATTCGCCGGCCGGTTTATTAATCGGCCCGGTGAACAAATGGGCGAAGGGCGGGTTAAATCAACTGTCACCGAGGACGCCCGCCGAGCGCAGCTCGTCGTGGCCGGGCACGTCGGCGGCCTCGATGGTCGAGAGGATTTCGCGGTCAACTCTGGGGAGCGAGACGAGGCGGTTGGCCTGCTTGCTGAGCGTGGCCTCGAAGAGGTTGCGCGCGGCGCGCGCGTTCCCGAAGGTCTCGTCGCGCGAGGCGCAGAGCACGCCGAAGACGGACGCGAGCTCCTTCTCCGCGCCCTCGGTGACGCGGAACTCCGCCTTGTGGCAGAAGGCTTTGAAGATGTGGACGAGCTGCTCGACGCCGTAGTCGTCGAAGTGCAGGTGCTTGTTGAAGCGCGAACGCAGGCCGGGGTTCGAGTCGAGAAAGTCCTGCATCCGGCCGGTGTAGCCGGCGACGATGACGACCAGCTCGTCGCGGTGATCCTCCATCATCTTCAGAAGCGTCTCGACGGCCTCGCGGCCGAAGTCGTTCTCGCCGCCCGACGCGAGCGAGTACGCCTCGTCGATGAAGAGGACGCCGCCGAGCGCCTTGGTCGCCACCTCCCTGACCTTGATCGCGGTCTGGCCGACGTAGCCGGCGACAAGCCCGGCGCGGTCGGTCTCGACCAGATGGCCGCGCCGGAGGACGCCGAGCGTGCGATAAATCTGCGCGACGAGGCGCGCCACGGTCGTCTTGCCCGTGCCGGGGTTGCCGTAGAAGACGAGGTGGCGCGAGGCCGGCAGCGCCTTCAAGCCCTGCCCCTCGCGCAGCTTCTGCACCTTGAGGAAGTTGATGAGCTGGCGCACGTCCGATTTGACGCGCTCCAACCCGACGAGCGCGTCCATCTCGGTTAGCAACTCTTCGAGCGGGCGCGGCGGCGGCGGCTCCTCCTCGGGCACCTCGGGCGTGGCCGCGTCGGGCGTCCGCTCGGGGTGCTTCTTCAAGCCCCCGGCCGCGTCGGGCGCGCGGCCGGGGTAGAGCGTCTGCTTGAACTCGGCGAGCGAGGCTGCCTCTTTGGGCGTGACCGTGCCGTCGCTCTTGATGACGAGGTTGGCGAAGTGGAAGAGCGCGCCGCGCGCGCGGTCGGCGAAATTGGTGCCGTGGCGCGAGTCGTAGGTTTCTAAGTAAGAGACGCTGACCGGCGTGCGGTCGAGCCGCTTGAGCAGGTGCGGAGGCAGATCGGTCGAGTTGCGCAAGGGGAACGTGTCGGGCGCGGGCGCGAGGTCGAAGAGGCGGCAGACCTCCTCGTAATAACTCTGCTTCGCCGCCTCCGAAGCCTCGCGCAGGTCGATGAAGCGCTGCGCGACGAGCATCAACTGGTTGTCGAGCACCGAGCGCGCGTCCGGCGCCCCGCCGCCGCGCCAGACCATCCCGATGCTCTCGCCGAGCGGCGCGACGAGCGCCTCAAACGTCCTCCTGACGCCCGCCGCCAGCCTCCCGTTCTCATCGTCCAGCAGCACTCTTCGCGGTTCCTTTTGGCAGCCTCTCCGCCGTGTCGGCGCGCAATCATAGCACCGGGCTCGCGCCCGACACCTGCTCGGCCCCGGCGGCGGCAGGACGGCAGAAAATAAAAGAGCCGCCGTAAGTTCCGGCGGCCATCTCTATCTCTAAATCCCGAAAACAGACTGGATATAGCGCGTACGGGACTCGAACCCGTGGTCTCCGCCTTGAGAGGGCGGCGTGTTAGCCGACTACACCAACGCGCCAAAAACGAGGCGATTATAAATGCCGTGGTTGACGTTGGCAAGCGCGCGTCGGTTACCGAAACGGGGTGTGGCGGCGCCGTGTGTGGCGGGCGTCAGGACGCGGACGGGCGCGTCCGGGGCACGCTAAAACGGCGGGGCGGGCGTCTTTCGGCGGGCGGCGGGGGCGGTGTTATACTTCGGCCGGCGCGCCTCTCCGCAGGTCGCGCGCGCCTTCGGGAATCGCTCCCCGTCTGAGAGTTTTTAGAGAGTCGGACACTTCTTAAATGGTACAGAACCTCTTCGTCGAATCGAACGACGCCGCGCACGAACCAGCCAGAGACAGACAGACACCCGCTGACTTTGAACTCGGAATCGAGGGCTTCACCTACGGCGACCTCTTCCGCCCCGAGCGCCTGCGCGCGCTGGCCGAGGCGTTCTACGCCGAGGTCGAAAGGGAAGACGCGGGGCTGCACGCCTCGCTCACGGGGTACGTCGCCGCGCGCGGCGAGAACCTGAAGGGGACGAGGGCCGAGTCGGAGCTTTTGATCGCGGCCGCGCCGCACCTCTCAAGGTTCGTCGCGCGGCTGTTCCGCGTCGAGCCGGAGCGGGAGCGCCTGGCGGAGTCGATCAGGGCGCAGGACCCGGTCTTCCAGTTCAAGCAGTTCGTCCAGCGGCGCGCGACCAAGAGCTTCCCGGCGGAGAAGGCGGCGGCCGTTGACGTGGAGGCGGCGGACGCGGCGCTCGAACGCCTGCGGCACGCGGCGTTCGCGGACACCTTGGGCGACGACCGCGAGCTGGGCGTGGCGCGGACGGCGGTGCGCCTGCTCGAATGGGAGAAGAATTACCCGAAGGAGGGCGTGCGGCAGGAGGAGGCTTGGTCGGAGGAGCGCGCGCGTGAGACAGAGGCGGCCGCGTCGAAGGTCGCGGGGACTCGCGCGGGCGAGGCGCTCGCGGCTTGGCGCGCGGCGGAGGACGAGGGCGGCGCCGACGAAAATCGCGCGTTCGTGCGCTCGGCGTTGCGGCTCTTGGAAGCTTGGTCGGCGGCGCACGCGCTGAGGCCGGAGGCGAGGGAGAGGGTGAGGGGTTGGGTCAGTTTCCGCTTCCCGCACCCGCTCAACTACGAACACCTCGTCCAGCTCGAACGCCCGGAGGCCGATCTGCCCGAGTTGATGCGCGGGCTCGACAAGAACTTGCGACGCCGCGACGGCTTCAAGCTCACGGACAAGCGCTACACGCCGCGCGAGGTCTTGGAAGAGGTTCACTACTGCCTCTACTGCCACGAGCGCGACAAGGACTCCTGCTCGAAGGGCTTGAAGGAGCGCGACGGCTCGTTCAAGAAGAACCCGCTCGGCATCGTCTTACAGGGCTGCCCGCTCGACGAGAAGATTTCGGAGATGCACGTCCTCCAGCGCGACGGCGACCCCATCGGCGCGCTCGCCGTCGTCGTCATCGACAACCCGATGTGTCCGGGCACGGGCCACCGCATCTGCAACGACTGCATGAAGTCGTGCATCTTCCAGAAGCAGGAGCCGGTCAACATCCCGCAGGCCGAGACCGGCGTGCTGACGGACGTGCTGGGCTTACCCTTCGGCGTCGAAATCTACGGCCTGCTCACGCGCTGGAATCCCTTGAACGCGAAGCGCCCGTACGCGCTCCCTTACAACGGCAAGAACGTGCTGGTCGTGGGCTTGGGGCCCGCCGGCTACACGCTCGCGCACTTCCTCTTGAACGAGGGCTTCGGCGTCGTCGGCATCGACGGGCTGAAGATCGAGCCGCTCGACGAAATGTTGACGGGAAGCGGCGGCCGTCATGTTCCGCGCGCGGTGCGCGACTCGCGCGAGATCGGCGCGGAGTTGGACGAGCGCGTGCTGGCGGGCTTCGGCGGCGTCTCGGAGTACGGCATCACCGTGCGCTGGGACAAGAATTTTCTCACGCTGATGCACCTGACGCTGGCGCGGCGCGGACGCTTCCGCTTCTACGGCGGCGTGCGCTTCGGCGGGACGCTGGGGATTGAAGACGCGTGGGAGTTGGGCTTCGACCACATCGCGGTGGCGACGGGCGCGGGCAAGCCGACGCTCGTCTCGATGAAGAACAATCTGATTCGCGGCATCCGCAAGGCGTCTGACTTTTTGATGGCCTTGCAGTTGACGGGCGCGGCCAAGCGCGACTCGATGGCGAACTTGCAGGTGCGGCTGCCGGCGGTCGTCATCGGCGGCGGCCTGACGGCCATCGACACCGCGACCGAGCTTTTCGCCTACTACCCCGTGCAGGTCGAGAAGATGCTCGAACGCTTCGAGGCGCTGGCGGCCGAGTTCGGCGAGGACGTGGTCTGGAAGCGTTTCGACGCCGAGGAGCGCGCGACGCTCGAAGAGTACGTCGCGCACGGGCGCGCGGTGCGCGGGGAGCGCGAGCGGGCGCGGGGCGCGGGCGAGGAGCCGGACTTCGTAAAGCTTGTGCGCGCGTGGGGCGGCGTCTCCATCGTCTACCGCAAGCGTCTGACCGACTCGCCGGCCTACCGGCTCAACCACGAGGAGGTCGCGAAGGCGCTCGAAGAGGGCATCAACATCATCGAGAACATGTCGCCGGCCGAGGCCGTGCCGGACGAGCACGGCGCGGTCGCGGCCGTCATCTTCGAGCGCGTGACGCGCGACCCGGCGACGGGGAAGTGGCACGTCAACTGCGACGACCGCCTGCGGGTGCCGGCGCGCACGGTCTGCGTCGCGGCGGGCACCAGTCCGAACACCATCTACGAGCGCGAGCGGCCGGGCACCTTCGCGCTCGACGAGTGGAAAGACTTCTTCGCGCCGCACAAGGTCGAGAGGAATGTTGACGGAAATTTCCAGCTAGTCCCGGCGGCGAAGGGCGAGCTGGGCTTCTTCACCTCGTACGAGGGCGGCGGGCGCTTCGTCTCTTACTACGGCGACAACCACCCTACTTACGCGGGCAACGTCGTCAAGGCGATGGCGTCGGCGAAGGACGGCTTCCCAGAGGTCGTCGCCCTCTTCGCCGAAGAGATCGCGGCGCTCAAGGAGGAAGACCAGCCGGCGCGCGACGCGGTCTTCGAGCGTTTGGCGGAGACTCTCGATGAGAACCTCATCGCGCGCGTCGAGCGCGTCGAGCGACTGACGCCGACCATCGTCGATGTCGTCGTGCGCGCGCCGATGCAGGCGCGCGAGTTCCATCCGGGTCAGTTCTACCGCCTGCAAAACTACGAGACCGACGCGCCGATTATCGACGGGACGCGCCTCACGATGGAGGGGCTGGCGCTCACGGGCGCGTGGGTCGATAAGGAGGCGGGCTTGCTGAGCCTCATCGTCTTAGAGATGGGCGCGTCCTCCCGCCAGTGCGCGCTGCTGCGTCCCGGTCAGGAGGTCGTCGTGATGGGGCCGACGGGGACGCCGACCGAGATTCCCGAGGGCGAGACCGTGCTGCTCGCGGGCGGCGGTCTGGGCAACGCCGTGCTCTTCTCCATCGCGAAGGCTCTGAAGGCGGCGGACAACCGCGTCGTCTACTTCGCGGGCTACAAGGCGGGCGAAGACCTCTTCAAGCGCGAGGAGATCGAGGAGGCGACCGACCTCGTCATCTGGTCAACCGACACCGGCGCGGAGGTCACGCCGCGCCGTCCGCAGGACAGGCACTTCCGCGGCAACATCGTGCAGGCGATGACGGCCTACGCCGAGGGCGCGTTCGGCCCCCCGCCCTTCGCCCTGAGCGAAGTTGACCGCATCATCGCCATCGGCTCAGACCGCATGATGGCCGCCGTCAAGGCGGCGCGCCACGGCGTGCTCGCGCCGCATCTGAAGGAGGGGCACGTCGGCATCGGCTCGATCAACAGCCCGATGCAGTGCATGATGAAGGAGGTCTGCGCGCAGTGCCTCTGCCGGCACGAAGACCCCGAGACGGGCGAGGAGACTTTCGTCTTCTCCTGCTTCAACCAGGATCAGCCGCTCGACCTCGTGGACTTCCGCCACCTCAACGCGCGTTTGCGCGCCAACACCGTGCAGGAGAAACTCTCCAACCTCTGGCTCGACCGCCTGCTCCGGCCGTCGGCCTGAGCGGCGCGGGCGTGCGGAGGTTTCGGCGAGCGGGAAAAACTTTTCGGGAGGCGGCCATGAAAGCTTTGAGACTGTTGTTCGCGGCGGCGCTCGTCTGCGCGGCGTGCGCGTCGGTTTCGGCGCAGGAGCAGGGGGCGGAGGCCAAGGCGGAGACGAAGGCGGGCGACGAGGCCAAGCGAGGCAAGCTCAAGATAGAGCCCGGCCAGCGCTACCTGATGCTGGCCACGGTGAAGACCTCGACGATGCAGAAGGAGCTGGACGAGGCCGCCGCGCAAGGGTTCCGCGTCGTGACCGGCTCGCCGACGAGCACGAACGAGTGGGCCGTGCTCCTTGAGCGCGTCGCCGACGCGTCGGCGCCCTACACCTACAGGCTGCTGGCGACGACCAAAATCTCCACCATGCGCAAGGAGCTGAACGCGGCGGCGTCCGAAGGCTACCGCCTGCTCCCGCGGACGATGACCTCGAAGAGCGGCATGCTCAGCGTCGAGGTCGTGATGCTCGTCGAGAAGGCGCCGAACTCCGACAAGCGCTACGAGTACCGCCTCTACGCGACGGCGAGCGAGAAGAAGATGCGCGCCGAGATCGAGAAGGCCGAGGCGGAGGGCTTCACGCTCGCCGGCATGGTCAGCCGGGGCGAGCACATGGTCATCATGGAGCGCGAGTACGGCAAGGGGCAGAACCCTTCCGAGATACCCTGACCCCTCGGAGGTAAACCCCGACCCGAGGCGCGCGCCATCGCACGCGCGCCTCGCCGCCCGGCGGCCCGACTCCCCGCGCCGAAACCTTGCCAACCGGCGCGGCGGCCCTTTAGTATTCTCGGAAGCTCGGCCGCGTGGCCGAGCGAGCCGGCTATCCCCGACCGCCGTCGTCAAAAGGCCCTCGCGGCCAGACCTCAACACTTCCGCCCTAAGGAGTTAGCAAACGTGAAATCCCCCGTCACACTCTGCCTGTGCCTCGCCGCGTCCCTCTGTCTCGCCGCCGCCGCGGTGGCGCCCGCTTCCGCCGGGAGTGTGCCCCCGCCCAGACCCGGAAAGTCGTCCGCGAAGAAGGCCGAGCCGCCGCCCACCGAGGAGGAGGCGGCCATCGCCGAGTTCGAGTCGCAGCTCGACTTCCGACAGGGCCGCGTCGAGCTGCCCGGCGGCATCGCCGCGCTCGACGTGCCCGAGACTTTCCGCTACCTGTCGCCCGCGCACGCCGACAAGATTCTGGTCGAGGCGTGGGGCAACCCGCCGGGGACGAAGACGCTCGGCATGCTCTTCCCCACGGACGTAAGCCCGCTCGCGGCCGACGGCTGGGGCGTCGTCATCACCTACCGCGACGACGGCCACGTTGACGACTCGGACGCCGCCGGCATCGACTACGACGCGCTGCTCAAGCAGATGAAGGAGGACGCGGCCGAGGACAACAAGGAGCGCCAGAAGGAGGGCTACGAGCCGGCGACGCTCGTCGGCTGGGCGACGACGCCGCGCTACGAGGCGGGCTCGCACAAGCTCTACTGGGCGCGCGAGCTGAGCTTCCCGAGCGCCGACGAGCACACGCTCAACTACGACGTGCGCGTGCTGGGGCGCGAGGGCGTGCTCTCGTTCAACGCCGTCGCCGGGATGAGCAAACTGCCGGACATCGAGTCGCGGATGAAAGAGGTGATGAGCTTCGCCGACTTCAAGCCCGGCCGCCGCTACGCCGACTACAAGGAGGGGACGGACAGGACGGCCGCCTACGGCATCGGCGCGCTCGTCGCCGGCAAGCTGGCGGCGAAGGCCGGACTCTTCAAGCTCCTCCTCGGCGCGCTCATCGCCGGCAAGAAGCTCGTCCTCGTCGCGCTGGCGGGCGTCGTCGGCGTCATCGCCAAGCTGTTCCGCCGCAACAAGGATTAAGGCTTTAAGGCGTAAGGCGGCGCGGCTCAACCTTTCGAGCGCGCGCGCTCGGACGTGAGGCGGCGGTAGGCTTCGTCTCTGGTCAATCCAAGCTCGCGCGCGGCGCGCTTGAGTGCCGCGCGCGGGTCAAGCCCTTCGGCCTCGAACCCCGCGACCAACTCGGCGACGCTCGCCGCCGCACCGGCCGCGGCTTCACCCTCGATCTCGTCGCGGTCGATGACGAGCACCATCTCGCCGCGCGCCGCGCCCTCAGCCGCGAAGCGTTCGGCCAGTTCGCTCAGACGCCCGCGCACGATCTCTTCGTGAAGCTTGGTCAGCTCGCGCGCGATGGCCGCCTCGCGCTCGCCGAGGACTTCGCGCGCGTCCGCCAGCGCGTGCGCGATGCGGTGCGGCGTCTCGTAGAAGACGAGCGTCGCGCGAAGCGTCTTGACCGAGGCCAGCTTCTCGCGGCGCGCGTGGGAGCGCGCGGGCAGGAAGCCGCCGAAGTAGAACTCGTCGGTCGGCAGCCCCGACGCGGTGACGGCGGCGACGAAGGCCGTCGGGCCGGGGACGGGGACGACGCGCAAGTCCCGCTCGACGCAGGCGCGCACCAAACGGTAGCCGGGGTCGTTGACGCCGGGCGTGCCCGCGTCAGAGACGAGCGCGACGGTGCCGCCCGCCTCAATCGTCCGCGCCAACTCCTCCGCCCGCTCGCGCTCGTTGTGCTCGTGGTAGCTCAGCGTGCGCGCGCGCACGCCGAAGTGTTCGAGCAGCGAGCGCGTCCGCCGCGTGTCCTCGCACGCGACCACGTCCGCCTCCGCCAACACGCGCAGCGCCCGCCGCGTCACGTCCTCCAGATTCCCGATGGGCGTGGCGACGAGGTAGAGCGTCCCTCCGTTCTCCGACATGGGGACAGGATACAGTAGACAGTAGACAGTAGACAGTAGTCGGTAGAAGGAAAGGCGGCGCGCCCGGTTGATGACCGAGACGCGCCGCCCTGTTTTTAACCTACTGACTACTGTCTACCGTCTACTTCCTCACTCGTACCGGCGGTTGCGGCGCCAGTCGTCGTCGCCGTTGTAGCCGCGGTCGTCGTTGAAGCGCAGGCCGTAGATGTTGGCGACGCCGCGCAGGTCGGAGCGGAGCTGGTTCCACTCGCTCGCGGTGCGCGAGTCGAGGCGGATGCGGCCGAGCAGGCGGCTGACGCGCGAAGCCTCTTGGAGCAGGCGGCTCGCCTCGTCGCGGCTGCGCTCGATGCGGTCGCTGTCGCCGGCCACATTGCGGAAGCGCTGGGCGGCTTCGCGCAGGTCGCGCGCCTCGTTGTTGATGCGGTCTTCGCGGTTGGTGCCGTTGACGCGGCTGTTGTCGAGCATGCGGTCGATGTCGCGCTGGAGGTCGCGGCTGCGGTCGTCGATGCGGCGCGCCAGGTCGCGGAGCTGGCGGCGCTCTGAGTCGCTCATGCGGCCGCCCCTTCGGCCGTAGCGGTCGTCGTCGCGCCGGTTGCGGCGCCAGTCGTCGTCGCGGTCGCGGTCGCGCTGCTCCTGCTCGGCGCGGTCGCGGATGCGATCCCAGATCGACTGGGCGCTGGCGGACGCGGGGGCGAGGAACGTGGCGAGAGCGACGGCGGCGAAGGTCAGAACGGTGAAACGTCGGCTGGTCATTTTCTTCTCTCCTTCAATTTATCTGCCGCTTCCCACCGGGGAAACCTTGGCTCGCGGCAACCATCCCGCCGCACGGTTTGGCAACCGCCGTGCCGCGCAGGGGATTTCGCGGCGAGCCGCGGGAGAGTGCTTGAAAACAGCGCAGCACGTCAGACTGATGCGCCCGCCGCCGGCGCGCGGCCTCGTTCCAAAACGTGCAGGCCGCGCCGCAAATCGTAAGGGGAAGTGGACAGTCGCCAGTAGACAGTAGAAAGAATGGGTTTCTACTGTCTACTGTCTACTTGTCTTTTAGTCGAGCAGGCGTGCGAGGTGTCGGCGGAGGTCTGCGGGGCGTAGTTCGGTGCGGGAGCCGGTCTTCTCGACGACGAACCAGCGCGGGTCGGCGTCGGGGAGGGGGAGGAGGAGCAGCTCTTCGCCGGCGCGCGCGTTGCCGAAGTGTCCGACGAGCGCGGAGGCGAGCCCGCCGCCGCGCACGATGCCGTCGAGCGGCGCGCGCGGCCAGCCGGCCTCGACCGTCAGTTGGCGCACCCCGCGCCGCAGGACGAGGCGCGCGCCCACCATCGAAGAGTTCCCGACGCGGAAGCGGTGCGCGTCCGTGCGCGCGAGCGCGAGTCCCGCGCCCGCGCGGTTCAGCTCGCCAGCCGCCGCCGTGAAGAGTTCGAGCAGCCACTCGACGGCGCGCGAGCGCGCGGCGTCGTTGGCCGCCTTGAGGTCGAGGTATTCGAGCACGTCGCCGCGCGCGCCGCCCCGCGCGCGCTCGCGCGCCTCGTCCACCTTGCGCTCGTAATCTTCGTCGAAGCCGCCCACAGAAAACGCCCCCGCCGGGTCAGGTTGAGCGCCCGGACGGCGTTCGCGCCCCGGCGCGCGGCGATGTTATCATGCCCGCACACAAGTCGTTCAACAGACCCGACGGACGAACCCGATTCCACGACGCGAGGTTCATTTCCCGACACACGCGCATGAGACCGAACCAGACTTTTCGCAGACCGGCGGCCGCGCTGCTGCTACTGCTCGCGCTGCTCCTCGCCCACGCGACGCCCGCCGCCGCGCAACGCCGTCGCGGCGCGAACGCGGCCGACTCCCGCGCGGCGGCCGAGGCGACGCAGAGGCCCGCCGCGCCCCGGCGTCCGCGACTCGTGCTGCTCATCGCGGTTGACCAGTTCCGCTACGACTACCTCGAACGCTTCGGCGACCTCTTCGGCGCGGGCGGCCTGCGCCGTCTGCTGCGCGAGGGCGCGTCGTGGGCCGAGTGCAACTTCGACCACGTCCCGACCGAGACCGCGCCCGGCCACGCGACGATGCTGACGGGGGCTTGGCCCGCGCAGACCGGCATCATCGCCAACGACTGGTTCGATCGCGCCGAGGGCAAGCGCGTCAACAACGTGCAGGACGACCGTGTGCGCCCGCTCGGCGGCGGCGACAATGAGCCGGCTTCAAGCCCGCGCAACCTGCTCGCCTCGACGCTCGGCGACCAGTTGAAGATGGCGACCGCCGGCCGCGCGCGCGTCGTCGGCGTCTCCTCGAAGAACCGCGGCGCGATTCTGCCCTCGGGGCTTATGGCCGACGCCGCCTACTGGTACAGCACGCAGACGGGGCAGTTCGTCTCCTCGACCTACTACTTCGACCGCCTGCCCGACTGGGTCGCGCGCTTCAACGCCGCGCGACCCGCCGACAAGTTCTTCGGCGCGAAGTGGGAGCGGCTGCTGCCCGCGGCCGAGTACGAACGCCGCGCCGGCCCCGACGACACGCCTTGGGAGCGAATCGACCAGAGGACTTCCGTCGTCTTCCCGCACGTCATCGACGGCGGGCTGAAGGAGCCGGGGCCGGCCTTCTACTCCGCGCTCGACTACTCGCCCTACTCGAACGATCTCGTGCTGGCGCTCGCCGAGGCCGCGCTCACGAACGAGCGTCTGGGTGAGGACTCGGACACGGACGTGCTCACGGTCAGCTTCTCGGCCAACGACATCGTCGGCCACCGCTACGGCCCTTACAGCCAGGAGGTGATGGACATCACGCTGCGCGTTGACCAGCAGATTGAGCGCTTACTCAAAGCGGTGGACGCGCGCGTCGGACTCGGTAACACGGTCGTCGTCTTCACGGCCGACCACGGCGTCGCGCCGTCGCCCGAGCACGCGACGGCGATGCGGCTGCCGGGCGGGCGCGTGAGGGTCTCGGACGTGCTCGCGGCCGTGCGGGGCCGCATCCGCGCGCGCTACGGCAAGTCGGGCGAGCGTGACACGACCGAAGACTACATCCAGATTTACTCCAACGGCCACATCTACTTTAACCGCGCCGCGCTCGACCGCGACCGCGTGAGTTCGGAAGAGATCGAGCGCGTCGCGGGCGAGGCGGCGCTCACCGTCCCCGGCGTCTCGCGCTACTTCACGCGGACGCAGCTCCTATCGGGCGGCGTCGCGCCGTCGGACGCGCTCGCGCGGCGCGTGCTCAACGGCTACAACCCGAGGCGCAGCGGCGACGTGGTCGTCATCCAGGAGGCTTACAAGTACCTCGCCGACTACGTCGCCATCGCCAACCACGGCACGCCCTACCGTTACGACACGCACGTCCCGCTCGTCATCATGGGCGGGGGCGTGGCGCCCGGCCGCTATCTGCAACCCTCGACGCCGGCCGACATCGCGCCCACGCTCGCGCGCATCCTTAACGTCGAGCCGCCGAGCAACGCCACCGGGCGCGTGCTCTCCGAGGCGATCAAGTGAGAATTATGAAACGGACACTCTCAAGCTTCACTCTCGCCGTCTTCTTGCTGGCGACCGCCGCCGTCATCGTCGTCGCGCAGCGCAAGGCGCCCGCCGCGAAGCCCGCCGCGCAGAAGACGAAGCCGGCGGCGGGCAAGCCCAAGACGGCCGCCAAGCCCGCGGACGAAGACGCCCTGAAGGCCGAGCTGGACGAGGTCGTGAAGCTCGACTCGGCCGCGCGCGTCGAGCGGCTGAAGGCGTTCGTCAAGGCGAACCCCGACTCGCCGCAGACTTTGCGCGCGCAGGAGCTTTTGACGGGCGCGCGCGCCGCGCTCGGCGACGAGCGCCTGCGGGCGGGCGACCGCGCCGCCGGCGTCGAGCTGTTCCGCGCGGCCGTCGCCGAGGCGCCCGCAGGGATGTCCGACCGCCTCTTCGCCGAGGTCGTCTCGCAACTGCCCGGCAACCTCTACGTCTTCGGCGAGCGCGAGGCGGGGCTTGAGCTTGCGCGCGCGGTCGAGGCGCGCGCCGAAGGGAGCGCCCCGCGTCTGCTCTCGGTCGCCTCGTTCTACCTCGGCATCGAGCGGTCCGACGAGGCGGCGCGGCTCGCGCGCGCGGCCGTCGCGTTGCAGCCCGACTCGGCCGCCGCTCATCAGGCGCTCGGCACGGCGCACCGCTACTCGCTCCGGCTCGACGAGGCGGCCACGGAGTTCGCGCGCGCCGTCGAGATAGACCCGAAGAACCCCGCGTCGCGCCGCGCGCTGGCCGAGCTGCGGCGCGCGACGGGTAAGCCAGAGGACGCGGTCGCGCTCTACAGGGCGCAACTCGAAGCGGACGCGGGCGACAGGGGCGCGCGCGCCGGTCTCGTCCTCGCGCTCTTCGAGGCGGGGCAGAGGGCGGAGGCCGAGCGCGAGTTGCAGACGGCGCTGACGGGCGAGGCGCGCGACCTGCCGCTCTTAGTCGGCGCGTCCTACTGGTACGCGTCGCGCGGCGAGGGCGCGCGCGCTTTGGAGCTGGCGGAGAAGGCCGTCGCCTTCGAGCCGCGCTTCGGCTGGGCGTGGGCGCGCGTCGCGCAGGGGCGCGCGCTGCTCGCGCTCAAAAGGCCGCTCGATGCCGAGCGCGCGCTGAGGGCCGCGCGACGCTACGGCAACTTCCCCACGCTCGACTATGAGTTGGCGGCCGCGCTCGCCGCCGCGGGGCTTTACGAGGAGGCGGCCGAACAGCTCTCGCGCTCGTTCGTGCTCAAGGACGGGAAGGTCACGGCGCGGCTCGCCGGGCGGGTCGAGTCGTCGGCCGAAGACTTCAACGAGCTGCTCGCGCCCGAGCGTCGCGCGAGCCTCGCGCAGTTCGCGGGCGCCTCGACGGCTTCGGAGGCGAAGACTTTAAAGGCGCTGCTCGCGCTGCGGCAGGCGACCGCCGGCGAGAAGCCCGACGAGCGCGTCGCCGCCGACGCCGCGCGCGAGTTCGGCGCGGGCGACGACGAGATGCGCGCCTACCGCAACCTCTACGCGGCCGGGCTGCTGGCGGCGCACGGCGGCGCGCACGCCGAGGTGCTGGCGCGCGCCGAGGCGGCCATCGGCGGCGTCGAGCCGGCGCTCGGCCTCGCGCACGCGCCTATCGCGCTCTTCGCCGACACCGACGAGATGAGGGAACTGCGCCGTCAGGTCGTCGAGCAGGGCGCGCCGCTCAACATGCTCGGCGTGCAGCGCGACGCGCTCTCGAGAGTCTTGCGCGGGAGGATCGAGGCGCTGGCGGGGTGGGCGCTCTACAAGCAGGGTCAGACCGCCGAGGCGACCGTGCGTCTGCGGCGCGCGGTGAGCGTGCTGCCCGAAGGCTCGCACTGGTGGCGCACGGCCGAGTGGGAGTTGGGCGCGGCGCTCGAAGCGAGCGGGAGCGGGCGCGACGCGCTGGCCGCCTACGTCACGAGCTACCGCGCGCAGCCCGACCCGAAAATGCTGCCGACGATTGAGGCGCTCTACAAGCGGCTCAACAACGGCTCGGCCGACGGACTCGAACAACTCTTGCAGACGCGCGCGACCGCCGCCGCCGGCACGACGCGCACGCCGACGCCGCCTCCCGCCGCGTCGGCCACGCCAGCCGAGACGGCTTCGTCGCGCCCGTCAACGACCGATGCGGCGACGACCACCCCGGCCGCGTCGAGCACGACCACGCCGGCGCCCGAGCCGACTCCTTCGCCCGAGCCTTCGACTCCGCCCGCGACGGCGACGCCGTCACCTTCGCCCGAGACTTCGCCGTCGGCCACGCCCGAAGCGACGCCCGCGACTCCGACTCCGACGCCCGAGACTTCGCCCGCGCCGAAGAGGGCCGAGCCGGGCGGCGCGTGCGCGCTGACCGCCGCCGAGACTTCGCTCAACGTCAAGAGCAACGGCGGCTCCGCTTCGGTCGCCGTGAGCCTCGACAACTACACCGGCCGCACGCCGGCGCGCATCGACCCCACGACCCCGAACTGGGCCGACATCACCGTCCTCCCCGAGCCGCGCAACCCCGCCGACCCCCTCGGCCTCGCGCGCTTCACCGTCACCTCCATCAGCAGGAAGGCCGGCACCTTCCTCGCCATCTTCAAATCGGCCTGCGGCACACAGCAAGTCACCGTCAACGTCCAATAGCCGTGAGCCGTAAACAGTGAACCGTGGCGAGAGGCAATCACCTCTCGCCACGGTTCACTGTTTACGGCTCACGGCTTTTAGAGATGCGCCGAGAGGCGCGCGGCGAGGACCTGTTTGGGCTGCGCGCCGACGATGCGATCCACCTGCCGGCCGTTCCTGTAGATGAAGAGCGTGGGGATGGACTGGATGCGGAGCGCGGCGGCCGTCTGCGGGTTGGCGTCCACGTCGAGCTTGGCGACGCGGTAGAGGCCGGCCGACTCCGCGGCCAACTCGTCGAGCACGGGCGCGATCATGCGGCACGGGCCGCACCAAGCCGCCCAGCAGTCGAGCAGCACCGGGCGCGCGTTCGACGCCTCGACCACCTCGCTCGCGAACGTCCGGTCGGTCACGGCCACGGTCTTCGACTCGTCCGCCTTCGCGCCCGCGCCCTTCGACGCCTGCGGCGGCTCGCCCCCGCCGTCCTGAAGCCCCGCGCCGCACCTGCCGCACACGGGCTGCTTGCCGACGAAGGTCACGCGCTCGTCAACGCGGTTCTTCGCGCCGCACTTCGCACAGGCCACAATCGCCATCGACGCACCTCCCAAAGTCCCGCCGGGAAATTTTTCGTGTGCCCCGAGTTTGACACAACTGCCGGCGGAACCGCCACGCCCCGCCGGGTGTCTAACGAATTACCGGACACCGGAGCGCGAGGTTTCCCATGACGCCCACGGCCGAACTCTTCAACGTCGCCTCTCTCGCCAGCCTGTTCGTGCTCGGCGCGCTGGCGCTGAGGAAGCTCGTCCTCATGGACGGGCTGCTCGAACTCCGCGTCGTCATCCTCACGGCGCTCCTCTGGGCCGTCCTGTTCGGCCTGTTCATCATGGCCTGCCCGGCGCGTCAGTATGACTGCGTGGTCATTATCTACTGACGGCCGCTCGCGCGCCGCACGGGTTCGCGGGCGCGCCGTGTTTCGGTGTAAGATTCACTCGACTTTTCTCCCGCACAATTCATCCCGACGAAGGAAGTGTTAAGCACGATGCGACACACTCGCGCGAAGTCGCTCGCCCTCGCGGCGTGCCTCCTTACGCTCCAACTCGCCGCCGCGGCGGGCGCGCGCGCGCAAGCAGCGAACCCGCGCTCGCGCGCCGCCGCGGCGGGCGCGCCCGAGATCGCCTACACCGTCTCGATGCCGCGGCCCAACACGCACCTCTTCGAGGTCTCGGCGCGGCTGCAATACCAAAGGTCGGCGCCCGCCGCGGTCGATTTGGTGATGCCGGTCTGGACGCCCGGCTCCTACCTCGTCCGCGAGTTCGCGCGCCACGTTCAGGACTTCGCGGCCGAGGACGGCTCAGGCCGCGCGCTGGCGTGGACGAAGACTAACAAGAACACGTGGCGCGTCGAGTCGAACGGCGCGCGCGAGGTGAGGGTTCGCTACGCGGTCTACGCCAACGAGCTGACCGTCCGCACGAGCGAGCTCAACGACCGCCACGCCTTCTGGAACAACGCGAACCTGCTGGTCTACCCCGACGGCCACCTCGGCGCGCCCTCGACGCTCCGGGTCGTGCCGTTCGGCGGCTGGAAGATCGCGACCGGCTTGCCCGCCGTCGCGGGCGAGGCCAACGCCTTCCGCGCCGAGAACTTCGACGTGCTCTACGACTCGCCGTTTCTGGTCAGCGACTTTAAGACGCTCTCCTTCGAGGTCGCGGGCGTGCCGCACCGCGTCGTCGTGGACGGCGAGGGCAACTACGACCCGGAGCGCCTGCGCGCCGACGTGCAGCGCATCGTCGAGGCCGAGGTGGCGTTGATGCGCGAGACGCCCTACCGCGACTACACCTTTCTGCTCATGCTCGGCGAGAAGGGCGGCGGCGGGCTCGAACACCTCAACTCGACGGCGCTCACCGCGAAGCGCTTCGGCTTCGCGACGCCGGAAGACCTGCGCGGCGTCCACACGCTCGTCGCGCACGAGTTCTTCCACCTCTGGAACGTCAAGCGCATCCGACCCGACGCGCTCGGCCCCTTCGACTACACGCAGGAGAACTACACGCGGCTGCTGTGGGTGGCCGAGGGGCTGACGGCCTACTACGAGAACCTCTTCGTCCGCCGCGCCGGGCTGATGACCGACCGGCAGTACCTCGCCACGATGGCGGTCGAGATGCAGCGCCTTCAGGAGACGCCCGGCCGCTTGGAGCAGAGCCTTGAGGAGGCGAGCTTCGACGCGTGGATCAAGTACTACCGGCGCGACGAGAACACGGTCAACTCCGCCGTCTCCTACTACGACAAGGGCGCGCTCGTCGGGCTTCTGCTCGACCTCGAAATACGCGCTCGCTCGGACGGCGCGCGCTCGCTCGATGACGTGATGCGCTCGCTCTACGAAGACTTCTTCAAGAAGAACCGCAACTACACGCCGCAGGACTTTCAGCGCGCGGCCGAGCGCGCGGCCGGCGCGAGCCTCGAAGATTTCTTCCGCCGCTACGTCCGCGGGCGCGAGGAGTTGGACTACGACGCCGCGCTCGCGCGGGCCGGGCTCAAGCTCGACACGGGGAGCGACAAGGCGGGGCGGCCGGCGGCGCAGGCGGCCTACCTCGGCGCGACGCTCGAAGAGAAGGACGGGCGGCTCGGCGTGACGGCCGTCCCGGCGGGGACGCCCGCCTACGAGCAGGGGCTTTACGCCTTCGACCAGATCGTCGCGGTGGAGGGCTACCGCGCCACGCTCGACTTCCTCAACGCGCGGCTCGCCGACAAGCGCCCCGGCGACCAACTTAGGCTCTCGGTCTTCCGCGGCGACGAACTGCGCACGCTCGACATCAAGCTCGGCGCACGCGCGGCCGCCGCCTACCGCATCGTTCCCCTGCCCGCCGCCACCGAAGAGCAGCGGCGCGTCTACCAGTCGTGGCTCGGCGCCCCGTTCCCGCAGACGCGATAGGGGAAGGCAGTTGGGGGAGCAGTCTTGAAGCTGGAGTTTGAAGGGAAGGCGGCGCTGGTGACGGGCGCGGCGTCCGGCATCGGGCGCGCGTGCGCGGTTGAGCTGGCGCGCGGCGGCGCCGACATCGCCGCGGTGGACGCGGCGGCCGAGGCCGTGCTGGCCGAGGCAGAGAATTTGTTAAAGGCGGCTGGCGGGCGCGTGCTATCTTTCCGCGCGGACGTGCGCGAGCACGCGCGCGCCGCGTCGGTCGTCGAGGAGACGCTCCAGCGGCTGGGGCGGCTCGACATCCTCGTCAACGCCGCCGGCACGACCGCCGACGCGCCGCTCTGGGAGATGACCGAGGAGCAGTGGCGGCTCGTCCTCGACACCAACCTCAAGGGCGCCTTCAGCTACACGCAGGCGGCCGCGCGCCACTTCCGGCAAGTGCGCGCCGGGCGCGTCGTCAACGTCGCCTCCATCGAGGCGGGGCGCGGGCGCTTCGGCCTCGCCAACTACGCCGCGTCGAAGGCCGGCTTAGTCGCGCTGACGCGCTCGGCCGCCGCCGAGTTGGGGCGCTACGGCGTCGCGGTCAACGCGGTCGCGCCCGGCTTCATCCGCACGCCGCTGGTCGAGCGCCTGCCGCAAGCGGTGAGGCAGCGCGCCGTCGCCGAGTCGGCGCTCGGCCGCATGGGCGAGCCGGAGGACGTGGCGCACGCCGTCCTCTTCCTCTGCTCCGAGCGCGCGCGCCACGTCACCGGCGCCGTGCTGAACGTTGACGGCGGCCAGTCGCTTTAGGGATTTCAAATTTCGGCATAAATATATTTGACTCGCCTGTCCGGGTTAAATCCTTGACCGGCGCCACGGCAGGCTCCACAGCCCGCGCGCCGAAAGGAGGACGGAGAAGAGCCCGGTCACGCCTATCGCGATCAGCACCCAGACGAAGAAGACGTGTCCGCCGGAGTTGGCGAGGCTGCTGGTGACGCCGACACCCTTCCCCCTCATGTGGGCGAAGGGGACGACCAACGAAAAGAGCCCTCCGAGGAAGGTGATGATGTACCCCGACCGCCGTCCGGCGAGCACCAATGTCCCGTACAGCCAGAAGACAAAGATGGGCACCGCGGTGAGGTTTGTGAGCGTTCCCGGCTCGAACCCGCGGACGATGTCGTCCGCGAGGTGAAACGTAAAGAAGAGGATCGAGAGCACGGACGCGACGGTTAACATAAGGTTGTTTTTCACTCGTCCTCCTCATGCGGGCGATTGAATGGAATGCACGCGGCGCGCTACGCTTCGTCACTCCGCCGCGCGCCGGGCGTGTAGGAACGCCAGGTGTTGTTCTAGTACGATTAATTCCACGGAAAGGTTTTTTGTAGGGTCGTCAGCTATCTTCACAGCCTATGAGAAAATCGGACTGAAATTCTCAGGCTTCTACCTTATGATAGGTGAGCCGACTATGTTATTGCCCAACCTTCAGATTTGAGATTAAGGAGAATGATGAGAAGACAGTTGGCGTTTCTGTTCGTCCTGATTCTCGCGGCGGCCGGCGTAGCCGCGGCGAGCGCCCGGCAAGTTCACTGGCAGTGGTCTGAGTCGCCGAGCGTGCGCATCGGCGTGCGCGACAAGAACGAAGACCTCAAAGGCTTCGAGGCGACCTTCGTCGTCACGGCCGAGCGGACGGGCAAACGCTGGGAGCAGAAGATCAAGGTCGAGGGCGACAACTTCGGCTACCTGAATTTCCCGAACGACTTCGCCGCCTTCGACTGGGCGACGCACGCGACGCGCTTCCGCTGGACGTGCACGGTCGGGGGCAAAGTCGTCGTGCGCGGCCGCTTCGTGCTCGCCACCACGGGCGAGCTTGAGGAGGACGAGAAGCGCGCCGCGCCGCCCGCGCGCAGGCGCGGGAAGGGCCGATGACGTTCGGCGAGGTGCTCGAAGACTTCACGCGGACGGTCGAAGAGTCGTCGGCGCGTCTGCTCTCGCTGACCGACGCGGAAGCCGCCGCGCCCCGCGCCGAAGGGAAGTGGTCGGCGAAGGAGTTGGTCGGCCACCTCATCGACTCGGCCTCGAACAACCACCAGCGCTTCGTCCGCGCGCAGTTCACCGAAGACCTCGTCTGCCAATCTTACGCGCAGGACGAGTGGGTGAGCGCGCAGAGGTACGACGCCGAGCCGTGGCCGCTCATCGTCAACCTCTGGAAGTTCTACAACCTCCACCTCGCACACGTCTGCCGCCACGCGCCCGAACGTGAGCGCCTCGGCGAGCGCCGCCGCCACAACCTCGACCAGATCGGCTGGGCCGAAGTCTCTTCCGAAGAGCCGACGACGCTCGAACACCTGATGCGCGACTACGTCGGCCACCTCAAGCACCACCTGCGACAGATTTTCGGCGACGAGCCGGGTCAGAGCCGCCTGCGGTAGCGGGCGGGTACGTTCTACGCAGAGAGTCTTTAACTCGAAGGAGCAAGCCGCCCGTGACGACCGTCGGGGAGTCAGAAGCCGCGGAGGTTCGGCCCGAGGGGGGCGGGCGTCTGCTGCGCGTGCTCGGCGTCGTTTTCGGGATGGCGGTGACCGTCGGGATAACGGTCGGGATGGGCATCCTGCGGACGCCGGGCGAGGTGGCGGCGCACCTGCCCAACGTCTGGCTCTTCATGGGCGTGTGGCTTTTGGGCGGGCTGTACGCGCTCTTCGGCGCGGTGTCGGTGGCCGAGTTGGGGACGATGCTCCCGCGCTCGGGCGGCTTCTACGTCTTCGTGCGCCGCGCGCTCGGCGAGTACCCCGGCTTCGTCGTCGGCTGGAGCGACTGGCTCTCGACGTGCGGGACGGCCGCCGCCGTCGCGCTCGTGATGGGCGAGTACGCCGGCACGCTCGCGCCGGTGCTGGCGGGGCGCGAGCGCGAGGTGGCGGCGGCCGTCACCGTCGGCTTCGCGCTCTTGCAGTGGCGCGGCGTGCGCTGGGGCGGGCGGTCGCAGGAGTTGACGAGTCTGCTGAAGGCGCTCGCCTTCGCCGCGCTCATCGCGGCCTGCTTCGCGTGGGGCGGTCGCGGCGAGGCGGAAGCGGCCGCCGGGCCGCCGCCGGTGCACGAGGGCTTGGGGCTGCTGACCGCGCTCGTGCTCGCGCTGCAAGGCGTCATCTACACCTACGACGGCTGGTACAGCACGGTCTACTTCGGCGAGGAGGTGCGCGACGCGGCGCGCAGCGTCCCGCGCGCGATGGTCGGGAGCGTGCTGCTCGTCGTCGCGGTCTACGTGCTCTTCAACGCGGCGCTGCTGCACGTGCTCCCCTTGGGCCGTCTGGCGGGCGAGAAGCTGGCGGCGGGCGCGGCGGCCGAGGCGGTGTTCGGCCCCGTCGGCGCGACGGTCATCGGCGTCGTCGCGGTGCTCTCGCTGCTCGCGTCGGTCAACGGGAACATGCTGGCGGCGCCGCGCGTCGTCTACGCGATGAGCCGCGACCGCCTGTTCTGGCGCGGCGCCGCGCGCGTCAACGCGGGCGGGACGCCGACGGTCTCGCTCGCCTTGAGCACGGCCGCCGCGCTGCTCCTCATCTTCTACGCCGGCACGTTCCAGCGCCTGCTCGCGTCGCTCGCCTTCTTCTTCGTCACAGACCTCGCGCTCGTCTTCCTCTCGGTCTTCGTGCTGCGCCGCCGCGAGCCGGACGCGGAGCGGCCGTACCGCGCGTGGGGCTATCCCTTGACGACCGCGCTGGCGCTCGCCGGCTCGGTCGCCTTCCTCGCCGGCGCCGTCCTAAGCGACACCGAGAACAGCCTCTACGCGCTTCTCCTGCTCACGCTGAGCCTCCCCGCTTACTTCATCCTGAGACGCCTGCGGGGCGGCGGCGCGGGCGAAGGCGGGGAAGTGGTAAGATGAGCGGCGCGCCGCGCCCCTCAACACACTTCACACGGCACACACTCTCGGGGTCGAAAATCTTGCGGTCGGGGCTTCAGGACTTGAACGCAGAGGCTTACGAGTTCGACGGAAGGATCGAGCGCGCCGAGACGCCGCCCGCCTCCTGGTACACCGACGCCGGCTTCCACGAAGAGGAGCGGCGGCGCGTCTTCGGGCGGACGTGGCAGCTCGCCGGCCGCGCCGCGCAGGCGGCCGAGCCGGGGCAGTTCTTCACGACGCAGGTCGGCGGCGAGCCGGTCGTCGTCGTGCGCGACGCGGCCGGGCGCCTGCGCGCCTTATCGAACGTGTGCCGGCACCGCGCGGGGCCGGTGGCGGCGGGCGAGGGGCGCTGCCGTAGCTTCCGCTGCGGCTACCACGGCTGGACTTACGCGCTCGACGGGCGGCTCACGAGCGCCCGCGAGTTCGACGGGGTCGAAGACTGGAACCGCGACGAGGTCGCGCTGCCCGAGTTCGCGGCCGACGAGTGGGGCGCGCTCGTCTTCGTCAACCCGGACGCGGCGGCCGCGCCGCTCGCCGAGACGCTCGAAGACATCCCGGCGCTCACAGGGGGGCGCGACTGGGCCTCAATGCTCCCGGCCGCGCGCAGGGAGTGGGAGGTGGGTTGCAACTGGAAGACGTACGTAGACAACTACCTCGAAGGCTATCACATCCCCGTCATCCACCCGGCGCTGCACCGCGAGCTGGACTACGCGCGTTACAGCACGGAGACGCGCCGCTTCTACTCGATTCAACACGCGCCGCTGCGCGCGTCGGCCACGCGCATCCCGCCGCCCGCGGACGGCGAGCCGGGCGCGCTCTACCTCTGGGTCTTCCCCAACCTGATGATCAACGTCTACGCCGACAACTACTCGACCAACCTCATCGTCCCGCTTGGCCCCGAGCGCACGCTGACGGTCTTCGAGTGGTACTTCCGCGACCCCGACGCGGCCGAGACGCGCGAGCGCGTCGGGCGCACCGTCGAGTTGAGCGACGAGGTGCAGGTCGAAGACATACGCGTGTGCGAGGCGGTGCAGGCGGGACTGCGCTCGCGCACCTACGACCGCGGCCGCTACTCTGTCCGGCGCGAGAACGGCGTCCACCACTTCCACGGGCTGCTCGCCGAGTTCATGGGGCGCGCTTGAACGGAGTCCCGACAGTAGTTTTTGACGGTTGACCGAATCCGATGCCCGACCTTTACCAGCACATACGTTTCCGCGTCGAGGAGCGCGTCGCGCGCGTGACGTTCGCGCGGCCGCCTTTGAACATCTTCACCATCGCGATGATGCGCGAGGTGGACGCGGCGCTCACCGAGTGCATGGGGATGCGCGACGTGGTGGCGGTCGTCTTCGACGCGGCCTCCGGCTCGCGCACCTTCAGCGCGGGCGTCTCGGTCGAGGAGCACCAGCCCGAGACGGTCTACCAGATGCTCGAATCCTTCCACGGCGTCTTCCGCACGCTGGAGCAGATGGGGAAGCCCGCGCTCGCGGTCGTCGAGGGCGCGGCCCTCGGCGGCGGGTGCGAGCTGGTCGCGGGCTGCGACATCGTCGTGGCGGCCGCCGGCTCGAAGTTCGGCCAGCCCGAGATCAAGCTCGGGGTGTTCCCGCCGGTGGCGGCGGTGCTCCTGCCGCGCATCATGGGCGAGCGGCGCGCGCGCGAGCTGCTGCTGACCGGCGAAATCTTCGACGCGCAGGAGGCGCTGCGGACGGGGCTTGTCAGCTACGTCGTCGAGGCGGCGCAGTTGGAGGCGAAGCTTCAGGAGGTTCTCTCGCGGCTGCGCGAGCTGTCGGCGCCGGCCCTGGAGATGACGCGGCGCGCGATGGACGCCGCGCGCGGCCGCCCCTTCCTCGACGCGCTCGAACGCACCGAGGACATCTACCTCAACGAGCTGATGAAGACCGAGGACGCGCACGAGGGCGTCCAAGCCTTCATGGAGAAGCGCAAGCCCGACTGGCGCAACAAGTGAAGGGGCGGAAGTCTCTTGACCCGGCCTCGGCCCGCGCCGGGCCGGGCCGGCCTCGTTGACAGCGCGCGCCGCCGCTCCCTATCATCGCCCTTCAAAACAAGGCTCGGGCGGGGAGGGGAAGTTGGAGTTGGCGGGGATGAGAAGGAGTCCGTGGGCGATGCTGCCGGCGCTGCTGGCGGTCGCGCTCTGCATGACGGGCGGCGGCTGCCAGAAGGTGCGCGAGACGGCCGGGTTCTCGGTCGTGCCGAAGTCGCTGCGCGACGTGCCCGCCGAGCGACTGGCCTTCCGCTTCGAGGCGGACGCGGCCGAGGAGTCCGTGCCCGAGCCGCTCCGGCGCGACGACCCGGACGAGCCTCAGGGCGCCGTCAAGAGCGCCTTCGAGGCGCAGCGCGCCGAAGAGATGCTCATCCGTACGGTCGTTGACCCGCGCGGCCAGCGCGTGCTCGCGCTCTACGGCACGAGCGCGACCGACACGGACTTCCGCATGGACCTCTACTCGTCGGACGGCATCTTCATCCGCAACGTCCTGCCCACAGACCTGACCGGCGTCTTCCCCGACCAGGTCGCGTGGTCGCCCGACGGCGAGCGCATCATCTTCAGCGGCGTCCGCAACCCTTCACTCTCCCCCAGCCCGACGCCGGTCGATGCCGCGCCGGGGCCGCCCGAGCTGGCGCCCCCCGACGCCGCCGGGGCGGGGCAGGCCGCGCCCGAGCCGACCACCGCGCCCATCATCCCCTCGACGCAGACCTTCCGCACCGAGCAGGTCTACGTCGGCAACCGCGACGGCTTCGAGCTGCGCCCGCTCACCACGCGCGAGGGTCTCATCTACTTCAAGTTCGCGTGGTCGCCCGACGGGCAACAGGTCGCCGCGCTCGCCTGCAAGGAGGACGAGTGGGAGGCGCAGCGGCGCGAGGGCTTCCCGCACGCGGGGCGCCCTCGCCTCGTCGCGCTCGACGGCCGCGAGCGCCTGCTCGACGACCGCCTGACGCCGGTCAAGCCCGCGTGGTCGCCCGACGGCTCGAAGGTGGCGACGGCGTTCGAGTACGACGTGGCGATCTACGACGCGGCGGGCGGCGCGCCCACGGGCGCGGGGCTTAGTTTGCGCGAGCCGCTGCGCGCCGCCTCGGTCGAGTACGACGCGCGCGTCTTCAAGAAGGGCGAGCCGCAGGCCGCCGACGCCGGCGCCGCCGCGCCCGCGCGGCAGGGAGGCGCCGCCGAGCAGCCGCCGCAGACGAGCGAGGCCGTGCTCATCTCGATGAACCCCTTCGTCCGGCTCGAATGGGTCGAGCCCGAGACGGTCTACGCGCAGACGGCCTTCGCGCACATCTACCGCGACGAGCTGGTCGTCCGCTACCCACGCTGGCACGTCCTGCACGTCTCGCCGCAGGCGGCCGTGCTCGGCCTCCGACGGACGGCGACGAACGAGAGGAGCTAATTCCCCTTCATGGACTTCAACAGCCTCGGCGAAATCTACGAGCACATCGACGCGACGCGCGGGCGCCTGCTCCGCGCGGTCGAGGGTTTGAGCGACGAGGAGCAGCGCTTCCGCCCGGCGCCCGACAGGTGGTCGGCGGCGCAACTCTGCGAGCACCTCTCGATAGTCGAGGGCAACGTCGCCGGTCTGGTCGGCAAGCTGCTCGGCAAGGCCGAAGAGTCGGGCGAGGCGCGGGCCGCCGACGCGCCCTTCGCCCCCGTCTCCATCGAGGAGTTTGTCGCCATCACCCGCGACGTTAAGATCAAGGCGCCCGAGAGGCTCAACCCCTCGGACTCGCCGCCGCTGGCCGAGGCTCTGGCCGCGCTCGCCGCCTCGCGCGCCGCGCTCCACTCCCTGCGCCCGCGCATCGAGCGCGCCGACGGCCACGCGCTGCGCTTCCCGCACCCGGCCTGGGGCCCGCTCAACCTCTACCAATGGCTCCTCTTCGTCGGCGCCCACGAGTCCCGTCACCTCGCCCAGATCGAGGCGCTGAAAGAGGCGACGGGCGCCGGACGGTGAACGCCGAAATGTACGGTCAAAGATTTCAGCCCATCGTTTCACGGCGGCCCGCTTGCGACGCTTCTAGACGAACCTTATAATCCTCCGGCACTCCGCTGACACTTGCGCCCTCGTAGCTCAATCGGTTAGAGCAGCGGACTCAGTTCTTTGACAGGTCTAAGTGGAAAATTCGGGGTTATGAATTTCGGCGTGGCAGTTGAGGCAGAGGAGTTGACACTTGTGCGCTTCGGCCACAAGCGCGTCCCATGGGGCGTTCGAGCAACGCCTGATGTCGAGAGGGAAGGACTTGCTTGCCGGGTCGAGGTGGTGAAAGGCCAACGCCGCTTCGTTGCGGCGGTAACCGCACCGCTCGCACCGGCCGCCTTTTCGCTCAATCAGGCGTTGCCTTCTCCGGCGCCCGCGTTGCTGCTGAGAGACGTAATTCTGATGTTTGTTGTTTGTGGGGGAGTTCTTACACCGGCGCGAGCAGAAAACCGTCTGCCTGCCCGTGAGGGGCGCTTCGCAGATGGAACAAACCTTTTCCATAAGACTTCCAAAGTAGGGTTGCGAGCGTATCACATTCGAGTCCCGCCGCTGACGGGGTCGTCTCAGGTGCGCGCGTAGAATCTGCCAAATTCGGGGAAGCCTAAGCCGCGAAAGCGGGACGGTAATCCCGAGCCAAGCCCGGCCCGACGCGGCCGGGAAGGTGTAGAGACTTGATGGCAGACGCGTAAAGCGAAGGGAAAGTCCAGACCACAAACCCCGGCGCCACATCTCCGGGGGCGGCGAAAGCCGTAGCGGTAAGCATAATCCGTTGGTTCCCCGTTCGAGTCGGGGCGAGGGCATTCACAATTAGCAAGAGGGCGGGCGGCGCGGGTGTCGTCCGCCCTTCTTCGTCAACAACGCCCTGAAACTCTAGCCGCGCGGCGCGCGTAATGCGTGGCGCACGCGAACGAAGGGGGCCGCCGCCACTTCCGCTCATGGGCGGCGCGCTTCCCGGCTCCGTCGGTCAACTTCTCCGTTCAGGAAAGAACCCCAAATGAAGAGAACACTGCTCGCACTGTCGCTGCTCGTTTGCGCGTCCGCGTCGGCGTCCGCGCAACCCTCGCAACGCCCGCTCCTGCTGCAAAAGCCGGCGCTCGGCCGGACGCAGATCGTCTTCTCCTACGCCGGCGACCTCTGGTCGGTGCCGCGCGAGGGCGGCGACGCCGCGCGCCTCACCACCGGCACGGGTGTCGAGACCGACCCGTCGTTTTCGCCCGACGGTCAGTGGGTCGCCTTCACGGGCGAGTACGACGGCAACGTTGACGCCTACGTCATCCCGGCGGGGGGCGGCGTGCCGCGCCGCCTGACCTACCACCCCGGCGGCGACTCGGTCGTGGGCTGGACGCCGGACGGGCGCGCGGTGCTCTTCGCCTCGTCGCGCAACAGCTACTCGAACTTCACGCGCATCTTCTCCGTCGCGGTCGAGGGCGGCGGGCTGGAGACCGAGCTGCCGCTGCCGATGGCCTACCGCGGCTCGATGTCGCCCGACGCGCAGTCGATAGCCTACGAGCCGCTCACGCGCTGGCAGCCCGACTGGAAGCGCTACCGCGGCGGCCAGACGCAGCCCATCTGGGTCGCGCGGCTCTCCGACTCTTCGATAGAAAAGCTCCCGCGCGAGAACTCGAACGACACGAACCCGATGTGGGTCGGCGACCGCGTCTACTTCCTCTCCGACCGCGGCGGGGCGGTGACGCTCTACTCCTACGACACGAAGACCAAACAGGTCGCGCGCGCGGTCGAGAACTCGGGGCTCGACATCAAGTCGGCCTCGGCCGGCCCCGGCGCCATCGTCTACGAGCAGTTCGGCTCGCTCAACCTCTACGATTTGAAGTCGGGCAAGTCGAGCCGCGTGCCCGTGCGCGTCGCGGGCGACGTGGTGACGGTGAGGCCGCGCTTCGAGCGCGTGGGGTCGAGAATCTCGACGGCGCGGCTGTCGCCGACGGGCGCGCGCGCCGTCTTCGAGGCGCGCGGCGAAATCCTCTCCGTCCCGGCCGAGAAGGGCGACGCGCGCAACCTGACGAACACGACCGGCGTCATGGAGCGCGACCCCGCGTGGTCGCCCGACGGCCGCTGGATCGCCTACTTCTCCGACGAGTCGGGCGAGTACGCCCTGCACCTGCGCGAGCAGGGCGTGATCGGCGAGGTGAAGAAGATTAACTTAGGGACGCCGCCGTCGTTCTACTACACGCCGGCGTGGTCGCCCGACTCGAAGAAGATCGCCTACACCGACAAGCGGCTCAACCTCTGGTACGTGGACGCGGCGGGGGGCGCGCCCGTCAAGGTCGATAAGAACCCGGACGGGCTGCGCGGCGACGTGATGGACCCGGTCTGGTCGCCCGACTCGCGCTGGCTGGCCTACACCAAGCAGCTCGACAACCACCTGCGCGCCGTCTTCCTGCACTCGCTGGCGACGGCCAAGACGAGCCAGATCACCGACGGCATGAGCGACGCGCGCTACCCGGCCTTCGACAAGTCGGGCAAGTACCTCTTCTTCACCGCCAGCACCAACCTCGGCCCCGCCTTCAGCTTCGCCGAGATGTCCACCTTCCCCTACCAGTCTTCGCGCAGCGTCTACGCCGTCGTGCTCCCGAACAACATCCCCTCGCCCGTCAGCCCCGAGAGCGACGAGGAGAAGGCGGCCGCCGAAGACCGCGGCGAGACGCCGCCGAAGCCCGAGGAGTCTCCGACTCCGGGCGCGACTCCCACGGCGGGCGAGAGGCCGGCCGCCGGGACGCCGGGCGCGACGCCCTCGCAGACGCCCGCGCCCGCGGCCGGCGCCAAGCCGCCGGCGAAGAAGGAGACGCCGCCCACGCGCATCGACCTCGAAGGCATCGACCAGCGCGACGTGGCGCTCTCGATGATCCCGGCGCGCGACTACGTCGGGCTCGTCGCCGGCAAGGCGGGCACCATCTTCCTGCTCGAACGGATGCCGGCGGGCGCCTCGGGCCCCGTGGGGCCTCCGGGGCTCGTGCTCCACAAGTTCGACCTCGACAAGCGCAAGCTCGACAAGGTGACCGAGGGCCTGAGCGACTTCGAGGTCTCGGCCAACGGCGAGAAGATGCTCCTGCGGACGGGGCCGCCCGCCGCCCCGGTGTGGACGGTCGCGGCGACCGCGACGCCTTTGAAGCCCGGCGAGGGCGTCATCCGCACGTCCGACATGGAGGTGCGCGTTGACCCGCGCGCCGAGTGGCGGCAGATGTTCAACGAGGTCTGGCGCGGCGAGCGCGACTTCTTCTACGACCCGAACCTTCACGGCGTGGACGTGGCGGCGATGAAGAAGATTTACGAGCCGTACCTCGACTCGGTCGGGCACCGGAGCGATTTGACGTACCTCTTCCGCGAGATGCTCAACCAGCTCACCATCGGCCACATGTTCATCGGCGGCGGCGACGCGCCGCGCCCGAGCGCCGTCTCCGGCGGCCTGCTCGGCGCCGATTACAAGATAGAGAACGGCCGCTACCGCTTCGCCAAGGTCTACAACGGCGAGAGCTGGAATCCTTCGCTCCGCGCGCCGCTCACGCAGCCCGGCGTCAACGTCAAGGCGGGCGACTACCTGCTCGCCGTCGGCGGGCGCGAGGTCAAGGCGTCCGACAACGTCCACAGCTTCTTCGAGGGCATGTCGGGCAAGCAGGTCGTCATCAAGGTCGGGCCGAACCCGGACGGCAAGGACGCGCGCGAGGTGACGGTCGTCCCCTTGGGTAGCGAGACGGCCTTGCGCAACCGCGACTGGATCGAGTCGAACCGGCGCAAGGTTGACGCGGTGAGCGGCGGCCGGCTCGCTTACGTCTACGTGCCCGACACTTCGGGGGGCGGCTACGAGAGTTTCAACCGCTACTTCTTCGCGCAGACGCAGAAGCAGGGCGCGGTCATCGACGAGCGCTTCAACGGCGGCGGCGCGCTGGCCGACCACATCGTCGAGTACCTCTCGCGCCCGCTGCTCAACTTCATACACTTCCGCGAGGGGCGCGACGTGCCGACGCCGCTCGGCGCCATCTACGGCCCGAAGGCGATGATCATCAACGAGCTGGCCGGCTCGGGCGGCGACGCCTTGCCGTGGTACTTCCGCAAGATGAAGATCGGCCCGCTCGTCGGCAAGCGGACGTGGGGCGGGCTGGTCGCGGCCTTCCGCATGCCCGAGCTGATGGACGGCGGCTTCGTCACCGCGCCCGACGCGGCCATCTACGGCCTCGAAGGTCAGTGGGAGGTCGAGAACCGCGGCGTCGCGCCCGACGTGGAGGTCGAGATGGACCCGGCCATGTGGCGGCAGGGTCGCGACCCGCAGCTTGAGAAGGCGGTCGAGTGGCTGCTCGCCGAGCTGGAGAAGAACCCCGCGCCCAAGTACACGCGCCCCAAGTCGCCCGACTACCAGAAGGGCACGGCGGGCGGCGGCGGCGGGAAGTAGCGTCCCGGCTTCACACGGGCGCGGGGCGCGATACGATGCGCCCCGCGCCCGAAATTTTTTCGCCCGAAATTTTTCGCGCGACAGGGAGGGGAAGTCTCTTGGCTCAGCGTGACACGGTCGGCGTCGGCATCATCGGGACGGGGTTCGCGCGGACGACGCAGTTGCCGGGGTGGTCGGCGTGCGAGGGCGCGCGCGTGGTGGCGGTGACGAGCGCGCACAGGGAGAACGCCGAGCGCGCGGCGCGAGAGTTTGACATCCCCTTCGTCGCCGACGACTGGCGCGGGGTGGTCGCGCGCGCGGACGTTGACCTCGTCAGCATCGTCACGCCGCCCGACACGCACGCCGAGATGACGGTCGGCGCGCTCGAAGCCGGCAAGGCCGTGCTCTGCGAGAAGCCGATGGCGATGGACGCCGACGAGACGGCGCGGATGTGCGAGGCGGCGCGCGCCGCGGGTAAGCTCGCGCTCCTCGACCACGAGCTGCGCTTCCTGCACGCGCGGCGTCTGATGCGCGAGATGATCTTAGGCGGCGAGCTGGGGCGCGTCCGCCACGCCAAGTTTCTGTTCCGCGCCGACTCGCGCGCCGTCGCCGACCGGCCTTGGAGCTGGTGGTCGGACGAGCGCGCGGGCGGCGGCGCGCTGGGCGCCATCGGGTCGCACGCGGTGGACTCGCTCCACTGGCTCTTAGGCACGCGCGTCTCGCACGTCTCGGCCGCGCTCGCCACGCACGTCCGCGAGCGGCCGTACGGGCCGGCGGGCGGCGACCTCCGCCCCGTGACGAGCGACGACGAGGCCAACATGCTCGTCAACTTCCGCGAAGGCGGCGCGGCCGAGCGCGCGACCGGCGTCGTCGCAATCTCGATGGCCGAGGCCGGCCGCCCCGAGCACACCGTCGAGGTCTTCGGCACCGAGGGCGCGCTTCGGCTCGACGGCGCGGGCCGCCTCTCACGCGCGCGGGTCGGCGGCGGCGAGTGGCAGGCGGTCGAGACCGAAGAGGCGCCGCTGGCCGAGGGCTTGCGCGACAACGAGTGGGCGCGCGGCTTCACCGTCTTCGCGCGCGAGATCGTCGCGGCGCTCCGCGAGGGGCGCGCGACCGTCGAGGGCGCGGCCACCTTCGACGACGGCCACCACACGCAACTCGTCCTCGACGCCGCGCGCGCCGCACACGCCTCCGGCTGCCGCGTCGCCGTGAGCGGGGGATGAAAAGAAAACTCCCGGTCGTCCTGTTGCTGCTCTCGGTGCTGTGCGCGCTGGCGTTCTTCTTCGTCGTGCCGGCGGCGTTCGAGTGGGTGGTCAACAGGACGCACGCGCGCGGGGCCAGCCGCGCCTCGGAGCGCGCGCGCGAACTTCACCGTTCGTTCTTCGTCGCGGACATGCACGCCGACACGCTCTTGTGGGACAGGGACGTTCTGGCGCGCTCGACGCGCGGGCACGTTGACGTGCCGCGACTCTCGGAGGGCGGCGTCGCGCTACAGTTCTTCACGGTCGTCACCAAGACGCCCTTCGTCTCCAACTACGACAGCAACCGCGAGGGCTGGAACGGCGTGACGGCGCTCGCGGTCGCCGAACGCTGGCCGCCGCGCACTTGGTGGAGCCTGCTTCAGCGCGCGCTCTATCAGGCGCGCAGGCTCGACGACGCGGCGGCGCGCTCGGGCGGGCGGCTCACGGTCATACGCACGGCCGGAGACCTCGCGAGCTTCGCCGAACGTCGGAAGGGCGACCCGCAGGCGGTCGCGGGCTTGCTCGGCCTTGAGGGCGCCTACCCGCTCGAAGGCGACGCGGCGAACGTTGACGCACTCTTCGACGCGGGCTTCCGCATGATGGCGCCGACGCACTTCCTCGACAACGAGTGGGGCGGCTCCGCGCACGGCGAGAAGAAGACGGGGCTGACCGAGCGCGGCCGCGAGATGATCAGGCGGATGGAGGCGCGCGGGATGCTCGTCGATCTGGCGCACGCCTCGGCCGCGACGATTGACGACGTGGCGGCCGTCGCGACCCGGCCCCTCGTCGTCTCGCACACGGGCGTGCGGGGCACGTGCGACAACAACCGCAACCTCTCCGACGAGCAGTTGCGCAAGGTCGCGGCGACGGGCGGCGTCATCGGCATCGGCTACTGGGACGCGGCGACGTGCGGGGCGGACGCGGCGGCGGTGGCGCGCGCCGTCCGCCACGCGGCCGGCGTCGTCGGCGTCGAACACGTCGCGCTCGGCTCGGACTTCGACGGCACGGTCACGACGCCCTTCGACACGACGGGCGTCGTCGAGGTCACGGACGCGCTGCTCGCCGCGGGGTTCACCGACGAAGAGGTGCGCGCCGTCATGGGCGGCAACGTCTTCCGCCTGCTGTCGGCGACGCTGCCGCGCTGACTTTCTAATTTCCGACTTTCAACTTCCGACTTTTAATTCGTAGCTCACGGGGAGGCCGATCGTTTGGGCAAGTGGGAACACCTTTTCCGGGACGGCGAGTTCGCGCGGCGCGGGGAGATACTCGCGGGGCTGACGGTCGAACAGGTGACGCGCCGGCCTTCGCCGCAGTCGCACACGATCTACGAAGAGCTGTGGCACGCGACCCGCTGGCAGTCGATCATCGTCAACCGCGACGAGGCGCTCTACGCGGAGTGGCAGGCGGGGCGCGTCTACCCGGAGGCCGAGCCAGCGTCCGAGGCCGAGTGGGAGGCGCTCGTCGCCGAGTTCACGGGCGGCGTCGAGAAGGCTCTGTGGTGGACGGCGTCGCCCGAGCGACTGGCGCACGAGACAGACCCCGGCTCGACGATGGCGGACGTGCTCCGCAGCCTCGCCGTCCACAGCTCCTACCACCTCGGCAAGATCGTCGCGCTCCGCCAGTTCATCGGCGCGTGGGACAAGAAGGGTTAATCCTTACTCGCTCAAATGCAGACTGTCATGCTTGACGTGTACGACCGGCGCGTCCGTCCTCGCGTCCAGAATTTCGAGCCGCATCTGCTCGCCGTAGTTCTCGACCGCTTGCACGCGCACCGTGCCGAGGGTCGGGAAACTGGTGACGAGCGTCTGCGTGATTCACCGGGCCGCCTCCTTCGGGGTGTCGGCGACCGTGACCGTCGCGGCCGGCGGCGCGGGCGTCCGCGGCGCGGGGGGCGGGGTGGGCCGCCTCCGGGCGGGGCCGAGATTCGCCGACGCCGCGCCGAGCGCGAAGGCCAGCAGTCCGGTGGTCAGGCGTGTGGCATAAGCTCGCATGTTCGTCTCCTGTCTTCGTTCGCGCGCGCACGTCCGGGAGCGCGGCCCGGATGATGCCCCTTTCGCGCGGCGCGCGTAAGAAAGGAAGACACGTCGTGTCGGTGTGGCTACCCTCATGCTATCCTCCCCCGAAATGACAAACTCTCGGCGGGGCGGCGCCGCCCCCGACGCTCAGGTCAAAGAAGCCGTTCGGCGCGTGCGCGTGGGCGTGGACACGGGCGGGACGTTCACCGACTTCGTCTACTACGCCGACGGTCGGGCGCGCGTCTTCAAGGCGGCCTCGACGCCGGACGACCCTTCGCGCGCCATCGCCGAGGGGCTGCGCCGCGTGGCGCGCGAGGCGGGCGTACGCCTGCGTGACCTCGAAGTCGTGCACGGGACGACCGTCGGGACGAACGCGCTGCTCGAACGCAAGGGCGCGCGCGCGGCGCTCGTCACGACGAAGGGGTTCGAGGACGTGCTCGTCATCGGCCGTCAGGCGCGCGGCAGCCTGTACGACCTCGACTGGACGCGCCCCGCGCCGCTCGTCGCCGACTCCTTACGCTTCGGCGTGCGCGAGCGCGTGGCCGCCGACGGCTCGGTCGTCGAAGAGTTGGAAGACGAAGAGGTCGCCGCCCTCGTCCGTAAACTCCGGCGCGCGGGCGTCGAGTCGGTCGCCGTCTGCCTGCTCTTCTCCTTCGCGGCCCCTCGGCACGAGCGCCGCATCGAGCGCGCGCTCAAGGCCGGGCTTGCGGGCGTGCCGCTCTCCGTCTCGCACAGAATCCTCCCCGAGTACCGCGAGTTCGAGCGCACCTCGACCGTGGCGATTAACGCCTATCTCCAACCGCTGATGGGCGCCTACCTCGGCCGTCTCGGCGCGCACGTCCCGGCGCGACAGTTTCGCGTGATGCAGTCGTCGGGCGGGAGCATCTCGGCGCGCGCGGCCGCGTCGGAGCCGGTGCGGACGATACTCTCGGGGCCGGCGGGCGGCGTGGTCGGCGCGACGCGCGCGGCCGAGGAGGCGGGCTTCACCGACCTCATCACGTTCGACATGGGCGGCACCTCGACCGACGTGGCTTTGTGTCCGGGGAACCGCTTGCGCCTGACGAACGAGGCGAGCGTGGCGGGGCTCCCCGTGGCCGTGCCCGTGCTCGACATCCACACCGTCGGCGCGGGCGGCGGCTCGGTGGCGCGCGTGGACGCGGGCGGGAGCCTTCGCGTCGGGCCGGAGTCGGCGGGCGCGGTTCCCGGCCCCGCCTGCTACGGCCGCTCGACGCTTCCGACGGTGACGGACGCCGACCTCGTCCTGGGAAGGTTCGGCGGTGCGGACTTGCTCGGCGGCGATTTCAAGTTGGACGAGGCGCGCGCCGTCGCGGCGCTCGCGGCGCTGGCGCGCGAGATGTCGGAGGCGGGCGGGCGCGAGGTGTCGGCGGTCGAGGCGGCGCTCGGGGTCGTGCGCGTCGTCAACGCGGGGATGGAGCGGGCGCTGCGCGCCGTCTCGGTCGAGCGCGGCTTCGACCCGCGCGGCTGCACGCTCGTCACGTTCGGCGGCGCGGGCGGCCTGCACGCGGTCGAGTTGGCGCGCGCGCTGCGCGTGCCGCGCGTCGTCGTGCCCCGAAGCCCCGGCGCGCTCTCGGCGCTCGGGTGCCTGCGCGCCGACGTGGTCAAGAGCGTCAGCCGCACGCTCATGCTCGAAGTCGGCGCCGAAGGGGACGGGCGCGCGGCGCCACGCGTCGAGCGCGCGTTTCAGGAGATGGAGCGCGACGCGCGCGCAGCGCTCCGCCGCGAGGGCTTCGACGACGCGCGGCAGCGTCACGCGCGCACGGTCGCGGCGCGCTACAAGGGTCAGTCCTTCGAGCTTGAGGTCGCGTGGGACGGCGGGCGCCGTCTGGTCGAGCGCTTCCACCGCGAGCACGAAGCGCGCTACGGCTACGCGCAGACCGCCCAGTCGGTCGAGGTGGTGAGCGCGCGGCTGCTCGCCTCGGGGTTGGTCGAAGAGTTGAAGGAGAAGCGGCGGCGCGGGAAGAACGCGGGCGGCGGCTTCGCCGAGCCGCACGGCACGGCGCGCGTCCACTTCGAGCGACAGGCGCGCGAGGCGGCCGTCTACCGCCGCGAGGACTTGCGCGAGGGCGCGCATCTGCGCGTGCCGTGCGTCGTCACCGAGTACTCGTCAACCACGCTCGTCCCCACGCGCGCGCGCGCCGCGACGGACGCGGGCGGCAATCTCGTCATCGAACTGTGAAGAACCTGAAGCGAATTATGAAAAAGGGCAAAGGGTTCGACCCGACGACGCTGGAAATCTACCGCGCGCTCTACACCTCGGTCGCCGAGGAGATGGGGCTGACGCTCCGACGCACCGCGCACTCGCCGAACATCAAGGAGCGGCGCGACTACTCCTGCGCCGTCTTCGACTCTGACGGCCGCGTCATCGCGCAGGGCGACCACATGCCCGTCCACCTCGGCTCGATGCCGATGGCGGTGGCGGCGGCGCTCGGCCAAACCAGCATCGGCCCCGGCGACGTGGTCGTCCTCAACGACCCCTTCGCCGGCGGCACGCACCTGCCGGACGTGACGCTCGTCTCCGGCGTCTTCCTCGGCGGGCCGGGACGCGAGGCCGGCTTCTACGTCGCGAACCGCGCGCACCACGCCGACATCGGCGGCGCGACGCCGGGGTCGATGGGGATGGCTTCGGACGTGTACGGCGAGGGGTTGAGGATTCCGCCGGTCAAGCTGGTCGTCGGCGGGCGCGTGAACGGGGACGTGATGCGTCTGCTGATGGCGAACGTGCGCGTCGAGCGCGAGCGGCGCGCCGACTTCGAGGCGCAGATCGGCTCGCTCAAGACCGGCGCGGCGCGACTGTCGGAGATCGTCGCGCGCGCCGGGGCGCGGGAGGCGGCCGAGTACGCGCGCCACCTCATCGACTACTCGGCGCGCATGATGCGCGCGACCGTGCGCTCGATTCCCGACGGCGTCTACGAGGCCGAAGACGCGCTCGACTCCGACGGCGTCACGGCGGGCGAGGTCGTTCTGCGCGTCCGCGTCGAGGTGCGCGGCGAGCGAGCGCGCGTAGACTTCGAGGGGAGCGCGCCGCAGGTCGGGGGGCCGGTCAACGCGGTCGAGGCGATCACGGTCTCGGCCGTGGCCTACGTCTTCCGCTGCCTCATCGGCGCGGAGGAGGTGCCCGCGAGCGCCGGGCTGATGGAGCCGATTGAGGTCAACGCGCCGGCGGGCACGGTCGTCAACGCCGCGCACCCCGCGCCCGTCGCGGGCGGGAACGTCGAGACCTCGCAGCGCATCGTGGACGTGCTCTTCAAGGCTCTCGCGAAAGCCCTGCCCGGCCGCGTCCCGGCGGCGAGCCAAGGCTCGATGAACAACCTCACCGTCGGCGGCACAGACCCGCGCACGGGGCGCGAGTTCGCCTACTACGAGACGGTCGCGGGCGGCATGGGCGCGCGCCCCGCGGCGGACGGCGTCTCGGGCGTCCACACGCACATGACCAACAGCCTGAACACGCCGGCCGAGGCGCTGGAGTACGCCTACCCTTTGCGCGTGCGCGCCTATTCCTTACGACGCGGCTCGGGCGGGCGCGGCGCGCGGCGGGGCGGCGACGGCGTCGTGCGCGAGATAGAGACGCTCGCCGCCGCGCGCATGTCGCTCCTCGCCGACCGCCGCGCGCGCGCTCCCTACGGACTCGCGGGCGGCTCCGACGGCGCGCCCGGCCGCGACCGCGTCATCCGCGGCGGGCGCGCCTCCAAGCTCGACGCCAAAGGCTCACGCGACCTCCGACCCGGCGACCGCGTCCGCATCGAGACGCCCGGCGGCGGCGGGCACGGGCGGGAAGAAGCAGGCGGCGGGCGGGCCGCAGAAGCCGTGAAGCGGCCGGCGAATCGGTGATAGAATTTCGCCATGCGCGTCACCATCGGGCAGATCAACACGACGAACGGCGACTACGAGGGGAACACCGAGAGGATTCTGCGCGCCATCGAGCAGGCGCGGGCGGAGCGGTCGGACTTGATCGTCTTCCCCGAGGTGTGCGTCCAGGGGTACACGTCGCTCGACTGGTTCTTAGACCGCGACATCGCGGAGTCGGCGCTGAAGCCTTTGGAGAAGATCATCCCGGCGACGAAGGGGCTGACGGCCGTCGTCGGCACCGTCCGCCCGACGGGGGCGGCGCACGGACGCCGCCTCTTCAACTCGGCGGCCGTCATCCGCGACGGCGAGTTGTTGGGCTTCGCCGACAAGACGCTGCTGCCCGAGTACGACGTGTTCGACGACCCGCGCTACTTCCAGTCGTCGGAGCGGCGGCGCATCTTCGACGTGGGCGGCGAAAGCTTAGGCGTCGTCGTCTGCGAGGACTTCTGGAACGACAAGACCTTCTGGAAGGAGCGGCTCTACGCGCACGACCCGACGGACGAGGTCATCGAGATGGGCGCGAAGGTCATCGTCTCGCCCAACGCGTCGCCCTTCAACAAGGCGAAGATGGGGCAGCGGTGCCAGATGGTCTCGCACCGCTCGAAGGCGTCGGGGCTGCCGGTCGTCTACGTCAACCTCGTCGGCGGCAACGACGGCATCATCTTCGACGGCGCCTCGCTCGTCACCGACTGCCGCGGCGAGACCATCCTTCAGGCGCCGCCCTTCGAGGAGTTCGTCGGCACGGTTGACCTCGACTGCGGCGTGCGCGACGAGCGCTGCCTGCCCGGCGACGACGTGGAGACCGTGCGGAGCGCGCTCGTCTTAGGCATCCGCGACTACGCGCGCAAGAACGGCTTCAAGCGCGCCGTGCTGGGCCTCTCTGGCGGGATAGACTCGGCCGTCGTCGCGGCGCTGGCGTGCGAGGCCATCGGCGCCGAGAACGTCCTCGGCGTGATGATGCCGTCGCCCTTCTCGTCGCGCGGGAGCGTCGAGGATTCAATCGCCTTCGGGCGCAACTTCGGGATGCCGGTCGTCGAGCGCCCCATCAGCGCGGCCTTCGAGGTGCTGACGAAGGAGATGGGACTCACCAAGCCTTCGCGCGGCGGCGAATCTCTCGCGGCCGAGAATTTACAGTCGCGCCTGCGCGGCAACATCCTGATGACCGTCTCGAACGCGGAGGGGCGGCTGTTGCTCTCGACCGGCAACAAGTCGGAGTTGGCGCTCGGCTACTGCACGCTCTACGGCGACACGAACGGCGGGCTGGCGGTCATCGGCGACGTGCTCAAGACAGAGGTCTACGCGCTCGCGCGCCACATCAACCGCGGCGGCGAACTCATCCCGTGGGCCATCATCGACAAGCGACCCTCGGCCGAACTCGCCCCCGACCAGTTCGACGACCAAAGCTTGCCGCCCTACGACACGCTCGACCCCGTCCTCCGGCTCTACTTCGAGCGCAAGGCCGCGCCCGAGGAGATCGTCGCCGAGGGGCACGACAGCGCGCTCGTCTACGACATCCTTAACCGCGTCGAGTCGCCCGCCAACGAGTTCAAGCGGCGCCAACTCCCGCCGACGCTCATCATCTCGCGCAACGCCATCGGCATCGGCCGCCGCCGCCCCGTCACGCACCGCTACAAGCGCCGCCCGCCCGAATCGGGCGACGGCGCCGTCGCCTCTCGTAAGCCCGACCCCGGCGACGAGGGGCGCGCGCGCGAGGCCAAACTCGAAGAGTCTTGAGTCGAGGTTGAGATAGACACCACTTGAAGGCGCTTGGGTACAGGTCGGAGGAGTGCGCGGGCGCGGCGCGGCGCGGCGCCGAGTTCATCCTGCGCTTCGCGCGACGGCCGAGTCATTTCAGGGAGTGGGGGAGCGACTTTCTCAACTACTTCTACGTCGTCGCGGACACGGCCGCCGACGCCCCTCTGCGACGCTGGGCGCGCGCCGAGGGCGCGGAGCTGGCGCGACGCTGGCGCGCGCTCAACCCTTCAGTCTCGGAGGACGCGGACGCCGAGACAATCTACGACCTCGCCTACGGCAGCCTCTACGCAGACCGCCTCGGGGCGCGCGACCGCGCGATGAAGGCGCAATTGGTAAAAGCCGCCGCGCGGTTCTCGGCCGTTGACTTTCTCTGGTTCGACCCGGCGCGGGAGCCGCCGCCCGGCGACATCCCCGAGAGCTGCCGCTGCGGACTCTGGAACGAGCGCGGCCGCAAGACCTGCGCGGGCTGCCGGCGGCGGCTCTCGATGGCGGGACGCTACGGCGTCTGGTACGTCGCGCTGATACGGACTTACATGGCCGCGCGCTACGGCGTCTCGCTCGGCGCCGCCTACGCCGACGTGCTGCGCTGGCTCCCCGCGCTGCGCCCGTACCCGGAAGACCAAGACGACGCAGACTTCTGGGACGCGGCCTACGCGGTGACGCACGTCGTCTACACGCTCAACGACTACGACGTGTACCGCCTCCGCCCCGGCTGGCTGCCGCGCGAGTTCGCGTTCCTCAAGGCGCACGCGGCCGGCGCCGTCGAGGCGGAAGACCCGCAGATGGTCGGCGAGTTTCTCGAATGTCTGAAGTGCTTCGGGCTTGGCGCGCGCAGCCCGCTCGTACGCGCCGGCACGGACTTCCTGCTCGCGTCGCAGAACGCCGACGGGAGTTGGGGCGAGACCGACACCGACAACACCTACGACAACTACCACACCACGCTCGCCGCAGCCGGCGGCCTCACGGAGGTCAGGTGGCGCGGCGAGCGCCTCGCCTTCCCCGAACTCAAACCGCTCCTGCGCTCGCCCTCGTCACACTCTTCGTAGACAATTCAGTTCGGCAGGGCGTCCGTCTGGAGGCCGACGGGCTGGGCGCCCGCGCCTTTGACGGCGTCGATGACCTTCGTCACCTCGCCGTAGCGCGTCGAGCGCGGGGCGCGGACGAAGACCGTGCGCTCGATCCTCTCGTCGGGCGAAACGTCCGCGCGCAACTCCATCCCGACCCGCCAGTTGCTGGCCAGCTTGCGCACGCGCCACTCGGCGGCGAGGCGCGCGGCGACCGCGCCCGCGTCCCCGACCGTCGCCTCCGCCACCGTCTCGGCCCCGCGAATCAGCTTCAACCTTTGGTCCGCGTCCACCTCGACGACCAGCGTGAGATGGCTCTTGAGAACCCTCTCGTTCTCGGGCGGCGTCGGCACGTCCGCCTTGAAGCGCGCGCGGCGCATCGGCGCGACGATCATGAAGATGATGAGCAGTACGAGCAGGATGTCGATGAGCGGCGTGACGTTGACGGCCGGCGCGACGCCGTCGCCCGGCAGAGCGCGCGTGGGAGTTTCGGACGTGTTGTCTTTCACGGTTCACCTCTTGCGCTTGGAGGGGACGGCCCCGGCCTCGTCGGACACACTTCGGCGCTCGCGCGCGACGCGCGGCGCCATTGGCGTGAGTCGTTAATCTGGTCTTTCGACACCGCGCGACCGGCGTAAGTTCCGCGGCTTCGCCCGGCGCGCGGCGACAAAAAAACGGGCGGGCGCAAGTCGGCGCCGCGCCCGGCGTTCACAAACCGTAAACGGCGAGCGCGAAGACGGCCCGGCGGCCCCGGCCGGCCGTGAGGAGGCGCGGGCGTGCCTCGCCCCCGACGCCGGGCGTCAGCCGAACTTTCAAACAGAAGAGACTTTCCGAGGAGGCAAACGATGATTCACTTTCCGGGTTCGAGGACTATTTCGGCCGCGCTGTGCGCGTGCGCGCTGCTCGCGGCGGCCACGGCGCTGCCGGCCGCGCCGGGCGTCGCGCGCGCGAAGGGGCAGGCGGGCGGCGGGGGCGGGTGGCGGGTGCTGGCGCCGGTCTCTTACAAGAACCTGACGATCTTCCCCGTCGCGGGCGAAGACCTGCCGGGCTCCGCCGACTACATCACGCTCGACGAGGGGACGCGCGCGGGCAGCGTCGTCATCACCGAGAAGGGCGCGGGCTCGCCGGCCGCGCACGCGCGACCGCACCCCCGCGTGCCGCAGAGCGCGGCGCGTCAGCAGAACGTCGTCTACAGCGGCGGCGGCGCTTCCGTCAACGAGCTGTCGCTGGTCAACCGTTCGGGCAAGAAGCTGGTGCTCCTGGCGGGCGAGGTCATCGTCGGCGGCAAGCAGGATCGCATCGTGCAGGAGGACCGCGTCATCCCGCCCGTGAGCGTACCCGTCGCGCTCAGCGTCTTCTGCGTCGAGCACGGGCGTTGGAGCGCGCAGAGGGCCGGCTACAACGCGGGCGGCGGCGCCGCGGCGCCCGACAACGGGCCGGCGAAGTTCTCAAGCCTCGGCGCGGTCGCGCACCCGAAGCTGCGCGCCGCGGCGCAGGACAAGAAGGCGCAGGGCGAGGTCTGGAAAGAGGTCAGCGACAACAACGCGAAGCTCGGCACGTCGAACGGCACGGACACCTACCAGGAGGTCTACGCGAGCAAGCGCGTCGGCGCGCAGATGGACGACTACCTGCGCGCGCTCGAACGCGAGGTCTTGCAGCCGGGCGTCGTCGGCGTCGTCGTCGCGCGCAACGGCAAGGCGGTCTGGGCCGACGTCTTCGCCGGCCCGCGCCTCTTCGCCTCCTACTGGCCGAAGCTCCTGAAGTCCTACGTCGTGGACGCGCTCGGCGACGACAGGAGCGACGCCCGCCCGTCCGTCGCCGACGCCTCGCGCTACCTGCGCGAGCGCGAGGGCACCGTCTCGACGACCACGCAGGAGGGCGTCTACCAGCTCCTCAAGACCGAGCAGCCCTCCTTCGCCATCTTCGACCTGCGCGACATCTCGC
>DASVQX010000032.1:0-12880 GCA_036388915.1 Pyrinomonadaceae bacterium
CCCCCCCCCGCCTCTTGTTGGTTCGGGGTTTTCGGGTTGGGGCGTGCCTTACTACTTACCGCCTCCACTTCCGCCCGTGCTGTTGTCCCAGAAAATCTTGATGGTCACCCCCTTGCCCGTGGGGAAGTCGGCGGTGTAGTCCACGCCGTCGCCGCTGATGGTGATCTTCTTCAGCGTCTTGTCCGGGTTGTGGTGTTGGCCTCTGATCTGTTCCGGCAGTTCGTCGGCCTTAAACTTCAGGGTGACGGAACCTCCGCTGACGACAATTGGTGGGTCTGCGTCTGGCATCTTCTTTTCTCCTTGGGGTTGAGGACATCGGGGCAACGTCAGTGAGTCTTGCTCGCCGTCGAGACAGCGAGCTCACCGCGGAGCCATTGCACGTCGGGGCGCGAGAGGTAGCGTGCCGCCTCCGGCCCCAGACTTTGTTGGAACTGCTCAAGCGAGGTGGCGGCGCGCTCAAGGTGTTCGCGCGCCCCGTTCTCGTCCCCGGCGCGGCGGCCGGCCTTCCCGGCCACCGCGAGCGCGCGCCACGCGGAATCGGCGCGCCCCAGCCGGGCGTAGACTTCGTGCGCCTTCAACGCGGCCGCGCGCGCGCCCTCGGCGTCGCCCGCTTCGAGCAGCGCGAGCGCCAGCGCGTACTGCACCCGCGCCATGACGGACGAGTCGGTGCCGAGCGCCGCCAGTCGCACCGCCTCCTCGCACAGCGCGCGGGCGCGCGCGGCCTTGCGCGCCTGCCCCTCGGCCTGCCCGAGGATGGCGTCGGCCAGCGAGAGCGAGTCGTTCGGGGGGGTCTTCAACTCCTTCAGCAGCGCGAGCGCCCGCCCGACCTTCTCCGCCGCCTCGGGGAAGTGGCGCCGGCTCAACTCCATCTCGGCCTCGGCGAGGTGGACGTTGACCAGCAGGTCGTTGCTCGCGCTGGGCGCCTGCGGGTCGCCCTCGGTCAACTGCCGGAAGTTGTCGGCGGCCTCCTCGTAGTGCCCCAACGCCCAGAGCGCGTTCGCCTGGTTGAGCAGCGCGAAGGGGAGAAGCGCCTTGTTGCGGAGCGTGCGGGCGGTGTTGACGCTCTCCGCGTAGTGTTCGAGCGCCAGCGCGTACTTCTCCATCGCGCTCAGCACGACGCCGCACTCGCGGTGGAGGCCGGCCGCCTGCATCTCGTCGCCCGACTGGTCGGCCGAGCGGAGCAGCCCCTCGAAGACTTCGAGCGCGCCGCCGTAGTCGCCCCTGCGCTTCTTGACCCGCGCGATAATCATCGACGAGCGGACGGCTTCGCTGCGATAGTCGGCTTGGGATTTGAAGAATTCGAGCGCCTTCTCCGCGAACTTCTCGGCCTCGTCGAGGCGGTTCTGCCGCTCGCACAGGCCCGCCAGATTGTTGGAGGCCAGCGCCTCGTAGCGCCGCAGCTTGTAGTTGACCGCGAACTGGAGCGCGCGCCTGTATGCGGTCTCCGCATCGTCGTACCGGCTCAGGCGGTTGAAGAAGATGATGCCCTGCGTGATGTAGCCGTTCGCCACCTGGTCGTTCATGCCGCTGTCCTGTGCGAGGTCGAGCCCGTCCTGCGCGGTCTTCTGCGCGTCGCCGGCGTCGTCGCGCGTCAGCGCGAGCTGAAAGAGCGCCTGCACCTGCTGGTAGACGTTCTTCGTCTCGCGGGCCAGCGCCAGCGCCCGGTCGAACTCGGCGCTCGCTTCGGCGGGCTTCTGCTGGACGTTGTAGAAGAGCCGGCCCCGCTGGTAGTGCACCGCCGCCTCGCCCTCCTTGTTCTTCCCGCCCTCGTAGAGCTGCTGCGCGGTGTCGAAGGCGTTGGCCGCGCCGGGCTGGTTGCCCCGCCGCGCGTGGAGCGCGCCGAGGTGGACGAAGGCGCGCGCGTACGCCGAGTCGAGCGTGGTCGCCTTCGTGTAGCTCTCGGCGGCCTTCTCGGCCTGGTTGTCCCTTTCGTAGGCGCGCCCGAGGTTGAGGTGCGCTTCCGGGCTGTCGGGAGAAAGCCCGACGATCTTCTGGTAGGCGTTGACGGCGTCCCCGTAGTTCTGCCTCACGGTCGAGCGGACGGCCTCGAAGTAGAGCGCGTCCGAGCGCGGGTAGACCGAGAAGTCGGGCACGAGCTCGCCGACGGCGATCATCTCATCCTTGGCGCGGTCGAGGAAGTCCATCTCCAGCAGCGCCTCGGCGAGTTTCGCGCGCGCGAGCGCAAACCCATCCTCGCGCTCGACGGCCTGGTTAAGCAGGAGGCTCGCCCTATAGTATGAGCCTTCGCGCATCGCGTCCACGCCCTGCTGGTAAAGCCCCGCCGCCTCCGGCCCCGGCTTGTGCGCCGTCGGGCGGCGGACGTAGGCGACGACGAGGACGATGAGCGCGAGGGCGGCGAGCGAGGCGACGAGCGTGAGCGGCGAGAACTTCGGGCGGCGCATCGCCTCGGCCATCGTGATGAGCGCGCTCGACCGGTGGCCGTTGTCCGCGCCCGAGAGCCGCCGCGTCGTGGCCGTGTCGGAGTCGGGCAGACGCCCGCGCACGCGCGCCAGCTCCGAGGCGAACTCGTCGGCCGACTGGAAGCGGTCTTCGGGCTTCTTCGCCAGCGCCTTGAGCGTCAGGCGGTCGAGCTCCGCCGGCACGCGCGGGTTGAAGCGCGAGGGCGGCGGCGGGTCGAAGTGGAGCACCTGCGCGCCGATCTCGATGACGTTCGCGCCGGAGAAGGCCGGCCGCCCCGTCAGGCACTCGTAGAGCAGCGCGCCGAGCGCGAAGAGGTCGCTGCGGCCGTCCACCTTCGAGCCGCGCGCCTGCTCGGGGCTCAGGTAGAGCGGCGTGCCGATGACCACGTCCGAGCGCGTGCGCGCCGAGAGCAGCGTCGCGGCCTCGGGGCCGCCCGCGCCTTCCTCGTGCAACTGCTTGGCGAGGCCGAAGTCGAGCACCTTGACTTGACCCTGCTCGTCGATGACGACGTTCGACGGCTTGATGTCGCGGTGGACGACGCCGCGCCGGTGCGCCTCGGAGAGCGCCTCGGCGGTCTGTCGCGCGACCTCGACCGAGCGCGCGATGGAGAGGCCGGGGCCGGCGAGCACGTCGCCGAGCGTCTCGCCCCCGATCAACTCCATGACGATGAAGGGCTGGCCGTCGTCCGTCTCGCCGTAGTCGTGGACGGCGGCGATGTTGGGGTGGCGGAGTTTGGAGACGGAGCGCGCCTCGCGCAGGAAGCGCGCGCGGTAGTGGCTCTCGTCGCGGCCGGCGTGCGGGATTTTGATGGCGACGCGGCGGCCGAGGTGGAGGTCTTCGGCGACGTAGACCACACCCATCCCGCCCTCGCCGACCTGGCCGAGTATGCGGTAGTGCGAAATGGTCTTGCCGATCATCCGGTCAGGCCGGCGCCACGGGGCGGCGCGTTCACGGGGGTTGAAGGAGCCGAAGCGCGCGGCCGGGGATAACGCGTCGGGCCGCGCGCCCTCGAAGACTTCGACTGCGCGCCGCCATTCTGCTCTAAAGCCGTGGCCTTTTCAAGAAGGAAGGCGGCCGGGCCGGCTCCGCCCAGTTGCGCACCTAGCGCTTCGGGCCGCCGCCGCCCTCCCCTCCGCGCGGGCGGAAAGGTTGACCGACGGGCCGGGCGGGATTATCTTCCTTAGCCTCAAGCGGTCGCACGCGGGTCCTCGCCGGCAAGCCTTTCAGCCTCAACCACAAAGGAGACGTGTCATGAATCCTCTCGACATCCCCCCGCCGCCCGCGGGCTACGGCGCGTTCGCGCCGAGCCTGATGACGCTGGCGGCTTTCGCCTACGCGGACGCGAATCAGATCGGCGGCCTGCTCCGCGACAACACGCCCCCGCCCGCGTCCCCGCCCGGCGCGACCGAGTACGCGACGCAGGGCCGATGGGCGCTCGTCTGGGGCCCGGCCAGGAGCCGGCACAACTCCAACCAGATGTACGTCGCCTACAACGCGGACGCCCCGGCCTACGCCGTCGCCGTCCGCGGGACGGAGCCGAGCTGGACGGTGGGCGGGCTGTTGCAACTGTACGAAGACCTGGAGGTCGATGAGACGGTCGCGTGGTCGTACCCGCCGACCCCCGGCGCGTTGATCGCCAAGGGCACGGACGTGGGGTTGAAAGACCTGCTCGGCATGGCCGACCCGAACACCGGGGAGAGTCTGCTCGAATACCTCACGGCGAACGTCTCGACGGCGCCGGTCTTCGTCACGGGTCACAGCCTCGGCGGCTGTCTGGCCTCCGTCCTGGCGCTTTACCTCGACTACGAGTTGTCGCAGGCCGGCGTCGGCACGGCCGTCATCCCCTACACCTTCGCCGGGCCGACGGCGGGGAATCAGGCTTTCGCCGACCTGTTCGACGGCCTCACGCAATTCTCCCGCTACTACAACACCCTCGACGCCATCCCCTTCGCGTGGGCAGACCTTTCGGGCATCGTCGGCCTGTACGAGCCGACAGTCCCCTGCCCCTCCCTGTACCGGGACATCATTGACCATCTCAACAAGAGGATGACCGAGTACCTCGGCAGCGACACCTTCTACGTCCAGCCGGGGCAGCCGTACCCGCTGCCGGGGACGATCATGCCGGTCAACCACACGGGTCTGGTCAAGGGGGAGAAAAACTTCGACGAGGAGATCGGCGACCAGCACGACCACAACTACTACCTCGCGCTCCTCGGCGCGCCGACGGTGCCCACGTCGATTCCGTAATCGGCCGCTGGCGGGAGAGAAAAATTCTTGCGCGGCGCGGAGGGTTGGGGGCATACTCTGCCGGCATCAGGTTCCTGCGCTCTCGCGCGGTCGAAGGCGGCCGCGCCTGCCCGCGACCGCCGGGGCGACGGTATTCGGCTGAGGGAGAGTGGGGTTGGTTAAGTTGGTTTGAAGCCGCTCTCCGCCAGGCGGGAGCACCGGGTCTGAGAGTCGCCGCCCTCGCCGCCAGAGTGTCCAGAGTCCGTCTTCCCGCTCGACAGTCTCAGCACGCGACGTGTCCCACAGCCCGCGCTTCACTTAGAAAAAAGGACAGAAGAGAGATGAGCACGAGACTTTACGTGGGGAACCTTAACTTCCGCACGACCAGCGACGAGCTGCGCGAAATCTTCTCGCAGGCCGGCGAGGTCGAGAACGCCTCGGTCGTCGAAGACCGCGACACGGGGCGCTCGCGCGGCTTCGGCTTCGTCGAGATGGCGACGGCCGAGGGCGCCGCCGCGGCCATCGAGCAGTTCAACGGCAAGGAACTCGGCGGCCGCGCGCTGACCGTCAACGAGGCGCGGCCCCGCGTCGAACGCGGCGGCGGCGGCGGCGGCTACGGCGGTGGTGGCGGCTACGGCGGAGGCGGCGGCTACGGCGGCGGTGGCGGCGGCGGCGGACGCGACCGCGAGCCGAGATGGTGAAAGGAAGTAGACAGTAGACAATAGACAGTAGACAGTAGAAAAACCAAAAGCGGCGCGTCTCAGCAGCAACCGAGACGCGCCGCCCGTTTTTTGTCTACTGTCTACTTAGCGCCTCGCGGCGGGCGTGATCTTCATGGGGAGGCGTTGGCCGTCGCGGAGGACTTCGATGTCGTACTCCCGGCCGGCCTTCATCTCGGAGAGCGCCTGCGTGTAGTCGTAGACGTTACGCACGTCGCGGCCGGCCAGCTTGACGATCTTGTCGCCCGCCTTCAGCCCGGCGGCGGCGGCCGGCGAGCCCTCGCGCACCGCGTCGAGCTTGAGGCCGTCGGTCGAGTCGGCGTAAGACGGCACGGTGCCGAGCGAGACGCGGAAGCCGGTCGAGCGCGCGTTCGCCTCCGACTTCGCCACGGCGTAGGTCGGCCGCTGGTCGCGCGACTGCAACTCGTAGATCACGTCGCGCACGAACTGGAGGACGCGCGCCTCGCCTTCGTAGTTGACGCGGTCGGCCGTGTCGGTCGGCTTGTGGTAGTCCTCGTGCGAGCCTGTGAAGAAGAAGAGGACGGGGACGCGGCGCGCGTAGAAGGACGAGTGGTCGCTCGGCCCGTAGCCGTCCTCGTTCAGGCGGAGCGCGAAACGCTCGGCCGGCGTCGCCGTGACGGCCGTGCGCCCGTTCGCCCCGGTGACGACGATGGGGACGGGAGCGTCGGACGACGGGCGGCGCTCCGGCGCGCGCGCGTCGGGGTTGACCTCGGCGCGCTTCGACTCGTCCCTCTTCGCCCCGGCGGGGGCGCCGGTGAGCGAGGGGTCGAGCATGACGTTGTAGACCTTGTTCTCCGCCTCGACTATCGAGCGCCACTCGGAGGCGGTGCCGACGCCGCCGACGTTGAGCACGTCGCCGCGCAGACGGCCGATCATGTCCATGTTGAGCATCGCCACGGTCTGCCCGAGCGGGCGCGCGGGGTTCTGCACGTAGTGGCTCGAACCGATGAGACCCTCCTCCTCGCCGCCGAAGGCGACGAAGACCACCGTGCGCCGCATCAGCGGCGGCTCGCGCGAGAAGAGCCGCGCCAACTCCAACAGCCCGGCCGTGCCCGAGGCGTTGTCGTCCGCGCCGTGGTGCACGTCGCCCTCGCGCCCGGCGAGACTCCCCTCGCCGCCGCGCCCGAGGTGGTCGTAGTGCGCGCCGACGACGATCACCTCCGACTTCAACTGCGCGTCCGAGCCTTCGAGCACGCCGACGACGTTGGCGGCCGGCGCGTTCTTCCGCACCACGTCGGTCGAGAGGCTGACGACTACCTCTCCGACCGCCGTCTCGTCGATCCTGACCACCGCCTCCGGGCCCGGACGAGGGGCGGCGGTTTCGCGCGCGCGTATGACCTTCTCAAACTCGCCGAGCAGCGCCACATCCGCCAGCCCCAAGACCTTCGCCACCGCCTGCCGCGAGACGGCGACGACCGGAAGCCCCGCGTCGCCGCCCGAGTTGTCGTAGCGCAGACGCGAGAGCCTGTCGTCCGCGAACTTCTCGTCGGCGGCGATGAGGACGAGCGCGCGCGCACCCGCGGCGCGGGCGGCCGCCGCCTTGAAGCGCGGCTCGCCCGAGCGCGTGAAGCGGCCGTGCGGGTTGTCGCCGTCGGGCGTGCCGGCGAAGGCGAGCGCGACCTTGCCCGCGACGCCAACGCCCTTGTACTCGTCGTGGTTCTGCGCGGCGTCCGCGATGCCGTAGCCGACGAAGACGACCCCGCCCTCGACTTTGCCGTTCGTGCCGAAGCCGAGCGGCATCCAGTCTTCGCCGACTTTGAAGTCAACCGCCAGCGGCGCGCCGCGCGTCCCTTCCCTGACGCGCCGCGTGGCCGTCAGCGCGTTGCCCTTGCCCAGCTCGACCGCCGCGACGTACGGGAACTCTTGCAGGTAGCTCCTCTCCGTCAGCTCGTTGGAGGCGGTGTTGCCGCCGGGGCTGAGGCGCAGGCGCATGAACTCGCGCGCGACGTAGCGCGCGGCCTCCTCCGCGCCGGGCGTGCCGGTGCGTCGGCCTTCGAGCTTCTCGGAGGCGAGGTAGGAGACGTGCGCGCGCAGGCGCTCGGCGTCGGGCGCCGAAGGCTTCGCCGCGGTCTGCGCGAGCGCCGACGGCGCGAGGAGCGCTATGACGAGGAGGAGGCTGGAAAATCTTTTGTACTGCATGGCTTTCACTCGACCCAGTCGGCGATGAAGACGTTGGTGTCGCCGCGCGCGGCGGCGTTGCGGTTCGAGGCGAAGACGAGCTTGCGGCCGTCGGGCGAGAACATCGGGAAGCCGTCGAAGGTGTCGTTGAACGTGACCTGCTCCAAATTCGTCCCGTCGGTGTTGACGACGAAGAGGTTGAAGTCGCGGCCGCGCGGGTTCGGGTAATTCGACGAGAAGATGATGCGCTTGCCGTCGGGCAGGAAGTACGGCGCGAAGCTGGCGACGCCGAGTTTGGTCACCTGCCGCTTGTTGCGGCCGTCGGCGTCCATTACCCAGATTTCGAGCGCGTTCGGCTCGATGAGGTTCTCGGCCAGGAGCTTCTTGTAGCGCGCGGCCTGCTCGGGCGTCTCGGGGTGGTTGGCGCGGTAGACGATCCGTTTGCCGTCGCGCGAGAAGAACGGCCCGCCGTCATATCCCAACTCGTTCGTCAACCTCTTCACGTTCTTCCCGTCGGCGTCCATCGTGTAGATGTCGAGGTCGCCGTCGCGCATCGAGGTGAAGACGAGCTTCCGGCCGTCAACCGAGACGGTCGCCTCGGCGTCGTAGCCGGGCGTGTCGGTCAGGCGGCGCACGTCGCCGCCGTCCTCGCGCGCCGTGAAGATGTCGTAAGACGGGTAGACCGCCCAGACGTAGCCGCGCGTGTAGTCGGGCGGCGGCGGGCACTTCGCGTCGGCCATGTGCGTCGAGGAGTAGAGCACGCGACCGCCGCGCGGGAAGATGTAGGAGCAGGTCGTGCGCCCCTTCCCCGTCGAGACCATCCGCACGTCCGAGCCGTCGGCGCGCATCGTGTAAATCTGGTCGCACTCCGCGCCGTCGCGCTTCGACTGGAAGACGAGCCGCGAGCCGTCGCCCGAGAAGTACGCCTCGGCGTTCTCGCCGCCGTTGGTCAACTGCCGCACGTTGCGCAGGCGCTTCTCCGAAGCCAGCTCGACCGGCGCGGGCTTGTTCGCGGGCCCCTGCGCAGACGAGAACGCGGCGGCCGACAGGCCGAACAGGAGGGCGAGGGGGAACAGTATTTTCGTGCTCATTATCTTCAGGGGAAACGGTGTTCACGTTACGCGCGCGAGACCCCGCGGCGCGCCCATACTTTAACCCCCGCCCGCCCCCGTGCCAAGGGAACCAACAGGCGTTGGTCAATCCGCCCCCGCCGTGGATAATCAACGCCGTCGGCCCCTTACCCGTGCTCACAGAGTTTGAACTATGGACTCGCCCGCCAAACGCTTCCGCATCGCCCTCTCCTTCGCGGGGGAGAAGCGCGACTACGTCGGTAAAGTCGCCGCCATCCTCGCCGGGCGGTTCGGCGAAGCGGCGATCCTCTACGACATGTATCACGAGGCCGAGTTCTCAAGGGCGCGACTCGGCCGCTACCTGTCGAAGCTCTACCACGAAGAGTCCGAATTAGTGGTCGTGGTCATCTGCCGCGACTACCCGCACAAGGAATGGTGCGGCTTGGAGTGGGATGCGATTTTTGACCTGCTCAAGCGACGACGCGAGGACGAGGTGATGCTCGGCAGGTTCGACCGCGCGAACGTCGAAGGCTTGTACTCGGATGCCGGCTTTAGCGAGCTGGACGGCAAGACGCCCGAGCAGGCCGCCCGGCTCATCCTCGAACGACTCGCGCTCAACGAAGGCAAGCCCAAAGACCACTACACCAAGCCCTCGCCGCCCGACGGCAAGACCCACCACACCTCCATCCCCAACAACCTCCCGCGCCTCCAACCCTTCTTCGGCCGCGAAGACGAACTCGCGCAAATCCGCGAAGCCCTCGACCCCGCCAACCGCACCTGGGGCGCGCTCATCGACGGGCCGGGCGGCATGGGCAAGACCTCGCTCGCCGTCCGCGCCGCCTACGACTGCACGCCCGACGAGTTCGACCGCATCGTCTTCGTCTCCGTCAAGAACCGCGAACTGGACGACGACGGCGTGCGCGAGTTGCGCGGCTTCCTCCTGCCCGGCTTCCTCGAAATGCTCAACGAACTCTCGCGCGAGTTGGGCCGCGCGGACATCACGAAGGCACCGGAGGACGAACGCATCCGGCTGTTGCTCGACGCACTCCGCGTCGAGCGGGCGCTGCTCATCCTCGACAATCTCGAATCACTCCCCAAATCAGACCGCGACCGTCTCTTTACTTTCGTCAAGCGCCTCCCACAAGGTTGCAAGGCCATCCTCACCAGCCGCCGCCGCATCGGCTCCGGCTCCGAGGAACTCATCCTCCAAAAACTCGGCCGCGAGGCCGCGCTCGAAACCCTCGCCGACCTCGCCCGCCGCAATCCTTTACTAGCCAAGACTAACTAAACCGAACGCGTCGCCCTCTACGAGCAGACCGCCGGCAACCCGCTGCTCCTCCGCTGGGTGGCCGGGCAACTCGGACGCGGGAGCTGCCGCACTCTCGCCGACGCGCTGGAGTTCCTCCGCTCCTGCCCGGCGGACAACGATCCGCTGGAGTTCGTCTTCGGTGACCTGGTGAATGATTTCAGTGAGGACGAGACCAAAGTCCTCTGCGTGCTTACCTACTTCGACCTGCCGGCGAAAGTGGAGCATGTCGCCACGGTCACGGGCTGCGACGAAGCACCAACCGAGACCGCCCTGCGCAGCCTCGCCAACCGCTCGCTGGTCGTCCCCGACACCGAGGAGACGGCGTTCGCACTCGTGCCGCTGGTCGCCGACTTCCTGCGGCGGCGGAAGCCCGAGGTCGTTGCGGAGACCGGTGACCGGCTCGAAAATCATGCCTACGCGCTGGTAGTGGAGAATGGCTACAGGAAATTCGACAACTTCCCTGTGCTCGATGCCGCGTGGCCCACGGTCGCGGCCGCCCTGCCGCGTTTCTTAGCCGGGCAGAATGATCGGCTCCAGACAGTGTGCAATGCATTCCACAGATTTTTCGATTTCACCGGCCGTTTGGATGAATGGCTTGCCCTCTCGCGGGATGCAGAAGTCAAGGCCGTGGTAGCTAAAGATTTCTTGTCGGCCGGCTGGCGAGCCTACGAAGCCGGATGGGTCTACTACCTGCGCGGTCAGTCCGCGGAAGTGCTCGCATGCACCGACCGCGCTGATAAACACTGGCGCGAGTCCCAAGCTGACACCCGCGAACGGGCCGCCGCCCTCCGCTTACACGGCATCGGCCACTTGTTGGCGGAGGATTATTCTGCCGCCATCGCGGCCTTGCGCGAAGCCGTGGAGCTTGGGCGTACAATTAGCCCTGAGAACGTCTATATAGCCCGCTGCCTGAACTCCCTCGCCAAGGCTGAATACTTCTCTGATGATATTGAGGGTGCCGTGCGCGATTATCGAGAAGCCCTGCGGGTTGCTCGGGCCGTCGAACATCGCGAAGGCATTGCCACCTACACCGGGAATCTAGCCGAGGTAGCACTGAGCCACGAGGACTGGTTCAGCGCAGAAGTCCTGAGCCGCGAGGCCCTACTCTTGTCTGAAAAAGTCGGTCACATGGGGTTAGTTGCCAGCAATTGCCACCGTCTCGCTATAGCTCTCACTCAGCAAGGCCGGAAGCCGGAAGCCCTCCGGCACGCCCGGCGTGCCGTCGAAATATTCACCGCCCTGCGTTCGCCTCGCCTTGAAGAGGCTCGGCAGAGCCTCGCGGAATGCGAGAACTGACCTCGTTGGGGTGAAAGGCTGGGGATGGAAAACAGCCGAACTTCGGCGGCGGCGAGGCGCGCTGAAGTTCGGCTGATGTGCGGTACGGGGCCGGGGGTTAGCCGTTGGTGCGTTCGAAGTCGCGCATGAAGGAGGCGAGGGCGTCCACACCCTCAACGGGGAAGGCGTTGTAGATGGAGGCGCGGATGCCGCCGACGGAGCGGTGGCCTTTGAGGCCGTCGAGCCCTTGGGCCGTCGCTTCGGTGGCGAACTTCTTTTCGAGTTCTTCGGAGGGGAGGCGGAAGGTGACGTTCATGTTCGAGCGCGCTTCCCGCGCGGCGTGGCCGCGGTAGAAGTCGGTCGAGTCGATCACGTCGTAAATCTTGCGCGCCTTCTCCTCGTTCCTTTGGGAGATCGCTGCGAGACCGCCCTCGCCCTTCACCCACTCGCACACGAGGTTGAGGATGTAGATGCCCCACGTGTTCGGCGTGTTGTAGAGCGAGTCGTTCTGCGCGTGCGTGCGGTAGTCGAGCATCGTGGCCAGGCCGTCGCGCGCCCGCCCGAGCAGTTCGTCGCGCACGATGACGACGGTGACGCCAGAAGGTCCGAGGTTCTTCTGCGCGCCCGCGTAGATGAGCGCGTACTTGCTCACGTCAACCGGGCGCGAGCAGATGTCCGAGGACGCGTCGCAGACGAGCGGCACGCCGCCCGTCTCCGGCTCCCCCTTCCACTGGACGCCCTCGATGGTCTCGTTCGAGGTGAAGTGCGCGTAGGCCGCCGCCCCGTCGAGCTTCAACTCGTCCTCGGCCGGCGTGCGGTTGTAACCCGAGTCGGCCATGTCGGCGGCGACGCTCACCCCGCCGACCTTCTTCGCCTCCTTCAGAGCCTTCTTGCCCCAACTCCCCGTCACGATGTAGTCGGCGCTCCCGCCCTCGGGCAGGAAGTTCATCGGCACCATCGAGAACTGGAGGCTCGCGCCGCCCTGTAGGAAGAGCACCCGGTAGCCTTCGGGTATCCCCATCAACTCGCGCAGGCCCGACGCGGCGCCGTCGAGGATGGCCTGGAAGGGCTTCGAGCGGTGGCTGATCTCCATCACGCTCATCCCGACGCCGGGAAGGGAGAGCATCTCCTCGCGCGCGCGCTCAAGGACGGGGACGGGCAGCACCGCCGGCCCGGCGCTGAAGTTAAAGATTCTCTCGGTCATCGTTTCGTTCCTCGTTAACTACGGCTGTCTGATTTCGAGCAGGCTCAACTCGATGATGTCGGCGTTGTCGGCTTTGAGTCGTTCGAGCACTTCGACTGGGAGCGCGGCTTCGAGGTTGATGCGGGCGACGGCCGCCTCCGAGCCCTCGAAGATGACGTTCTCCATCTCCTGCACGTTGATCGACTCGGCGCGGATGCGGTCGAGGACGGAGGCGAGCACGCCTGGCCGGTCGCGGTGGCGCACGACGAGCGTGTGCGTCGAGGGCGTGCGCCGCGCGAGGTTGACGACGTTCGGCACGCGCCCCGTCTCCTTAAATGTGCGGATGATGCGGACGGTCTCGGCGGCGATGGCCTCCTGCGCCTGTTCGGTCGAGGCGCCGATGTGGTGCGTGCCGTAGAGGTTCGGCTCCCGCCCGATCTCGTCCGTGAACTCGCCCGTGCCGCCCGCGGGCTCCGCGGCGAACACGTCGAGGCCGGCGCGGATCCCCTTCTCGCGCATCGCGCGGAGCAGGGCCCCC